>DAOUGI010000088.1:0-2846 GCA_034429215.1 Anaerolineae bacterium | reverse complement strand
GAATACCTCGACATCTGCGGGCGCAACGGCTTTGACCGCCTCGAGGACAAGCTCCAGCTCAGCGGCTACCTCCACGACCTGGGCGTCTGCCTCCACTTCCAGGACGACCCGATCCTCAAGCGGACGGTCATCCTCAAACCCGACTGGGGCACCGCCGCCGTCTACAAGGCGCTCGACAACCCCGGCGTCATCCGCAACCTGGGCCGCTTTTCCCGGGCCGACCTGGCCCGCATCTGGAGCGAGCCCGAGTACGAGGGGATGCACGACGAGCTGCTCCAGCTCATGATCAACTTTCGGCTGTGCTACCCCCTGCCCAACCAGAGCGGCGCCTACATCGCCCCCCAGCTCCTCACCGAGAACCAGCCCGACTATGACTGGGACGACGCCGGCAATCTCCTCCTCCGCTACCGCTACGAGTTCATGCCCAAGGGCATCCTCACCCGGCTGATCGTGGCCATGCACCCCCTGATCGCCGACCAGCGCCTGGTGTGGCGTGGCGGCGTCATCCTGGCCCGCGAGGGGGCCCGCGCCGAGGTGGTCGAGCATTACGGCCGGCGCGAGGTGCGGGTGCGGGTGTCCGGCCGGGAGAAAAAAGGGCTGATGGCCATCGTCACCTACGAGCTGGAGCGGATCCACGACGGCTTAAACCGGCTGCGCTACAGCGCGCTCATCCCCTGCCGCTGCGACGCCTGCCGGACCGCCCAGGAGCCCTACTTTTTCCGGCTGGAGGTGCTGCAGCAGTTCCTGGCCAAGAACCGGCCCGAGATCCAGTGCCAGGAGAGCGGCGAGATGGTGGGGGTGTGGGCCATGGTCAACGACACGCCCACGCCCGCGCTGCAGCAGCCGCCCGGCCGCGGCCTGCCCGGCGCCGAGGACAGGGCCGCCCCCCGCGACCTGCGCGCCGTCCGCGACCTGTTGCTGGCGGCCTACACCCCCGACGACCTGCGCCGCCTGTTCGTCTACACCGCCAACCCCGCCCTGCGGCCGCTGCAAAACGAGCTGGTCGCCGCCGGCGGCCTGGAGCAGATGGTCGAGAAGGTCATCCTCTTCTGCGACACCCGCGCCCTCCTCCCCGACCTCCTCCGCGAAGTGGAAAAGGACCGCCCGAAGGTCTTCTCCTCCTTCCAGGAAGCTTCCGAGCTTCCTGGAAGGTAGAACAGGAGCAACACCATGGCACACACCCCTGAATGGGCACGGAAAAAGATCCGGGAGGCGAAAGAGAAGCGGCTGACAACGCTCGACTTGAGCGGGCTAAGTAGCCGTGATCAACGTCTGGAGCAGATCCCGGACGAGGTGTTCGAGCTGGAGCGCCTGGAGGAGCTGGAACTGGCCGTCAATCAGCTCACGGCCGTCCCCGAGGCCATCGGCCGGCTGCGAAACCTGACCGCTCTGAACCTCAGCAACAACGAGATCGCGGCACTGCCCGGCAGGCTGTTCGATCTGGAGCGCCTGGAGGGGCTGCAGCTATACGGCAATTGGCTCACGGCCATCCCCGAGGCCATCGGCCGGCTGCGAAACCTGGCCTTCCTGACCCTTGGCTTCAACTCGATCGCGGCGCTGCCCGAAGCGCTGCTCCGCCTGGAGCGCCTGCGCACGCTCGATCTACAGGGCAACCGGCTGGCGGCGCTGCCCGAGTGGCTGTCCGGGCTGGCGAGCCTAGCAGATCTCAATATCTCGGCCAACCCCCTCGCCGCGCTGCCCGGCTGGCTCGGCCGCATGCGAAGCCTGACGACTCTGAAGTTAAGCGGGCTGCCCGGCTACGAGCTGGAAGAGGCGCCGGGCTGGCTGGCCGAGCTGCGCGGGCTGACCGATCTCAACCTCGGGGGGCACCGCCTGGAGGATCTCCCCGGCTGGCTCGCCGGGCTGCGCAGCCTGAGAACGCTGTGGCTGAACAACAACCGGTTCACCGCCATCCCCGCCGTGCTGGCGAGCATGCCCTCGCTGGAGGTGCTCGATTTTAGCAACTATAGCATAGGGATCAGCCCAAGCTCCGCGAGCTACCCATCGGGCAATGCCATCAAGGTCATCCCCAAAGAGATCGCCGCGCTGCCCCGGCTGAGGGCTTTGTATCTGAGCGGCAATTCGATCGAGGAGCCGCCGCCCGAAGTCGTGGGCGAACCAGACGCCCTAGAAGGCGCCGACCTCGTCAAGGTCCGCGACTATTACCGCCAGCGGCAGGAGACCGGCACCGACTGCCTCTACGAGGCCAAGCTTCTCATCGTCGGCGAGCCCGGCGCCGGCAAGACCTCCCTGGCCCGTAAGCTCCTGGACCCCGCCTATCGGCTCCGCGGCGACGAGGAATCGACCCAGGGCATCGGCGTCCTCCCCTGGCGCTTCACCCTCGACGACGGCCGCCCCTTCCGCGTCAACATCTGGGATTTCGGCGGCCAGGAGGTCTACCACGCCACCCACCAGTTCTTCCTCACCAGGCGCTCCCTCTACCTCCTGGTGGCCGACACCCGCAAGGAGGACACCGATTTCTACTACTGGCTCAACGCCGCCGACCTCCTCAGCGACCACAGCCCTCTCCTCGTCGTCAAGAACGAAAAGCAGGACCGCCACCGCGAGATCAACGAGCGCCAGCTCCGCGCCGAGTTCTCCAACCTGGCCGGCGTCCTGGCCGCCAACCTGGCCGACGGCCGCGGCCTGCCCGAGCTGGTCGACGAGATCAAGCACCGGGTGCGGCACCTGCCCCACGTCGGCGCCTCCCTGCCAAGGACCTGGGTCCGGGTCCGCGAGGCGCTGGAGCGGGACCCCCGGCCTTACATCGGCCTCGACGAATACCTCGACATCTGCGGGCGCAACGGCTTTGACCGCCTCGAGGACAAGCTCCAGCTCAGCGGCTA
>DAOUGI010000087.1:0-10074 GCA_034429215.1 Anaerolineae bacterium | reverse complement strand
TCCAGGACCAGGATCTGGTCGGCGGCCAGGATCGTCGACAGGCGGTGGGCGATCACCAGGCTGGTCCGGCCCGACAGCAGCGGCTCCAGCGCGGCCTGGATCAGCGCCTCGTTCTGCGAGTCGAGGCTCGACGTCGCCTCGTCGAGGATCAGCAGCGACGGGTCCTTGAGGATCACCCGGGCGATGGCCAGCCGCTGCTTTTCGCCGCCGCTCAGGCGGTAGCCCCGCTCGCCGACCACCGTGTCATAGCCGTCGGGCAGATCGGCGATAAACTCGTAGATGTTGGCCGCCCGGCAGGCCGCGTCCAGCTCCTCCTGGGTCGCGTCGGGGCGGGCGTACAGCAGGTTGGCCCGGACCGTGTCGTGGAACAGGTAGGTCTCCTGGGTCACCATGCCGATGTGCTGGGCCAGCGACTCCTGGGTCACGTCGCGCAGGTCGCGGCCGTCGAGGGTGATCCGCCCCTCGGTGGGGTCGTACAGCCGGGGCAGCATGTAGGTGACGGTCGTCTTGCCCGCCCCGCTGGGGCCCACCAGCGCGGTCAGGTTGCCGGTCGGGATGTCGAAGGTCAGGTCGCGCAGCGCCCAGCGCCGGGTGGTGATGATGCCCCCGGCCAGCTTCGGTTTGTCGTCGCCGGTCGGGTCGTCGGGCGTCTCGTCCTCGGCCAGGTAGCTGAACGACACCTCCTCGAAGCGGACGTGGCCGTCCACCTGGGCCAGGTCGATCGCGCCGGGCCGGTCGGCGATCTCCACCGGCAGGTCGAGGTACTCGAACACCCGCTCAAAGCTGACCATCGACTGGGCGAACTCGACCTGCACGTTGGACAGGGCCGAGATCGGCCCGTACAGCCGGTTGAGGTAGGCCACAAAGGCGACGATGGTGCCCACCGTGATCGCCTCGCTCAGCACCAGGTGGCCGCCCACCCAGTAGATCAGCGCCGTGCCGATGGCGCCGGCGATGCCCAGCCCCAGGAAGAACCACCGCCCCACCAGCGCCTGGCGCACCCCGGTGTCGCGCACGTGGTGGGTGGCCTGGCGAAAGCGGTCGGTCTCCTGGCGCTGGCGGCCAAAGGTCTTGACCAGCAGCGCCCCGTTGATCCCCAGCGTCTCGGTGATGATGTTGCTCATGGCCGCGTTGTACTCCATCGCCTGGCGGCGGATGCGGCGCAGGATGGTCCCCACCCGGCGGGAGGGCAGCAGAAACAGGGGCAGGACCGCCACCGACAGCAGGGCCAGCCGCCATTCGATCGAGATCATCACCGCCAGGGTAGAGATGAGGGTGATGCCGTTGGTGACAATGTCGGGCAGCGTGCCGGTGACGGCGCTCTGGGCGCCGACCACGTCGTTGTTAAAGCGCGACACGATCTCGCCCGACTTGGTGTTGGTGAAAAAGCGGAGCGACATGCGCTGCAAGTGGTTGTACATCGTCTGGCGCAGGTCGCAGATGACCCCTTCGCCGATGCGGGCGCTGAGGTAGCGCTGGCCGACGCCGATCAGCCCGCTGACGACCGGGATGCCGATCATGCCCAGGGCCAGCCAGTTGAGCCGCGAGGCGTCGCGGTTGACCAGGACGTTGTCGATCAGGTCGCGGTACAGCAGCGGCGGGATCAGCCCGATCAGGGCGGTGACGGCGATGGCCAGCATCATCAACGCCAGCGACCGCCAGTAGGGCCGGGCATAGCCCATCACCCGGGCCAGCAGCCTGCGGCTGACCTGGGCCTTGCCCTTCGATTCGTCGTATTGGATGAAACTGTGCCAGCCTCCACCATGCATGGTTTTACCTTCCTTAAGGTGCGTTGCACCTCCGAGGTGCAACGCACCTGCGTTACGCCCCCCGCAGCCCCGCGTCGATCTGCTCCAGGTCGACCAGTAGCGCGTTGACGGGGGCCGCTTCGGCGCGGGCGGCGCTGGTAAAGCCGGCCCGGGCGAAAAAGGCGTAATGGACCTGCCAGCCCTCGCCGGGGACGGCCAGGGGGGCCTTGGCCACCAGCTCGCGGATCACCCCGCGGCCGACCGGCTCGACGCCCCACTTGCACTCGCCCAGCAGGATCGCCTTGTCGCGCCAGTTGAGGGCCACCACGTCGACCTGGGCGTTGGGCGCCCAGTGGCTGCCGACGATCTCGGGCGACAGGGGCAGCGCCCTGGCCCGCGCCTGCACCAGCAGCCACTCGCGGCACAGCTCTTCGAAAGCGGTCATCCCCACAAAGGCGCGGAACTGCTCGCTGATCCGCTCCCACAGCACGTCGGTCAGGTCCAGCTCGACCAGCTCGAGGTTGGGCTCGACAAAGCGGAAATAGAAGCGCAGGTAGGAATCGCGCAGGTGGTAGCGGCTGCGGGTGGTCGTCCGCCGCTGGTCGGGCGGGATGGTGGCCGGGATGCGCCGCTCGATCAGCCCCAGCTCGCGCAGCCGGGCCAGGTAGGGCGACAGGTTCGACGAGGTCAGCCCGGTGACGGCGGCGATCTCGGCCGGGGTGTGGCGGCCGGTGGCGATGGCGCGCAGGATCGCCTCGTAGGTGCGCGTCTCGCGGACCAGGTCGCCGATCAGCACTAGCGGCTCGCTGCGGAACATGCCGGCGCGGCGAAAGAGGTGGCGGCGGATGTTGGCGCTGAGGCTCTGGCCGTCGTCGAACCGCTCCAGGTAGGCCGGCACGCCGCCCAGCACGGCGTAGGCGGCCACCCGCTCGGCGGCCGAATAGCGCGGAAAGAAATCGGCCAGCGCCGCGTAGGGCAGCGGGTCCACCGGCAGTTGGGCGGTGATCCGCCCGTACAGCGGCGCCTGGTAGCTCAGCAGGTCGACCATCATGCCGATGTGCGAGCCGGACAGGATGAGGGTCAGCGGCTTGTCCTTGAGCAGGTGGTCCCAGGCCGCCTGGAGGTGCGACGGCAGCGACGGGTCCGACTCGACGGCGTAGGGGAACTCGTCAAAGACGAGGATGAGCGGCCGGTCGGCCACCATGCGGGCCATCTGCTCGAACAGCAGCGCCCACGAGTCAAAGCGGGGCGGCTCGGGGTCGGGCAGGTCGGGGTAGGCCCACCGCCACAGGGCGCGGGCCAGGCTGTGGCGGGCGGCGTCGGCGGTCTCGCGGCGGGCCACCCAGTACAGGTAGGGGGCGCCGCTGCGCTGCACCCAGTTGAGCAGCAGGGTGGTCTTGCCCACCCGGCGGCGGCCGTAGACGACCACGAAATGGGCGCCCGGCTCGCGCAGGACCTGGTCAAGCTCTTCGAACTCGCGCTGGCGATCGACGAAACGGGCCATGGAACCTCCATAAGAAAATTCTGATAAGCAGCTTATGGGGATTGTAGCAGGGATCGGGAAAAAGGCAAATCCCGTGGATCCGATTGCTTTATGCCGGCAAACCGGGCGCCTGCTTGCGCCTGAAAAATTCTCCGAATGCAGCGCCTCCCAGGATCAGCGCCGCGCCGGCCACCTGCACGAGGGTCAAGCGCTCCTGCAAAATGGCCGCCGAAAAAACCAGGGCCGAAAGCGGTTCCAGGTAGCCGCAGATGGCCACAGACTGGGCCGGAAGCTGCTGGATGGACGAGAAATAAAGGTAGCATCCGATCCCGGTGTTGACGATGCCCAACAACAAAACGGGGAACAGGCTCTCGGAAGTAACGGGAATCGCAACGCCCTGCTTGATCGCCGTAAATATCGCCACGGTCATAAAGCTGGCCGCGAGCTGCCACACCGAGTTTTCGAGCCCGGTGATGCTGGCCGCCTTTTTGTTGAAAATCACCATAAAGGCGTACATGACCGCCGCCATCACTCCGCAAAACAGGCCCCACAACGATCCGCCCTGCATCAGTGCGTGGCGGTTGACGAGGAACATGCCGGCGAGAACGGCGAGGAATCCGAGGATTTTGGCGGGCGTCATTTTTTCCCGGAATATCAACGGGGCCAGGGCCATGACGATGACCGGGCCGCAGTAATAGGCGAGGGTGGCCAGGCTGACGCCTATTTGTTGGTACCCTTCGTACAGGAACATCCAGCTCGCGCCCATTGCCGTGCCCGAGATGATCAGGCAGAGCAGGTGCTTTTTGTTGTGCAGCGCCCGAAATCGGCCCCTGGTCAGGGCAAAAACGGCGAGCAGGAACAGGCTGCCGATCAGCGTTCTCAGAAAGACGATTTCATAGCTGCTGAGCAGGATATAGCTTGCCACGATCCCGTTTGAGCCGAAAAGCAGCAGCGCCGCTACGTACTTTATATAGTTTCTGCTCATGGTTATTCTTGCAGCGTCCCCCTACGACTCGGAATCGCGCCGCTCTCCAGATTGAAAGAGCCCCGGTTTCTTGGAGAAACCGGGGCTCTCGGGTTACGCGCTGCAGGTTACGGGTTCCAGACCACCACCGGCAGGTACAGCCGGTAGGCCACGATCAGCCCCCAGGCCTCGGTATAGTCCGAGTAGCCGGCCAGGTTGTAGGCCCGCACCCGCCAGGTGTGGGGGCCGGGGTCCAGCGGGCCGGTCCACGACGTCCCGGCGGTGGTGACGATCACCCCGTCCAGCTCCAGGTCGTAGGTCTCGGGGCTAAAGCCGGCGCCCGCCTGCCAGGTGAGGGTCACCGGCTGCGCGGCGGTGACGGTCCCGTCGGGCGGCGAGATCAGCGTCGGGATGCCGGGCGCGTCGATCACCTCGACGGTCCACGCCTCGGTGTAGGCCGAGTAGCCGACGGTATTAAAGGCCCGCACCCGCCAGGTGTGGACCCCGGTGGCCAGGGTCGCCGGCCACGAGGGGGTGGTGGTGGTGATGACCGTCCCGTCCAGCTCGAGCTGGTAGCCCGATGGCACCGAGCCGGCGCCCGCCTGCCACACAAAGGTGACGTCGTGGCTGCCGGTGATCGAGCCGTCGGCCGGCGAGATCAGCACCGGGGCGGCCGGGGCCACCACCGGGTAGCACACGAACGGCTCGTGGCTCACCGCCACGTCGTCCACGTACCAGCCGTCGGCGACGGTGTTGCTGTCGGACGTCAGCCGGAAGCGGAGCCGGACGCTGGCCTGGTTGTCGAGCACCGCCGCGTCGAACGATTCGCTCAGCCAGCCGCCCGAGCTGCCGGTGTAGCCGCCGTCCACGAACGAGGTCCACGAGCTGCCGCCGTTGGTCGAGTATTCGGGGTAGGCAAAGTCCCAGCCGCTCTCGGTGTCGTAGCGGTGCCAGAAGCCGACCTGGGCGCCTGTTTTGCCCGCCAGGTCGATGATCGGCGAGTAGACATAGTTGTTGACGCTGTTGCCATAGTTGCCCGATGGGCTGTCGGTCCAGGAGTGGGTGGGGCTGTGCGATTGGGTTGTGGTCTGCGCCCAGGTGTTGGGCGAGCCGCCGGCGGTCCAGCCGTTGGCCCCGTCCTCCATGTCGTCGGCAAAGGCGTTCTCGCGCGGCAGGGGGACCTTGGCGTACAGGCTAAAGGTCATCGTAAAGTTGCCCTGGGCCGTCACCAGCAGCTTTTCAAAGTCGAGCTGGGCGCCGCAGGCGACGGTGGGGGCGATCGAGATGACAAAGGGCGTGTCGTTGAGGGCCGAGGCGCCGGGCAGGATGTCGGGGTAGGTGCTGGTGCTGACGTCGACGGTGACGCCGGGGGTCAGGGCGGTCAGGTAGGCGCCGATGTCGGTGGCGGTGCCGCCGCCGAGGTTGGCGACCGAGTTCCACAGCAGCAGGCCGCCCTCGCCCGGCTCGGGATAGCCGTTGTTGTTGCCGCCGGCGACGTCGTCGTCGATGATGACGGCGTCTTCGGCCAGGAAGGGCAGGCCGGTCAGCGGGATGTCGACCGTGGTGGTGCTGCCGGCGGTGACGGCCACGCCGTCGACGGTGGCCGGGTAGGGATAGCCGGGCAGCAGCGGGCCGGCGGTCAGGGTGTAGGTGTCGCCGGGCAGGATCATCGCATAGTGACCCGCGGCGTCGGTCTCCACGGTCAGGGTCGTGATCGGGCCTTCGGCCACCACCGGCACGCCGGGGATGCCGGCCAGGGTGGCGGCGTTGTAGACATCGCCCTCGATCCAGCCCTTGGGCAGGCCGCACGACGGGAACTTGAACGAGCCGACGCGGGTGGTCCAGTTGCCGCTGACGGTCTTGAAATATTCCTGGGTGTACCAGAAGGTGCAGTCGTCGGCCGGGTCCACGCTCATCCGCGAATAGTCGCCCCAGCGGTTAGAGCCGGTCTGCGAGCCGGCGCCCTCGATCAGCGACGCCTCGCCCTGGAGGAGCTGGCCCAGCGGCTCGCCGTTCAGCCGGCCGGCGTAGCGGATCGACGGGTACAGGGTCGAGCTGGAGGCGCTGTAGCCGAGGGCCATGTTGCCGTCCTGGTCGACCGCCAGCGAGCCCATCCAGCGATAGTTGCCGTCGCCGGGGGCGTAGGTGCCCTGCTGGTAGAGCGTCGGCGTGGCCGACAGGTCGCGCACCTCGTACCAGCGCAGGGCGGCGACGCCGCCCGACGAGACGGTGTGGTTGAGCCACAGCGACTCGTGGTCGCCCATGTTGCGGTACTGGGCCGAGAACATCAGCCGGTCGCCCAGGCTGTCGAGGAGCTGGGTGGTGCCCTTTTGCGGGATCGAGGTCCAGTCGATCATGCCGGCGGTGGCGGTGGTCAGGTTGTAGGGGCCGTCGAGGTGCGAGCTGGCCGGCGTGGTCCAGTTGATGAACAGCTTCCAGATGCGCAGGGTGTTGGGAAAGTCGAACGAGGCCAGGTAGTTGGGCGCGCCGGCGGGCGGCAGGGGGCCCTTCAGGTTGGCCGGGAGCAGGCTGCCGTACGCGCTGCCGGCGTGGAACTCTTGGGCGTGGACCGGGCCGCCGACCAGCATCGAGGCGCGGTCGAGGGCCCAGACGTAGGCGCCCGACCAGGGGTCGAACATGTTGGCGGTCATGTAATAGCCGTCGGGCCACACGCCGAGCTTGGGATAGTCGTTCCAGGGCGAGCCGTCGGGATCGGCCACCACGGCATAATAGTACCAGCCGCCGCTGACCGGGTTGCCGCTCTGCGAGATGGCGATGCACTCGTACACCGCGCCGGTGGCGGGCAGCGAAAAGTCGGTCACCAGCCAGCGGTCGGCCAGCGGGTCATAGACCACCACCACGTCGCCGCGGTTCTGGTTGTTGCAGGGGGCGGGGGCCGGCGAGAAGAAGGTGTTGTAGGGCAGGTTGACCAGCTCGGCGCCGGTGGTCTTGTCATAGATGCCGATGGCGATGTTGACCACCTGGATATAGTGGTTGGGGCCCACTTCGCCGTCGGTGTCGGGCGGATGCCAGCCGCCGCCGTCGGTAATGTTCAGCCCTTCGAAATTGGCGATGTAGCCGGGCATCTGGCCGGCGCCCATCTCCACCTGGGCCAGCGGGTCGATCCACGAGGCGGGGGCGGCCGATGCCTTGATGGTGGGGACCATCTCTTCGGGCATGTTCCGCGATTCGAACGGAACCTCTACCTGCGGCAGGTCGCGCAGGTCGCCGTCGTAGGAGGTGGGGTAGAAGGGGCCGGTGACGGTCGCTTCTTCGGAGGGGGCGACGGGCTTGAACGATTGGGCTCGGGTGGGGGATAGCACGGCGATGGTGCCGGCGATATAGCCCCCCAGCAGGAGCAGGTAAAAGACGACGCGCAGAGTTTTCTTCATGCAATCTCCTTCGTGATAGGCAGAGTTTTGAGCGCCGATCGAGGATTATATCACGGGTTGCGGGCCGGGCAAAATAGACGCGCGTGGCTGAAAGATGACCGGCTCGGTCCACATTGCCCCGCCATTTGACACCGCCGCCGGCCGTGGTATAATGTGCCGCTTTCAAGCAAGTTTCCCAGACTTTTCACAAGAGGTGCAGGCTGTCACTGAAGAAAGCATGGAAAATCGCCGCCGGCGTGGTGACCGGGGCTTTGCTGTTGACTTTGGCCGGCCCGGCGATCGGCGAGACGATTGCGACGCTGCCCCCCCTGTTTTCCGGGCAAAATACGAATCCGATGACCGAGGCGGGCCTCGCCTACGAGGAGGTGGCCTTTGCCGGCGCCGACGGGCTGACGCTGCGCGGCTGGTTCGTGCCCGCTTCGCAGGCCGGCGCCCCGGCGGTGGTGTATGTGCCGGGCACGGGCCGCGACCTGCGCTCGGGGCTGTCGCTGGCCGCCCCCTTTCACGCCGCGGGCTATCACGTCCTGCTGTTCAGCTACCGGGGCTCGGGCCAGAGCGACGGGAGCCGGCTGGGCTTTAGCTACGGCGACGCCGAGAGCCGCGACGTCGATGCGGCGGTGCGCTTCCTGACCGAGGTCAAGGGGGTCGACCGGGTGGCGGCCGTCGGCTATTCGGCCGGCGCGGTGTCGGCCATCCTCAGCGCGGCGCGCAACCCCCGGATCGGGGCGGTGGTGGCCGTGGCCCCCTACGCCTGCGTCAGCGAGGTGTGGCAGACCGGCCGGCCGGCGCTGATGCCCGCTTTTTTGCAGGATTTGACGCTGTGGCTGACCGAAAAGCGCAAGGGGTTCGACCGCGACCAGGTCTGCCCGGTCGACGTGGTGGATCGGATCGCGCCGCGGCCGCTGCTGGTGATCCACGGCGCCGAGGACCGGCGGATTCTCGAATCGCAGGCGCGGCGGCTGTTCGAGGCGGCCGGCGAGCCCAAGAGGATGTGGCTGGTGGCGGGCGCCACCCACAACACCATCCGCACCCCGGTGCTCGACGAGCTGGCGGCGCAGGTGGTGGGGTTCCTGGACGGCGCGCTGGGGCAGGGCCCGGCCGCGCGGCCGTCGGCGCTGCCCCGGCCGCAGGCGATGTGATGGTCCATGGACCTGACAGGAAAACCTGTCAGGTCTGTCGATTAAGGGATCAGGACAGGTCGGCCGGCGGTTGGGGCTCTTCCGGGGCGGCCTTTTCTCTCACCGCGTAGCCAAAGATGACGACCGCCACCAGCGCCAGCAGGACCAGCGCTATGTGTATGATCGCGCCATAATTCGAAACCGACTCGGGCACGGGGTCTGCCCTGGCCAGCAGCGACGCGAGTGCCATCTGCATCAAGAGCGCGAGCGGCAGGGGGGTCATCAGGATGAGCCCCGCCACCCGGGCGCGCCACCCTTCCAGGTGCAGGTTCTTGGTCAGCCTTACCTTGCCGGCGATGAGGGCATAGACCCCCCCGACCAGCATGAGGAATTCGGCAATCAGCGTGCACATGGTTTTCTCCTCAGAGGTCATCCGCCGTGACGGGGGGGCAGCCTCCTGTCTCAAATTCCTGCCGGGCCTCGTGCACCTCGCGGGCGAGCTGCGCCCTGCGGCGCTCGATGACACGCCGGTGCAGGATTTCCGCGAGGTTCTCCTGTTCGTCCAGCGACAGCTCGTCAGCCGCTTCTAACACTTTTGCGAAAGACTCGAGCTTTTCCATGGCCGTCAGGCCTGTCTACCAGGGATCAGGACAGGTCGGCCGGCGGTTGGGGCTCTTCCGGGGCGGCCTTTTCTCTCACTGCGTAGCCAAAGATGACGACCGCCACCAACGCCAGCAGGACCAGCGCCATGTCGATAAAGCCGGCATAATCCAGGATGTCCCCGGACACGGCGCCGGCCCCGAGCGCCAGCCCGATCAGGATGGCGAGCGGCAGGGGCGCCATCAGGATGAGCCCCGCCACCCGGGCGCGCCCCCCCTCCAGGCGCAGGTTCTTGGTCAGCTTGACCTTGCCGGCGATGAGGGCGTACAGCCCGCCGACGAACATGAGGATTTCGGCAATCAGCGTGCACATGGTTTTCTCCTCCTGCCTTGGAAAAGTGATTGAACCACAAAGGCAATTCAAGCTGCATTATATCATGGCTCGGGTGGGGGGTCAACTGCCGGCTCATTGTCGCGTCCGCGGCCAACAACGTACAGAGCCTGGCATTGCAGTTCTGGGGTGGGTTGCCGCCAGTTGACGTGTGACGGCAACCCACCCTGTTACATGTTCCTATTCCGGCACTCTGGCCGCATTAACCACCCCGAATGACGAACGGCAAGTAGATCCGGTACGTGCTAAACGTAGCAGTGATAACGGTATTCTTGGTGATCGTGATCGTCACGGGGTTGGCGTTGCTCACTATGTCGCCGCTCCAACCGGCGAAGGTCCAGCCAAGGCCGGCGGTCGCGGTGAGCGTCACCACGTCCCC
>DAOUGI010000086.1:0-48002 GCA_034429215.1 Anaerolineae bacterium | reverse complement strand
GCTGCTTCGAGCAGGTTCAGGCAGAGGATAACGTTGGTCATCGGGCCGGTGCCGCCCGGCACCGGCGTGATCAGGCCCGCTACCTCGGCCGCCTCGGCGTAGGCCACATCGCCGATCATCTTGCCCTCGACGTCGTTGACGCCGAAGTCGACTACCACGGCGCCGGGCTTGATCCAATCGCCGCGGATCATCTCTGCCCGGCCCACCGCGGCGCACAGGATGTCGGCCTGGCGGCAGATGCCGGGCAGGTTGGCGGTGCGGGAATGGCAGACGGTGACGGTGGCGTTTTCGCGCATCAGCAGCATGGCCATCGGCTTGCCGACAATGTTGGAGCGGCCGACCACTACGGCGTGCTTGCCGTTGAACTCGACGCCAAAGCGGCGCATCAGCTCCATGCCGCCGGCCGGGGTGGCCGGGACGAAAAATGGCCCGACACCGGGCGGCCGCCCGGCGGGCGCGACCATGGCCAGCCGGCCGGCGTTGACCTCGTGCACGCCGTCCACGTCCTTGGCCGGCGACAGGGCTGCCTTGACCGCAGCCTCGTCGATGCCCTTGGGCATCGGCTCCTGGACCATGATGCCGTGCACGGCCGGGTCGGCGTTCAGCTTGGCGACGAGGGCCACCAGCTCGTCCTGGCTGGCGGTCTCGGGCAGGACGCAGATCTGGGCGGCCATGCCCCGTGCGGCCGTTGTTTTGTTGATGGCGTTGGCGTACCATACCGAGGCCGGATCCTCACCGGCGCGCACCACGGCGATGGTGGGCGTAACGCCGGTTCGGGCTTTGAATTCGGCCACGGCGGCGTCGAGCTCGGCTTGCAGCGCCTTGGCTGTCGCTTTGCCGTCGAGAATGGTTGCTGTCATAGTTTCTCCCTCTTGAAAATAGATTCCCCCCTCACCCCGACCCTCTCCCCCAGGGGGAGAGGGAGCGATTAGAGCTTGCTGGCTACGTAGTCATAGATCTCGTCGCGCATCACCCCTTTGCCGGCCAGCAGCCCGTCCAGGTGGGCGCGTTTTTCGACCACGAATTCCTGGTCCTTGATGGTGCCCAGGTTGATGAGGACGTTGAGGGCTGCAGCACGCAGGGCGGCTTCGGCCATCAGCACGGCCACGCCGGCATCGCTCACTGCCCACTTGTTGCCTTTTTCGGCGGCCGGCATGCACAGGTCCATGACCTTGACCGCCGTCTCGGCGATGTGCATGGGCGGCATGGTGGCGTTCTTGAGGGCGTCCTGCATGGCCTTGGCCCGCGCTGCCTTTTCCTCGTCGGTATCCTTGGGCATCTTGGCCGTCTGGGAGTAGGCGGTGTAGGCGGCGACGTCAGCCTCCAGCAGGCCGACCATCTCGCGGCGCAAGGCCTCGGACTGGGCCAGCAGGGCTTCGATGTCGGGCTGCACCCCTTCGTAGCCCTTTTTGCCCAGGGTCAGGTTGCAGACCATGCTGACCAGCGCCGCGCCCAACGCCCCGCTGAGGGCGGCGACGCTGCCGCCACCGGGAGCCGGGAGGTTGCTGGCCAGATCGTCCAGGAAGTCGGTTACCGGTTTGTCTGTGAGTTTCACGATCCTTTATCCTCCTGATCAGATTAGTTCTTTTTCCTTCAGCAGGCCGATAGCATCGGTCAAATGTTTGTCCAGACCCAAGGCCTTGGGCGGGAGTCCGTAGGCCAACCCCATCAACTGGGTGAAATAGAGGATGGGGATGTGCAGATCTTCTTCTCCATACTCGTCGCGGATCTGGTTCTGGCGCATGTCGAGGTTGGCGTGGCACAGCGGGCAGGCGGTGATGATCAGATCGGCGCCCACTTCCTGGGCGTTTTTCAGGATCTTGTGGCTGAGGTCCAGGGCGATTTCGAGCGTGCTGAGCGACAGCGAGCCGCCGCAGCAGTCGGTCTTGTAGGTCCAGTCCAGGGCTTGTGCCCCCAACGCCTCGGCCAGGCGGTCCATGTTGGTGGGGTACTCGTAGTGCTCCTCGCCGGTGACGTCGGGCGGGCGGGTGAGCAGGCAGCCGTAGTAGCAGACTACCTTTAGCCCGGCCAGCGGCTTGACCACCGGCTTGGCGGCGGCTTCGTAGCCCACCCGGTCGGTGATGGTGGCCAACAGGTTGTCGACCTTGACGCCGCCGGTGTACTCGGAGCCGATCTCTTTGGCGATCTTGAGCCGGAGCTCGGGATCCTGCCGGACCTCGTGCATGGCAATACGGAAGCGGGAGAAGCAGGCAGCGCAGGGCATGGTCATATAGCTGTGGCCCATGTCCTGGGCGATGGCCAGCGTTTCCATCGGCAGCTTGATCGAGCGGTAGTGGTTGGTGTTGTGGGCCGGCGACGTGCCGCAGCATTTCCACCCTTCCAACTCGACCAGGTTGAGGCCCAGCTTTTTGGTTACGGCCATGGTCGACAGGTGGAACTCGATGCCGGTGGCGTGCAAGCTGCAGCCGGGGTAGTAGGAGATGACGTCGCTCTTGGCGGCCGGCTTGGCTGTTTTCTTGGCAGAGGGGGCCGGGATTTCTGGATAGGCGCTCATCACGTCCGGCCCGGCATCTGACGACCGGGATGGCCGGCGGCCATTGCGCGGCCGGCGGGCGATGCTGGGCAGGATCGTGAGCTTGCCGGCGCGGAGCATTTTGACGGCCATCGATATGTCGTAGCGGAAAAACTGGCGGAGGAACTGCTTGCGGGGCGGCTCGCCGGCCAGGAATTCACGGATGTACAGCTCGGCCATCAGACCCAGCTCATACATCCGCCCGAACCAATTGATGCCCCGGTTGGCCGATTTGTAGAACATGGGCACGGTGCGGGCCTTGGGCTTGATCTTGTTTTCCTGGGCCATGATCTCCAGGACGTCCATGATGCCGGCAATGTCGATGCCCTGCGGGCAGCGGGTGGAGCAGGTTTCGCACGCAGCGCAGAGCCAGATGGTCCGCGAGTTGAGCACCATTTCGGTCTGCCCAAACTGGCAGGCGCGCAGGATCTGGTTGGGTGTCAGGTCAAAGAAGGCTGCCACCGGGCAGCCGGCCGTGCACTTTTTGCACTGATAACACAGGAAAACGTTCTCGCCCGACCGTTCCTTGATCTCGTTGGCGAGGTCGGTTTGCAGCGTTAGCGTCATGAGCTATTCCTCTGGGTCACCATAGATGGATTCGCTTCGCCCACCACATGTCAGGCATTCTGGCGAGCCGGATCGTACTTGGGACCGATTTTTGCCTTTTTGACGATCTCGTCGACTGCTTCCTCCCACTCGATGGCCATGATGTGGACGCCCGCCACACCCGGTATCTTGTGGCATTCGTTGATGACGTCGACGCAGATCTGGATCCCTTCGTTTTCGGTTG
Source organism: Anaerolineae bacterium (assembly GCA_034429215.1). Taxonomy (GTDB): domain Bacteria; phylum Chloroflexota; class Anaerolineae; order JAAYZQ01; family JAAYZQ01; genus JAFGOG01. Next base: position 44,679 of record DAOUGI010000086.1, on the reverse strand, counting down.
CTTCCTTGCGCGCCTTTTTGGCCTGGGCGGCTTCCTTGGGATCCATCGTCTCGATCTCTTTCGGCGTCGGCAAGCCCTTGGTCGATTTGGTCATGCGGTCGATATATAGCGGGTCCACTTCCATGCCGGGCACCTTGGTGGCCATGTACTTGGCCGCGCCGACGCTGCGGATGGGCGCCACGCCGGCCAGGATGTAGCACTGCTCATGGAAGCCGAGATCGACCACGCGCTGCATAAAGTCGGCGAATTTCGGCACGTTAAAGATGATCTGGGTCTGGACAAAGCTGGCGCCGGCCCTTGCCTTCTTGCCCAACCGGTAGGGCCGGTATTCGAAGGGATCGGCAAAGGGGTTGGCCGCCGCACCCAGGAAGAAGCGCGGCTCCTGGCCCTTGATCGGGTCGCCGCATTGGAACTTTTTCCCGTCGCGCATGTCGCGCACCATCTGCAGCATCGAGATCGAATCCATGTCGTGGACGTTCTTGGACATGGGGTGGTTGCCGAAGGTTTGGTGGTCGCCGGTCAGGCACAGCAGGTTGCGGATGCCGAGGGCATAGGCGCCCAGCAGGTCGCTCTGGATGGCGATCCGGTTGCGGTCGCGGGCGGTCATCTGGATCGTCGGCTCGATGCCCAGTCCCAGCAGCATGGATCCCACCGAGATGGAGGACATGCGGACCACCGCCGTCTGGTTGTCGGTGATGTTGACCGCTTCGACGATTCCCCGCAGGAAACCGGCCTTGTGCTCGATCACCGACTTGTCTGCACTTTGCGGCGGCCCCAGCTCGCCGGTGGCCACAAAATAGCCGGCCTTTAACGCCTTTTCCAGGTTGCTGCCAACGAGATAGGTGTTGTCGCTCATAGCCGCAAATCCTCCCGCACGATCTTGCGCTGGCCGCCGTCGCGGCTGGTTTTCCAGCTCTTGGCCGGCTGGAGCTCCAGCAGCTTGTCCAGCCTGCCCAATGTCTTGGCCCGTTCATAAATCTCGTGCCAGACGCAGGGGGTCTCTTTTTCGGCATAGACCTCGCAAATGCCCCGCTGCGATCCGCCGCACGGCCCGTTGAGCAGGCTCTTGGCGCAGCGGGCGATGGGGCACAGGCCGTTGGTCAGCTCCAGGATGCAGTCGCCGCAGGCCTGACAGCGCTCGGCCCACACGCCCTGCTCGGTGGGCTGGCCCAAGAAGGTCGTGTTCAGGCCAGGCACTGTCCGCTTGTCTGGGAACTGTTCGTTCATCGTCTGCACGCCGATGCCGCAGGCCAGCGACACTACCAGGTCGGCGTCGCGTATGTGCTCGGCAGCCAGGTCGTTGTACTCGTACTCGCACTGGCGTTGGACGGTGAACTCGCGGATTTCCTTGTCCTGCCCCGCCATCTGGGTGGCCATCCTGAGCTGAGAGGCCAGGATCGAGACCTCCTTTTCCCCTCCGGCAAAGCAGACGGTGACGCACGTGCCGCAGCCGAGGATCAATATCTTTTCGGCGTCGGCGATCATGCCCTTGATTTCGTCAAGGGGCTTTTGTTCTGCTACTATCATGCTTCAACCTCCATCTTTGGTGGTTCGAATGTCTTACCCACTTTAAGCGGGTTGGGCCCCAGCCGCCGCGCCCGCTCTGTCATCTCGGTTGCGATCTCGGCAAAGTGCGCTCCCTCTGCCGAGGACAGGAAGAACATCTCCAGTCTTTCTGGCTCCAGGCCGACCTGAGCCAGCAGTTTCTTGGCATAGTTTACCCTTCGCTCGGCTCCCAGATTACCTTCCAGGTAATGGCAGGTGCCCTTCAGTCAGCCGGCGACAAAGACGGCGTCGGCCCCCTTTTCAAAGGCCCGCAGCAGGTAGATCACGTCCAGCTTGCCGGTGCAGGGCAGGTGCAACACCTTGACGTTGGGCGGGTAGCTGAGCCGCATCGACCCCGCCAGGTCTGCTGCCGCGTAGGCGCAATAATGGCAGGCAAAGGCCAGGACCTGGGGCTCAAAACCTGTCGGCTCGTTGTGCTCGGGATGTTCTGCAATCATCATGCCACTCCAAGCATTCTCACTCTGCCAGCGCCGTGGCGATGGCCTCGAACAGGGCTTCTTCTTTGGCCAGCACCTGGTCATCGCGGAAGTGCTGCAACTGGATCGCCTTGGCCGGGCATTCGGCGGGGCACAGGCCGCATCCCCGGCAGGCCGCCGCCGCGATCTCGGCCGCACCGGCGATGTCGCCTACCCCTTTCAGCGCCGGGTTGATCTGCGCCGCGCCAAAGGGACAGATCCGCACGCAGGTGAGGCAGCCGGTGCATTTGCCGGCGTCCACCTGGGCGACAACGCCACCCACTTCCAGCGCATCTTTCGACAGAATGCGCGCCGCGCGGGCCGCGGCTGCGCCGGCCTGGGCGATCGCCTCGTCGATCAGCTTGGGGTAGTGGGCCAGGCCGGCCAGGAACAGGCCCTCGGCCGGGAAATCGACAGGCTGGAGCTTGACGTGTGCCTCCAGGAAAAAGCCCTCGAGGGTACACGAGAATTTGAGCATTTCGGCCAGCTCGCGGCTACCCTCCGAGGGGATGATGGCCGACGACAGGACCAACAGGTCAGGGTTAAAGGCTATATCCTGGTCCAGCAGCGGGTCGTGGACGGTAATCTGGAGCGGGCCAGGATCTGCCAGGCTGCCCATCCTGCCGCTGCGATCCAGGACGATGGTTGGGCCGGCATCCTGGATGTCGATCTGCGGCCGTGTGCCTTCCTGGTAGCGGAGGAAGAGGACGTCGGCCTCGCGGGCCTGGGTGTAGAGGGTCTCCAGGAAGCCGTAGGTGCGGATGTCGCGGTTGTAGAGGACTGTCACCTGCATGTCGGGATTCAATTCCTTGAGCCGCAGGGCGTTCTTGGCGGCGACCGAGCAGCAGATGCGGCTGCAGTAGAAAGGCGTGTCGTTGCCGGCTTCGTCCCAGGGGCCAGCGCATTGGACCATCACGACCGATTTCAGATTTCCGATTTTTGATTTTGGATTGTCTGAAATCGCTGTCAGCAACTCCTCAAGGTCGAGCTGGGTGAGGATGCGGGGATCGGTGCCCAGGCCGTAGGCGGGGCCGCGGTAGACCTGGCCGCCGGTGGCGACGATGGTCACGCCGTGCTCGATGAGGCGCTGGGTGGGATCCAGGCGGCTGGCTATGGTGGTCTTGAAATTGCCGACAAAGCCGCTCGATTTGACCACCTCGTGGCCGGTCAGTGCTTCGATGTGCGGGTGGCTTGAGACCCGGGCGATCAGATCCAGCAGGAAGGCCTGGGGGTCGACGCCATCGCCGGTGGAGTGGAGCCGCCGGACCAGGCCGCCCAGCTCCCATTCGCGCTCTACCAGGGTCACGTCGTAACCCTGGTCGGCCAGGTTCAGGGCAGCGGCCATGCCGGTCACACCGCCGCCGATGACCAGCGCGCCGTGGAAAAACGGCTGCTCCTGGGTGTAGAGCGGTCCCAGCAGCCGGGAGCGGGCAACCGCCATGCGGGTCAGGTCTTCGGCCTTGGCGGTGGCCCGGTCGGGCCATTTGGCGTGGACCCAGGAGTCCTGGTCGCGGATGTTGGCCATCTCGAACAGGTATGGGTTCAGCCCGACCTCGCGGATCGTGTCGCGGAAGATCGGCTCGTGGGTGCGCGGGGTGCAGGAGGAGACGATGACCCGGTTGAGCCCTTTTTCCTGCACCCGCTGCTGGATCAGCTTGAGCGAGTCGGCCGAGCAGGTGTAGATCGTGTTCTCGGCGTGAACGACGTTGGGCAGGGCGGCGGCGTACTGGGTCACGGCGGCCACGTCGACGACGCCGGCGATGTTACTGCCGCAGCTACAGATGAACACGCCGATGCGCGGCTCGTCGGCCGGGGTGACCAGGGTCTCGGGCGGGTACTCTTTGGGCGGCACCAGCGTGCCACGCGACTCGCCGACCAGGGCCAGGGCCGCGGCTGCTGCGCCGCCGGCCTGGATGACGCTGTCGGGGATGTCTTTGGGCTCGGCAAAGGCGCCGCACACGAACACACCGGGACGGGTGGTCTCGACCGGCTTGAACGGCTCGGTGTGGCAAAAGCCCCGCGCGTCCAGCTCGATGCCGACGGCCTCGGCCAACGATTCGGAGGCCGGTTCCATGCCCACACTCAGCACAACCAGGTCAAAATCGTCCTTGCACAGACGGCCGTCCTCGGTTTCGTAGACCAGGCGCAGGTTGTGGGTGGCCGGATCCTCAATGACGGCCGGGATGCGCGAGCGGGTGTACTGGATGCCGTACTGCTTCTGCGCGCGCTGGAAGTAGGCGTCGAACCCTTTGCTAAAGGCGCGCATGTCCATCAAAAAGACGCGGCACTCGACGCCGTGGATGTGCTCGGTGGCGAGCATCGCTTCCTTGGTGGCATACATGCAGCACACCGCGCTGCAATAGTCGTGCTCGCGGTCGCGGGAGCCGATGCACTGGAGGAAGGCGATCCGCTTGGGTTCCTGGCGATCCGACGGCCGCGTCACGTGCCCGGAGGTGGGGCCAGAGGCCGACAGCAGCCGTTCGAACTGCATCGAGGTGACGACGTTCGGATAGCGGCCGTAGCCCAGCGCGGAGTAGCGGCCTGGGTCGAAGAGCCGGTAGCCGGGGGCCAACACCACGGCGCCGACCTTTAGCTCTTGCTCGTATGGCGCCTGCTGGTGGTCGATCGCCCCGGCTTTGCAGGCCAGGACGCACTGGTAGCACTCGGAGCAGAGTCCGCAGCGCAGGCAGCGCAGCGCCTCGGCGTGGGCCTGCTCGGCGGTGAGGCCCAGCTCGACCTCGCGAAAGTCGGCGGTGCGCTCGGCGGGGGGGAGAGCCGGCACCTCTTCGCGGGAACGCAGGTCGACCTCGCCCCGGGCCCGCATCTCGGCGATCTCGGCCTCGGTCAGCTCGGCCACCGGCAAGGGAGTCTGCTCGCGCGGGGTGAGCAGCGGCACGCCGCGCAGGTAGCGGTCGATCGACAGGGCGCCGCGCCGGCCGTGGGCGATGGCCTCGATCAGCGCTCCGGGGCCGGCTGCGGCGTCGCCACCGGCGAATATGCCCGGGCGGTTGGTGGCCAGCGTCTGGGAGTCGACCTGGAAGGTGCCCCGGCGCGAAATCTGGAGCTGGTGGCCGGGATCGAGAAAACTGATCTCGGGCGCCTGGGCCACGGCGGCGACCAGCGCGTCGCAGGGGATGTCGAATTCGCTGCCGTCAATGGGGATCGGCCGCCGCCGGCCGCTGGCGTCGGGCTCGCCCAACTGCATCCGCACGCAGCGCACGGCGGTGATCTGGCCGGCGTCGTCGGACAGGACCGCCACCGGCTGGACCAGCACCTCCAGCTTGACCCCCTCTTCCAACGCCTGGTCTATTTCCCATTCGTTGGCCGGCATCTCGTCTCGGGTGCGGCGGTAGATGATCGTAACATCGCGCGAGCCCAGGCGCAGGGCGGTGCGGGCCGTGTCGATGGCGGTGTTGCCGCCGCCGGCGACTACCACCCGGTCGCCCAACCGGACCTCTTCGCCCAGGCTGACACTGCGCAGGAAGGGCACGCCGTGGAATACGCCCTTGGCGTCCTCGCCGGGGATGGCCAGGTGCTGCGCCTCGTGGGCGCCGATGGCCAGGAATATGGCGCCGTAGCCTTCGGCAAATAGCTGGTTGACGTCGCGCACGGCGTGGTTGAGCTTGAGCTCGACGCCCAGCTTGAGGATTTCGTCGATCTCGCGGCGCAGCACGCGGCGCGGCAGGCGATAGGCGGGGATTCCGACGCGCATCATGCCGCCCGGCACCGGCAGCGCCTCAAAGATGGTGGGCCGGTAGCCCATGCGGGCCAGGAAATAGGCGGCCGTCAGCCCGCACGGTCCGGAGCCGACCACCGCGATGCGCCGCTTGTCCTCGGGCGGCAGCTCCTGGGGAGCCAGCGGGAAGGGGGTCAGCTCTCTTGGGGAGTAGACCTGATTGGTCTCAGAAGACCTGTCGGGTCTATTCTCTCTGTTCTGTGCGTCCTGCCGGTCGTCCACTCCGCTGCCGCTACGGGACTCGCCTTGCGCGTACACCGTGTCGGCCACGAACCGCTTCAGGGCGCAGATCGACACCGGCTTGTCCACTTTGCCCCGGTTGCATTGGTCCTCGCAGGGGTGGTGGCACACCCGGCCGACGGTGGCCGGGAAGGGGTTGTACTGCTTGATGACCTCCAGGGCGTCCTCATAGCGCCCTTCGGCGATGAGGGCGATGTAGCCCTGGGCGCTGGTCCCGGCCGGGCAGGTGGCTTTGCACGGCGACGTGCCCTTTTTGGTGATGGCGTAGGCGTTGGGGACGGCCTGGGCGTAGGGCTTGAAGATGGCGGTCCGCTGGGCCAGTCCCTCGTTGAACTCGCTGGGAACGTGGATGGGGCAGACGGCGACGCAGTCGGCGCAGGCGGTGCACTTGTCAATGTCCACGTAGCGGGGCCGGCGCAGGATGGTGGCGGTGAAATCACCGGGCCCGCCCTCCAGCTTGAGCAGGTCGGCGGTAGCGATGATCTCGATGTTGGGATGGCGGCCGGCCTCGACCAGCTTGGGGGAGATGATGCACATGGCGCAGTCGTTGGTGGGAAAGGTCTTGTCGAGCTGGGCCATCTTGCCGCCGATGGTCGGCGAGCGCTCCAGCAGGTAGACCTTGATCCCGGAACCGGCCAGGTCGAGGGCCGCCTGCACGCCGGCGATGCCGCCGCCCACGACCAGGGCGGCGCCCACCGGCTTGGCGATACCTTCTTTAACCTTGGGCTCGGCCATCGCCTGCTATCTCCATCAGCTTTTTTGACTTGACCCGGTTGAGGGGCAAGCCCACCTCCTCGGCCGACATACCCATGGCCAGGCCGAGAAGCTGGGGATAAAAGACCACCGGTATGTTGTAGCGCGTCTCGTACAGTTTTTCGATGCGACGCTGCTGCAACTCGTACATGATGTCGCAGAAGGGGCAGACGATCACCAGCGCGTCGGCGCCGGCAGCCGCGACCCGCTCGAGCTTGAGGCGCGGCATGGCCAGGGCCGTGTTTTCGTCGGCGCCCAGGATGCCGCCGCCGCAGCACTGCTCGCGGCCCTCGTAATGGATCGACTCGGCGCCCAAGGCCGCGATCAGGCGGTCGAGGCTGTGCGGGTTCTCCGGGTCGTCGAACCGGTCGTGGGCATCGACCGGCTTGAGGTAGTGGCAGCCGTAGTGGGCCGCCAGGCGCAAGCCGGACAGGTCGACGGTCACCGCCCGGCGGATGCGCTCCAGCCCCACCTGTTCGTACAGGATGCGGACGAAATGCCGGACCCGGACCGTGCCGTTGTAGCGGCGGCCGGTGGCCGCCTCCAATGCTTGGTTGGTCCGCTCGCGCAGCGCCTCGTCGCTTTGCAGGGCGTGGTTGGCCTCGGCCAGGGTGCCGGTGCAGGAGCTGCACAGGGCGCAGACATCCAGCCCCTGTTCTTCGGCCAGGGCCAGGTTGCGCGCCGAGAGGAGCAGGGCGGCGTCGTGCCGGACGGATTTGAGCGGAAAGCCGCAGCAGCCAAAATCGTTGATGTCGACCAGCTCGATCCCCAGCCGGGCAGCCGTGGCCCGGGCGGCCCGCTCGTAGTTGAGCGCGCGAACCGGGGCCGTGCAGCCCAAGTAAAGGGCGTAGCCGCCACTGCCTTGGGTCGCATGCGGCACAAGCTGCTTGGGCGCGTTGGGATCAGCCATGTTGCGTTCCGATCAGCTCATCGAGCCCGGTCGCGGCCACGATGGCTGCGATCTCGTCAGTCTGTTCAGAGATTGCCGGCAGGCCCTGCTCGGCCCGCCGCTCATTCTCATACACGGTGATGTCGTACAGCCGCCCGTGCTGGCGCAACTGGTCCACCTGGGTGCGGAAGGAGGAGTGGATGTAGCCGTGGCGCACGGCCACGTTCTTGATGGCGTGCATCAGCTCGGTGATGCGCACGTCTTGGGGACAGCGCTCGTAGCAGGAGTAGCAGGTGGAGCACAACCAGATAAAGTCGCTGGTGAGTACCGATTCCCGCAGGCCGAGGAGGGCCATGTGGATGATCCGGCGGGGGTTGTAGCGCTCGGTAACCTCGCGGACCGGGCACGACGCGGTGCAGGTGCCGCAGGAAAAGCAGCGGCGGATATGCTCTCCGCCCGGCTCGGCAGCGATCTCACCGGCGAAGGTGGGATCCATTTGATCCTGCGAGATCATGGCGTCGGTCACATCCCCTCCCTGAGGAGCGGACTCGATCTCATCAAACCCCCTTATCAGGCCGCCGCAGCGGACTGGGGCCCAGCTTGCGGATCCGCTCGGTCATTTCGGTGGCGGCGCTGGCAAAAGCCTGAGCCTGGCTGCCGGACATGTAGTAGATGCCCAGCCGCTCGCCCTCCAACCCAACTTGCTCGATCAGCTTGCGGACATAGGCCACCCGCTTGGTGGCCCGCACGTTGCCGTGGATGTGATGGCAGTTGCCGATGGAGCAGGCCACGACGTACACGCCGTCGGCTCCCTGCTCAAAGGCTTTCAGGATATACTCCGCGTCCACTTTGCCGGTGCAAGGAAAGCGGAAGAGCTTGACATTGGCCGGATAGGTCACCCGTGTGGCCCCGGCTGTGTCGGCGGCCATGCTGCCGCAGTAGATGCAGGTAAATGCCGTCAGTTGTGGCTCGAATCCGTCGTGGTCTATCGGGCCGGAACCTTCACCGGCCACCGTGTCATTGTTGCCGTCGTCACTCATACGATGCCTCTTGCTATGATTAAGCTGTTGCCCACTGGCCCAGGATCGGTTCTTCCTGCACCACGATCTGGTCGTCGCGGTAGCGGCGGAGCTGGATGGCGTCGGCCGGACACTCGCTGGTGCAGGTGCCGCAGCCGGTGCACAGCGACGGCTCGATGTAGGCCGCGCCGATGATCGCACCGATGCCGTTAGCCTGGTGATCGATCTGGGGGATGTGGAACGGACAGGTGCGCACGCAGGTCAGGCAGCCGACGCATTTGCTCTGATCGACGATGGCAATGGTCCCGCCGACTTCCAGCTCGTTCTTGGTCAGGATGGTCATGGCCCGCCCGGCCGTTGCCAGGGCCTGGGCGATCGTCTCCTCCATGAACTTGGGGTAGTGGGCGATGCCGGCCAGGAAGACGCCCTCGCGGGTAAAGTCCATCGGCCGCAGCTTGAGGTGGGCCTCCATGAAAAAGCCCTCGCTCGACAGGGGCACATCCAGGAGCTTGGCCAGCGCCGGATTGCTCTCGGCGGGCATGGTGGCCATCGACAGGGCCAACAGGTCGGGGGTGAAGGTGAGCCGCTGATCCAGGATTACGTCTTGGACCCGCACCTCGAGCTCGCCATAGTTGACCTGCACCTGCGGCGAATCTTCTTCGTTATATCGCAAAAAGATGACGCCGCGCTCGCGGGCCTCGGTGTAGTATTCTTCGCGAAAGCCGTAGGTGATCAGGTCTTTGTAGAGGACGTATACCTGGCAGTCGGGGTTGATCCGCTTGATGCTGATGGCGTTCTTCATGGTGTTGGTGCAGCAGGTGCGGCTGCAATAGGGGATCTTTTGCTCCGGCCCCTTGACGCACTGGATCATGACTACCTGCTTGAGCTGCCGGGCGGCGTCCACGTCCTCCGCCAGCCGTTTCTCGAGCTCCAACTGGGTGATGACGCGCGGGTCGTCCCCGTACAGATAGACATGGCCTTTGTACTCATAGCCGCCGGTGGCCACCACGGTGACGCCGTGGTTGATCTCCCAGCAGTGCGGGCCGCCAGATACATGCGGCACAGGTGCGTCGCCGTTGCCCGCATAGCTCAGCCGGGTTTTGAAATTGCCGACGTGTCCCTGAAAGTCGATCACTTCGGTGTTGTGGTAGAGCATGATCCGCTCGTGGCCGTGAACGCGCTTGATCAGCGTGCGCAGCAGTCGCTGCGGGTTCGGGCCCTCAGCCGACTGGTGCAGGTTGCGCAGCACTCCACCCAGCTTGTCGGTCTTTTCCACCAGATAGACGTCGTAGCCCTCGTCGGCGATGGACAGCGCCGCGGTCATGCCGGCCAGGCCGCCGCCGATGACCAACGCCGAGCGTTCGAAGGCTCTTTTTTCTTTGTCGTAGGGCTCAAAATGGCGGACGCGGGCCACTGCCACCCGCATCTCTTCCCGCGCTTTGCGGGTGGCGCCGTGCGGGTCATCGCTGTGGACCCAGGCACAGTTGTCGCGCAGGCTGACGAACTCGAGCAGTTGAGGGTTTAGCCCGACCTGGCGGATGATGCGGTGGAAGAGGGACAGGTGGGTGCGGGGGGTGCAGGCGCCGATCACGATTCGGTTCAGGTTGTGCTCGCGAATTGCCGCCTGGATTGCCTGTGGACCCCCGTTGATGCAGCCATAGTCCAGGGCCTGGGCGTGGACCACGCCCGGCAGGCTGCGGGTGTAGGCCAGCACGCTGTCTACGTCGATCACCTGGTCGATGGTCGGGTGGCAGAGGCAGGCAAAGACCCCCACGCGAGGCTGCTCGCCGCTGACGTCACGCTCCGGCGGGTAGGAAGGCTCGCTGATGGCGGTGCCAGACTTGCCCGACAGGAGGGCCATGCAGCGGGCGGCGGCGCCGCTGGCGTCAATCACGGTCTCGGCGATCTCTTTGGGTGTGGCAAAGGCCCCAGCGACAAAGACGCCAGGCCGGCTGGTGTCCAACGGCTCGAACTTGTCAAACCGGCAAAAGCCGTATTCGTTCAGCTCGATCTGCATGTCCTCGGCCAGGGATACCGCCTTGGGCGGCGGCTCGCTGCCTACCGACAGGACGACCAGGTCAAAGGTGTTTTTCTGCAAAGCGCCCTTTTCGTCCTGGTAGTAGAGGATCAGATCGTGGGTGGTGGGGTCCTCTTTGATTTCAGAGATACGGCAGCGGACGTATTTTACTCCCCACAGGTCTTTCGACTGCTCAAAATAGGCGGTGTATTCCTTGCTAAATGCCCGCTCGTCCATGATAAAGATCTCGCAGTCGACACCCGGCAACCGTTCCTTGGCCAGGACAGCCTCTTTGGTGGCGTACATGCAGCAGATCGACGAGCAGTAGGGGTGTTCCTGGTCGCGCGAGCCGATGCACTGGAGCCAGGCGATCCGCTCAGGGGTCTTGCCATCGGACGGCCGCTCGACGATGCCTTCGGTTGGGCCAGAGCGGCTGGACAGGCGCTCGAACTGGAGGCCGGTAACGACGTTGGGGTAGCGACCGTAGCCCCATTCCTCGGCGGGGGTGGGGTCGTACAGCCGGTAGCCCACGGCCAGGATGATGGCTCCGACGTTGATCTCTTCGGTGCGGTCCTCTTCATCCAGGTTGATCGCCTTGGTCGGGCAGATCTCCTCGCATTTGCGGCAGTCAAGGCAGTAGGGGCCTTTTTCGACCACGTAGGCGTTGGGCGTGGCGCGGACTGAAGGCTTGTAGGCCGCCTTGTGGGTGACGAGGCCGGCCTGATAGCCGCTTGGCAGCTCCACCGGGCAGACGCGAGCGCATTCGTCGCAATTGATGCACAGCTCTGTATTGACATAACGTGGTCGATGGTAGACCTGGACGGTGAAATCACCGGGCAGCCCTCGGGCGCCGACCGCGGTGCTGTTGGTCATGATTTCGATATTGGGGTGCTGGCTGTGATCGAGCAAAAATGGAGAGATCGAGGGCCGCGAGCAGCCATAGCCATGGTCCGAGGTGCCACGGCACAGGACACAATCGTGGGTGGGGAACATAAAGCCCAGTTGGGACACGATGCCGCCGATGCTGGGCGCCGAGTCGAGCAGATAGACCTTGAATCCCGAGTCCGCCAGGTCGACGGCGGCGCGCATCCCCCCCACACCCGCGCCGACGACCATGACCGAACCAAGCATCCTTCTTTGATCCACCAATTCCCTCCTGACTAGAGGACATATGGGAGCCCCGACGCTGGACGTGGGGCTCGAAGGACATAGCAGCTCTCCTTCGAGTTGTGCATGTGCGATTCAGCTAACAGCAGGTCAGTCACTGACCGGGAGTCATTATACCTAATGTGGGAGAAAAATGCAAAAGGGGGATTGGCGTGCGACGCACTTGAGACCGGTTCCTGCTTTGCCCTGTGGGGCGGTTTATGGTATACTTATGAAAGCTGATCGCTGAGTGCTTGCAGGAGGAGATCATGGACCAACTGTGGCTGAGTTTTGTTCAACTGATCATCGCCGTTGTTTTGGGCGCGATCGCGGCCTATCTTGCCCTTTTCCTGTTCCAATGGTTTACCCGCGGCGTGGATGAGTGGCAGTTGCTGCGCGACGGCAATGCTGCGGTGGGCATCGTCCTGGGCGCGATGCTGGTCGCGGTGGCGATCATCCTGCGCCCGGCTCTCGTCGTCGATAGATCCGCATGGGACGTGGGCGGCGGCGCTTTTGGACAGGTGCTCCTGACCGAGGCTCTGCAGTTACTGATAGGCCTGGTCCTGGCGGTGGTCACCCTGGAGATAGCTCTCTTTCTGTTTGGCATCCTGACGCGGGGCATCGACGAGGTGGCGGAGCTGAAGAAGGGGAACCTGGCCATCGCCGGGCTGCTGGCCGGGGTGCTCATCGGCATGGGGTTGATGATCAGCCCGGCGGTGGGTGAGATCATGCGCCTGGTCGCTTCGCTCCTGTTTTGACGCCACGGCACATTTGTCAGGGAGGTGACATCTTGACCGACCAAGATCGGACAGAGCCCTTTGAGGAAGAAGGGATAGAGCTAGAGTGTGTCTTGGCGTGCCAGGGCATAGAATTGGCCCAGATCTACAAGAGCAAGCTGGAGGCGGCGGGCATCCCGGTGCTGCTGCGCTACGACGTAACCGGGCCGATTTTCGGCCTTACCATCGACGGCTTTGGCGAGGTGAAGGTCATGGTCTCGGCCGAGCTTGCGGCGGAGGCCAAGGACATACTGGGCGTGGATGAAACTGAGACTCTCGACGAAGAAGAAGAGGAGTGGCCGGGCGAGTCCGATGAGAGCGAAGAGGAGACGATCCCCGAAGAATAGAACGGGTAGTTACTCTGCATGTAAGCATCCCGCAGGGCCTTGGGCCTGCGGGATGCTTGTCTGAACGGGGCTGTGCCCCCTAAGGGCCGATCATGGCATCGGCGGGCATGCCCGGCTTGAGCAGGTGATCCGGGTTGGGCAGGCGGATGCGGACGGCAAAGACCATGTTCACCCGATCCTCCTCGGTCTGCACATTCTTGGGGGTGAATTCGGCTTCTGACGAGATGTAGGATACCGTGCCAGAGAAGACCTGCCCTGGGAAGGAATCGACCTCGACCTGGACCTGCTGCCCCAGGTAGATCCGCCCCAGCTCGCCCTCTGGGATGTAGATTGTCAGGCGGACCTCGTCCAGGTTGGCGATGGTAAGCAGGGTGGCCCCGGCGATGGCGGCTTCGCCGGCGCGCGCAGACCGGCCGGTGACCACGCCGTCGATGGGCGATCGCAGCGTCCGTTTGTCCAATTGTACCTGCAGCCCTGCCACGGCGGCCTGGGCCTTGGTCACCTGGGCCTGAGCCACAGCGACCTCCTCGGGCGTCGGCCCGGCTTCCAGCTCGGCCAGCTTGGCCTGGGCGACGGCCACGCCGGCCTCGGCGATGTGGTATTGCTGGTCGGCCAGGTGGACCTGGCCGACCAGCACCAGCGGGTTGTCGCGCAGGGCCCGGAGCCCGGCCAGCATTTGGTCCGCGCCGGCTTGGTCGGCCTCTGCGGCTTGCAGGGCAGCCTGGGCGGCCTCGACCTGGTATTGATAGACGGCGTACAGGCCCTTTTCTTCCAGGGAGCCCTGGGCCCGGTAGCGGTCGCGCTCAGCTTGAGCGGCGACGATCTTGGCCTGGGCCTGCTCGATCTGCACGGCGGCCAGGTCCACGGCGGCCTGGGCCTGGGCGATCTGGGCGTCGATGTCTTGCGGGTTGTCGAGAATCGCCTGAGCGTTGTTCCAGGCCGTCTTGGCCGCGTCGCGCTGGGCAATTGCCTGCTGCACGGCGGCCCGGGCGGTCAAGATCTCGGCCGGATGGGCGCCGGCCTCGACGCCGGCCAGGTTGGCCCTGGCTGCCGCCACGGCGGCTTGGGCCTGGGCCACCTGAGCCTGGAGGGCGGAGGTGTCGAGCTCGACCAGTACCTGGCCGGCCCTGACTTGATCGCCCTCGCCGGGATTCAGGCTGACGATCCGGCTGCCGAATTCGGAAACGATCGCCACCTCGTCGCCCTCGATGCCGCCGGAAACTTGCAGCGGCGTGGGCTCTTGTGTCGCCGGTTGGCCGCCGGCCCGGGAGACGAACCGGGCCGCCCGGTCGGCAGCCAGGCCCCGGTCGGTCAGGAATTGTGCGGCCTGCTCAGGGGAGCTGCGCATCCACCACCAGCCGGCAACGCAAGCAGCTCCTGCCACCAGGAGGATCACTATCAGGCGGATCTTGTGTTTCATCGCTTCCCTCGCCCAGTTTCCTAGTGTACCAGGATCACGGCGTCGGCCGGCATGCCGGGCTTGAGGGCGCGATCCGGATTGGGCAGCTTGACCTTGACGGCAAAGACCATGGTCACCCGTTCCTCGCGCGTCTGGACGTTCTTGGGAGTGAACTCGGCCTCGCCGGCGATGGCGGCGATCGTGCCGGTGAAAACCCGCGCCGGATAGGCGTCGACGGTGACCGACACCGTCTCACCGAGTCGGATCTTGCCCAGGTCACTTTCCGGAACGTAGAGGGTCAGTGTCACGTTGTCAAGGTCGGCCACGGTCAGCAGCGGCGCGCCGGGCAAGGCGACCTCGCCGACGTGAACCGGCCGCTCGAGCACCAAGCCGGCGAGCGGCGCTTTCAGGGTGAACTTGAACAACTGTACTTTGAGCGCCTCCAGTGCGGCACGAGCCAGATCGACCTGGGCCTCGGCGGCGGCGATCTGCTGCGGTGTGGCGCCGATCTTTATGCCGTCCAGCCGGGCTTGAGCGACGGCAACCGCAGCGCCGGCGATCCGGTATTGCGACTCGGCGGCATCGACCCGGGCCTGCAAGGTCAATGGGTTGGCCTTTTGCGCGCTCAGCTCGGTCAGGTAGCCCGCCGCCCCCTGCCGGCCGGCCTGGGCCTGGGCCAGCGCGGTCCAGGCGAGCCAGGACTGGTAGGTGGCGGCGGCCTGTTCATAGTAGGCGTCGGGCAGGGTGTTGCCCGGCAACCTGATCTCGGCCAGGTACCACAGCTCGACTGAGCCGCCGCGGATGATGAGCTTGTACCGTTTCCACTTGTATTCGCCATCTTCCATGCCGGGCGGCAGAGGGATGTCGATGGGCAGGTCTTCAGGGCCAAAGGTGCCGACCAGGACCCACTCATCGTAGGGCTCGAAATCCTGCAGAACCTGGATGGCTGTGTCGGCCAGGTCGCGCCCGGCCTGGGCTGAATTGGCCATCGCCTGCGCCTGAAGCGCCTGGAAGCTCAGAACGCCCAACTGAGCCTGCGCCGCGGCTATCGACAGGTCCAATTGTTGGGGGTTGTCGCGCATGGATTGGGCGTCTTCCCAGGCCACGCGGCCGGCCTCCTCCGCTGCCTTGGCCTGATCGACCAGGGCCTGGGCATAGTCCAGCGTCTCGGGGCGCACCCCGGCCTTGACCTGGGCCAGGGCCGCCTCGGCCACCGCCACGTCGGCCTGGGCCTGCTCGATTTGGGCTTGAAGCATCGAGCTGTCCAGCTCGACCACCACCTGCCCCTCGGTCACTTGATCGCCTTCACCGGCGTGGATGGCGACGATGCGCCCGCCAAGCTCGGTGGTGACCGAAGCCTCGTCGGCCTCGATGAACCCCGACGCGATCAGCTCGCCCGGATTGGTCCGAGGCGCAAGGCCCAGGCGGGCGGCTACCTCCTTCGTCTCGCTTTGGACGGCAGCCCAGGTCTGCGGGCGGTTGGCCTTGACCCACCACGCGCCGGCTGCCACTCCGCCGACGAGGAGGAGTAGGGCTAGAGGGATGATCCATCTTTTCATTGTCTTTGCCTGTCGCTCTGGGCGCGCGGCGCCCGCACGCTGGAGATGAATACGTCTTCCAAGGACGGCGCGATGGTGTCAATCGTGCGCACGTGGACCCCTGCGCCAGCCAGCGCCGTCTCGATTTGTGGCTTGAGCCCTTCGAGGTTGGGTGCGACGGCATGGATCAGCGCGCCGTAGAGCGCCACTTCGTCGAAAGCGCCCATTTGCCTGAGGATCGGTATGGCCACAGCCGGCCGGTCGCAGTCGATCTCTAGCACCCGGCCGCGCATTTGGGTGTCTTTGATCACGGCCGGCGAGCCCTGGGCCACGATCTGTCCTCCCTGGATAAAGGCCAGGTTTTGGCAATGCTCGGCCTCGTCCATGTAGTGGGTAGTGACCATGATGGTGGTCCCCCTTTCGGCCAGGTCGTACAGGAGGTACCAGAAGCTGCGGCGCGAGATCGGGTCCACGCCGGCGGTCGGCTCGTCCAGGAAGAGCATCTCGGGCTCGTGGATGATGGCCGCGCCGAGGGCCAGGCGCTGTTTCCAGCCGCCCGCCAGGGTGCGGGTGAGCTCTGTCTCGCGGCCGTCCAGCCCGGCCATGTGCAGGACCAGCTCCTTGCGCGCCCGGAGCCGGCGGCCGCGGACGCCGTAGGTCCGGCCGTAAAAGTTGAGGTTCTCGTCTACGGTCAGATCGTCGTAGAGACTGAACCGCTGGGACATATAGCCTATACGTTTCTTGACCTCGTGGGTTTGCCTGACGATGTCAAAGCCAAGCACGGTCGCCGTGCCAGATGTCGGCTTGAGCAGGCCGAGCAGCATGCGGATGGTGGTCGTCTTGCCGGCGCCATTTGGCCCCAGAAAGCCAAAGATCTCGCCGCGGCGCACGGAGAAGGTGACGCGATCGACCGCGACGAAACTGTCGAACAGCTTGGTCAGGCTGACGGCCTCGACGGCCCGGCTAGCCGTGTCCATCGTTCTGCCCCTCACTTTGCTTTTTCACCAGGGATATGAACGCCTCTTCCATGCGGGGACGGATGGAACGCACGCCGACGACGCCGATGCCTGCTTGGGCCAGGGCCGCCCTGATGGCGGCCTCACGCACTGCTGCGCTGTCCACAAAGACGTGGATCAGGTCGCCGTATGTCTGGACCTCCAGCATGCCGTCCAGCGTCCGGACTACCTTCTCGGCCCGGCGCAGATCCGAGGTGCGGATCTCCAGCAGGTCCCCGATTACCAGGCTCTTGATCTGCTCTGGCGTGTCGCAGACGATGATGCGGCCCTGGTAGATCAGCCCAACCCGCGAACAGCGCTCGGCCTCGTCCATGTAAGGCGTGCTGACGACAATCGTGATCCCCTGCAGGTGCAGCTCGGTGAGGATGTCCCAGAACTCGCGCCGTGATACCGGGTCCACGCCGGTCGTCGGCTCGTCGAGAAAGATGATCTCCGGCTGGTGGATCAGCGTGCAGGCCAGCGCCAGTTTCTTTTGCATGCCGCCGGAGAGGTGGGCTGCCCGCCGCCGGCGAAACTCGGTCAGCCGGGCAAACTGCAACAGCCGCTCCTTCCGTTCCCGCCGCACCTTGGCCGGGACCTGGAATATGTCGGCGAAAAAGTCCAGGTTTTCTTCGGCCGACAGGTCGCCATACAGGTTGAACTTTTGGGCCATGTAACCGATGCGGCGCTTGATCTGCTCGGCGCCGGCCACGGTATCCAGGCCGGCGACCCGCGCCCGTCCCGCGCTGGGGTCCATGACGGCACACAACATCCGGATCGTCGTCGTCTTGCCGGCGCCATCCGGCCCGACCAGGCCAAAGATCTCGCCGCGCCGGACGCGCAGATTCAGGCCGTCGACGGCAACCGTCTGCCTGAAACGCTTGGCCAGGTTTTCGGTCTCGATGATCGACTGCTCATCTGACGGGTCGTTCATGCTAATCGCTTGTTGAAACGGGCAGCCGCCAGGGTCAGCACTACCGCGCCGAACATGCCGAGCGCCACCGCGTCTCCGGCCAGGACTTGCAGACCAACACCCTTGAGGATGATAGCGCGGACGATGACGAGGATATAGGTCAGCGGGATGACCTTGCTGACATACTGCAAGAAGAGCGGCATGGCGTCGACAGGAAAAAAGTAGCCTGACAAAAAGATCGACGGGAGCATGACAAAAAAGGTAAGCATCATCGCTTCCTGCTGCGTCTTGGATATCGTCGAGATCAACAGGCCAAAGCCGAGGGAAGTCAGCAGGAACAGGAACGACAGGCCGAGCAATAGCGGGACGCTGCCGTGGATGGGCACGCCGAACCAAAAGACGCCGATGGCCAGGATCTCTAAAAGATCCAGGAAGGCGATGACGACGTACGGAGCCACCTTGCCAAGAATTAGCTCCAAGGGGCGGATGGGGGTCACGATCAATTGCTCAATAGTCCCCTGTTCCCGCTCGCGGACGATGGCTATTGCGGTGAACAGCATGGTCAGCATCTGCAAGATCATGCCCATCAGCCCAGGGATCATAAAGTTGGTGCTGTCCATCTCGGGGTTATACCAGACGCGAGGATGGACCTCGATGCCCGGCACTGCCTCCAGGCGGCTGCCCACCGCCTGCCGCACGATCTCTACCGACTGGGCCTGGCCCACCCCCTGCGCCGCTGCCAAGGCCGTGGTAGCCACGTTAGGATCCGAGCCGTCGATGACAAAGCCCACTTTGACCTGTTCGCCGCGCTTGAGGGCCAGCTCATAGCCGGCGGGGATGAGCAGGGCCGCCCGGGCGGCGCCGCTGTCGACCGCCCAGGCCAGCTCTTCCTCGTCGTCCACGTACCGGACGATATCAAAATAGCCGGACGCCCGGTAAGCTTCTATCAATGCCCGGCTGCGGGCAGAGCGATCCTGGTCCAGCACGGCGGTGGCCAAGTGCTTGACGTCGGTGGTGGCCGCGTAGCCCAGCAGCAGCAATTGCACCACCGGCATGAGGAACATGATGGCCAAAGTGCGCGGATCGCGAAAGATATGGAGCAGCTCTTTGCGCGCGATCGACAACGGGCGGCCTATCATCGGGCGCTGCCTCCCACAAGCTCGGGGCGGGGCTGCAGCCCGAACAGGAAAAAGTCGGCCAGCTCATCGATCAGCTCCTCGCGACCTTTGGCCAGATCGGGCTGATCCGGGTCCATCTCGCCGAGCAGCAGAAAGATCAGGAAGCTGCCGGTCATTGCCCGAACGACGACGCGGGTGTTGACCGGACGCAGGCCACCGTCTTGAATGCGGGCGCGGAGATAGCCCTCCAAAATGCTCATAAGGGGGGTTATCACCTGCCTCAAGTATTGCTGGCGAAAGGCCTCGTCGGTCCACACCTCGGTCATCAAGGCCCGGATGAAGTTGAGGTTGCGGCCGGCGAAATCAAAACGGTCGCTGAGGAAAGCCGCCACGAAAGTCCGGACGTCGTCGGTCCCGATCTGGGCCAGAGCATCACCGGCCGAGTGGGCGATCACGTGGCGGGTCATGGCCACCAATAGGTCGCGCTTGTCGGCGAAATAGTTGTAGATAGTGCCTTCGGCGACGTCGGCCAGCTCGGCGATCTCGCGGATGGTGGCTTGATGGAAGCCTTTGCGGGCGAAAACGGTGGCCGCCGCTTCCAGGATCCGCTCGGCACGCTGCCGGCTGAGCCTCTCTCGGCGAGATTGGGGCTCGCGCTGCTCGGAATCGGTCATGATGAACGCCCTTTCAAATATGAACTGATAGTCAAAAATGAACAACCGCTCATATTTTTGATTATACGCGCAAGTCCCAGAATGTCAAATCCGGGGGTGCCAGAGATCCTATTCTTCGGGGAGTGGGCTGTTGTCCAGGCCAGGCTCTTCGTGGGTTTCTTCGTACTTGCGGCGGCGGCGGTCGAGCCAGTAGTCGGCCTGGCTCACTTCGCGGCTCACTTTGCGGGCAAAGATCAGATAGCCGGTGTGGGCGATCATGCGATCTGCCGGGCGCAGGCGAAACGGCACTGCTTTGTAGGGCCGCACCAGGATCTCCTCGACTTCTATCTGTCCCAGGATGTGCTGCGCCTCCATGGCGGCGAGAAGGTCGGATACCTGGTTGGCCGTGGGCAGGATGGCGCCAAAGAAACCGCCGTCTTGAAGTGCGGCAAGCGCCTGCGGCAGATAGGGGCCTGGATCGCGCAGGTCCAGGAAGAGAGCGTCGACGTCGGTCTCGTCGAACCCGTCGGCGATGTCGCGCAGCTTGAGCTCTACGCGGCCGGAGAGGCCCATGCCGTCCAGGTTCTTTTGGGCCAGGCGCAGGACGTCGGGCCGGATCTCGTACGAATACAGACGCCCGGCGGGGCCCAACGCCCGGGCCAGGGCCAGGGTCAGCCCGCCGCTGCCGGTGCCGGCCTCGATCACCCGGCTGTCGGGCGTGACGTTGAGCTTGATCAGAACGTAGCCAATGTCTTTGGGGTACATGATCTGGGTTGTGCGCTTGAGCTCGCTGATCAGATCGCAGGTGCTGGGCTCTAGAATGGCAAACGGGTAGTTCAGATGGGTGCGGATCTCCCTCCCCAACGGCTGGTTCAGCAGATCGTCATGGTTGATGCAGCCTCGATGGGTCTGTAGCTGGCCGCCGGCCTGAAGCCGGACGATGAACTGGTTGCGATCCTGGCCAATGAGCAGGACCAGGTCGCCTTCCTGCGCTAGATGCATGGCTTTTCCTCTCTGCTTGGCTGGCGTCATTATAGTCTCTTTTTGTTAATTTGAAAAGTCCATGCTATAATTGATTTAGGAGTGAGTGGCTATGGAAGAGATCGAGAATGCGGCGCTGCCACAGGATTTAGAGGCTGTCAATCCCAGCCAGGGCAGAAATGTCGGCAAGACGATCCGGAACGTTTTGATCGTCGTGGTAGTCGTGGCGGCTATCGGCGCGGCTATATGGGGGCTGGCGACGAATGCAACCGCTACGGCGGTCGTGCGCGACATCGCGATCATCGTCCTGGCCCTGGTGACCGGGGTGATCGGGGTTTTCCTGGCGATTCTGATCTTTCAAGTGCAGAGCCTGATCGCTCTGCTGCGCAATGAGATCAAGCCGATCCTCGACTCGGCCAACCAGACGGTCAGCACGGTGAAGGGGACCAGCACATTTGTGAGCGATACGGTTGTGTCCCCGATGATCCAGGCACTGAGCTTTGCGTCGGGCGTCCGGCAGACGGCCAAGGCGCTGTTTCGGAGCCCGGCCCGGCGATCCCGTTCCCAGCGCAAATAGGCTGAGGACGGCCGGGGTCGATCGAAAAGGCACCCCCACTGCAAGCGGGGCAGAGGTGTCGTTAACAGAATCTGAATTGAAAGGAGACGGATCCCATGTCAGAGCAATCAGGTGGTGGCGCATTTGTGGCAGGATTCCTGGTCGGAGCGCTGGTCGGCGCGGCGGCGGCGATGCTCTTTGCCCCTCAGTCGGGCGAGGAAACGCGGGTGGTCATCCGCGACAAGGGTATTGAGCTGAAGGATCGAGCCGGGGAGCTGTCCGATGAGGCCCGGCGGCGGGCTGAGGAGGTTCAGGGCCAGGCCAAGGGCAAGGCCCGGGAGATCCAGACGCGGGTCAAAGAGGCGATCGAGGAAGGCAAGGCCACGGCGACCAAGAAGAAGGCGGAGCTGCTGAACGAGCTCGAGGTGGAGCAGAGGCCGGCCGGATCCGAGTAGACAACCGGTCGGACAGGCGAGGCGCACCGAGCCGGCCGCAGGCCCCTGCCTGAGGGCGCCTGTCGGCGACGAGCAGCCTTTGCGCAATGGACGCGATACCCGAGGGAGTGGAGCACTATGGAGATCCGCAAATTTCGCCCTGAAGACATCGATCCGATCGTGGATATTCTCAAGGCCAACCAGCAGTACGGCCACCCTGACATCCACGGGCCGGAGGCGATGATGCGAGTCTATCGATGTGAGGCGGCCGAGTTCCTGGTGGCCGAAGAAGACGACCAGGTGGTCGGCTTGATCCGGGGCACCTTTGACGGATCGCGGGCCATTATCTACCTGGCCTCCGTTCACCCTGGCTATCAACGGCACGGCATTGGCCGGGCATTGGTCCTGGAGATCACCCGGCGCTTTAAGGAACGAGGAGCGGCCAGCATCGCCGTCATCATACCGGGGGATGTCAGTTTCTGGCAGAGACTGGGGTTTCGGCAGACTACGCGCTTGATGCAGGCCTACCCCATCGACCAGGTGTTGAACAGTGCGGGCTAATTAGGCAACCCCGCTCGAAAAAAAGAAACCCGGCTTCTGCGGTGGAAGCCGGGTTTCCTTATTGTTCGTTTATTTTCTGGTGCGGCGAGGGCTGCCGGTCAAAAGGCCCTCGTGTTTCTGGAAGGGATCGCCGATGGCGATCCCATCTCGCTTGATCTCGAAGCGGCGGATGGCCTTGTCGTGGTCGCTGCCCCTCGTTTTCAGGACGGCGATGGCCCGCTGCATGACGCTGTCTATCTCGACATAGCGCAGCAGGATGACCGAATCGACGATGAACGCCAGGCGCCCCTGGTCGCCCCGCACAAAGTCTGGGCCGCTGTCCTCGCTCACCAGCAGCGACGTGACCCCCTCGCGGCGCAGGCCGTTGATCAGGTGGTTGTGGAAGCTGCGCAGCTCAACCGGGTTGCGGCTGAGGACCCGAAAGTGGGAGACGCTGTCGATCACAACGCGCTTGACCGACATGTCACGCATGGCGCTGCTGATCGGGCTGATAGGTGATTGCAGGCTCGACAGGAACACCTGAGGGGAGGTAAACACCACTCTCAGCTTGCCCTCCTGCTCGAGCTCGCGCAGGTTCCAGCCGTGGGTCAGGGCGTCGCGGTACAGGGTGTGGGGGAACTGCTCAAAGGTCACCAGCAGGCCGGCCTCGTCCGCTTTGGACGCGCCATGATGGAGGAATTGGGTTCCCAACGTTGTTTTACCGGTGCCAGGCGCTCCCTGGAGCAGGGCTACAGAGCCGCTGAGCAGGCCGCCTTCCAGCATATCGTCCAGCCCAGGTACTCCCAGCAAAGTGCGTTTGTTGTCTGCCATCGGTCCCTCCTACCGACTCGTAATGCAAGTGCTGATAGGTCGATTATCTCACATAGTCTGCAAGCGGTCAACAATGGCCCGCGCTTCTGCGGCAAGCTGGGGCGCCAGGGCAAAGACGGACTGGCCGCGCTGATCGGCCTCAATGGCCAGCGGATCGACCGGCAGGAAGCCGAGCATCTGAAACTCGGGCAGCCGCTCGGCGATGAAAGCCTTGTCGGCCTCGGAAGCCGTCTTGTTGCCGACGCCATAGAGCCGCCGGATGCCGATGTCGTGGGCCAGGCCGTGGATGGCGTGGGCGGTCTGGATGCTGCGCTGGCCCGGCTCGACGACGACGATGAAAGCGTCCACGGCGCCGGCCGTGCCGCGCCCCAGGTGCTCGACGCCGGCCTCCATGTCCATGATCAGCACCTCGTCGCGGCGCAACAGGAGGTGGGTGACCAGGGTGCGGAGCAGCGCGCTCTCGGGGCAGAGGCAGCCGCTGCCTCCCGACTTGACGGTGCCCATGGTCAGGATGCGGATGCCGTCACAGGACAGGGAAAAGCGATCGGGGATGTCGTCGACGCGGGGGTTGATCTTGAAGTAGCCGCCGGTTTCGCCTTTGCGCGCGCCGGTCCGCTCGTAGATCAGATCCTCCATGTCGGCGACGGGGGTGATGGCCGCGGCCTGGTCCAACGGGACGCCGCAGGCAGCCGCCAGCCCGGTGGCCGGATCGGCGTCGATGGCCAGCACTTTTTGGCCCCGCTCGGCAAAGACGTGAGCCAGCAGGGCGGCCAGTGTGGTTTTGCCCACGCCGCCTTTGCCGGTGATTGCCAGTTTCAACGGATCAGCCTCCTTGCTCTGCTAGTGCCCCTTGGTGATGAGGGGCAGAAAGACCATGTAGCGTTCATAGTGCAGGATGACGTCGAACAGGAACGGCGTGTACAGCTCGACGAATTCGTCTGGGAGCGGAGATGCGTTGCGCGCCCAGAAGTTGACCCGGTACTGGATGTAACGGGCGGTGGGGCAGTTGTTCGGGCAGGTGTTTCCCAAGGCGTCCTCGATATGCTGGCCGGGTGCGTCGTAACCCTGCAGCGGCGCTCCCACGCTTATCTGATCGTCGGGATAGGGGAAGCGCTTGGGGTACCAATCGCTGGCCAGCACCGCTGCACGCGTGTTGCCCATCCTCGTTTGCAGGGTGATGTAGGTGCCTTTGTCGGTCGTAGCATGCCAGTCGACGATGTACCACTTGGTCAGGGTCGACAGGCTGTCATAGATTTCGGATATGAAGGCCCCAGAACCATAGCGCTCGCATTGCCCGGGCGGGGATCCAGGAGGCTCAACCGGGCAACCTGACACATTGAGAACGCGGTAATGCCCGCCGAACAGCATGTTGGTGCGGGCCAGGTAGACGTTGCGGTCGTAGAAGGGGTTGGAGAAGCGATCGTCATCCCAGCCGACGTAGACGTACCCGCCATAGATGGTGGGCCATTCGGCAACCAGCGTAGCGGCGATCGACGGCGCCCGCTGGTGGGCATGCGGCGGCACATCTCTGCGGTAGGGCGCATAGTCGGCGACCGTAAAGTTGTGCAGGCGGGCGTTGTCGTTGAGCATGAGGTTGTTGCCGCCGATGAACTCGACAGGCGCGCCGATGTTGCTGAGCAGGCGGAAGTAGATGTCGGTGTTGTCGAAATCGCCGGCGCCATAGTTGCGCCCGTCGGCCCAGGCGACAAAGGCGTTATACCCCTCTGAATCGGCCAGCGTCGCCGCGCTCATGTTGGCGGCTACGTCCGGCTCTGCCTGCCACACCGGTCCGGTCTGCCAGGCCCGCTCATCGTTGTCGTTGACCTGGATTTGCCCATCCTCCTCTTCTACCAGGACTACGGGCCAGGGGAAGTACATATCAGGCTGGGCGGTAATCGCCAAGTAGTAGATGTCCGGATCGTCGTCCAACGCCGGGTTCATGCTGTGCCGAAAGTCCTGCCAGACGATGTGCATCGTCGTCACCGGCAGATAGGCCTCTCCTTTAGCCAGGCCGTATGGTGTGTCTATGGCTAGAGTTATCGTCTTCATCCACTGGTTGACGGCGGCGGCCGGCTGGAGCTGGTCGATGTCGTTGGTCGAGTTGGGCGGCTTGTCGTTGTTCAGCCGCCGATCCAGGCCAAAGGTTTCACCCTCGTCGTCGGAATAGGTGAAGTAGATGTCGGCGTCACCCTCGCGCCAATCCTCCCAGGCGGCCGCAACGTAGGTAGTTGGCACTGACACAATCTCTGTCACTATCAGGGTCGGCGGTTCCCCGGGATTGCCGGGTACAATTATGTACTTGATCTCTATGATCTTGACCCCGTCGACGGCGCTGATAGAGGGCGATGCCTGCTTGGTGGTGGATGCGTCGTCGTCGATGCGCGTATCGTCGCCCCAGCACAAGAGGACAGCATCCGGCGTTGTCCCCTTGCCGTCCAGCGCTTGGGGGGCAAACCCCAAACCTTTCCCATTGGGGGGGCACTCGCCACTGACCGTGGATGTGTAGTACGATCGCACGGCAAAGATATCATCGTTGCCGTTGCGCTGATCCTCCCAGGCGATGTAAAAGTCGCCCTGGTTGCTCACCGATATGTCGGGCAGGATCTGGTCGCGATTGTTGGCGTCGGTGCTCACCATGCGGTTACAGTCGCCCGTGGTACACTCTGCCGAGCAGTCGCCGTTGTTATCACACCTTCTTAGTCCTTCCGCACCCCCTACATACTGAAACACCTGGACGTAGATGTCAAAGCTGGAGCTGCGATGATCCTGCCAGGCGACGACGATCCTGCCGTCGGGAGCAACGGCCACGGTTGGGTGCTTCTGGTCGTTTATGCTGGAGAGATCATTGATCTTGATGTCGTCCTCTTGCCAGTCCTGGCCCCCGTTTTCTGACCATCGCAAGTAGATATCCTTGCCATAGGTCGGAGCGGACCGCCCGTCCTCCCAGACGGCGACCACCAGATCCACATCGTCAAAAGGGTTCAAAGGGTCGTTGGCAAAGAATTGGGCATGCACAGAAACATTCTTTTGATCGTTCGTCGTCCCGGCGTTAATCTGTTTGTCGGGATTGATCATGTTGTAGTCGTCTGTATTGTTCGGCGACTCAAACCATGTTTCTGCTGGGGGCGGTTCATCAAAGATACCCAGGGCCAGGGCGCTGTCACCGTCGATGACCAGGCCCGGCGTGTTGGTGATGATGCCGACCGTGCCGACCACCGGCACCACATCGAGGGTGGAGGCCATGTTGTGGAAAAAGTCGGTATGATCCTTCTGCACCCAGGTGTAGTGGGTCCGCACCTGCACATACTCTGGCCCCAGGATGTTGTTGTCTTCGTTCGATTCTATAACATGGCCGACGGGGAAATTGTAGGGCGGGGGACCATATTCCGGCGTGTCCACCTGGGCCCACAGGTTGTAGGCCATGGTGTCGGAGAAGGTCATGTTGACTGTGAAGGTGGCGGTCTGGCCGATCTTCATGGTGTAGCCCTGCACCGGCCAGTAGACATCACCCCGCAGGCCACGGAGGTCATCGGTCGGCGGGTTGACGTAAAAGTCGAGGTAAAAGTTGTTGCCCGGCGTGACGTCCTGGTTCCCTATGTTCTTGATCGTGACAAAGATCGTCACCCTTCTGTTGACATAAGGATCAGGATCAGAGAGCACGAGACTGGTGACGACCAGGTCCGGCAATGCGTCCGGGCCGGCCGGCGGGGACGGCTCGTAATCCGCCGGCAATGCGGCGGCGGTGGGGGTCGGGCGCGGGCCGGCCGATAGATCCTGCATGTAGGCAGGGCCTGACAGCGAGGAGAATAGGGCGACCATGCCTATCAACGCCAGGCCGCATAGCAGCAGGCTCCTTGTTTGCATCTTGCTCCTCCGAATAGACGATTCCCAGGCGCCGGGCATGCCCGGCAGATCAGCCATCTGTGATAGTGCTAAACAGTTCGGAGAAGGCATGCGCCTTCTCCGAAGTGCTGTTGCTGGTTAGGATCAGCGCTGCTCCCCAAGGCCCCTGACCCGTAACAGGCGGAAGGCGATCAGCAGGCCGGCAAGGACAACCCCCCACAGAAGAAGCGTCCCCCAGCCGCTGCCTGTGTCGGCGATTTCCTGCACCGGAGTCGGGGTAACCGTGGCAGCGGATGGCTGTGTTGTGGGCAGCGGTGTGGCCGACGGCGTGCCGGGGCCGGGCGTCGGGCTCGGGGTAAAGGTCATGGTCGGCGTGCGGGTGACCGTCGGCGTGCCGGGTATGCGGGTGGCCGTCGGGGCCCTGGTCCCAACCCGGGTCGGAGCCTTGGTCGGCGGCAGAGGGGTGATGGTCACCATGGGCGTGATCGGATGCAGAGTAGGCGAAGGCGTCGGCGTCGTGGTGGACGTCGGCGTGGGTGTCGGTGTGACCGGCGTATTGGTCGGCGGCAGCGGGGTTTGGGTGGGCGTGTTGCTCGGCGGCGGGATCGGAGTATAAGTATTGGTCGGCGTCGGAGAGGGAGGAATCAGCTCGAAGCTGGCTTCGGCCTGTGTGTTGTCGGTGGCGATGGCGATGACACGGTGTATGCCGGCATCGCTGTAGGGCGACATGTTGATGGGCGTGGTAAAGTTGATTTCGAAGGTACCGTCACCGCGGATCTGCGTCTGAGGGCCAACCGGATGGTTGGTGTCATCCCAGAACAGTTGGATCTGGTGACCCGCCGACCACAGGCCGCCCGTCGCCTTGACCTCGTGGGCAACACCAACCACTCCCGACGTGGGGTCTAGCTCCAGGTAGGGGGCCGGCGTGGCCGTCGGGCGAACTGTCGGCTCGACCGTCGGGTCTTGAAGGTAGGAGCTGACCCGGGCGCCTGCCGGGCCGGCCAGGAGCAGGCCCAAGAGGACAACCAAGACGACTAGCCCTGCTGTTCGGATTGGCAAAGTGATTCTATTCATCCTTCCCCCCATTTCCCCTCAAGGGGATGGGTCGAGTCGCACCCGGGACGGTCGAGCTACTGGCCCTGTACTCTACGTAACAGTTTATCACGTCGATTTTATCACCTTTCCACGTTCGGGTCAATAGTACCATGGCCCCAGGATTGATCCTCCCCCTGACCTATAAATCGCCGAAAGATCTCCGGCTAGCGGTGTCTCCAGTCGATGTGGACCTCTTGCAGGCTGTAAGGGCCTTCGCAGCCGCCGCTGGTCTGCCACCAGTACTGGAAGGAGCGCGGCTGCCCGCCTTTGAAGACGCGCACGAACCATTTGCCCGCCTTGGGCCCATTATGGAAATGGATCTGGTAGTGGCCGTCTTCGTCGGTGATATCTTCGGCGGTCCAGCCCTGGTCGTTGCCGGCCTGCACGCGCACGTTTGGCTCACCAAAGCCGTTTTCCCCAACCACATAGCCCCACACCCAGGTGAGCTGGCAATTGCCCCGCGCTTCGGATATGGTATAGTAGTAGGGCCAGGGGGTCGGCGCAGGCGTTCGTGTGGGCGGCCTTGGCGGCGGCAGCGGGGTGTTGGTGTTGGTCGGCAGGGGAGTAGGTGTGTCGGTCGCGGTCGGCAGGGGCGTATTCGTCGGCGTCGGCGAAGGCGTCCAGGTGGGCGTCGGTGTAAAAGTGCCGGTCGGCGTCGGCGTCGGCGTCGGCGTCCAGGTCGCGGCCACAACCGGCGTCACGATGGCGATCGGGGTCCGCGTGGGCGGCTGGAACGGGTTGAAGGGCACCCACGGGTTGATAAAGATCGCCAGGTAACACAACAGGACTAACGCGATCAGGACTACCACGATGACGGCGGCAATTTCCAGTGTTCGATCGCTAAATCGGTTCAGCATCGCGCAGCTCCTTTACCCTACAGCGTGCTCGCACAACACGCAGCCATTTCTACGGTCCATATTGATCGGCAGGGCTGAGAAGAAACCACAGCCCGTCCTTGTCAGATTGCACGTCTACGTACAGCGGCTCGATCATGCCGGCGGCGATCATGTTCCTGGCGGCCTCTTGCAGCTTGTCGGCCAACTGCTGCCCGGGGTAGTTCGGATACTGCCCCAACCGTCCGGACAGACTCAACATCCGCCGCACTCCGTAACGGCCAGGCTCCATCAATGCGGCGTCCGGCAGTGACGTGACCAGGTCTTCATAGTCGAAACGCAGCGCCTCGTAGGCCTTGCTCAGCTCGGACTGGATCTCGGCAGCCTGCTGCTCCCATTCGGGGACGATCGACAGGCCAAAACTCTTGGCGGCCACTTGATACTTGAGGGTTAGCCAGTCGATCAGGGACCAGTCCACATTCACCCGCCGGCTGGGCTGGGTGGTGGCATCGCGCTCCTGGCGGTAGAAGGCGAGCTTGGTTTGATCTTCGGCCTTGAGGGCCTGGGCCAAGTTGTTGACCAGATCAGAAGGCGGCTCAAGACCGCCGGCTGCTGCCTGCAGCACGCTGAAGGCAGCCTGCCTCCGGCTCTCTTCCAAAGCTCCAATCTCGGCGGAAGAGACCGGCGCCAAAGGGCTGGCCAGCAGCTCCATGGCCTGACTGACCGGGGATGAGGGCTGGGACTGGGATCCCTGGGTCAGGATGGCCAATTGCCGGCGGCACAGGTCGGCCCGGTCGGGCTGATCCAGGCCGGCATAGGCGGCGGCGAGCCTGGTGAGCAGATCGCGGCGATAAGCGATCTGGAGGTAAGGGCTCTTGACGGCGATGATGTAGACCTGATCATACGCCCTGCCCGCCTCACCTGCCTGGCCCATCTCTGCCCAGGCTTTGCCGGTGGCCAACAGGGCATCGGCGCGGATCGGATCGCTCATCTCTGGGCTGAGGAGCGCCAGATCATACACCTGTTGATAGGCCAGGCGGGCCATGCCGGCCTCTTGTGCGGCGGAGAAGCGGCTGCCAAGCTGGAGGAGCCGGCCGCTGCGCTGCTCGTCGCGCAGATCGAGGGTGAACATGAGCGCTGCATAGGCCGTATGGAGCTGGTTGTTGTCGATGGCCGTGTCGATCGTCTCCAGGTCGGAGGCCCCGGCCAAAGGGTAGAGCGCCAGATCGGAAGCGATCTTGTCGGAAGCGATGGCGGCGACCGGATCCTGCCAGGCGCTCGCAGCCGGGGCCGGGCGCTGGCGAAGCACCAGGTAGATGACCACGGCGGCGACGGCTATCAACAGCAGCAAAGCTGCTGTGGCCAGCAGTATCCAAATCAATCCTCTTCGATCTGACCGCATTGGGCCTCCCACGCCCCCATAGTATACCACATTATGGTTTGTTTGTCTATTCTTCTACCAACTGCTCAATAGTCGCCTCGGCGCGCTGCTCTTCCAGCCACCGCTCGAAAAGGACAAGCCGCAGTTGGCCCTGCATTTCCTGTGAAATCGGGCGGTCCTGCTCGCGCTCCATGACCTGTACAAAGTGGTACCCGTCGTCCATTTGGAGCGGACCGCCGATCTCGCCGGGCTGGAGCGAAAAGGCCAGGGCTTCCAGCTCCAGCGGGATCAGGCCGCGTGGAAACCAGCCCAGGTCGCCGCCGTTGTCTTTGGTGGCCAGGTCTGTCGATTTGGTCCTGGCCACTGCCGCAAAGTCAGCCCCGACCTGAAGCTCTGCCAGCACCTGGCCGGCGACCTCCTGGCTGCTCACAACGATCTGGCGGGCGTGGACCTGCTCGGCCGCCTGGGGTGTGCTCGCCGTGACGGCATCCATCACCCGCTGGGACAGCAACGCCTCGCGCAGCAACTGCTTATAGTCTTCACGCACCAGGCCGGTGGCCTGCAGCCACTCGTCAAAGGCTGCCTGGCCGCCGCCGGCCTGGATGTCGGCTGCGATCTGGGCCTCGAGGTCCGCATCGCCGACGCTTACCCCCAGGTCAGCCGCTCCCTGTTCGATGAGGGCGGAATCGATCAGATTATCCAGCACTTCTTGCCGGATCTCTGCCGAGCGCTGCCGGCCCTCCGCTGTGCTGAGGTCGAGCCCCTGAGTGAGCATCGACTGCTCGTATTGGGCTACTCGCCGCTCGTAATCGGCCAGCAGGATCGGCCGGCCGTTGACGGTCGCCGCCAGAGGAACCGGCAGCGGGGTAGCGGTAGGCGCCGCCGCCGGCGCTGCGCTTGTGGGCAGGGCCGTGGGCGGTGGAGGGGCCGGCGCTGTGCCGGTGGCGCTCTGTTCCCCGCCACAAGCGGCCAAGATCAGCAGCAGCGACAGCACCGCCGCCACCCAGCCACCTGCTACCCAGGGCTGCCCGGGGTGTTTGGCGACTGTTCGAGTGCTCGCTTTGGGGCCGGAGGTCCCGTATTTTGTATTCTGCACCGCTACACCTACAATATGTAGTGCTTGCGCACCCTCGATACCCAGTCATTATAACCACAAATGCAGAATCATGCAAACTGGAGAGGCCGTCGATAAAAAGGAAACCCGGCTTCTCTTTCGAGGCGAGAAACCGGGTTTAGATGGAGGTGTGCCTTTATCTCAGGCCCAACGCCTGCTCCAGCTCGGCGCGCTTGAAGTCGATGACGATCTTGCCGTCGATATCGAACACCGGGGTGATGAGCGGGCCGCCGGTCCACTGGCGGAGGCGGGCTTCGGCCTGCGGGTCGGTGCGGATGTCGATCTCGGTGTAGGCCACGCCTTTTTGTTCGAGAAAGCTCCTGGCCAGCCGGCAGTCGATGCAGCCCGGCCGGCAGTACATGACGACCGACTTTAACGGAGCTGCCGGTGCGGGCCGGATCACCTTGACCGGAATCTTGTGCGGCTCTGGTTTCTGCAACGCCTGCGGCTCGATCTCGCGCAGAGCCTGGAAGACGTGCTCGTTGTCCGGCTGTTGGCTGATCTCGTGGATGTCGACGTAGCGGATGATGCCCCGCTTGTCGACGACGAACAGGGCGCGCTCGCTGTGGCCGGCCTCTTCTCGAAAGACGCCGTATTGCCGGGCGACCGCGCCGTGCGGCCAAAAGTCGCTGAGCAGCGGGTAGCCGATGCCGCCCAGGCTCTCGGCCCACGCCTTCAGACACGGTACGTGATCGACGCTGATACCCAGCACCTGGGTATTGTAGCCTTCAAACCGGGCAAGATCCTGCTGGTAAGAAGGCATTTGGTTCGTTCAGACGGGAGTCCAGGCCAGGGGGAAGAAGGCGATCAGGACGTTGTGCCGGCCCAGGTATTCGCCGAGCCGGACCGTTTCATCGTGGTGGCTCTTGAGCGTGAAATCTGGGGCCTTGATGCCAATTTCAATTTTCATGGATCCTTCCTTTGGCAGGTTTGATAGATCGACATGTTAACATGCGCCGGCAGCTTTGTCAAAAAAGGGGGCCGACAACTAGCGAGCAGGCAGCAGATAGCGGTAGACGGTGACCCGGGTGAACTCGGCCTGGCCGGCCAGTGTGGCATGCTCAGCCAGCCAGCCCTGAACGAGGCCGCGCTCGTCCCACATCGACGTTTCTGTCGCCACCAGCCAGACCACCCGGCTGCCGGAAGTGAGGCCGGCCATTTGCTGCGCCGCCTCGTCCGGTGTCATGCCGGCGTTGGTGTACAACCCTTCTGCCCAGTTGTAGGACGCGCCGTCCTCTCTCCAGGCCTGTGTGGAGGGCAGGAGGGCGGCTGACGAGCCAGGGTGCAGGTCGGACCAGCGCTGGACATAATAATCAAACGAGTGGCGGCCGTAGGGGATGTGGAACAGGACCAGGTCCTGGGGCGCCAGGCGCTCGATGACGTGATAGGCGGCTGCCCGGAAATCGGCCCTGAGCGGCGTGCGGGCCTGGCTCCACAGGCCCAGGCCGTTCAGGATCAGCAAGGTGGCCACGGCCAGCGCCGCCAGCGCGCGCCAACGGCGGTCTATGGCTGTCAGGCCGGCCGCCAGCAGCAGGAGGTAGGCCGGCAGGACAAAGATCAGGTAGCGGGTGGTGAACATGGGCCGGCGGAGGTTGATGAGGAAGAAGGCGAGCAGGGGCACGAACAGCCAGGAGAGCAGGACCCACAGCGCGGCGCGACGCTGCCCGGTTGAGGGGACCCGGACAAGCAGGAACAGCCCGGCGGCCAGGAGGACCACGAAAAAGGCGACCGCCCAGATGGTCACCGGCGGGGCCACACCCAGGCTATAGTCCGCCAGCAAGGCCACGAGCATTTCGGGCGGGGCAAAGACGCGATAGCCGGTGTCGACGACCTGGCGGATGGCCGGCAACTGCCAGGACAGCAACGGCAGGTAAGGGAGGGTCAGGGCAGCCAGGCTTACAAGCCATGGTTTCCAGCGGGCACGGTGGTCCCACGGGCCGAGGGCAAAGATGAGCACCTGAGCCGGGATCAGCAGCGCGGCGATCAGGTGGACGTAGAACGCGGCGGTGGTGGCGGCGACGAAGGCCAGCCAGTGGTACCAGCGGCCTCGACGCAAGGCGGCCAGGTAGCAGTAGATCGAGGTCAAGGCCAGCGCTACGACCAGGCTGTACATCTTGCCTTCCTGGCCGTACCAGACCAGGTAGGGCGAGGTAGCGGCCAGGATCGCAGCCAGGAGGGATGCCCCGTCCCGCTGCGCCTGGGGCAGAGGCGAGAATAGCCCGCGGGCCAAGCGATAGGTGAGCGACACGGCAAGGACGCTGAAAAAGAGTGACAGGAAGCGGAGGGCGAACTCGCTGTGGCCGGCCAGGCTCAACCACGGGCGCAACAGGAGGAAGTAGAGGGGGCCGTTTTGGCCGGGGGTCACAAAGGTGCGCAGCAGGTCTGGCAGGGGAAACTGGGCAAAGCGGATGGCGTCGACTTCATCGCGCCACAGACTCTGCTCGTCGAGGCCGATCACCCTCAGGGCGAAGGCGAGCCCGATCACGGCTACGAGCGCCCATCCCGGCTCAGGGGACCAGGGCCGGCGACGCCCTGTTGCGCTCACGAGGCCGGCTGCGGCGGCGTCTATTCCTGCGTCGACCGGCGACGCCTGTTTCTGACCCACAAGACTAGAAAGAGGATAGGGAGGCCCACTCCGATCAAAATGCCGGCGACCAGCCAGAGATAGGAGATGCCGAGCGCCAACGAATCGACGAGCATGCCCCACTGGATGACGACGTTCGAGTCACCCCGGACGTAGTGCCGGCGGATGGTGGATGGGGCCGGGGGCGGTGGAGTGCTTGTCGGCTGTGGTGTGGCCGTCGGCAAGGGGGTGGGGGTCCAGGTAGCGGTGGGCTCGGGCGTCGGAGGCGGCTGGGTGGGCGTGTCCGTCGGCGCAGGCGTGTCGGTCGGCGTGATGGTGACGGTGGGGGTTATGTCGGCGGTGTTGGTGATTGGGCCGGTTGCCGGGTCTGCCGTCTCGGATTGGAATAGCACAGCGGCCGATGCTTGCTCGCCGGGCAGCGCCAACCCAACAAACAGCAGCAGCGCGGCGAGCAGCAGCCAGGCCACCGAGGCCGCGATCCATGCGGGTAAGGTTTGGGCTTGGTGGAAGTCTGGTTTGGACGCCGGCAAAGGGTTGATCGATCCTGTCGTCATTTTTTGTCTATGCTGCGCACCGGCCGATGTCAAAAGAGCTCGACCCTGCCCGTCAGCACCAAAAGCAGGCAACCGAAAATAATGACGTTGGCCAAGATCAAGATAGCGATCATCAGCCAGTGCCGGATGTCAAGCCGTCGAAACATCGTCTCATCTCCTGTTTAGCAATCAACCATGCAGAGAGCCGGCGGCACAGGAGCCACCTCTGCTGAGTATCATATCGAACAGTAGGATAACCGCAAATGGGAGAAATGTCAAGCCTGCTGGCGCCGCTTCTCAGCGGAGGGTGTGTCTCAGCTTTCTGGGTAAGCGCTTGTAGGGTGGCATTTTCCCCTCACCCCAGCCCTCTCCCCAGGGGGAGAGGGAGCGGCAGAGGCGGCCGTCGTGTCATCCAGAATTGGGATACACCCGTCAGCGCGCGGTTACGTCACCGGCTATGATCCGTTCTAGGCCGCCGTTTGCCCGCCGCACCAACAAGGCTCCATCGGCATCCACGCCCTCGGCCAGCCCTTCCCAGATCGAGTCGCCGGTTGAAACGGTCACCGTCCGGCCCAGGGTGACCAGCCGCCCAGCCCAGGCGGCGTGCAGCCCCGGCGCGCCGGCCCCGAGCGCCACATAGCGGGTGTCCACAGCGCGCAGCACGGCCCACAGCAAGGGCAGGCGCGCCACGGGCCGGCCAAGCTCGGCGGACAGACTGGTGGCGCGGGCCAGGACGGGCCCGGTTAGCTGCTGCGGGTCCAGGTTGACGTTAAGGCCGACGCCGACCACGGCGTAGCCGACCCGGGCGCCGCTCAGCTCGACCTCGGTCAGGATGCCGCCCACCTTGGCTCCGCCGATCTCCAGGTCGTTTGGCCATTTCAGGCCGACCGGCAGGCCGGTTTCGGCCTCCACGCCCTCGGCTACGGCCAGCCCGCACAGCATGGTTAACTGCTGCACATGGTGGGAAGCGATCGCGGGGCGAAAGATGAACGACAGGAGCAGGCTGCCGGCGGGCGGCGCCTGCCAGCGGCGGTCAAGCCGCCCTCGGCCGGCGGTCTGGTAATCGGCGACGACCAGCGTGCCGTCGGGGGCGCCCCGCTCGGCCAGCCGGCGGGCGTCGTCCATGGTGGAGCCGGTCTCGGGGAGGTAGATCACGTTGCGCGCCACGAGCCCGGTTTTCAGGCCGGCCAGGATCCTATCGGCGGAGAGCGGGTCTGTGGTCATGCGTGGTCGCGCCGGTTGACGGCGGGTCTCACCCGTTGTGCTCCTCGATCCGGTAGCTCGTGGTGATCTGGGCCGTCTTGTTCAGCATGCCGGCCACGGAGCAGTATTTTCCCACCGACAACTGGATCGCGTCTTCTACCGCCTTGGCCTTGATCGCCTGCCCGCGCACGACGAACTCGATCCCGATCGCCGTGTAAACGCGGGGGTGGTCTGCGGCCCGCTCGGCCTGGGCGATCACCTCGAAACTGGAGACCGCTTGTTTCTTTTTCTCCAGGATATCGATGACGTCAAAGGCGGAGCAGCCGATCAGGCCGAGCAGCACCATCTCCATGGGGCTCGGTCCGAGCTTGTTTGAGCTGCCGTCTAAAACGATGGCGTGCCCCGACGATGCGTGGCCTACAAACCGCCTGTCTTCCACCCAGGTGACCCTGGCTTCAACCGTCATGATCTGCTTCCTTTCTGCCTTGGCGGCGACGAAACAATCTGCCGTCGATTATAACCTCGAAGGACCGGTTTGACAAAATCGTGACGGCGGA
Source organism: Anaerolineae bacterium (assembly GCA_034429215.1). Lineage (GTDB taxonomy): Bacteria > Chloroflexota > Anaerolineae > JAAYZQ01 > JAAYZQ01 > JAFGOG01. Next base: position 8,634 of record DAOUGI010000086.1, on the reverse strand, counting down.
CTATAATGACATAAATTAGGCCCAAGTTGTCCGATTACGCTCATGGCTGCATCGCATAGAAGGGAAGATCGAGCATGGTAATCAGTAGACGGACAGATTATGGGGTCAGGATTGTCCTTGACCTGGCCACTTTACCCCAAGATGAGAGAGCGGCAGCTCATGATATCGCCGACCGGCAAAGGATCCCCCGCCCGTTTTTGGCCAAGATCATCTCCCAGTTGTGCCTGGCCGGGTTGGTCACGACCTACAGAGGGGCCGGTGGTGGCGTCGCCCTGGCCAGGCCGGCGGCAGATATCACCCTGCTCGATGTTGTCGAAGCCCTGGAAGGTCCCGTCCGCTTGAACCGGTGTGTGATCCAGCCCGACGACTGCCCGCGAAACTCGTATTGCCCCGTCCACCACGTCTGGAACCAGGCCCAGTCCGATCTGGTCGATCGATTGGGCAACACCACCTTTGAAATCTTGGCTCACCCAGCCGTGGAAATGGCTTGATGATCGATCCGACCCTGCCCCTGATCGACCTCCACCGCCACCTGGACGGCAACGTCCGGCTCCAAACCATTCTGGACCTCAGCCGGCAGCATAACCTGCCGCTGCCTGCCTGGGATGTGAAAGGACTGCGCCCTCACGTCCAAGTGACCGAGCCTCAACCGGGGGTCATGGCCTTTATCGGCAAGTTTGCCTTGATGATCGGCGTTCTGGCCGATTACGATGCCTGCCGCCGGGTGGCCTATGAAAACGTCGAGGATGCCCGGCGCGGAGGGCTCCACTACGTGGAGCTGCGCTTTAGCCCGTGGTTCATGGCCGAGCCACACGGCTTGAACCCGGCCGGTGTGGTCGAGGCGGTGGTGGACGGCGCACAGGCCGGCATGCGGGATTTTGCCATCAAGGTCAAGCTGATCGGCATTATCAGCCGGACGTACGGGCCGGAGATAGGCTGGCAGGAGCTGGACGCACTGTTGCAGCACCGGGACCGGCTGGCAGCGCTGGACCTGGCCGGGGATGAAAAGCACTGGCCGGGCGATCTGTTCGTGGACCATTTTCGCCGGGCGCGGGACGCAGGCTGGCGGATCACGGTTCACGCCGGCGAGCTGGCCGGGCCGGAAAGCATCTGGCAGGCGATCCGCGGGCTGGGGGCGATGCGGATCGGCCACGCGGTCAGCGCCACCCGGGACACGGCCCTGCTGGACTATATGGCCGAGCACCGGATCGGCATCGAGTCGAACCTGACCAGCAACGTGCAGACCAGCACCGTGCCCGACTATGCCAGCCACCCGCTACGCCGTTTTCTGGAGCGCGGCCTGCCGGCAACGATCAATACCGACGATCCGGGCATCAGCGGCATCGATCTGCGATATGAGTATGAGGTGGCAGCCCCTGCGGCCGGCCTGACGCCCGAGCAGATCCGCCAGGCTCAGCGCAACGCCCTGGCCGCGGCCTTCCTTTCCCCCGGCGAAGCGGCCGCCCTCTCCTTGCGGGCAACCCCTTGCTAACCCCCTCGTCCAACTCACCCGCGATTTGGAGACAAGCGGAGGAAGCATGGAACCTGGCGAATTCATGATGGCTACCTTTGTCGCGCAGGTGCTAACGGTAGGGTTTCTGGGCGTGTTGTGGACAGGTGTGTATCTGGTCCGGGAAAGGGACAACTTGGCCGGATGGGGTTATGGGGCGATGGGCACTTTTATGATGTTGGTGTGGAGTTGGCTCATCCTGAGTAGCCGTGGTTGGGTAGATCTTGGCCTGGTCGTGGGTATCCCCACTCTACTATCTATCCCTGTCTACTGGGTCTACCGCTCGAAAGGGCAGGCAAGGGTGTTCATCTGGATCGCAATCGCACTGGTGGCAGGTCTATTCGCCTTACTTATCAGCTTGCACATCGCCTCTACGGGTAAAGGTTCTACTGGCTATTGGGGGCTGGCTACCTCGGCAATGGCAAGCTGTCTATCTGTGTACCTGTGGCAGAAGTACACCCTGCGAACGCCCAGGCCAGACGCCCGGCAGCGGGCTACCAGCGGCTGCTGGGCCATCGTTGGTACAATTCTCGGCCTTACGGTGGGGGGGGCCGTTCTGCGAGGAGCTATAGAAGTTCTGGCTCCTGAGCTGCGTGCTGCTGTCGAGGTTTTCTGCGGTGGGCTGCTGGCTTTTTCGATCCTGGGGTGCGCCGCTTGGCAGTTCCTGTGGGAGATCAAGAAGCGGCGAGAATGATCTGAAAACGGTGCTGCTGACCGCTTGATGGCGGCAGGCTGCTCAGCGGATGCGTGTATAACGCTTTTCGACGATCGCCTGCCCGGTTGGACTGAGGACGAAATCGAGAAACTGCTGCACGGCCGGCGGCGGGGGATTGAGGGTGACCAGCCACAGCTCGCGACTGAGCGGGTAGCTGCCCTGCCGCACAGCCTCTGACGCAGACGCTACCCCCTCGACCGTCAAGGCTTTAACCGCCGGCGACAGGCAGCCGATCGACACATAGCCGATGGCCTGCCGGTTGCTTGCTACGTAATTTACCATCCCCTGACCGGAGGTGACGACCACCGCCCGGGGCGTCACGCCCCGGCCGTCCATGGCCAACGCCTCAAAGGCAGCCCGCGTGCCCGACCCGTCTTCCCGGCTGACGGGCTGCACAACCCCCTGCGCCCGAGGCGCGCCAACGCCGTCCCAGGTGAAGGCTTGCCCGCCGAACAGGTCCCGGAGCTGCAGCAGCCCCAGCCCCTGGATCGGGTTATCCGGATGGACGATGACGGCGATCCCGTCACGGGCGATGGGCGTGGCCTGCCAGGAAGGGTCCAGGCCGGCGGGCAGCCACGAGGCCAGCGCCAGGTCGGCCTCGCCGGCACGCAGCGCTTCCAGCCCGTATCCCGTGCCTGCCCCATCCACCGCCAGGCTGACGTTTGGCGCCTGTTCGTGAAAGGCGGCCGCCAGCTCGGTCACCAGGGGGCTGAGCGTCGTAGAGCCTGCGGCCCGAAGCCTGTAGTAAACCGGCTCGACCGTGGCGACCGGCTGGCCGCAGGCCCCAAGCAAGCACAGCAATGCGCTTGCTAACGCAGCCAGGCCACGACGAGGCATATTATCCCCACCAGGGCGCAGTAGGCGGCGAAGATGGTCAGCTTGCCCCGCTGCAGGTAGCGGAGCAGGCCCCAGATGCAGGCATAGCCGGCGATCAGCGCGGCCAGGAAACCGGCGATCAAGAGAGGAAGCTGAGACGACAGTGGATCGGATGCGGGCGACAGCTTGGCAAGCTGCAGCACTCCTGCGCCCAGGATGGCCGGTGTGGCCAGCAGGAAGCTGAAGCGGGCCGCCGCCGGCCGGTCCAGGCCGCGCAGCAGCCCGGCCGACATGGTGGCCCCTGAGCGGGAGATGCCGGGCGCGATGGCCAACGCCTGGCCCAAACCGATGATCAGCGCGTCGGGCCAGCGCAGGTCGGTCAAGGTCCGGTCCCGCCTGGAGCGGCTCAGCCATTCGCTCAACAGGAGGATGGCGGCCGTCACCAGCAGGAAGATGCTGACCCAGGCCGGCTCGCCGAACAGCGACTCGAACCAATCGTCGAACAGGTAGCCCAGGACGGCGGCCGGTATGCTGCCGATAATCAACAGCCAGGCCAGCCGGGCGTAGGGGTCGCTCCAATCCCAACGAACCAGGCCGCGCAACCAGGCGGTGATCAGCGCCCAAAAGTCGCGCCAGAAGTAGGCGAGGATAGCCCCCAGCGTGCCCCAATGGACCATTGTGTCGAATAGCAGCCCCGGCGCGGGCCAGCCGAGCAGCCAGGGCACCAGAACCAGGTGCCCCGAGCTCGATACCGGGATAAACTCGGTCGCGCCCTGCACCAAACCCAGGATAATCGCTTGGAGAATGCTCATTTTGCCTCATCCGTGTGTGTTTTGTGTGTGGAGCCGCGCCTCTCATGGCCGGCTGCCCGCGTCTCTTCGGGGATAATCCGATAGCCGGCCAGGAACTCGTCTTTCAAGGCCTGGAAGCGACCTTGGGCGATGGCGGTGCGGATGTCGCGCATCAGCTGCAGCAGAAAATGGACGTTGTGGATCGTCGCCAGCCGGTAGGCAAGCAGCTCTTCGGCTTTGAACAGGTGGTGCAGGTAGGCCAGCGAAAAGTGACGGCAGGTGTAGCAGCCACAGCCGGATTCGACCGGGGCCGGATCCTGGCCGAAACGGGCGTTGCGCAGGTTTATCCGGCCGTGCCGGGTGAATAGCGCGGCGTTGCGCGCCAGGCGGGTAGGCAGCACACAGTCGAACAGGTCGATGCCCCGGGCCACACCTTCCAGCAGATCCTCGGGCGCGCCCACGCCCATCAGGTAGCGCGGCTTGCCGGCCGGCAGCAGCGGCGCAGTCACGTCCAGCATGGCGTACATCTGGGCCTTGGACTCGCCGACGCTAAGCCCGCCGATGGCATAGCCGGGAAAATCCAGACTCGTGAGGTACTCGGCGCTTTGCTGCCTGAGGTCGGCCCAGATCCCACCCTGGACGATGCCGAACAGGACCTGGTCGGGGCGGGAATGGGCCGCCAGGCAGCGACCGGCCCAGGCGTGGGTGCGGGCCAGGGCCCGCTCGTTGTAAGCGCGGTCGAGAGGCTCGGCGCACTCGTCCAGGCACATGATAATGTCGGCGCCCAACTGCTCCTGAACATGAATCACCATCTCTGGGGTGAACAGGTGCTGCGAACCGTCGATGTGCGAGCGAAACAGGACCCCTTCGTCGCTGAAAGTGCGGCGCCCGGCCAGGCTGAATACCTGGAAGCCGCCCGAGTCGGTCAGGATCGGGCCATCCCAGCCCATGAAGCGGTGCAGGCCGCCCAGCCCGGCCACTATGTCTGCGCCGGGTCGCAGGTAGAGGTGGTAGGTGTTGCTCAAGATCAGCTCGGCGCCCAGCTCGCGCAGGTCGCGAGGATCGAGCGCCTTGACCGTGGCCTGGGTGCCGACCGGAGCAAAGGCCGGCGTGGCGACCTCGCCGTGCGGCGTGGCGATCCGCCCCAGGCGGGCTCGGCTTGAGGTATCTGTGTGAAGCAATGAGAAACTGAAAACCATAGATGCTTGCTCTCGAGTGGGGGGAATTGTAACTCAGAACTGTGGAAACGACAAAGTGACCTCACATAGTTGTCAATATTAAAAGAGTCTGCTATAATTACTTATTACGAGTGGGCCAACCCTGGCCTCACGTCTGAGCACCATGAGGAGAGCCCCGTGATTCAACGGAAGACACAGACGGCAAATTATTGGCAGGAGCAGATGGCGGTCAGCCGCCAGGATCTGGATTATCTGTACGACCGGGTCTTGGATGCCGCCAAACCGGTCCCGACCACGTTTCTGGCCCAGTTGCTGATCGAGCGGCAGTGCCGCCGAGAAGAGGAGATGATCCAGGCCGAGCTGAGCAAAGGCCCCGCCTATCAGCCCAAGGACCACTATGAGGTTGGGGTGCAGCTCATTTTCCCGGCGCTCGACTATGTGCTGGGCACGGTCGTGGGCGCACGAGCCGGCCGCAACCCCGAGCATGGGGATTTTACGGCGATCCAGGTTCAGTTTGATGATCAGGCAGAGTTTCGCGAATTTGCTTCTGGCCTGCAGGGCGAGCATCGCCTGAACCGCAAAGAGGGAGAGGGGGAGCTGCCGGCAACCGGCACCCTGATCTCGCCGGCCGAGCTGCACGAGCAGTATGGAACGTTCGTCGAGCGCAAGCTGATCGCGGCGTTGAGGAGACAAGACAGTTTTGTTTACTACAAGGACCAGTGGTTCCTGCGTGACATGCTGGCCAAGATCCATGTGGGGCATCTGAATATCGTCGAGGCTCTGATCGAGATCAAGGGCGGCCCACTGCTCACCACCGATCTGCTGGCAGAACTAGGCTTGCCGGGCGAGATCCCGCCCGATATCCAGGCCCTGTCTCTCAACTGCGCCCTGGAGGGCGATGAGCGTTTTGACAATGTCGGCGCCGGCGGCCGGGACCTGTGGTATCTCCGTCGCCTGACGCCGGAACCGGTTGCCAATGCCCCTGCCTGCCTGGTGATCAAGGCCGCGCCGTATGACCGGCAAGAGATCGATCAGGAGCTGCTGCTGATCGAGCGCGAGATCGACGACGAGGGGAGCGGCGAGGAGATAATGGGCCCAAGCAGGCCGATCTACAAGACCAGCGTCACGCTGATCTACCCCCATCGGCGGGTCGGCACTTTGCCCCTGACCGTGCGCACCCGGGGCCTTTTCCCCCAGGCAACGACCCATCACACGCCGGTGGTGCTGATCGACGGTCAGAGCGGCGACAAGATGCAGGGATGGGTTGTCCACGAAGAGCAGTATGTCTACGGGCTGAAAGAGTGGTACCAACGCTACGAGCTGCCGGCCGGCGCGCTGATCAAACTGGAACGGACGAGGGACCCGCGCGTCATTACGATTGACTTTGAATCACGGCGTCTGAAACGTTTGTGGCTGATGGTGGCCTCGGTTGAAGAAGGAAGACTGGTCTTTCAGATGAGCAAGCTGCCGGTTAGCTGCGAATATGACGAGCACATGGCCGTCAGCGAAGAAGATCCGGCGGCGGTCGACAGGCTGCGGGCCAGGCTGGAGGCTCGGGATGATAGCCTGCTCCAATTGATGGTGCAGATCATGCCCGAGCTGATCAAGCTCAGCCCACAAGGCACGGTCCATGCCAAGGCGATCTACAGCGGCGTGAATATCTTGAGGCGAACTCCGCCCGGCCCCATTTTTGCGTTGCTTTCAGCCAAGCCGTGTTTCGTCAAGATGGGGGGGGGCTACTGGACGTTTGATGCGACGCTGGTCAAGTCATGAGTGAGCCGGCGAGGCGGCTCGGAGGAAACTAGTATATGGCCAAGTGGACCAAACCAACGATTGACACCAAGTTCCACATAGATTTCGATTGGTGGGAAGAAAAAGGGCACAATTTTCGCGTCCACCTGTTCAGCAACCTGTGCAAGGGGTGCCAGGAGCGCTATCGGGATTATCAGGAAGCCGATCTGATCGACTGGATCGATCCCAATACGGCTGAGGTCACCCAGGTGGATGGACTGTGGCACGCGCTGCGAACGTGCTGCAGCCTCAAGCCGGAATACATAGACACCACTACGCCGCTGACGACGGCTGTTTTTCGCGTCTTTTTGGCCAGCGGCAATGAGCCTTTGTCGGCGGTCGAGCTGGGCACCCGGCTGCACCGCTTGCCCGATCTGATCCTGCGCACCATCGGCGGCCTGCATGTTTATAATGGGATCAAGCCGGTGACGGATGGCAGCCGGCGCGGGCCACGGCCGAAAGCGGTTAGCAGCGGGTAGACGGCGGCCTGGCCGGCCGCCGCCCCCAGAACCATGCGGCGTTAAGGGCCGTAGGGACGCCGCCGAGAGAAAAGGCGATACAGCCACCGGCGTGCGGCGCGCCGCAGGCCGGGGACATGGTGTTCCTCGTTAAAGTCTTGGACGGCCTTGCCGACCTGCGTTTCGTCTCCGTAGCGCATCTGCAACCGGGCGCGGTTCTCCGATATCCACAGGTATAGGTCTGCCTCTGTTCGCCCCGGAAAGTTCGCCAGCACACGAGAAGCCTTGATCCGGTCTACGACCGGCAAGTAGACCGAGCGGTACCAGTTGCCTGCTGCCTCCGGCAGAGTGGGGTACTTGCGCGAGCGCAGCCCCATGTAAAACTGGTGGACCTCGATGTGCTGCAATAGGCTGGCATACCCCTCCGGCTGGGTCAGCTCGAGCAACTGATCGGGATAGGTGCGATCCAGCGAGGTTTTTTCCAGAAAATCGGCATATGCTGCTTTGCGGATCAGGTCGTCGGGCGACGTCGTGGTGTCAAGTGACACCCGGAGTGGGATTTCGATGACGTGGGCCCGGATAGTTCGGTACTTGAGTGTGCGCGCCACCGACACGCGGTGATGGCCGTCGCGCACAAAGTAGACGTCGCCGACCTGGAAAAGGTCGATCGGCGGCAGCCGGGACTGGCGCTGCAAACGCGCGATGCGTGTCCAGCGACGCGGATCGACCTGGGCGCGGGGCAGAAAGGCGCGGTTAAAGTCGTGGTAGCGCCCGACGCTGCCCACGATCTTGTCAAGGGGGACTTCTTTTGTGACCGGCTCCTGGTTCGGCTCGCCCAGGCGGAGCTGGCGGCGGACCTCATCGAAAGACAGCAGGTTGTCGGAACGCCCGCCCGCCTCGGCCAGCACGTCCTGGACAAAGGCGCGGCGTCGAGCCTCGTTGAATATCTTGAGTGTCGTCGCCTGTGTGGCGTCCGAGTCGGTGTTTGACACGCGTCAGTTCCTCAGCCTTACAGATAGCTAGCCAGGATCACGCAGACAGCCACCCACGTTAATACAATGAGGACCGCCAGGGTGACAACTGCCGTTCTTTTCCAGAACGACAGCCCGGCAATTGCACGCAATAGGATTCTCACTGCCCAACTCCTGTTTTCCGCATTATAGCATGCTCGCCGGTGGCTGTCAATGAGCTGTTCTTGGCGGTTTGTCATGTTGTGCCGTGATTGATTTGACAAGGAATATCGGGAGATGTAGAATCCTTTTTCGGGGAGTTATCGGATAGATTCTTGGAGGTACAATGATCCGTTCCATATACCGCACTGAAGATGGGCAATGCCGACTCGATCTAGAGCCGGACGATTTCGCCGCGGCGATAG
>DAOUGI010000085.1:0-4406 GCA_034429215.1 Anaerolineae bacterium | reverse complement strand
CCCATGATTCGAGCGGAATCCAATCTCAGCCATATCATCCGCACGTTCAACCGGTTTGAGCTGAAATACCTGGTGCCCATCCGGGACGCCGAGCGGTTCAAAGAGGCCCTGCGCCGCAACCTCGTGCCCGACCATCACGGCGACTCGGCCGGCTGCTACTACCTGTCCAGCCTCTACTACGACAGCCCCGACTATCGCTTTTACTGGGAAAAGGTCGACGGCATCAAATTCCGCCGCAAGCTGCGCATCCGCTGCTACGAGACCGGCGGGCCCTTGACCCCCGACACACCCGTGTTCGTCGAGATCAAGCAGCGGGTCAACCGGGTCACCCAGAAGCGGCGCGTCCTGCTGCCCTACGGCCAGGCCCTGCGCCTGTGCGACGAGCGCCGGGCTCCCGAGGCCGGCGGAGCGGATGAGGGAAGCGACATGCAGGGCCGCTTGCGGCTGTCCCGTAGCGCTAGCGGAGTGGACGCCGCCGTCATCGACGAGATCCTGGCCATGGCCTGGGAGTACGACCTGCGCCCGGCCAGCATCGTCCGCTATGCCCGCCAGGCGCTGGTCGGCACCGAGTATGACATCGGCCTGCGGGTGACCTTTGACACCGACCTGACCTACCGGGTCGGCGACCTGGCCCTGCACGAGGCCAAGAGCGGGCTGCTCCTCTTCCCGGCCGGCTGGACCGTGGTCGAGATCAAGGTCAACGAGCGGATCCCCTACTGGCTGACCGAGCTGGTGGCCGCCCACAACCTCGGCCTGGTGCGGGTGAGCAAATACTGCCGCAGCATCGAGCTGGCCCAAAACCTGGCCGCGGCGCCCAAGATCACAATCGGAGGATTTTCATGGATGCACTGAACTTTCAAGACCTGACCGGCGTCTTTTCGGTCGCCGACGTCGTCATCAGCATGGTACTGAGCTTTGGGCTGTGCGCCCTGATCGGCTGGGTGTACCAGATCACCCACCGGGGGGCGTCGTACACCCAGAGCTACGTCCACACCCTCGTCCTCAACGGCATGGTGGTGGCCGTCGTCATGCTGATCGTCGGCTCGAACATCGCCCGCGCCTTTGCCCTCGTCGGCGCGCTGTCGATCATCCGCTTTCGCAACGCCGTCAAAGAGACGCGCGACGTCGGCTTTATCTTTTTCACCATGGCCATCGGCATGGCGGTGGGCACCAAGTTCTATCTGCTGGCCGCCGTCACCGCCGTCGTCATCTGCCTGGTCATCCTGATCATGACCCGCTTTAACTGGTACTCCCGGCGGGTGGTCAGCCAGATCCTGAAGGTGCAGGTGCCCAACGACGCCCAGTTCGACACCCTCTTTGACGGCCTGTTCGTCCAATACACCGGCAGCTCGGAGCTGATCAGTGTCGACTCGATCCACGGCGGCATGCTCACCGAGCTTACCTACAGCGTGGGGCTGAAAAAAGAGAGCAAGATCCAAGAGTTCCTGACAGAAATAAAAAAGCTGAACGGCAACAACCGCGTCACGCTGATCGCCGGGTACAACTCGACCGACCTGTAACTCCATCTCCCTAACAACAGACCTGTCAGGTCTTCTCTCCAAGAAACCGGGTTTCTTCGCCGGCCGTCACTTCCACCCGGCGGCGGCGGCCGCCGCCAGCCCCACAAAATAGACGGCATACAGCCCGATGAACAGCCGGGGCAGCCACACCTCCCGGCGGGACAGCCCGAACCGCTCCTTGCCCCCGCGCGGCCGGTACAGCTCTTGCCATTCCTCGGTGCACACCATGTGAGATTGGGGCAGCTCTTTTTCGATCTGGCGCAGCTTTTCATAGTGCCAGGCGATGGCGGCCCGAAAATCGACGACGAGCTTTTGCCACACCAGGCAGGCCATAACGCCGGCGATAAACAGGGGCACGCTGACCGCCACCAGCCCCCAGCCCCGAAAGCCGGCCTCTTTCACCAACAGGGCCAGCACCCCCAGGATCGCCGTGTTGACCGCCAGGTAGATCTGGCTGGACTCTTGCCGGCTCTCCTGTATCCGCTGCACCCGGTCGATGGCAATCTCATACCCGCTGAGCGCGTCCATGCACCGCCTCCTCGCTAAAGCTGCGCCCATTATACCACACCCGCGGGCCCCAAAGAAACAGGAAACCGGTCCATCCCCTCCCCTTCCAGTTGGCCGGCCCCTCCATTTGACAAAAGAACGAGTCGGTAATATCCTGTCAATCTCCAGACAATTTCCGGCGTGACAAACAAGGCGGGTCAGGATGATCATTGGAATGGATTTCGGCACAACCAACTCGGGAATCGCCGTCCACGACAACGGGACCAGGCTGCTGCCCATAGACTCGGCCAACCCGTTGGCCCCCCACATCGTGCCGACGATGCTCTACATCTCCAAGCGGCACGAATACTCGATCGGCAGGCAGGCCGTCAACGAGTACTATGCCAAGAACCAGGGGCGCCCGATCAGGCTCAAGCGCCAATACGTCGGGACGATCCAGCTCACCTATGCCGAGCTGGGAACCTTCTATCGCGACGTGTTCGTCTGGGTTGACGAGCTGGAACCGGGCCGGCTGTTCCGGTCGATGAAAAGCTCCCTGCAAGACGTCGACTATGTGGGGACCTCGGTGTGGGGCCGGTTCTACAGGCTGGAGGACCTGGTCGGGACCTTCTTGCTCCTGTCAAAGCTGCGGGCAGAGCAGGCGCTGGGCGAGCCCGTTGCCGAGATCGTGCTGGGGCGGCCGGTCAAGTTCTCGGACGATCCCAAGGCAGACCGGATCGCCGAAGAGCGGCTGGCGCGGGCAGCCATCCTGGCCGGCTTTCAACGCGTGCACATGGAGCTGGAGCCGGTGGCCGCGGCGTTCCAGTACGAACAGAGCCTCAGCAAGCCGCAGCGGATCCTGGTGTTCGACTTTGGCGGCGGCACGCTGGATATCACCATCATGGAGGTGGACGGCTCCGGCAAGCGCCGAGTGCTGTCGACCGATGGCGTGCGGATTGCGGGGGATGTTTTCGATCAAAAGATCGTCGTGGCCAGGCTCGCGCCGCACCTGGGGGCAGAGGTCACCTATGGCCCCAAAGCCCTCAGAATGCCCCGCCACATCATTGCCGACCTGCCCGATTGGCAGACCCTCAGCCTGCTGAACCGGCCCGACATATTGAGCCACCTGGCCGAGATTGAGAGGGCAACCGCGCAGCCTGGGCCGGTGAGGGCGCTGCAAAGCCTCATCAGCAACAACTATGGCCTAAAGATGCTGGACGAGGTCGAGCGAGCCAAGATTGCCCTGTCCACCGCGCGGCAATCGACCATCCGGCTGGCCGGCAAGGACATTTCGATCCAGGAGACCATCAGCCGCGCCGAGTTTGAGCAGATCATCAGGAGCGAGATGGCGGCGGTCTCGGCCTGCGTGGACGGCGCGCTCGCGGCCGCGGCGCTCCGGCCCCGGCAGATTGACGCCGTCATTCGAACCGGCGGCTCGTCGCTGATACCCTGCTTTCAGCAGATGCTGACGGCCAAGTTCGGATCGGACAAGCTGGCGGCGATCGACGAGTTCAGCAGCGTCACGTCCGGCCTGGCGGTCGCCGCCGGCCTGATCGCGCAGGGCAAGCTCGAGCTGCGCAGCTATTCGGACGACATCTTGAAGCAAGGCGCCCTGGTTGCCGAGCCCCCAAACTTTCAGAGCCCTGTGCTCAAGCTGAGAGAGCAGATGGCCGAATGGGGCGAATTCCCTTCGGCGTCCGCGCCGGCTTAAAGCTCGGCGCCAGGGTGAAACCTGCATCAGGTGCAGCGCACCGGCGTGCGGGTTCCATTTTGGCCTCACCTTAGCAGACCGAAAAAACACCCTCACAGCCGGGCGGCCCTCTCTGGACAACCAGACCCTGAAGGTTTTGGAGCCCTTTCCCTCCCCCTCTTTGGCCCCGCCCGCAGGGGCGCGGCCGGTCACGCCGGGGCGATGTGGGGCGGGGTGGTGAACCCTGTGGCCAGCACCTCGACCAGGGCGATCACCTCGGCGGTCTGGACGTCGGTCCCGGTGAGGTCGACGGTGATCGAAGCGGTGATCTGGTACTCGGTGGTTTCGGCGACGGTGAGGGTGACGTTGCCGATCGATCGGGTGGCGGCGTCGGTGTCGGCGGGGGTGTCGTCGTGGTCCTCGACGACGGCGGACAGGGCGCCGGTCCCGGCTGCCAGCATGGCGCGAGCAAAGCGAGCGCCGAAGGCTTTGGCCGCCGCGTCGGTGCTGGCCGGCGTGGCGGCGTGGGCGATCAGGGCGGTGACTCGGCACAGGTAAGCGCCGCCGTCCGTGCTGCCCGTCTCGTTGGCGGTGGTCACGGTGAACAGGGCGGTCGGTGCGTTATCGGCGATGCCGGCCTTGTGGATGACCTGCACCTGCCGGCCGGGGGTGCGATCGGCGGTGTCGTAGATGGTGCGGAGCCTGGCTGC
>DAOUGI010000084.1:0-3000 GCA_034429215.1 Anaerolineae bacterium | reverse complement strand
CAATTGTCAAAGTGCAAGCAAGATGGCCCAAGTGGCCCTCTTTTCGGTGATCAACTGGCCCTGTTTTCAGTTGACAAAAACACTTGGTCAGATGGCCGTGTTCGCCTATATCGGCATGATGGTCTTGACGCCTCTCAAGTCCGGCGCCCTAGTCTTTCCGATCGGCGTCATCATCTACGCCGCCGGCTATGTGACTGTGATGGTGGCGCTGCACTACTTCAAACACACGCCCGCTGATCAAGTCGTTGTGACCGGGCCTTATCGGTTCTCCAGAAACCCTCAATGGGTAGGGCTTTTCCTTGTGTTGGCCGGGGCGGCGATCATGTCGGGTGTTTGGCTACACCTCGGCATCATCGTACTGGTGGCCATCATCTACCATCTGCAGATCCTGGCGGAAGAGAGGCTCTGCCTGGAGCAATATGGCGATAGCTTTCGAGCATACATGGCCAAGATTCCGCGTTACTTCTGGTTTCTGTGAAGAGATCGTGCGACCCAGCTTCGTACAGTTGTAAGTGGATACAGTGATTGCTATCTACCTTCCTTGTCTCAGACTCGCTAGCGTTACTGAGGGGCTCTAATCTCCCATGTTGACGATTACCGTCCAGTTGATAGAGGAACCGATCAGATGACTCAAGCTGTCTCACAGAATGCGACTCGGCGGTTACCTTTGGGAGGGCAACAGGGACTCGCATTGCGTTAAGGCTCTTGTTGTTGCCGGTCCGAGCAGGGCTGCGTTCGGTTCACGTCATTCCAGCGCTGGGAGCTGGATCTTGGTCTCACAGGGGGAGTGAGGCCCGTCGCTCTCGCCATCTCAATCGCCCGCGCCTGTTGGGCGGGCGGTTTTGTTTTGAGGGTGAAGCGCGGCGTGGGGACCGATGGCCCCACAAGATGAGCCCTATCTCGGTCCACTTGTCTTGCTGGACTCAATTCGCCCAGGCCGGCTAGTCCTTGGCCCAGTATCGCGATTCGCCGTTGAGTTGTGCACCCCAGCATGCTTCGGTCTGGTCGTTCGGTTCCTGCACCATTCCATCCCTCCTCTGGAATTCCGTGGAATAACACTCATGGGCCGCTTCCCGTTCCGACGATGATATCGGCCAGTGCCAAGTAGCTGCTTTGGCGCGGCCATTGGAGCACTGAGAACTGCGTGCATTGTGCCCGGGATGGTACGATGGGTGAGGATGCCAGTGGCATTGGCGGCGCAATTACCTCACACGCTTTGGCTGCCTTGCGTAATTCTGTTCTCGATTTGTTCCGTCGCAAGGCTGGACCAACACCACGGATGCCTTCCATAACCACGCAGTCTCCGTGGACCCAGCGCGAGGCCTCACCGGGGCTGCTCCGTACGACTCCGACAGGGCACTGTTAGTTGCTTCGAGTAGCAGCCTGCTGTCAGCTCACAATACCATGCGCAGCACAAAAAAGAGCCCTGCGCCCAGCAGCGCTGACAGCGGGATGGTGAGTAGCCAGGCGACGAGGATCTCGCCCACCACCATCCAGCGCACCTTGGAGACGCGGTCGGCTGCGCCGGCGCCGACAACGGAGGAGCTGATGACCTGCGTCGAGCTGACCGGCCCGCCCAGCAACCCTGCCCCGAGGATGACAGCTGCCGAGATGAGCTGCGATCCAAAGGCATGTATGGGTCGAATCTTGTAGAACTTGCCGCCCACGGTGCGGATCAACCGCCAGCCACCCACCGCGGTTCCCAGTCCAATGGCTACGGCGCATAGGGCGACGACCCACAGAGGCACACTGAACTCGGTCGCGCAGCCGGCGGCAACCAGACTCAGGGCGATCATGCCCATAGCCTTTTGAGCGTCGTTCGTGGCATGGCTCAAGGCGAGCGCAACGGCTGTGACGAGTTGCAGGCGCTTGAACAGGGTGTTGATCGATGGGGTGGCGTCACGCGCCAGGAAATACAGCAGCTTTAGTGCCAGGTAGCCGAAAAGCAATCCCAGCACGGGCGAAAGAAACAGGGCGATCAGCACCTTCTCCAGCCCCGGCAGGTGGATCCCCGCCGGACCCTCGGCCGCCACTACGGCGCCCACCAGGCCTCCCACCAGAGCGTGAGAAGTGCTCGACGGCCAACCGAAATACCAAGTGATCAGGCTCCAAACGATGGCCCCACCCAGGGCGCCCAGAATCACTGCCCCATCGATCGCGGCGAGATCGACCAGGTCGCGGCCTATGGTCATGGCCACGGCCGTGCCAAAGAGAAACGGGCCGGCGAACTCGGCGGCCGCCGTCACGGCCAGGGCCTGGCGCGGCGACAGCGCCCGCGACGAGATGACGGTCGCCACGATACTGCTGGAGCCGATAAAGCCGTTCAAGAAATCAAACACCAGGGCGGCGGCGACTAGAACCACGAGCAGAATAGGCATGCGATATGTATAACTTGTCTCCTGGCAAGATCAATGAAACTAATAAGGGAGAGCCCTCAAGGCACTCCCCCGAGATCGCACGCCTGGTTGCGCGGCGTTCGACCGGCCCGAGTATAGCACCACTGTGTCGCTTTGTCAACGCGGCGGGCCATCTACCGCCGAGCGGTCTCTGTCGAAATAGGCCAGGCGGGTCCGAGCCAGGGGTTGAGCCTCGAGGAGAGTGCGTGGGGGATCTGCGGTTTCGAGTCCGGCCGTGTGAGTCGCCATCGGAAACCCCTTTCGCCCGGAACGGGCGCCCTGCTATAGCGGCGCGATCGGAGCACGCAGTGGCCCGACGGCGAGCCGAGCCAGACCGCGCAGAGCTCGCAGGAAGGCGACAGGGTCACGCCGCCACGAGGCGAGGCGGACGTCGGAGCGTTTCAGGGTCTGCACGCCTGCAATTATAGCCCAAACCACGTGCAGTCAAGCCCGGGCTCACCGGGTCAGGGCCATGGGTGTCAAGGCCAACTTGTAATTGCCCAAAACAGCCAACTCAAAAATGCTCAGCACAGAGGTTCGGTTATTGGGATCAGGCCTGAGGTTTTTTACAGGCGAGGCAACCTCTGATAACCCCTGTTACATT
>DAOUGI010000083.1:0-5971 GCA_034429215.1 Anaerolineae bacterium | reverse complement strand
AGTTGATGGTTTGGTCACCTACAACTATAGCGGAGAATCCATGGACTTTCAATCCGATTGCCCAAGGTGGCAACTTGGGTTATAATAGAACCGATCTCTCCATCTCCCTCAGGGGAGGCCACTGTTCAGCGACGCCGATCGCCGGCCGGGCTGGGGTGAGAGGGGATCTCAACCAAGGAGGCATGCCGTGAAGACCATACACCTGGTGTCGCACACCCACTGGGACAGGGAGTGGTATCAGACCTTTCAGCAGTTCCGCTTCCGGTTGGTCCGGCTGGTAGACCAGCTCCTCGACCTGCTGGACGGCTCCGATTTTGCCTTTTTTACCCTCGACGGCCAGACGATCGTCCTCGACGACTACCTGGAGATCCGGCCCGAGCAGGAGGGCCGCATCCGCCGCCTGGTCCAGGCCGGCAAGCTTATGATCGGCCCGTGGTACGTGCTGCCCGACGAGTTCCTGGAGGGACCCGAGGCGATGGTCCGCAACCTGCTGGCCGGGCGGCGCGGCTGCCGGCGGTTTAGCGATGACGTGCAGCCGATGGAGCGGATCTGTTACATTCCCGATACCTTTGGTCACGTGGGCCAGCTACCGCAGATTGCGGCCGGCTTTGGCCAGGGGGCGGTCTGCCTGTGGCGGGGCGTGGGCGACGCGCCGACCGAGCTGCGCTGGGCCGCGCCCGACGGCACCGAGCGGCTGCTGCTTCACCTGCGCGATTCCTATTCGAACGGCGCGCTGCTGCCGCCTGATGAGGAAGGCTTTATCCGCACCCTGACCGCTCAGATCGACAGCCTGGCGCCTCACGCCCTCACCTCTCACCTGCTGTTGATGGTCGGCACCGACCACATGGCGCCCCACGCCGACCTGCCCGGCCACCTGCCTGCCGCCGAGGCGGCGCTGGGCTGCCGGCCGGTGCAGAGCACCCTGCCGGCCTACCTGGCCGCCGTCCAGGCCGAACTGGGCCCTGAGGGCCTGGACGCGCTCACCCTTCATCGCGGCGAGTTGCGCTCGCCGCAGCGGGCCCACCTGCTGCCGGCGGTGTTGTCGGCGCGGATCTGGATCAAGCAGTGGAATGGGCGGTGCGAAATGCTGCTTACCCGTTGGGCCGAGCCGTTCGGCGCCCTGGCCGAGCAGATCGACGGCGACCGGGGCCGGCGCGGTTTTCTGCGGACGGCGTGGACCTGGCTGCTCCAGAACCACCCCCACGACTCGATCTGCGGCTGCTCGGTGGATCAGGTTCACCGGGAGATGCGCACCCGCTTTGCCTGGAGCGAGCAGATCGCCGAGCAGGTCACCCAGGCCAGCCTGCAGACCATCGCCGCCCAGATCAACACCGCGACCCCCGATGTGGAGGCAAATCTTCCTGCCATCGTCGTTTTCAACCCAACCGCCGGCCCTCGCTCGGAGCGGATCCGGGTCAGCGTCGAGCCGGCCCCCGAGGTCGAGTGTGTAGTGGTCGATGAGGCCGGGCAGCCTGTGGAGTGCCGGTCGACAGAGCCTGCCCTCCGCGAGCAGTACAGCCAGGTGATGGACCGCGACACACTGACTACCATGGCGAGTATGCTCGCCATCAGCGGCGGCCAGGTCGGGGCGGGCCTTTTCCCCCATCGCATCGACGTGTGGGCCCGCGGCGGCGTCGGCCACATCGAAGTAGTGGCGCGGCGCAGTGCGAGCCCCGCCGGGCCAGATCTCCTGACCCGGGCGATGGCCGACCTGCAGGCGCTGCTGGCCGACCCCGCCATGACCAGCTTCCAGGTCCGCATCCTGGAACCGGCGGGCCTGGAGATCGAGCTGGTGGCCCGCGACGTGCCCGGCCTTGGCTATAAGACCTACCGGCTGGCGCCGGGGCAGCCTGCTGCCGGGCCGGAGCCGGTCGGGCTGGCTCCTGCGCCGATCGAAAACGAGTTCTTCCGGGTGGAAGCCGATCCGGACACCGGCGCCCTGACGGTGACCGACAAGGAAACCGGACTGGTCCTGCCGGGCCTGAACCGTTTCGTGGACGGCGGCGACCGGGGCGACGAATATACTTTCACCCCGCCGGAGCGCGACCTGATCATAGACCGGCCTGATGCCCCGCCGGTTATCAGCCGCCGCGAAAGCAGCCTGGGCGCAGGGCTCGAGATCGAACAGATATACCGGCTGCCGCAGGCCCTTGACGATCAGGATCGGTCCGGGCGCAGCGACAGGCTGGTGGAGGTGCCGATCAGGACCCGCGTCAGCCTGACCCCCGGCGTGCGCCGCGTCGAGCTCGAGACAACGGTTGACAACCGCGCCCAGGACCACCGGCTGCGGGTCCACTTTCCGACGCCGATCGCCACCGACCGGTCGTGGGCGGAGGGCCATTTCGACGTGGTCGAGCGGCCCATCGCCCTGCCGGCGGATACTGCCGGCTGGGCCGAGCAGCCCACCGGCTGCCATCCCCAGCTCGGATTTGTCGATGTGAGCGACGGGCAGCGAGGACTGATGCTGCTCAACCGCGGCCTGCCCGAATATGAGGTCCTGCCGGGCCAGGGGGTGACGGTGGCCCTGACGCTGCTGCGCTGTGTGGGCTGGCTGTCGCGCGGCGACCTGCACAACCGCCCCGCCCACGCCGGCCCGGCCGATCCGACGCCAGAGGCCCAATGCCCCGGCGAGCATACCTTCCACTATGCCCTGGCGCCCCACGCCGGCAACTATTTGACCGCGATGCGCGAGGCGGCCGCCTTTGCCGCCCCGCTGCGGGCGGTGTCCACCTCGGCCCACGCCAGCCCTCTGCCGCCTGATGGCAGCTTCATCGAGGTCTCGCCGGCGGCGGTTGTGGTCACCTGCGTCAAGCCGCCCGAAGAGGGCGAAGGACTGATCGTGCGTCTGTACAACGCCGCTTCGGTTCCGGTCCAGGCCCGGCTCAAGCTGTGGCGGCCCTTCCATGAGGCGACCCTCGTGCCCCTGGCCGAAGGCGCGCCCCTGCAAGTGCTTGCCGCCGATACCGACACCGTCACCCTGCCGCTGCGCGGCAAAGAGATCGCCACGCTGCACTTGAAATGAGAGACACCCCCCTCGCAGGTTCAAGACTTGCGAGGGGGTTCCGTCGCCCCAAAAAGAGGATTGACAAACCTCCGCCTGTGCGCTATAATTGATCCATCTTGAGGTAAAGGTCGCCGGGAGAGAAGCCTTTACCCTTTGACCTCCGCCAGCACACCTCGACCAGGCCTGCTACCGGCCTTGCCCTGTTCTCTCCGTTCTCTAATGCATCGCAATCGCATTGCAGGCAGCGCCCAACCGCCGCCGGGGAGCACCCCCGGCCCACCGCCCTGGCATCTACGCCAGAGGTGATAAACGATTTAGGCATCGACAACAGAAAACGAACGGAGGTGTGAGATGAACGCAAAGAGGCTTTATCTTTCTCTGGCTCTGTCCCTGATGCTGGTCCTGGCGACCGGGCTGGTCCTGGCCCAGGAAGCGGCCACGCCGGGTGGCGCGGCCGTGCCGCTGGGCACCGGGTTCACCTATCAGGGCCGGCTGACCGATCTGGCCGGCCACCCGATCGACGACACCTGCGATTTCCAGTTCACTCTGTGGGACGATCCCGACGCCGGGACGCAAGTCGGTCCACTGCTGAGCCCGGCCGGCATTCTGGTGACCGGCGGCCTGTTCACCGTCCAGCTCGACTTTGGCGATGTCTTTGACGGCACGGCGCTGTGGCTCGAGATCGCCGTCCGGTGTGCCGGCGACCCCGGTTACACCGACCTCAGCCCGCGCCAGCCCTTGACCGCCACGCCCTACGCCCTGTACGCCCTGCGCGCTCCTGCCGGTCCCAGCGGGCCCAGCGGCGCTACAGGAGCTACCGGACCTGAAGGCCCCATCGGCCCGACCGGCCCCCAGGGGCTCCAGGGACCGACCGGCAGCACCGGCCCCGCCGGTCCGGCCGGTCCCTCAGGTGCCACCGGACCTCAGGGATCCACTGGCCCAGCCGGTCCGCAGGGTCTCCAAGGCCCGACAGGTGAGACAGGTCCATCTGGTCCCGAGGGCCCCACCGGGGCCACCGGCCCGGTCAACCCCAACGCCGACACCCTGGATGGCCTGGACAGCACCGACTTTTGGCAGACGGCCGGCAACGCCGGCACCATCCCCGGCGCCCACTTCCTGGGCACCACCGACCCCGTCAGCCTGACCCTGGCCGTGAGTGGCACCGCCGCCCTGCGGCTGTACCCCACGTCAGGCAGCCCGAACCTGGTCGGTGGCTACTTTGGCAACTGGGTTGCCGCTGACGCTCAAGGCGCCACCATCGGTGGCGGTGGGGACAGCACTGCGGTCAACCGCGTCACCAGCGCGTGGGGCACGGTGGCGGGCGGCATAGGCAATGAGGCTGGGTTCTTGGCCACTGTTGGCGGCGGGTGGGGCAACACCGCAGGTCCTGGAAACGCCGTTGTCTGCGGAGGTGGGGGCAACACGGCCAGCGGGCAGTTCTCTACTATTGCCGGAGGTAGCTACAATTCGGCTCTAGACACATACGCTTCCGTCGGTGGGGGCCAGGTCAACACCGCCAGTGGCGCTGGTGCCACCATCGCTGGAGGGGCGCTCAACGTGGCTGGTGGCAGTTGGTGGGCTACCATCGGCGGTGGCTATCAGAACGTCGCCAGCGGCGAGGCTGCCACCGTCGCTGGGGGCTACTACAACGACGCCAGTGCCGAGAGCGCCACCGTCGGAGGGGGTGAGGGCAACGCCGCCGGCGGATGGTGGAGCACCGTCGGTGGGGGCGCAGGCAACACAGCCAGCAACATGTACACCACCGTCGGCGGGGGCGAAACCAACACCGCCGGCGGCGCATATGCTACCGTTGGCGGGGGCAATGAAAACGGAGCATACTTTAACTATGGCACTATCGGCGGAGGGCAAAGCAACCGTAGCGGTGGTTACGCTACTGTTGGCGGGGGCGCCCTAAACGAGGCCAGCAATGGGACCCACGGCGGATACGCCACCATCGGTGGGGGCATGCACAACATCGCCACCGGCTTTTACGCCACGATCGGCGGGGGCAATAACAACACCGCCACTAACCCGTACGCTACAGTCTGCGGAGGAGACCAAAACCAAGCCATCGGGGAGCGCGCCACGGTCGGCGGCGGCATCTTTAATCAGGCCACCGGCTATGCTTCCACCGTCGCCGGCGGCGACACCAACCAGGCCACCGGTCAGCGAACTGCCATCGGCGGCGGCGCCTACAGCACCGCCAGCGGCAGCGAAGCCACCATCGGCGGCGGCATCTGGCACCAGGCCAGCGGCGACTATGCCACCGTGGGCGGAGGCTATACCAACACCTCCGACGGGCCGGGCACGACCATTGGCGGCGGCATAGGCAACACCGCCCGCGACCCGGTCGGCTATGCCACCGTCGGCGGCGGCTATCACAACCAGGCCATCTCCGGCGCGGCTACGGTCGCCGGTGGCTATGAGAACACCGCCAGCGGTGGCGACAGCGCCATCGGTGGGGGCGCGAACCACGTCGCCAGCGGGGCCTATGCCACCATCGCCGGCGGCCGGACTAACACTGCTGCTGACTGGGCAGCGGTCGCCGGTGGTCACCAGAACAACGCCGGCGGCGCCTACAGCGCCATCGGCGGGGGCGCAAACAACACTGCCGGCGGCGAGTTCGCCGTCGTGCCCGGTGGCAGTGACAACGTCGGCGGCGGCACCTATGCCTTCGCTGCCGGCCGGCGGGCCAAGGCTGCGCACAACGGCACCTTTGTCTGGGCCGACTCGACCAATGCCGACGTCGCCTCCAGCGGCAGCGACCAATTCATTGTCCGCGCCAACGGCGGCCTGTGGCTCGGCCAGGCCACTGCCGCCATCACCCCGACCATCGGCGCAGGGGTGTTCATCAGCACCTCCACCGGCGCTTACCTCAGCACCGGCGGCGCCTGGGCTAACGCCTCCGACCGTAACCTGAAGGAGAACCTGGCCCCGGTCGAAGGCGGGGAGGTCCTGGCCCGCCTG
>DAOUGI010000082.1:0-8888 GCA_034429215.1 Anaerolineae bacterium | reverse complement strand
CGGCCAAACAGCTCCTTATCCCGGTTCTGGGTCTCGACAACGCCGTCGGTGTACATCGTCAGCAGGTCGCCGCGACCGAGGTGGACCTTTTCCTGCCGCCAGGTAGCGCTTTCTACCACGCCGAGGGCCATGCCGGTCCGCCCCAGGGGGCGGATGGCCGTGGCAGCCTGTGCGCTGACCAGGTAAGGCGGGTGGTGGCCGGCGTTGCAGTACACCAGCCAGCCGCTAGCCGGGTCAAGAACTCCATAAAAGACGGTGACAAACATGCCGGCGCCGGCTTCGGACAACATCCGGGCGCTGGCTGCGCGCAGCACCTGTTCAGGCGCATCGGGATAGTCCATCGCACACGTGCGGACCAGGGTGCGGCTGAGCGCCATGTACAGCGCGGCGCCCATCCCCTTGTCGGCCACGTCGGCGATGACAATCCCCAGCCGTCCGGCCGGGAGCTGGATAAAGTCGAAAAAGTCGCCGGCGGTTTGCCTGGCGGGACGGAGCAGCGCCGTCATCTCCCAGCCGGGCAGGGTGGGTGTCCTTGGCAGCAGGCTGGCCTGCACCCGGCCGGCCAGGGCCAGCTCTTGGGTCCGCTTGCCCACCTGCTCCAGGGCGCGGGCCGTCTGGCTCAAATAGCCTGCCAGGTGCAGCTCCCGTTCCCGCTGTTCGCCGAACCGGTTGCTGCTCAGGCTGTCCTCGATGGTGACTATTCCTATCGGCCGGCGGCCTAACGTCAGGAGTGGTAGGGCGCGCTGCACGTGCTGGCCGGTCTCTGGCCCGCGCAGCGAGGCGGCTTCGCGATAGGCCCGCGCCTCTAGGCGGTCCTCCGTCGCCGAGATCTCTACCTCCGCCAGGGTCGCGCCCGCGTGGGCGATTAGCTTCAGGTTCATCTCGTGGGCCGGCGCATACCACACCTGTGCCTCGCCGATGCCAAAGGCAGCCGACAGGCCGCGGAGCAGGAAATACGCCGCCCGGCTCACATCCTCCGAGGCGTACATCGAGTTGATGATGGCGGTGAGCAGGTCCCATCGGTACCGGTCGTTGCCGGCGTGGACGCTTGCCTCCAAATAGTCGATCGCCAAATCCCAGCTTCCGGAAATCGTGAGCAGGTGGCCGACCCGGCCCGGATTCAGATGCTGGGCCAGGAAGCGGCGGTAGATCTCGTTGCGCAGCCGGTAGCCGCCACCGTTGACCTTTTCCACGACTCCGGTCAGCCGGAGTGGATCGAGATCGGGCGACAAGGGCAGCGGCAACTGTGACATCGGCACCATGTCGTGCTCTAGCAGGAGCAGCACGCTGCGCACCAGGTCGGGATCCTGCTCGATCGCCTGCACCGCCTCCTGGAGCGGAGCATAGTCAGACACCTCGCCGTCCAGGAAACGCGCTGTGATCTGCTCCAGCATCTCGGCTTCCAGGGCCCCGGCAGCGGCCGCCCGCGCCACCTGCACCGCATTGCGATAGATCCGCCACAGCAGGTTAGGATCGCCCCTGGCGGCCTGGAACAGGCAATGCCGCGCCGCGTCCGATACTCGGATCCAATCGGCCTCGATCTGCTCGCGGATGAACGCTTCGCTCTCACTCTCCGACAGGCCGCCGACAAAGACGCGCCGGGCGATGCCGCGGAACGGCGACGACTCACCGACGGTTAGGGCGGCCAGGCTCAGGGCGCCCGAGACGACGACCAGCAGCCGGTGGTCCAGTGTCTGTTGCTCCATGTAGGCGGCGCGCAGCGAGGTGAGCAGCGCCTGCACCAGGTCGTTTGGCAACGCCTCGAGATGATCGAGGATCAGGACCAGGTCAGAGCCGACCTTGGCGACCGCGTCGATCAGAAAACCGCGAAAGGCGGCGCTCGTGGCCGCCAGCGGGTCGAGGGCCGGCACCTCACAGCCGGTGCGCTCGGCGATCCGCTCGGCGGTGAGGTTGGCCAGGGCGGCAAAGAACTCGCGCTGCGTCGTGGCCTCCAATTCGTACAGGTCGAGATAGGCGCACGGCCAGCGCATCTGCTCGGTGAGCATTGCCTGCACGGCCTGGATCACTCCCGTCTTGCCCGAATAGCGCGGGCCGAGCAGGGCGCAGTAGCTGCCCTCCTGGATGTATGTGATCACTTGGGTGGCCAGGTCGAGGTTCCGCCGTTGGATCGTCGGATTCTGAAAAATGGCTGCCAGGTCGATCCCGTCCTCCCTGGCTGCGCGGACTGGGGTCATAGACCTTCCTCCTTGACCTTGCGAAACAGGTACTCCAGGTCGTAGGTTTGGCGCAGCACTTTGGTAAAGACCGGAGAGGTGAAAAAGAACTCTTTGCCTTTGTGATGCAGGACACCGGCCAGGGTCAGGACGTTGCACGCCTCGTCGATGGCGTCTTGAGGCAGGACGATGCCCCGCCTGCGGAGCGCGGCATCGATGAATGGGTGGGAAAAACCGCGGCCCTGGGCCTCTTCCGAGCTCGCCAGCACGGCATAGGCCAGCGCTTTTTCGCGGTTCTGGGTGTTTTGCATAAAAGAAGTCAGCAGGTGGCTGCGAAAGCCCTCGTCGGCATAGACGTCGATCAGGCTTTCGGGGCCGATCTCCCGCTCGCCGGTCTGATCCAGGCGGCGGAGGAGGATGGTGCAGTAGTACTGGATCAAGTTAGGATGGCCGGCCGTCTCTTCGTAGATGCGGCCAACCACCTCGTCCTTGTTGCGAAAGCGGACGCGCAGGTTCTCCAGGGGCGTGACGATCAGGTCGTGCGCTTGCCGCCGGGTGAACTCGCTGAGGCGAATCTCCTGGGCAAAGTTGTAAAAGGGTGAGTCGAGCAGGTACTGCTCCTGCATCGCCTCGCGAAAGCCGGCCAGGATATACCGGCAGGCGCCCTTGTTCGACGAGGCGCGCAACATCCGAAACAGATCCCAGTTGCCGCGCTGCCTGACCACCAGGTTATCGATCTCGTCCAGGCAGAAAGTGATCTTGCGCTTTTGGGCGCGGGCCATTCGCTCCAGGAAATCGGGAAAGTAGAAAACGTACTGCTGCATCTGGAGGCGTGGCAGCTCGCGCGGGTTGAGCTTGCGGACCACCTCGCGGATATAATCGTCGGTGGTCAGCAGGTCGCTGCAGTCCAGGTAGATGACCGAGGATTCTTCCTCCTGCTCGCGAAAGAGGCGCTCTACCTCGCGCAGAAGCGAGGTTTTGCCGATGCGGCGGATGCCGAGGATGGCGTGGTTGGTGTCGGGGTTGCCAATAATGCGCGACACCTCGTACTCACGGCCAAAGAAACGGCTGCCGGTCACCGGCGCCCGGGTCTCGTACGGGGCCAGATTGGAGATCGGCACCTGGGCCGAGATCAGGTCCAATAGCTCGCCGCTTGGCCGCCGTGACTGGAGCACCTGTTCCTGTTCGGCGCAGCCCAGCACGACAAAATTGTGCAGCGGGCTGGACAGGTAGCCGCGCAGCGGCTTGCCCTCGCCGTCGAGCAGCACCAGCGTAATCTGGCGGTCGAGGCTGCGCTCGCGGGCCACGTCCAGCAGACTCTGAGCCAGATGTTGAGGAGTCGATGCTTCCAGGTCAGCCTTTTGCGCCCAGATCACCGGCGTTTGGCTCGACAGGCGCAGCTTCCAGGCAGAGAGGTCGATGGCGAACAGCTCATAGCCAAGGGCCGCCTTGGTGCGGCTCACCTGGTAGCCGAGCTCTTCGCTCAGCCGGCGCAAGAATGGTGGCAGCGCTTTGTCCATCCTCTTCCCTCTCAAAGACTCTAAGGGTTTCGGTCCGCTCCGCTTCGCGACGGAATGATAAAAGCCCTTAGGGTCTAGGATCTGACGTTGATCAATCCATACGACCACATCACGTGCAGCACATGCTGCGCCACCCTGCGGTCGAGCTTGGCCCGGCCGGCCAGCGCGTCGAGACCGCACCAGCCGCTATCGGCGGGCAGGAGATTGTAGACAGAGTTGGCCAACCAGGCCGTGGCATCGTCGCCGACCGGGCAGGTCGACACACGGCCGGGCTCGGGACGGAGAACCCGCTGCAGGCGATAGTCGGGCGACACGGCCGCCTGGACGCCCGAGCGCGCCACCTGAGCCGCTGTCGCCAGCGGGCTGCCTTCGAGCCGGACGTGGGCGTGGTTCTCCTGCCAGTCCAGCGTGGCGATCGACAACTGGCCGCGATCGACGACGGTCAGGCCGTCCACACGGACCATGGGGCTGCGGGTGACCATATCGCAGTGGATAGCCGACGTTACCCTGCCGCCCATGAAGGTGTTGCTGCCAATGGCGACGTGGGCGGTGCCGGCGGCCTTTTCGTCGAACAGCATCGCGCCGGTCAGGTTGGTCACCTTTGGATTGAGGCCGATGCCGATCTCGGCCAGGTTCGACCAGTTGAGGTCGCCCTTGGCCTTGGCCGCCTGGATCTGGTGCTCGTCCAGCCAGCGGGCGGCGGGACTGCCCTCCGGCTCGACCTTGACCAGGCGGCCGTCGCTAAAGCGCAGCACCAGGCACTCGCCGGGCGTCAGGACACGGCCCGGCAGCGATCCGGTGATCGCCGCCGTCCCTTCGGCGCTGCCCTCGACCGGGGCGATGTAGGTCTCGCCCGAGGGGACGTTGCCCCACGCGCCGTCGGAGATTACCCCGTCGCTGGCCACCGGCAGCCGCTCCCAGCCGCCGATGTCGGCCGTCAGGGTGTGCGCCTTTCCATCGGGACTATACGTGATCAGCTCCATCTGGCGGCCGTGGGCCAGGACAAGCTCCACCGCATGGCAGTCGGCGGTCAGCCGGTCCATGTCAACGTCGGCCAGGTCAAAGATGTCGAGCGTCGCGCCGGGCATGTGCCCCACGCGGGTGCGGGCGCTCCACTGCGTTTCCAGGACCCGGTCGCGAAATGCCAGCCCGTCGGGCAGGGCGGCGACGCAGATCAGGATGCCGCGCGCCTGGTGGGCCAGGCCCTGCACCGGCAGGCTCAGGTCGGTCTGGCGGGGGATACGCCGCTGAAACGACACCGGCGTCAGCACCAGCGACGGATGGACGCCCAGGCTGTAAGCGGCCTCGGCCAGGGCCATGGCCACCTCGAGCGTTGTCTCGTCGAGAAAAATGACCAGGTCCTGGCCTGGCTCTAGCCCCAGGCAGCGGCGCACGATCTGGCGGGCGCCAGGATGGATGCCGCGATCGCTTGACGCGTTGGACATACGATCTCCTATCTCCTCCCCAAAGGCGCGGTCAACGATGTCATCATTGCCGGTAACCGGCCCAACAGTACGGCGACTATTATATCATGGCAGGCGGCCAGGTGTCCACTTTGGGCCGGCAACTGTAGTGTGGGTGTGGGTTGCAGCTTTCTGGGCAAGTGCCTGCAAGGTGGCATTCACCCCTCACCCCAACCCTCTCCCCTCTGGGGCGAGGGGGCAGGAGCAGCGGCCGCGACCGTTTTTTTGATTAGGATCTGGTCCTCCGACTGCCTTATTGTGTGGTCCCATTCCACCCGGCCAGTCGGGCCGAGAGCCACCACAGCGCCTGGCCCTTCAGCCGGCAGTTAAAGCCGTGCGAGTGGGCGCAGCCGCCGTCATATTCCGGCAGGCTCACGCACTCGTCCGGGTGCTCGTCACACCAGCCCTGGCACCAATTGCAGCTATCGTCCGGGTCGGCGTAGCAGGTCCCGGCCGGATCGCAGCTCTCGATGTCGGCGAAATCGTACAGCACGCCCTCCCGCTCGCGGACCCACTGCCGGATCCGCTCGTTGTTGCGAGCCAGGGTATCGCTGCCCTCCTCGGTGTGGCCGGTCATGTACACAAAGCGCACCCCCGGATACTCACCTTCGAGCCGGGCCATCATCTCCAGGTAGCGCTCCACCGGCGTGGCCTCGTCGGCCAGCTCGCCGCACCACGACCACATAAAGGCGGTCGCCTGCGGCGCCTCGGCGAGCAGCTGCCGCGCCATGTCCAGGAACGCGCCCGGGTCCCACGACCACCCGTCGTCGTAGCCCATCCGCAGGCAGGGCGGGTTGCCCTGCCCCGGCGGCGTCCGCCATTCTTTGCAGAAGCGATAGGCCTGCGGGTCCACCTGCTCGCTCAAATAATCGGCGCCGGTCCACACCTGTGTGCCGTGCGAGGTAGAGCCATAGGCCCAGATCACCGTGTCTTTGGCCCTTTCCAGCCACTCGGCCGGGATTTGGCTCAGATCGGTCGAGGTGTGATCGGCGATGATCGCCCCCCCACTGGGCGGGGGCGGCGCGGCGGTGGGCGGTGGGACTGCCGTAGCAGCCTCTTCGGGCGATGGGGCAGGAGCAGCAACCTCTTTTGGCGGTGGGGGAGTAGCAACCTCTTCGCTGGGAGGCGTTGTGGCTGTCATGGCAACCTCTGCGCCGGCAACCGTCGTGGTCGGAGCAGGACCCTCTTCCTCGATAGCCGGCGGCTGGCCACAACTGACCGGCAGCGTGGCGATGAGCGTCGCCGCCAGGCAGGCCACCGCCGTCACCCGCAACCGCGATACAATTCTGCGCCCTGTCTTCATATCTCCTCCTCCTGAAACGGTGGGCAAAGAGCGAGCTGCGACAGCACCAATATACCCGGTTTATGCCTCTCTGTCAAGTGGGGGCAAAAAAGCCAGCCGTGGACAGGAAATGCGTGACAAACTTGTGGTTTGTGCGAGCCGTGCTATAATGGATGGGTCCTTTCACTCCGAGTGACGAATCCGGTAGAGAAGGAGAGCAAACATGAACGATACCGACCTGGCCATGCATTACGTTTGCACCCACGAGCGGGCCGCCGAGCTGATCGCCGAGCGCAGCCGGTTCTGGGTGTCCAACTGCGGCTGCCGCGAGAGTCGAGGGCGGTGCGCCCGGTCGCGGATCGACGTCTGCCTGATCTTTGCCCCCGACGATCCGGGCAGCGGCCCGGCCAAGCACGAGATAGGCCGGGCCGACGCCGAGGCGATCCTCGCCGAGGCACGGACCAAGCACCTGGTCGCCCGGCCGTGGCGCGACGAGGCCCGGACCGCCACCAACGGCATCTGCTTCTGCTGCGACGATTGCTGTGGCTACTTTCTCGACCCCACCGAGCGCTGCGACAAGGGCGAGCTGGCCGCCGTGACCGATCTGAACCTCTGCACCGGTTGCGGAGTTTGTGTAGAGGTATGTTACTTTGGAGCGCGGACGATGGCCGCCGGCAAGCTGGCCCTGGATGCGGCGCTGTGTTACGGCTGTGGGCTGTGCGTGGTGGTGTGCCCCGAAGAATGCATCGACATGCGGTGATATGGTGGTGACAACGAGGCTCGTAGCGATAACGCGCGCGGTCAGCCCCAAGATCGGCCAGTGCGAGCTGACCCACCTGGAGCGCCGGCCGATCGACGTCGATCTCGCCCGGGCCCAGCACGGCCGATATGAGGCCTGCCTGGCCGGCCTGGGGTGCGAGCTGCACCGCCTGCCCGCCGAGCCGGATCTGCCCGATTCGGTTTTTGTCGAGGACACCGCAGTCGTGCTCGACGATCTGGCGATCATCACCCGGCCGGGGGCCGCTTCCCGGCGGCCCGAGCTAGAGCCGGTGGCGCGGACGCTCGAACCGTTCCGCCGATTGGCCTTCATCCAACCGCCGGGCACTTTGGACGGCGGCGATGTGCTGTGCGCCGGCCGCGCGATCTATATCGGCTTGTCCGGGCGGAGCAACCAGGCGGGCGTCGAGCAGGTGCGCCGGCTGGCCGCTCCGTTGGGCTACCGGGTGGAGGGAGTGCCCGTGGCCGGCTGCCTGCACCTGAAATCGGCGGTCACTCAGGTAGCCGGGGATACCTTGCTTATAAACCGGGATTGGGTGGACGGCCGTATCTTTCGCGAGCTCAAGTTGATAGACGTCGATCCAGCGGAGCCGTATGGAGCCAACGCGCTGCCGGTGGGTGGGTCGATTATCTATCCGGAGGCCTATCCGCGCACGCGCCTGCGCCTGGAGGCTGAGGGCATCGCCGTTCAGACCGTCGACGTTTCCGAGCTGGCCAAAGCAGAGGGCGCCGTGACCTGCTGCAGCCTGATTTTCTCAATACCCTATAAATGATGAGGCTTTATGATCGCTAAACGCTTTGCACTGGTCAACCTGCTCGCGCGGTTGTTGATCGCGGCCATCGCGGTCGGACTGTGGCGCGCGCTCGACGCCGATCAGCGGGGCTGGCTGTACTCCGCTGTGCTGCTTGCCAACCTGGCGCTCGACCTGCTGGGTGCTTTCCTGGCCCGGCGGCTTGGTGAGCAGCCCCAGTCCTGGATTGCGGCCGATACACTGGTTTCCAAGGCGATCTATGGGTTGGTGTTTGTCGTGCTGGCCGCCGAGCAGCGCCTGCCGGCCTGGCTGGTGTGGCCTATGGTTATCCGCGACCTGGCTCTCGTGCTGGGAGCGATGTGGGTTTGGGCGCGCACCGGCCGTTTTCCGGCGCCGACCGGGCACGAGCGCTGGCCGACGCAGCTCTTTATCCTGGTCCTGGCGATGTATGTGGCCGGGGTGCTGTGGATCGGCCCGGTGTTGATACTGCTGTTTGGGCTGCTCTTGACGCGGCTGCCAGGCTTTTGGCTGCGCTGGTGCATGCTGCTCGACCCCGAGGCCTATCAGCGCTCAGATGGGGCCGGGGTTTCCCCGTCCTTGCTCAAAGCGGTGCTGTGCCGCCGGGCGTCGTGGCTGACCGTGGTTGTGCTGCCGGTGGCGCTTTTGGGTGTGGCGATGGCAGGGGTGGGGCTGGCGAGAAGCCGGCCCGGGCTTTTCGTCACCGGTTTTGATCCGATGGCCGCCCTGATCGGGCCGGGTAGCTGGCAGGGGTTGATGAACTATGGAAATGCATGGGTTGTCTACCTGTACCTGCTGCCGGCCTTCCTGGTGCTGCCCGGCCTGATCTCCGTCCACCTGCGCGAGGTGCTGGTTGGGCTGGGGGCGATTCGAGTCGCCGATCCTACCCTGACACGGTCGGG
>DAOUGI010000081.1:0-25597 GCA_034429215.1 Anaerolineae bacterium | reverse complement strand
AGCGAGGGCTGCGATCTCGATACGCTGGAAGCGTCGGTCGAGGCCCTGCGCCAGGCCGGCATCGTCGTCGTGGTCTCGGCCGGCAACGGCGGCTACTCTGGCTGTAACACCATCGATGACCCGCCGGCCATCTACCAGCAGTCGTTCACCGTGGGCGCTTTTGACCACGAGACCGATCTAATCGCCAGCCTTTCCAGCCGGGGCCCGGTCACCTACAACAGCCAGACCTACGTCAAGCCCGACATCGCCGCGCCGGGCATCAGCATCCGCTCCAGCGTGCCGGGCGGCGGCTACGAGGACGGCTGGAGCGGCACCAGCATGGCTGCCCCGCACGTCACCGGCGCCGTGGCGCTTCTCCTGTCGGCGGCGCCCGGCTACGCCGGCCAGGTGGACCTCCTGGAGGAGGCCATGACCAGCACCGCCGAGCCGAAATCGAGCAGCCAGTGCGGTGACCCCGATCCGCCCAACAACGTGTGGGGGTGGGGCATCCTGGATGCCCTGGCGGCCGTCCAATTGCCAACCCCACCCGATGCGGTCTTTCAGAGCAACAGCCCGGTCTGCCTGGGCGAGCCGCTGATCCTGACCAATAACAGCACCGGCGCAGATTCGTGGCTGTGGACCTTTGGCGACGGCCAGCAGTCGGTCGAGTGGCAGCCGGAACATACCTACGCCGCCGCCGGCCAGTACACGGTGACGCTGATTGTCACCAATTCGATAGGATCGGATCAGGTCTCCGCCCCGGCGGTGGTCGACCCGCTGCCCGAGGCCGGTTTCCACTGGACGGCCGGCGATCTGGTCGTGACCTTTGGCAACGATAGCCAGGATGCGGGCGCCTTTTTGTGGGCTTTTGGCGACGGCGTGACCACGACAGTCCCGGCGCCAACCCACACCTACCCGATCTCGAACACCTACCTGGTCACACTGACGGCCTACAATGGGTGCGGGCAGGACACCTACGTGGAGGCCGTGCGTGTGACCGCCGAGCACTCCTGGCGCTTTTATCTCCCCCTCGTGGTCAAGTAGGGCCTACACGAGGAGCAGGAGGGACTGATGGCTGAACCGGCTAAACTGGTGCTGATAGACGGGCACGCGCTGATCTACCGTGCCTATTTCGCCCTGCCACAGGAGATGTCCACCTCCCGTGGCGAGCTGACCAACGCCGTGTACGGCTTTGCCTTGATGCTGCTCAACGTCCTGCGCGACGAGCGGCCCGATTACCTGGCCGTCACCCTGGATGTGGGCCGTACCTTTCGCCACGACGCCTATCCCGAATACAAGGCCAACCGGGCGCGCATGCCGGATGGGCTGCGGGTACAGTTTCAGCGGATCGACGAGCTGCTGCAAGCCTTTGCCATTCCCACCTACTCGGCAGAGACGTTCGAGGCCGACGATGTGCTGGCCGCCCTGGCAGAGCAGGCCCGGGCGCAGGGCGTGGAGGTGCTGATCGTCACCGGCGACACCGACACCTTCCAGCTCATCAACCCCCACGTGCGGGTGATAACCTCGCGGCGGAACTTTGGCGACACGATTACTTACGACGAGGTCGGCATCCGCGAGCGGTATGGCCTGGAGCCGGCCCAGTTGATCGACTACAAGGCGCTGATCGGCGACAAGAGCGACAACGTCCCCGGCGTGGCCGGCATTGGCGAAAAGACGGCGACGGCCCTCCTGCAAAAGTATGGCAGCCTGGAGGGGATCTATGACCATCTGGCCGAGGTCACCCCGGCGCGCTTCCGGCAGGCGCTCGAAGCGGGACGAGAGATGGCTTTCAAGAGCAAGTACCTGGTAACCATCGTCACCGGCGTGCCGGTGGCTCTGGACCTGGCTGCCAGCCGGGTAAAGGATATAGACCGCGAGAGGGTAGCTCACCTGTTCCGCGAGCTTGAATTCCGGTCCCTGCTGCCGCGCCTGCCGTGGGCAGCCGGCCAAGAGCCCGACCAGCGCCCGCTGCCGCCGGTCGGGGGGAGTGTGGCGCAGTTGTCCCTGTTCGGCGACCCCCCTTCCCCCACGGGGGAGGATCTCGGCGGGCCGGCTTCCCGGGAAGGTGTGCAGCCGGCGCAAGCCGCCTATCAGATCGTGGATAGCCTGGCGGCCCTGGATGCCGCCGTCGCCGAGCTGACCGAGGCCGGGCGCGGCGGGGCCGTGGCGGTGGACGTCGAGTCCACCAGCGTCGATCCGATGGCCGCCGATCTGGTCGGCATCTCGCTGACCGCCGGTGAAGGCAAGGGGTACTATATCCCGGTGGGCCACCAGCTGGCGACCCGATTCCCGCTGCGGGAATCGAACCTGCCCTTGGAGGTCGTCATCGCCAAGCTGAGGCCGATGCTGGGCAACCCAGACGTTCTCAAGGTTGCCCACAACGCCAACTATGACCTGACGGCCCTGGCCGAGCACGGGCTGGAGGTGAGCCCTCCCCTCTTTGATACCATGATCGCTGCCTGGCTGCTGAACCCCGGAAACCGCGGTCTGGGGCTCAAAGACCTGGCCGCGGATAAGCTCGGGGTCGAGATGACAGAGATCACCGACCTGATCGGCACCGGCAAGAAACAGATCACCATGGACGCGGTGGCGGTGGACAGGGCGGCGCCCTATGCCTGCGCCGACGTGGACATGACCCTGCGCCTGGCCAACCTTCTCCGGCCGGACCTGCACGACAAGGCCCAGTGGGAGCTATTCTCCGAGCTGGAAATGCCGCTGGTGCCGGTCATCGTCGACATACAGCGGGCCGGCGTCAAGCTCGACGTCGATTTTCTGGCAGAGATGAGCCGTGACATGGGCCGGCGCCTCGGCGAGCTACAGGAGCAGATCGAGCAGCAGGCCGGCCATCCGCTGAATATCAACTCTACACAGCAGCTCAGCGTGACCCTGTTCAACGAGCTGGGCCTGACCCTGCCGTGGATGCGCAAGGGCAAATCGGGCCACTATTCCACCGCCGCCGACGTGCTGGACAAGCTGAAAGGCAGCCACGTCATCGTGGACCTGATCTTGGAGCACCGCCAGCTCACCAAGCTCAAAGGCACCTACATCGACGCCCTGCCGGCGCTGGTCAACCCGCGCACCGGCCGGGTGCACACGTCGTACAACCAGGCCGGCACGACGACCGGCCGGGTCAGCAGCAGCAATCCAAACCTGCAGAATATCCCGATCCGCACCGACATTGGGCGCGAGATTCGGCGAGCCTTTGTGTCCAAGGAGGGCTGCCAGTTGCTGGCTGCCGACTATTCGCAGGTAGAGCTGCGCATCCTGGCTCACATTTCCCAGGACCCGGCTATGCTGGCAGCCTTTGCCCGCGGCGAGGATATCCATGCCAGCACGGCTTCCGCCATATACCACGTGCCGCTCGATCAGGTGACCCCGGCACAGCGCCGCGTAGCCAAGATGACCAACTTTGCCATCAGCTACGGCGTGACCGGCTATGGCCTGTCGGAGCGGACCGGCCTGACCCCACAGGAGGGGGACGCCTTCATCCAGACCTATTTCCAGACCTATCCCCGGATCAAGGATTATCTGGAAAAGACCCGGCACCAGGCCCAGCAGGAGGGGTACGTCGAGACGCTGTTAGGCCGGCGGCGCTATCTTCCCGATATGCTGCCCGATGCCGGTGTGCCGAACACCGTATACCAGGCTGCCTACCGCATGGCCATCAACGCCCCGATCCAGGGCACGGCCGCCGATATCCTGAAGGTGGCCATGAACCGCCTGTGGCGCGCGCTGCGAGAGCGTCGCCTCCGCAGCCGGATGATCCTCCAGGTCCACGACGAGCTGGTGCTGGAGGTGCCGGAGGAAGAGCTGGACGAGGTGATCCCGTTGGTCGTCGACACGATGGAAGGTGCGTACCGGCTCGACGCGCCTTTGAAGGTGGATGCCAAGGTGGGGCGCGATTGGCTGGATCAGAGTCCGATACAAGATACCAGGAGATAATGGGGGCCCGATGGTCAAAGACGAACTGGCAGATCTGATTTACCAGGCTGTAAAAAAAGCGCAGAAAAAGGGCGACCTGCCCAAGACCGATATCCCGGCCGTGGTCATTACCCGGCCCAGGCAGGCGCAGCGCGGCGACTATACCAGTAACCAGCCGCTGCAGATGATCGCGGAGGTCAATACCACGCTCAAGGTCGCCGGCCATCGGCCGTTGAGCCCGGTCGAGCTGGGGCAGCGGATCGCGCACCGCTTGCCCAAGGCGCCCTTTATCGCCCAGGTGGAGGTCTGCCCGCCGGGGTTTATCAACGTCACCCTGGATGACGGCTGGCTGGCCCAGCAGGTGGAGGCGATCCTGGCTGCCGGTGACAGGTTCGGCGATATAGACCGGGGCCACGGCCGGCGGGTGCAGGTGGAATTCGGCAGCGCCAATCCGACCGGCCCACTGCACGTCGGCTTTGGGCGCAACGTGGTGCTGGGCGACACACTGGCCAACCTGCTGGTGGCAGGAGGGTACCAGGTCCAGCGCGAGTACTATATCAACGACGCCGGCACGCAGATAGGGAAATTCGGCGAGAGCCTGTACGTCCGCTACTGCCAGCACCTGGGGCAGGACGCCGGCGACATCCCCGAAGGCGGATACCACGGCCAATATGTGGCCGACTGGGCCAAGCAGATCGCGGACGATGAGGGGGATCGCTACCTGGGCATGCCCCGCGATGAGGCGGTGAAGCTCATGACCGAAATCGGGCGGGAGATGGTCCTGGAGAGTGTCCGCCGCGACGTCGCCACTATGAATGTGCATTATGATAACTGGTTTTCCGAGCGCACGCTCTACCAGGAGGGTGTGTTCGACCAGATCATGACCATCCTGCGCGAGGGCGATCACCTGTACATGGCCGACGGCGCGGTGTGGTTCAACGCCGAAGCGTTGGGCGCCGACAAGAACGAGGTGGTTATCCGCTCCAACGGCCTGCCGGGTTACTTTGCCTCGGACATCAGCTACCACTATAACAAGTTTGTGCAGCGCGGCTTTGACTGGGTCATCGACGTGTGGGGCGCCGACCATCATGGCCATGTGCCGCGGATGAAGGCCATGATGCGCGCCCTTGGCCTGGACCCCGAGCGGCTGACCCTGCACCTCTACCAGTTGGTGACCTTGTTGGAGAGCGGCGAGCAGGTGCGGCTGTCCAAGCGGGCCGGCACCCAGGTGGACCTGCGCGAGGCGCTGGACGACATTGGCCCTGACGCTTTGCGCTTTTTCCTGCTGGCCCGCGCCGCCGACAGCCAGATGGACCTCGATCTCGACCTGGCCCGCAAAGAGTCGAGCGAAAATCCGGTCTATTACGTGCAGTACGGCCACGCCCGCATTGCCAGCATCCTGCGCTACGCCGAGGAACAGGGCCACAGTGCCGAGGGAGCCGACGTGTCGCTGCTGACCCATCCCGCCGAGCTGGCCCTCATCCGCAAGATGCTAGAGCTGCCTGAGGCCGTGGCCAAGGCCGTCGAGGAGCTGGCCTGCCATCACCTGCCGCACTATGCCCAGGAGCTGGCTGCCGTCTTTCACATCTTTTACCGCGACTGCCGCGTCGTCAGCTCCGATCCGGCCGACCAAGAGGTCACCCGGGCCCGGCTGCGGCTGGCGCAGGCCGCCAAGCTGGCGCTGGGACGGACGCTGGCGTTGATGGGGGTCGGCGCGCCGGAGAGGATGTAAGCAGCCGGCCTAATTGCGGGAAAAGGGGATCTGCCTGAGAGCTTGGAATGGATCGGGCGGCGATTCCTGCCGGTCTGGCTCGTTCCAGGCTCCTGAGGCGGTGAGGTCGTCGAGGCGGCGCTTGGCTTGCTGTATGGTAGAAGCCAGCCGGCGAAAGTCGGCCGGCGGGAGGCGCAGGGCAGCCGGTCCAACCTGGATCTCGCAGCGGTCAAGCGGCTGCCATGCCACGCTCAGGTTGCCGTCGGTCATCACCACCGGGGTTCGCGCCGTGATTGTCCGTTCCACCAGGCAGGCCAAGGCTTTGAATTCGTCCAGTGTAAAGCGCAGGGTGGCATTTTCCCACGTCAGGTGGGCTACACCGTGGGGGCAGGCGGCGATGAAATGCAGGTTGTCAATGCGCGCCAGGATCGTGAATTGCGGTCCGCTCATCGCCTCTTTCCCTTTCCGGCTCTATTGTACCCCAGGATGGTGCCGAGCGCAAACAGGGATGAGTAGGACACTTGGCAGTCTGGTTGACAATCGTCCCTTTTTGGCATATACTGTGCCCGGCCCCAGCGCTTGAGGCCATAATCTGTGCTTGGGAGCAAGAGTAGAATGCGCAACGACATCGCCGAGATATTGGTCAGCGAGGAGGCCATCAAGGCTCAAGTCACTGAGCTGGGGCGGCGGATCTCGGAGGATTACCGGGGCAAGAATCTGCTGCTGGTCGGCCTGTTGCGGGGCGCCATCGTCTTTTTGTCGGACCTGATGCGCGCCATCGACATCCCGGTCCAGCTCGACTTTATCGGCATTTCCAGCTATGGCGCCAGCACCGAAAGCGGCGCGGTGCGGCTGGTGATGGACCTGGAGACCGACATCACCGGGCGCGACGTGCTGATCGTCGAAGACATCGTCGATACCGGCAAGACGCTGAGCTATCTGGTGGAGAACTTGAGGGCACGCCAGCCGGCCAGCCTGCGCCTGTGCGCCCTGCTCGACAAGCCGGAGCGCCGCCAGGTGCCGATCACGGTGGACTATGTTGGGTTTGAGATCCCCGACAAGTTCGTGGTCGGCTACGGCCTGGACTTTGCCGAGGGCTACCGCAACTTGCCTTTTGTAGGCGTGCTCAAAGCGCCGTTGTACAAGAAGGTGCTGGCGCGGAGCGCGATTTTGCGCCAACTGACCGCCTACCTGAATCGGAGCATCACCCTGGAGCAATTGGTCGCCTGGGCAGGGCAAACGCTGGCCGGCGGCGATCTGTCCCCGGCCGACGAGTCGGTGTTGAACGACCTGGTGGCGGAAGGCAATGCGGGTGGGCTTCCGGTGGAAGACTGCGCCGAGCTCTTTAGCCGGCTGGGCTATACGCTCAAGGTTACCGCCAGCCCGTCAAAGCATTAAGGTCCCGGCCCAAGGGATCGGGAGGGAGGAGTGTCGTGGGTGTCGAGAGGTTGATCGCCGTCGCTAGGGGGGAGGAACCGGCCGACCTGCTGCTGAAGAACGGCCGGCTGATCAACGTCCTATCCGGCGAGATCCATCCTGCCCGAGTGGCAATTGCCGATGGCCGGGTGGCCGGCTGGGGGGGAGATTATCGGGCCCACCGCGTCGTGGACCTGGCCGGCAGGTTCATCTGTCCCGGTTTTATTGATGCCCATGTCCACCTGGAAAGCTCGATGGTCCAGCCGGCCGAGTTTGCCCGCGCGGTGCTGCCGCACGGCACGGTCGCCGTCGTGTGCGATCCGCACGAGATTGCCAATGTGCTGGGCCTGGCCGGCGTGCGCTATATCCTGGACGCCAGCGCCGGCCTGCCGCTGACCGTCTATGTGATGGCCCCGTCCTGCGTGCCCGCCACCCACATGGAAACGGCCGGCGCCGAGCTCGACGCCGCCGACATTGCCCAGATCCTGGCCTACGACCGGGTGCTGGGCCTGGCCGAAATGATGAACTACCCGGGGGTTCTGTTCCGGGTGCCGTCTGTCCTGGCCAAGATTGCGGCCGCCGCCGGCCGGCCGGTGGACGGCCATGCGCCTGGCCTGTCAGGCCAGGACCTGAACGCCTACCTGGCGGCAGGCATCGGCTCGGATCACGAGTGCACCGACCCGGACGAGGCCCGTGAAAAGCTGCGCCGGGGGATGCACATCTTTATTCGGGAGGGTACTACTGCCCGCAATCTGCACAGCCTGCTGCCCCTGGTGACACCGGCCAACGCCCGCTCCTGCCACTTTTGCACCGACGACCGCCATCCCGATACTCTGCTGACCGAGGGGCACATCGACGACGTCGTCAGGCAGGCGATTTCCGGAGGGCTCAACCCCATATTGGCCATCCAGATGGCGAGCATCAACACTGCCCTGTACTTTGGCCTGCGGCAGACCGGCGCGGTTG
Source organism: Anaerolineae bacterium (assembly GCA_034429215.1). Classification (GTDB taxonomy): domain Bacteria; phylum Chloroflexota; class Anaerolineae; order JAAYZQ01; family JAAYZQ01; genus JAFGOG01. The sequence continues at coordinate 17,604 of DAOUGI010000081.1, read as the reverse complement.
CTCCCGGCTATCGGGCCGACCTGCTGGTATTGGATGACCTGGAGCGGGTGCGGGTGGCCCAGGTATACGCCGCCGGGCAGCTCGTGGCCGAAGGGGGACGGTGCCTTCTATCTGCCGCCGAGTTTCCACAGGTCCCGACTCAGCCGACGGTTCACCTGAACATGGCGGCCCTGGACCTGACCATCCCGGCGGGCCAAGGCCCGGCGCGGATCATCGGCGTCGTCCCGGGGCAGGTCGTCACCGAAGACCTGCGGCTGGAGCCGGCAATTGCCGGCGGGCAGGTCGTGACGGACCCGGCTCGCGACCTGGCCAAGATCGCCGTCGTCGAGCGGCACCGGGGCACCGGCAACCTGGGGCTGGGGTTGGTCAAGGGGATCGGGCTCAGGCGGGGGGCGATTGCTTCCAGCGTGGCCCACGATTCGCACAACGTGGTGGTTGTCGGCATGTCCGACGCCGACATGCTGGCTGCCGTGGCTGCCATCGTCGAGATGGGCGGTGGCCAGGCAGCGGTGGCCGATGGCCGGGTACAGGCTGCCTGCCCGCTGCCGATCGCCGGTCTGATGTCTGACCGGCCACTGGAAGAGGTGCGTGACCAGGTGACGGCCCTGACGAAAGCGGCTCAGGCCCTGGGATCGACCCTGCCCGATCCGTTCATGACTTTGTCGTTCCTGGCTCTGCCGGTCATCCCGGCGCTCAAGCTGACCGACAAGGGATTGGTGGATGTGGTCGAGTTCCAGATAGTGCCGCTGTTTGGGGAATGAGAGGGTTGCTATGGCAATTACCGTGATCCTTGGTGCGCAGTGGGGTGACGAAGGCAAGGGCAAGATTACCGACCTGCTGGCTGCCCAGACCGACCTGGTGGTCCGTTACGGCGGCGGCGATAACGCCGGGCATACCGTCACCGTTGGCACGGAGCGCTTTGCCCTGCACCTGATCCCGTCCGGCATCCTGTACCCCCGTGTCACCTGCCTGTTGGGTGGGGGCATGGTTGTCAACCCCCAGCGGCTGCTGGCTGAGATGGACGGCCTGGCGGCGCGCGGCGTAGACGTTTCGCCGGCCCGGCTGAGGCTGAGCGGCCAGGCTCACCTGATCTTGCCCTATCACATCGCTTTGGACGGCGCCGCCGAAGGGTTGCGAGGCGACGCGGCGCTGGGCACCACGCGGCGTGGCATTGGCCCGGCTTACACCGACAAAGCCGCTCGTACAGGCATCCGCGCCCATGAGCTGCTCCACGCTGTTGAGCGGCCGGAGGCCCTGGCCCAGCGCATTCGCGAGCAGTGGGCGGCCAAGAACGAAATCCTGACCAAGATCTATGGCCAGCCGCGGCTGGAGGCGATGGCAGATACAGGGATCGAAGAGGCCCTGATGCACGCCAAGCGACTCGCTCCGTATATCGCCGACGTCCCGGAGATGGTCAGTAACGCCCTTCGCTCCGGCAAGCAGATCCTGGCCGAGGGCGCCCAGGGTACGCTGTTGGACCTGGACCATGGCACTTATCCATACGTAACCAGCTCTTACCCCACCATTGGCGGGGCGTTGATCGGGCTGGGGGTTGGGCCGCAGCATATCGAGCGGATAGTAGGCGTGGTCAAGGCCTACCAGACGCGCGTCGGCGCCGGTCCCATGCCCACAGAGCTGGCCGGTGAGCTGGCAGACATGCTGCGGGGCACGGGCGCGCAGCCGTGGGATGAGTTTGGCACAACCACCGGCCGCCCTCGCCGCTGCGGCTGGCTGGACGCCGTCACATTGCGCCACGCGGTGCGCGTTAATGGCCTGACCGAGATCGCTCTGACCAAGCTCGACGTGCTCTCCCGATTTGAGACGGTTCAGATCTGTGTTGCCTATGACCTGGATGGCCAGCGGATCGAGTCTTTTCCGATCGACCAGACGGTGTTGGCCCGTTGTCGCCCGATCTATCAGGTGCTGCCCGGCTGGCAGAGTGAGATTGCGCAGACACGAGACTTGAAAGATCTACCTAGCCAGGCTCGCGACTATGTGTCGTGCATCGAGGAGCTGCTCGGCATCCCGGCGTCGTACATCTCTGTCGGGCCGGGCCGCGATCAGACGATCCAACGATGAGCCATCCTGCTTCTGTCACATCGATTGATCGATCTCGCCCGGTGGTGCGGCGATCGATTGTGTGCTTGACCCTGTTAGGCCTGGCCATGCTGGGGGTCTTGGCGGCCTGTGATTGGCAACTGGGTCAGTCTACCCCCCAGCCTGAAGCGTCGGCCATCGTCAACATTTCGACGGCGACACCGGCTCCGGGACAGCTTCCGGTGTCTGAACCCTCCGCCGCTCCCGATGCCCAGCCGACGGGCATGCCGGCCGTGTCTGACGCCATGACCTTGACCATGTGGACTACCGTGTCGTTCTCACCCACCCAGGATATCACGAGCGGCCAGATCCTGGCGCAGCAGGTTGATCTCTATGAAGCAGACCACCCACGGTTGCGACTGCGGTTTGTACTCAAAGAGCCGTCCGGCAAGGGCGGTCTCCTCGATTTTTTGTCGACGGCCGGGGCTGTCGTGCCCGGCCTGTTGCCGGACCTGATGATTCTGGATGTCGATGAGCTGGGATCGGCCGTTCAGACAGGGCTGATCCAGCCGCTTGACGGATTGATCCCCCAGGACCTGCGAGCAGATCTGTTTCCCTTCGCCCGCGAGGCGGCTACCTTCAATGGGCAGTTGTATGGGCTGCAATTCCAGGCTGACCTGGACCATTTGGTTTACAATACAGGCAAGATGACATCCCCTCCCAGGTCCTGGTCTAATGTGTTGAGCGGCCCTGGGCCTTATCTTTTCCCGGCAGGGGGCAAGGCCGGCCTGGTCAACGACGCCTTTCTGATCCAGTACCTTGCCGTCCGGGATCAGTCAGGCGCCACCGGCCCAGATAGCCCTTTTCTGGATGCGGACAACATGGCCAGGGTGCTCCAGTTTTATCTCGACGTCCGGTCTGGCGACATTGTCCCGGCCAAGATAGCGACCTACCACACCGGAGATGACGTTTGGAACGACTATGCGATGGGACAGGCGGCATTGGCCCAGGTAACCGCTCACCGCTACCTGCTTGCCATGCGCCAATCCCCTCCCGCCGGTGAAGATCTCCGCGAAGGGCAGTCCATCACATCGGTTGCAGCCATTCCGGCGGCAAGTGGGCCCGCGGCGCCGATCGGCCGTGGTTGGGTCCTGGCACTCGTGACCGACGATCCTGCTCGCCAGGCAGCCGCTGTCGATTGGATGGTGCAACTGATGAGTCCGGCAACGAATGCCGCGTGGAATGAGGCTGCCGATTACTTGCCCACGCGCGCCACGGCCATGGCTGATTGGAGATCAGGGGATAGCTACAGCCAGTTCATCCGGCAACAGCTACAGGCAGCCCGCCATCGTCCTGTGCTGGCGGACTATACCCGGGTCGCGGCAGCCTTGCAGGAAGCCATCGTCGCGGTGCTCAACGGCACAGCCACGCCTGTAGAGGCGGCGGCTCAAGTAATGGCTCAATCACAATGACGGGCAACTAGAGCTTTTTTGGCCGGGCCCCCCATGGTTAGAGCCCGGCCTGTTATCTCACCAAGAGAGGCCAAGCAGGCAATGAGTATCAAGTTTGGAACTGATGGATGGCGGGCGGTCATCTCTGACACGTTCACCTATAACAATCTGCGGCTGGTGGCCCAGGCCATTGCCGATTACGTCCGGAACGAAAGCGGCAATGGCAGCAATCCCGAGGTGGTCGTCGGCTTTGACACCCGCTTTCTGTCGGACCGGTATGCTGCCGAAGTGGCGCGGGTAATGGCCGGCAACGGCATCGTCGCCTGGCTGACTCGCGCCGATACCCCCACCCCTGCCGTTTCCTATAGCGTGGTAGACAAAAAAGCAGCCGCCGGGGTGATGATCACCGCCAGCCACAATCCGCCCCGTTACAATGGCGTCAAACTCAAGGCAGCCTACGGCGGCTCTGCCTCGCCTGAACAGGCTCGGCAGGTGGAGAGCTATTTGGAGAGAGCAGAAGCCGAGGCCCGTGGCCCAAATATCATGGACTACCAGCAGGCGGTAGATCGGGATCTCATCCGGCATTTTGACCCTGCCTGGGCCTACTACGAACATCTGGGCCGATTGGTGAACCTGGACGTCATCTCCAGCGGCGAGATGCGGGTGGTACACGATGCGATGTATGGCGCCGGCCGGGGGAGCATCGGCGCCATGCTGGCCCGCACCCGCTGCCATATCCACGAGATCCGGAGCGAGATGAACCCGGGCTTTGGCGGCATCCATCCCGAGCCGATTGCCAAGTACCTGAATGCCCTGGCGGCCTCCATCCAGACATACCACGCCGATGTAGGCTTGGCCACTGATGGCGACGCCGACCGCATCGGCGCCATGGATAGCCTGGGCAACTTTGTGGACCCACACCACATCTTTGCTCTGGCACTGCGTTATCTGGTTGATAAGCGGGGTTGGACGGGAACGGTAGTCAAAACCGTATCCACAACGATGATGGTCGATCGCCTGGTCGCCCACTACAATCTGCCCCTGAAAGAGACCCCTGTGGGCTTTAACCATATCGCCGACTATATGCTCCAGGGGGAGGTGCTCATGGGCGGGGAAGAGTCGGGCGGACTGTCCATCCGGGGGCACATCCCCGAGGGCGATGGTGTCCTGATGGGCTTGCTTCTGCTCGAGATCATCGCCGATGCGGGCTGCTCGCTTCGTGACTTGGTGGCTGATATCCAGCAGGTTGCCGGCCCGGCGTACTATGCCCGCACCGACCTGCGCCTGCGATCTCCTGTATCCAAGCACGAGATGGTAGCCCGCCTGACCTCCGATGCCCCAACCAAGATCGGCGGCACGGCCATGCGGGCGGTCGATACACTGGACGGCGTCAAGTACCGCTTGGAGGATGATAGCTGGCTGCTCATCCGCCCATCCGGCACCGAGCCGGTGCTGCGGGTCTATGCTGAGGCGCCTACGGAGCAGGGACTCAAGGCGCTGCTAAAGTATGGACAGGGGGTGGCGTCGAGGGCATAACGGCATTTGCCTATTGCCCGGCTCTATGTTATACTCGCCGCTTGACTAACTCACACACCCTCAGACTGGGCGGGTTGTGCCGGTGTGAGCCAGACACCGGTGCCCAACCGGGACGACGGGGGTGGAGGTAAAAAACAAAGTAGGAGGCAACAGTGGCGAATGTCAGTATGAAAGCGCTCCTGGAAGCAGGAGTGCACTTTGGCCATCGCACGCGGCGATGGAACCCCAAGATGAAGCCGTTCATTTTCACCGAGCGGAACGGCATTCACATCATCGATCTTCAGCAAACAATTGTCAGGCTCGAACAGGGGTATAACATGGTGCGTGAAACGGTCGCCAGTGGTGGCACCGTTCTCTTTGTCGGCACCAAGAAACAAGCCCAGGAGAGCATCATCCAGGCGGCGCAAAACTGTGGCATGCCGTACATCGAACAACGGTGGCTGGGTGGTACTCTGACGAACTGGCAGACGATCCGTCAGCGGCTGGCTTACCTGATGGAATTGGAGCGGCGCCGTGACACCGGCGATCTGGAGCGCCTGCCGAAGAAGGAAATCCTCATGCTGGAACAGCTGATCGAAAAGCTGAACCGGCGACTGGGCGGGCTGAAAAAGATGACCCGGTTGCCCAACCTGGTGGTGATCGTTGATGTGCGCCGTGAGGCTATTGCCGTCAAGGAGTGCAATATCCTTAGCGTCCCCATCATGGCTATGGTGGATACCAACTGCGATCCCGATCCGATCGATTTCGTCATTCCATCCAACGACGATGCCATCCGCGCCATCAAGCTGATCGTCGAGTATCTGGCCGACGCGGTGAACGAGGGGATGCAGGTCCGCCAGGCGTTGCAGGTTGACGAAGGGGAAGCCGAGGACGAAAAGTATCTGGGGGCAGCGACGCTGGCCAAGCTGCGCGCAGGTGCGGTAGAGTTCGAGGATGAGCTGGATGAAGAAGAAGCTCTCGAGGACGAAGGGATCGAGGACGACGACGAGGACGACGACGAGGAGGAGTAACCCCTGTTCTAGGCAGGATGGGTACTAGTTTAGGATAACTAAGGAAGGACAACAGACGTGGCAACCATTACAGCACAGATGGTCAAGGAACTCCGCGAAGCGACTGGGGCGGGTGTCCTGGATTGCAAGGAGGCTTTGGTCAGGCACGATGGCGATGTCGAACAGTCAGTGGCTTACCTGCGCGAGAAGGGGATGGTCGCTGCTGCCAAGCGCGCCGAGCGCGAAGCCAGGGAAGGGCTGATCGGATCGTATATTCACGCTGGCAGCAAAGTGGCGGGTTTGGTGGAGCTGAACTGCGAGACCGATTTTGTCGCCCGGACGGATCAGTTTCAGGAGCTGGCTCACGATCTGGCGATGCAGGTTGTGGCTGCCAAGCCGCTGTACATGACGAAGGAGAACGTGCCGGCGGAGGCGATCGACGAAGAGAGGGCCAAGTACCAGGCCGAAGTGCAGGATTCGGGCAAGCCGGAGCGCGTCATCGAGCAGATCATAGAAGGCAAGCTGGTCAAGTTCTACGAAGAGAACTGTCTCTTTGAGCAGCCATTCATCAAGGATCCGTCGATCACGATCAGCGAGCTGGTTCAACAGAAGAATGCGCTGTTGGGCGAGAACCTCGTCGTGCGGCGGTTTGTTCGTTTTGAAGTCGGTGGCTAATCCAATGCCGGGCCGTTCTAGGCCCGGCATTCATTCACCCATAAAGCGTATCCACGGAGGCGATGATGGCGGTCAGCTATAGGCGTATCCTGCTCAAGTTGGGTGGAGAGGCTCTGGCTGGCGCGGGAGGGTTTGGCATCGATCCAGACCGGGCGACCGAAGTCGCGACGTTGATCAAGGAGATCAAGGATTACGACATCGAGATTGCCATCGTAATCGGCGGGGGAAATATCTGGCGGGGTGAGATTGGCCTGGACCATGGCATGGATCGCTCCACCGCCGATCACATGGGGATGCTGGCTACGGTTATCAATGGCCTGGTTCTTGCCGACGCCCTGGAGCGGATCGGCGTGCCAAGCCGCGTTCAAACCGCTATCGAAATGCGAGCGGTGGCGGAGACCTACATCCGCCTGCGGGCCATCAGCCACCTGGAAAAGGGGCGGGTGGTGATCCTGGCTGCCGGGACGGGCAACCCCTACTTTACTACCGATACGGCGGCTGCCTTGCGGGCCATGGAGATCGATGCCGACCTTGTTATCAAGGCGACCAAGGTCGACGGTGTGTACGCTGAGGATCCGCTGGTAAATCCCAACGCGCAGCGTTTCGACCATCTGACCTACATCGACGCCCTGAACATGCGCGTGGGCGTCCTGGATTCGACTGCCATTTCCTTGTGCATGGACAACCATCTCCCTATCGTCGTCCTGGATCTGTGGCAGCCAGGCGCACTGATCAAAGCGGTCACGAACCAGTCAGTCGGCACTATCATCAGCCATTGAGCTGGAGATTCTTTGCCTCACAGCCGCGAGTCCCTTGACGGGGATCTTGGTCTTGTGCCAGAATGGCAGGGTTCGCTCAGACAGATGAGCAAGGAGGGGACATGATAGACGAGGTATTGGCAGAAGTGCGGGAGCGCATGAAAAAAACGATAGAGGCGCTGCAGGATGATCTGTTGACGCTGCGCACCGGCCGGGCGTCGCCGGCCCTGGTCGAGCGGCTGCCGGTGGACTATTATGGCACGCCGACGCCGGTTAACCAGATAGCCAGCATCGCTGTGCCAGAACCTCGCCTGTTGGTGATCCGGCCCTGGGATCCATCCGCACTGGCGGCCATCGAACGGGCCATTCTCAAATCAGATCTGGGCTTGACCCCGTCCAACGACGGCAAGCTGATCCGCCTGAACATCCCACGCCTGACCGAAGAGCGGCGCCGGGATCTGGTCAAGCTGGTATCCAGGCGCGTTGAAGAGGCGCGGGTTTCCGTGCGCAACCTGCGCCGTGATGCGCTCAACGATCTCAAGGACTTTGAGAAGGAAAAGATGATCTCCGAAGACGACTTTTTTGAGGGCAAAGAGGAGATCCAGAAGCTCACCGACGAGTTCATCGACAAGATCGACGCGATCGGCCGGCGCAAGGAAGAGGAAGTCATGGAGGTCTAGCCGGCTGGCTGTGCCGGCTGAGGATCTGAGCAGGGGGGTTGAGCAGACCATCACGGCATGCCTCAGCCCCCTTTTGTTTTCAGTCACAAGAGGGAAGCAAGGTGTCATCTGAACAGATAGAATTGGCCCAGGTGCCACGTCATGTAGCGATTATCATGGACGGCAATGGCCGCTGGGCCAAGGCGCGAGGGCTGCCACGACTGGCCGGCCACCGGGCCGGAACCGAGAACCTCCGCCCTATTCTCAGGGCGTGCGCCGAATTCGGCGTAGAGATCCTCACCGTGTGGGCTTTTTCCACCGAGAACTGGCGGCGTCCGGAGACCGAAGTCAAGGGCCTGCTGCGTATCCTGCAGGAAATGATCCGGCGAGAGGTGAGAGAGCTGCACAAAGAAGGGGTGCAAGTGCGCCACCTGGGCCACGTGGACCGGCTGCCCGCTCGGCTGCAGAAGCAGATTCGCGATGCGGTCGAGCTGACCAAGAACAACACCCGTATTGTCTTTAACGTGGCCTTTGACTATGGCGGCCGGGACGAGATCGTGCAGGCAGTGCAACAGATCATCCGCGACGGAATCCCCGCCGATCGGGTAGATGAAGCGCTGCTGTCCCACTACATGTACACGGCCGGCCAGCCGGATCCTGACCTGATCATCCGCACCAGCGGCGAGATGCGCACCAGCGGTTTTATGCTGTGGCAGTCGGCGTATGCCGAGTACTATGTCACCCCCACCTTTTGGCCCGATTTTGGCCGGGATGAGCTGTGCCAGGCGCTGGCGGCCTATGGCCGGCGCGACCGCCGTTTTGGCGGGATTAAAGATGATTATGCCGTGCCCTGCGAGCCGACCGGGCAGGGCGAAGGCTAACCTATTCCATGCTGCGAACACGTGTCCTGAGTGCGTTGGTAATGATTCCCATGGTCGCGGTGCTGACCTACGCCGGGGGGTGGGTGCTGGCTGCCGCGATCGTTGCCATCACCGTGCGGTCTGCCTACGAGCTGTTTCACCTGATGGCAGCGGCCGGCTCTCGTGCCTCCCTGCCGGCCACGGCCCTGGTCATCGCCGCCCTGGTGGCGGCGGCCCGCTTTCCGGACTGGCCGCTCTTTGGCCTGGTGCTGGCTGCCTCGATCATCGGCACCCTCGTGGTACAGCTCCTGCGCTCGCCCGAAGGCCAGCCCACCCAGAGCTGGGCGCTGACCCTCGGCGCGGCTCTGTGGCTTGGCTTCCTGGGCAGCCACTTTGTCCTGCTCCGCGATCTGTCGGCCCCATTCGGCCTGGGGATCGGCACCCGCTGGCTGGTGCTCACCTTCCTGGTCACCTGGATCAACGACAGCGCGGCCTATTTCGTCGGCAAAGCCATCGGCCGGCATCCCTCCAGCCCTTACCTCAGCCCCAAAAAGACGTGGGAGGGCACCGTCGGCGGATGGATCGGCGGGCTGGTCGCGACCATCCTGCTCGGCTATTGGCTGGTCGATCTGCCCTGGCCCCACGGGCTGGCGCTGGGGGCGCTGGTCGCTACCGCCGCGCCCTTGGGCGACCTGGCCAAGTCGATGGTCAAGCGGCAGATGAAGGTCAAGGATTTCAGTGACCTGATCCCCGGCCACGGCGGCATGTTCGACCGGATCGACAGCCTGCTCTTTGTGACGCCGGTCGTGTACTACTACGCTACCCTGGTACTCGGTTGGTAGCGGCTCATGGGCGACACCATTCGCGTCCGTGCTTGTCTGGCTGTTGTTCACGAACAAAAGATCCTCCTGGTGCCCCACTATAACACCGACGCCGGCTCGGTCCAGTGGAACCTCCCCGGCGGCCGCGTGGAGTTTGGCGAGAGCCTGCACCGGGCCGCCCTGCGCGAGCTGGCCGAGGAAACCGGCCTGGAGGCGCAGATTACCGGGCTGCTGAACGTCAGCGAGGTGATCCTGCCCGACAGGCCGTGGCACAGCATCACCATCACCTTTTCTGGGAGCGTCACCGGCGGCGAGCTGGCCGCCGAGGCGCAGCACCGCTATGGGCAAAAGACCCCCCGCTGGTTCTCGGCGGAAGAGATCCGCACCATCCGGTACCATCCACCCCGGACCGTGGAAAAGGCCCTCGGCCTATGAGCGCGATCGGCCTGTCGTCTTTTCTATGTACCGGCACTTGGGATAGCTAGAGCAGCCCACAAAAGGCCCGTATTTGCCCTGGCGCTGGACCAGGGCGCCGCCGCACTGGGGGCAGGTCTTGCCCGTCGGCGTGGCCGCCTGGCCCTTGGCCTTGCCCTGTTTGCCGGCCCGCCTGGCCGGCGCCGGCGGTGTCTCAACCTGGACCTTGGGCATCTCGGCCCCGGCCTTGAGCAGGGCCGGCTCGAGCCCGGCCCAGAACGCCTCCAGCGTCGCCAGCCGCTCGGCGCGGCCGCCGGCGATCTCGTCCAGCGTGTCTTCCATCTGAGCGGTAAAATTATAGTCGAACAGGTCGGGAAAAAAGCCGACCAGCAGGTCGCATACGGCAAACCCCAGCGGCGTTGGCTTTAAGAAGCGCTGCTCCTTGGCCACATAGCCCCGGTCCTGGATCAGGTCGACCATGCCGGCAAAAGTTGATGGCCGGCCGATGCCCCGCTTTTCCAGCTCTTTGATCAGCGACGCCTCGGTATAGCGCGGCGGCGGCTGGGTCCAGTGCTGCTTGGGGATCAGCTCCAGCAGGCCGAGCGGCTCGCCGGGGTGCAGAGGGGGCAGCGGGCCGCCGCCCTCCGCTGCATCCAGATCCTCGCCGGGGTCGCGGCCCTCCTCGTAAACCTTTAAAAAGCCGTCAAAAACCAGCAGCCGGCCGACGGCGCGAAACAGGTAGGGCAGGCGGTTGGCACGCTCGCCGCGGGCGGTGGGGATGAGGGCGGTGGTCACGTCGTACAGGGCGTCGGCCATCTGGCTGGCGATGAACCGCCGCCAGATCAGCTCGTACAGCGCCGCCAGCTTGTCGTCGAGGAAGGGCCGCACTGCCTTGGGCGTGCGCTGCGGGTCGGTGGGCCGGATCGCCTCGTGGGCCTCCTGCGCCGATTTGATCTTGGTGTGGTAGACCGGCGGACTGGCGGGCAGGTAGCCGGCTCCCCAGAAACGCTCGATCACCTCCCGCGCTGCGGTCTGGGCTTCGGGAGCGACCGCCGTCGAGTCGGTGCGCATGTAGGTGATCAGCCCGACCGTGCCTGCCTCGCCCAACGGGACCCCCTCGTACAACTGCTGGGCCAGCTTCATCGTCAGCCCGGGCGGCAAGTGCAGCGAGCGCGCCGCCGCCTGCTGCATGGTGCTGGTGGTAAAGGGCGGGTCGGGACGGCGGTTTTTGCGCAGCGTCTCGCTGCTCTCCACCCACCACAGCGCCGCCTTCAGGTCGCCGCCGGGCGCCAGGTCGTCCACGATCCGCTGCACGTCAGCCTGCGTCTTGAGATCCGGCTTGTCCCTGCCTATCCGCCACAACTCGGCGGTAAATGGCGCCGCACCATCCACCTGCTGTTCCAGGCGTGCCTCCAGCGTCCAGTACTCCTCGGGGACAAAGGCCTCGATCTCGCGCTCGCGGTCCACCACCAGGCGCAGAGCGACCGTCTGCACCCGTCCCGCCGACAGGCCGCTGCCCTTTTTGCGCGGGCCGGCCCGGCCGCCCTTGACGCGCCGCCACAGCAGCGGGCTGACCTTGTAGCCGACCAGCCGGTCGAGGATCCGCCGCGTCTGCTGCGCCTCGACCAGGTGCTCGTCGAGCGGTCCGGGCTGGTCCATGGCGGCCCGGACCGCTGCCGGGGTGATGGCGTGAAAGGCGACGCGGTGGACCGGCGTGCCCCTGGGCAGCTTGAGCACCTGGAGCACGTGCCAGGCGATCGCCTCGCCCTCGCGGTCGGGGTCGGTAGCCAGGTAGACCGTGGCTGCTCCCTGGGCCGCCTGCCGCAGGCGCTGGATCGTCTTGAGCTTGCCCGGGGCAGTGACATAATGTGGGTTAAAGCCGGCATCCAGGTCAACGCCCAGATCCTTGGCCGGCAGGTCGCGGACGTGGCCCAGCGAGGCCACCACCCGGTAGCCCGGCCCCAGGATGCCGGATAGCGTTTTTGCCTTGGCCGGCGACTCGACGATCACGAGGTTGGGATTCATGGCTCAAGTATATGCCAATTCGGGCCGGTGAACAAATCGATGCTTCGTCAATCCTTCTTGTTCTCTTGACACCTGCCTGACTCGCGCTTATAATTGCCCTTGTCCGCGGCTACAGAACCGATGACATCGCTGTAATCGGACAACCCCATACGAGGAGGAAGCTATGAAGCGATCTCTAGTGCGCCCGATCTGTGTTCTGGTAGTGCTGCTGAGTCTGTTGATCAGCCCGGCAGCCTCCCCCGCGATGGCCCACCCGGCCGCCCCGCTCTTGGCGGCGGCTGTGCCCACCGGCCCCCAGGCCGGCATCATCGTCGACGGTGTGATCGACGCGGCCTATGGCCCGCCAATCGCCAGCGACTCGTCTGGCGACGGCAATGGCAACCCCAACATGGACCTCCTGGACCTGTATGTGGCCCAGGACGCCACCAACTTTTATTTCGCCTATACCATCAACGCCGACATCGGGGCGACCAACTGGGGCAAGTATGTCATGTACGTTGACACGACCAACGACGCCGCCGGCGCCACGAGCGACGCCTGGACGCGCAACGTGGTGGTGAACGACCCGCACAAGCCCGAGTACGGCATCTACACCTGGGTGGATGCGGCGCCCTACGATCCGGGTGACACCCAGATCGTTCCCTGGACCGGCTCGGCCTGGGACTGGGGCAACGTGCGCCAGGTCGCGGCCGGCGCCATCGGCGCCGGCACGCCCTCTGTCATCGAGTGGCAGGTGGCCAAGGCCGACCTGGGCAGCCCCAATACGCTGTGGGTAGAGATATGGAACACCGGCGGCGGCGGGGGCGACAACGCCCAGGACACGATCAACAACCCGGCCGATGACTGGAATGCTACCGACTGGTCAACCCAGGCCGTGCTCGCCAACTCGACCCAGTTCGGGGCGCCGCTGGTCGACGGCCAGATCGACCAGGTCTACGGGGCGCCGATCGCCAGCGACTCGGCCGGTGACGGCAATGGCAACCCCAACATGGACCTCCTCGACCTGTACGTCGCCGAGGACATCAACTACCTCTACTTTGCCTACACCATCAACGCCGACATCGGGGCGACCAACTGGGGCAAGTATGTCATGTATGTCGACACGACCAACGACGCCAGCGGCGCCACGAGCGACGCCTGGACACGGAACGTGGTGGTGAACGACCCGCACAAGCCCGAGTATGGCATCTACACCTGGGTGGATGCGGCGCCCTACGATCCGGGTGACACGCAGATCGTTCCCTGGACCGGCTCGGCCTGGGACTGGGGCAACGTGCACCAGGTCGCGGCGGGCGCCATCGGCGCCGGCACGCCGTCTGCTATCGAGTGGCAGGTGGCCAAGGCCGACCTGGGCAACCCGGCATCGGTGTGGATGGAGGTATGGGACACCGGCGGCGGGGGCGGCGATAACGCCCAGGACACGATCAACGACCCGGCCGACGACTGGAATGCTTCCGACTGGTCAACCCAGGCCGTGCTCGCCAACTCGACCTTCTATCAGCTCAAGAACTATGAGCCGACACCGCCCGGCACCGACGACAACGTCTGGTGGGATGGGCTGGAGCACGACTCGCGCAGTGACATGTACCGGACGCCGTTTGGCGCTGTGCCCAAGATGACGCCGGTCACTCTCCGCTTCCGCACCTACGCCGGCGACGTGACCGAAGTCAAGGCCCGCGTCTGGGACAATACGCTGGGGACGCAGAGCTTCTATCCCATGACCCAGGTGGCGACCCTGCCCGGCGATCCGTTCGACTATGCCGTGTGGCAGGTAGAGCTGGACGCGCCCGATTACGAGACTATTCTCTACTACCGCTTCCTCGTGACCGACGGCAGCGATACCGACTATTACGAGGACGATGACCTGTTCGACGGCGGGCTGGGCCAGGCCTACAACGACTCGCCCGACTATTCATACCAGATCGACGTCTACGATCCGGCTTTCGACACGCCCGACTGGTTCAAGAACGCCGTCGTGTACCAGATCTTCCCCGATCGCTTCCGCAACGGCGTATCGGCCAACGACCCGATCAGCGGCACCTTCTTCTATAACGAAGACCCCGGCGTGCTCACGGCGCCGCAGTGGAACTGGATCGTGCCCGACCCGCGCGAGACTGGGCCGTGGGAGGGGTCGTACAGCAAGCTGTTCTACGGCGGCGACCTGCAGGGGATCATCGACAGGTTGGACTATATCGAAAACCTGGGCGTCACGACACTGTATCTGAACCCGATCTTTGAATCGCCCTCCAACCACAAGTACGACACCACCGACTATGAGGCCGTCGACGACAATTTCGGCGACCTGGCGACCTTCCAGACACTGGTCGCTGAGCTGGAGGCGCGGGACATGCACCTCGTGCTGGACGGCGTCTTTAACCACACCTCCAGTGACAGCGTCTACTTTGACCGCTATGGGCACTATGCCGAGGTGGGCGCCTGCGAGGACGTGAACAGCCCGTACCGCACTTGGTACTACTTTACGCCGGCCAGCCCGGCCGGCACGGGCGTGTGCGCCGGCGATACCAACTACCAGGCGTGGTGGGGCTTTGACTCGCTGCCCAAGCTGAACACCACCGACGACGGCGTGGGCGTGCGCGATTACCTGTACCGTGTCACGCCGGCCATCGGCGCCTATTGGCTGGAGCAGGGGGCCGACGGCTGGCGGTTGGACGTGGCCGGCGACGTGAATTCGACCTTCTGGCAGGACTGGCGGCCCTATATCCGCACCGCCAATCCGGATGCGATCACCATCGCCGAAGAGTGGGGCGACGCCAGCCGCTTTATCCTGGGCGATCAACTGGACAGCGCCATGAACTATCGTTTCCGTAACGCCCTCATCGGGCTGCTGCGCGAGACCGACTGGCAGGACACCAACAGCTTTATCGCCGCCCTGACCGTCAGCCAGTTCGACAGCCTGATGCACAGCATCGAGGAGGACTATCCGGCCGAGGCGTGGTACGCTGCCCTAAACCTGGTGGACAGCCACGACACCAACCGGGTGCTGATCCCGCTCGACCAGGACGGAGATCCGACCGATGCCGACTATAGCGACGGCAAGGCCCGCCAGAAGGTGCTGGCCATCGTCCAGATGACCATGCCCGGCGCGCCGACCATCTACTATGGCGACGAGGTGGGCCTGACCGGCTTTGGCCAGGCCAGCTCCGCCAACCCCGGCGGCGTTTATTACAGCGACCCATACAACCGCCAGCCCTATCCCTGGCCCGACCTGCCGGGCTATAGCGACCTGCCGGCCTGGCGCAAGCAGGACACCGGCATGCGCATCCACTATGCGACGCTGGCGGCCATTCGCAACGCCCACCCGGCGCTGCGCACCGGCTCGTTCGATACGCTGCTGGCCGACGACGGTGCCCAGGTGTATGCCTATGGCCGCAAGCTGGGCGACGATGCGGCGGTGGTGGTCGTCAACCGCAGCACCTCGGCCAGGGGCATCAATCAGTCCGTGGCAGTGGATGTGAGCGGCTACCTGCCCGAGGGCACGATCCTGACCGACGAGCTGAACGGCGGCAGTTACACCGTAACCGGCGGCCAGGTCACCCTGACTGTGGCGCCGCTGTGGGGCGCGGTTCTGACCGCGAACGCCGGCCAGGACCTGATCCCACCCAATGCCCCGGCCAACCTCGCCGCGGTGGAGGGCGACAGTGTGGTATCTCTCTCTTGGGATGCCGTAGCCAGCGCTGCTGCCTACAACCTGTACCGCAGTTATGTCACAGGCGGCGGCTATACCCTGATCGCGTCGGGTCTGACGGGCACAACTTACGACGACACGACGGCGGTCAACGGCACCTGGTACTACTATGTGGTCACCGCCCTCGACGCGGCGGGCAATGAGAGCGTCCGCTCGAACGAGGCCGCGGCGATGCCTCACGCGACAATTGGTTGGGCCGGCAACCTGGAACCGCCGGCCATCGTGCATACCATCGGAATCGTCCCCACCCAGCCGATCTCGGCCCAGGTGTGGATTGACGGCCTGACCAACCCGGCCGGCCAGGGACAAGGTGTCCTGGCCGAGGTGGGCTATGGCATCAGTGGCACGCTGCCCAGCGCCTGGGACACATGGATCGCGGCAGAGTATGTGGGCGACATAGGCAGCAACGACCAGTATGCGGCCGGCCTCGTGCCCGAGGAAATCGGCACGTTCCAGTACGTGGCCCGCTTTAGCACGACGCAAGGCCGGGATTGGAGCTATGCCCTCACTGCCGCCAACCAGCCCGGCGTGCTGACCGTCCTGCCTTCGGCGGATACTACGGCGCCGGACACCCCGCTCAACCTGCGGGTGACCGACTGGTCGGCCGGCTGGATCGCCCTGGCCTGGGACCCGGTGACCGGCGACCCGACGCTGTATGCCTACGACCTCTACCGCTCCGAGGTGAGCGGCACGGTAGGAACCAAGATCGCCCGCGTGCTGGCGCCGACGACGACCTACACCGACGCGTCCGTGACCGGCGGCCAGACCTACTACTATGTCGTCCAGGCTGTGGACACCAGCTTTAACCTCTCCGGCTACTCCAACCAGGTCGAGGCCACGGCCCAGGCCAAGATGGTGGCCGTCACCTTCCAGGTGGTGGTGCCCGACTATACGCCGGCCGACGCGACGATCTATGTGGCGGGCGACGCGGCAGAGCTGTGCGGCTGGTGCGATCCGCAGACGGTTGCCCTGACCAAGACGGGCGACGTTACCTGGACGCGGGTCATCACCCTGGCCGACGGGCTGCCGATCCAGTACAAGTACACCCGCGGCAGTTGGGACGTCAATGAGTGGTGGGGGCCGATCGTCGGCCTGGAAAACCGCCACGCGACGATCAGCTATGGCGTCGACGGCCACCAGCTCCTGGCCGACACGGTCCACTACTGGCGCGACCCGCTGGTCATCGCCCACGAGCCGGCCAGCGGCGAGTTCGGCGTGGACCCGGCGGCGACGATCAGCGTCACGCTCAGCCGCTACCTGGACCCAGACACGATCACCTTCGACAACGTGGCGGTCAGCGGTGGGGCGGCCGCGCCGGTGCTGGAGATCGGTTTCTTCCACCACACCGAGATGACGGCGACGACGATCCTGCTGACGCCGACAGTGTCCCTCGATGAGGGAACCATGTACGTGGTGACGCTCAAGACCGGCCTGAAAGGGCTAGGCGCCGATAACGAGGGGATCGCCCTCCAGCAGGAGTATGCCTGGCGCTTTTTCACCGCCGGCGGCTACTGGTACTACCTGCCTGTCGTGACCAAGCAGTAAGCTGGTCAGCCTTTATCTGGGAACCCGGTTTCTGAAAAGAAACCGGGTTTCCTGTCTTTCTTTGACACCGGGTTTATCCTGTGCTATACTAGCCAAACTACTATCCTTCGAGCCTCAATATGAAAGGA
>DAOUGI010000080.1:0-104755 GCA_034429215.1 Anaerolineae bacterium | reverse complement strand
GGAGCGGAGATGGGGCTGATTGAGAAGCGGGGCTCATTCTATGTATACAATGGGAACCAGTTGGCGCAGGGGCGGGAGAATGCGAAACAGGTGCTGCGCGAGCAGCCGGCTCTGTGCCTGGAGATCGAAAGCGCCATCCGCCAGCAGACAGGCATGGAAGCACTGGACGCGACCCCTGCCTTTGACCTGGATGAGACGGCAGAACTAGCCGAGATCGAAGAGATAGGGGCATAAGGGCAGTTTGCAATTGCCTTTGCGATCGGATGAATGCCGCGCTCTGGGTAACTTGCCCAGAGCGCGGCTTTGTGATAGAATGGTTGTCGTGGGGCTTAGCGCTTCACATTCGCACGGGGAGGTGACCCATGAGTGGGACAGATATAGCGGAGCCTGGGCAGGCCGGCCCAAAGCGGCGCTCAACACGAATCTATGCCCTCGCGGCCTTGGCGCTGGTGGTAGTGATCGTGATCCTTGTCGCGCTCCTGGTGACCAGGGGCCGGGGCAAGAATGAGGCGGCTACCCCTACCGTTGAGGCTGCAGCCACACTCAGCCCAACCAGCACCTCCAGTTCCATGCAGGTGCCGGCCGATACTCCGTCGCCAGCGGAGGTTGTCCCGTCGCTGATTATGACCGGTACGGATACCCCGGGTTTTGACTTTGTGAGCGCCGGGGCTCGGCCGAGCGCCGAGTGGACCGGTTTTTTTGGCCAGGTCACTGATGCCGAAGGGAAACCAATCTCTGGTGTTCCGCTCATTGTCTGGTATGCTGACGGCGTCGCTGCCTCAGCGATCGTCAAAACCGACGTGGATGGGAACTATGAGATCCGGCTGGCCGACAAGCCCTTGGCTGGTGTGTGGAGCATCCAGGTCCTGACCGACGACATGCAGGCGGCATCCAGGCTGCAGACCTTCCGGACCGACGACAATGCGGAGACCGGTATCCAGAATATTCAGGTCCTCTGGCAAAAGGTACGCTAGATAGCCAATCGATGATCCGCCGCGTCGCTATGATCAGCGTCCACACCTGTCCTCTTGCCATGCTGGGTGGTAAGGAAACAGGTGGCATGAACGTCTACGTCCGTGACCTGAGTCGCGAGTTGGGCCGGCGCGGCATTGCCGTAGATTGTTTCACCCGCTCGCAGAACCCGGCCATGCCTCGTATCAGCAAGGAACTGGGACCGAATGGCCGCGTCATTCACGTGCCGGCCGGTGCCGAAGCCCCTTATGACAAGAACCAAGTGGCAGACCATCTGCCCCAGTTCGTCCAAGGTGTCCTCGATTTTGCCTGCCGCGAAGGACTGACCTACGACGTCATTCATAGCCACTATTGGCTGTCTGGTCTGGTAGCGCGCCACCTGCGTCAGGCCTGGGGTGCGCCCATCGTCCAGATGTTCCACACCTTGGGACAGATGAAAAACGCAGTGGCCTCTGGACCGCAGGACTGGGAGACAGAAAGGCGGATCCAGGCCGAGGCTGATGTGATGGCCTTCGCCGACTCTCTGGTTGCGGCTACGCCTCTGGAGCGGGCGCAAATGGTCTGGTTGTACGGCGCTGATGCTGGCAAGATCATAGTCGTGCCGTGCGGCGTTGACCTGAGCCTGTTCCGGCCTGTGCCTCAAGACCAGGCCCGCCAGATGCTGGGACTGCCTGCCGGGCGGCGCGTTGTCCTATTTGTGGGGCGGATCGAGCCGTTGAAGGGGATCGACACTCTGCTGCGGGCCATGGCGGTGCTGGCCTCGGACGGCGCCAGCAAACAGGAAGACCTGTCGGTGATCATCGTCGGCGGGGCGCCGGGCGCCGGCGCGGCGCAGGTCAAGACGGAATTAGCCCGTCTGCAGCGTCTGCAGACTGAGCTTGGCATCGAGCACCTGGTGACTTTTATGGGCGCTCAGAACCAGGATACACTGCTTTACTACTATTCGGCCGCCGACGTGACCGTAGTGCCTTCTCGCTACGAGTCGTTCGGCATGGTCGCCCTGGAAGCGATGGCTTGTGGCACGCCGGTGATCGCCTCCAAGGTGGGCGGTTTGGCCTTTACTGTCCAGGATGGTCAAACCGGTTTTCTGGTGCCCGACCGCGATCCCGAGCTATTGGCGGCCAAGATCCGATCGTTGCTTGACGACGATGGCCTGCGCCGCCGGTTGGGCCGGCAAGCTGCTCAGTGGGCCGGTCGCTTTGGCTGGCCGGCTGTCGCCGATCAGATCCTGAGTGTCTACGATCAGGTACAGTCGACTGCCGAGCAGGTGGCGCAGGTGTGCAATGGATAATGGCGCATGCAATCGAGAGGAGAGACAGAGATGAGAAAAACGCAATTCGGACTGGTCGGCTTACTTTCGGTGGTCTTGTTGCTCAGCCTTGTGCTTGCGGCGTGCGGGTCTGAGCCCTCCCCGACGCCCGGTCCTACCGAGCCGCCGACAGCCATTCCCCCCACCGCTACCATGCGCGCGACCTTTACCCCCACCGCCCCGGCGCCGCCTACCTCGACGCCTACACCCTTGCCATCGCCCTTGCCGACCGATACCGTCGTGCCAACACCCACGCCGCCGGCTGAGACGCCGACCCCTGCGGCTACGCGTGCGGCAGGACCGGCGCCCAAGCTGACCGGCTATCTCCTCTTTCCGGTTTTTGACACGGAGGGGCAGACCTACCACCTCTATCAACTCGACCTGAAAACCGGCGACATAGAAAAATATATCGAGCGGGCCAGCCAGCCGGTCGTCACCCATGATGGCAAGCGCATTGCCTGGCGCTCGTGGGTTCAAAGCAAGCGCGGCCTGCTGTCGCGACCGATCGACGGCGCCGACATCTGGACTATGGTCCAGTTTAGTGAGGCGGCTCGCCCGTCGTGGTCGCCCAACGATCAACAGTTTGTGTTTCCTTCGCGGCAGTCGCGCGATCGGGAAAGCTACCTCTACCTGTTCACCGGTACAGGTGATCAGCCGTGGACCGAGATCCTGCGCCAGGGCAAGTGGATCAAGGGCCGTGCGCCGGTCTTTCTGCCTGATGGCCGGATCGTCTACCAGGGCTGTGAGGGCGACGCCTGTGGTCTCTATGTCATGAACGCCGACGGCGCCAACCCCAAACAGCTCACCTTCTTCCCCGACGACACCGCGCCCGCTGTGTCGCCCGACGGCAAGCAGATTGCTTATATGTCCAGGTCCAGCGGCTATTGGCAGGTAATGATCGTCCAAGTCGATGGCGCCGGATCGCGCCGCCTGACCGACGACTGGTACTGGAATGGGCTGCCGGTGTGGTCGCCCGACGGCAAGTACCTGGTCTTTGTCTCCACCCGCGACGAAAACTGGCCCGACACCTTTGTGCTGTCAGAGAACAGCAAATTCAAGCTGTGGGAGATGGCGGCCGACGGCACCGGCCAGCGTCCCTTGAGCGATTTCACCTTCCGGTTGGACGGCATTCCGGCCGGCTCGCCGTCGCACGAGACTGCTGGCTGGATCGACGAGCGGCTGGACTGGCGGCCGTAGAAACGTCCCCGGAACCGGTATCCCTACGGCGCCGACTTGGGCGGCATCACGAACTCGGCCTGGGTTGGCGCGCGGCTGGACAAAAGCCAGCCATCGCCGGTTCTGACGAGCTTGACGGCGAACAGCCGTCCGTCGCCCGGAAAATCGCCGTCGACCGCGTGGCCGTGGACTAGCACTACCCCTGAGGCGCTCTGGCTATCGTCGGCGATATCCAGGCGGACGATCTCCTGCCAATAGCTGGTCAGCGGCAGGCGAAGCTCTGCCGCCACCTGGACCTCCAGGGCCAGGGCGTCAATCGGCGCGAGGGTAGCCCGGTAAGCGCGCGGATCGGCCCGCAGGATCGCCCGGTCTTGGGTGGTCAGCAGATCGCAGATGTCCTGCCGCGCCCGCAGCGACGGGCCGACTGGCTCTCCTTCGGCATCCAACCCTGCTTCTATGTCGTCCAGCAGGGCATTCGCGCCGGCCATGTCACCCTGGGCCGCCCGATCCTGAGCGGCGAGCAGGGCCGTCTCAAACACCACGTTGACCGGCTCGACCGTCCGCCGGGTAAAGATCGAAAGGGTGTTGCTCGTCCAGTCGGTGGGAATTCCCGGCAGGATCCGAGCATTGGCGTCCAGCTCGGTTTGGTAGCGGCGCATCACGTCAAAGTAACGGACGTTGAACTCCCATGCTTCTGCCTGCTCCGGTGTGGGTGACAGACCCTCGAGATATTCGAGCCACCCCGTTTCTAGTTCGGCATAGCTCTTGTCATACAGGCTTTCCACCAGCAGCTCGTCCTCTTCTGGCTTGCCGGTCTCCTGGCCATACAACTGCTTGAACTTATCCAACCCATAGCGCTCGATCAGGAACTGGACGAACGATCCGGCCTCCATGTAAGAGATCTCGTGCTGCAAGTCGTAGAACGGGCCGGCGCGCAGTGTGCCAAGCGGAATGTATGAATCCGAATCGGCGATGACGGCGGCCAGGTCGTCGATCGGCTCGCGACGGTAGTGGCCGCCGGTAGCCCATACGGCCAACCCTTCGATCAGCACGCCGTCCGGCCCTCCTGTCTCCTTGGGTTGGATCAGGGCATTGGCCACCACGTGGGCTCCTTCGTGGGTAAAGTAGGTCCAGGTTTCGATCGCTGTATAATTGCGATCCAAGTAAGAGATCAGGTTTGTCTTGCCGCCGTAAGCAGCTCCGCCCTGCCAAAAGACGCGGGGAGTGAGGTAGATGGTTAGCTTGCCCTCCAGGTCCATCTCTAGCGCAGGGGTGATATAAGCCAGCCCTGCCCTGGCCATGGCCGCGATCTGCGCCAGGTCCCGCTCGGCCTCTGTGCCTGCTACAAAAGTGAAGGTGAAATGTTGGGACACGGAGACGGCCCAGGTGAAATCGACCGGTGGCGGTTCGGGTGTAGGTGCGGCGATCAGCGCCTGCCATGCCGGTCCCAACGCGATCGTCCCCCCGGCGCGGGCCGACTCGCCAGACGTGTCGCGCACCAGCCACCAATAGTCTAGCTCGCCGCCGGGCAGGGTCGTAGTCAGACCCTCTTGTGTGGCGTCGAGCTTGTATTCCAGCAATTGGCCGGCCGGCACTGGTCCGGGAAAGCGCCGCACCTGATGGCCGGCATCGGTGTCGTACCAGAGCCATGCTTCTGCAATCTGCCGGCCAGGTGGCGCCTGGGCGCCCATCTGGAAGGTGATCGTCTGGGCCAGGTCGTCGGCGCTGGCCTGCAGATCGGTGATGAGGAGATGCAGAGCCGCTGGGGTTGGCGTCGTGGGTGCCGGCGCGGTGGTTGCCGTGGTCGCCGCCATCTGGGGAAAGAGGCGGGGAAGCTGCCACAGCATGGTCAATGCTGCCCCGGTCAGGATGAGGATCAGGGCCGCCAGCAGCAGATAGCGCCACCGGTGCGGCTCATAGTGAGCGTCGTCGGAATTTACAGACCGCAAGCCTGGAGGATTGGAGCGCCTTTCTTCCACTCTTCTAACTATTGCATCGCTTCTGACACTATGGTATACTTGCCAAGGTGCGATTATACCAGCATTGTCCGCCTTGAGCAATTAACCTGCCTACTGGTGTTTACACTTGTGGGTGCGCAGCAGTCTAGAGAGCCGGGACTGATGTCTGAAGATTTACAGTCGCCTGTGCAACAGGCCGCCGAAAAACTGAGTGCAGCCGTTTCCGAGCTGTTCGCCGTCTCTGACGTAACCCTTGGGATCCCTCGCCAGCCGGATGTGATCCGCCTGCGCGGTCGACTCCAGGTCCCTTCCGACCGCGCCTACCCTCAGATCGCCGCGCGCTTCCGGCAGTTGGGCTATACGCCCGCGCTGCGTCGCGACCCCGAGCAGGACCTGGACGTCCTGCTGGCTACGCCCGGCGTGCTCCCTGAGAAGGACACCTCCAGGATCTCGATCAACGTCGTGTTGTACGTCCTGACGATCCTGTCCACCCTGTATGTCGGCGTCTTCAATTCCGGCTCGATGCCCCAGAACCTGGATCAAACTCAGAGCCTCGTTTGGCCCTTGACCCATCTGTGGCTTGGCTGGCCCTTTGCCCTGAGCTTGATGGTCATCCTGACCGGCCACGAGCTGGGTCACTATTTCGCCGGTCGCCACTTTAAAGTGCCGGTGAGCTTGCCCTACTTTATCCCTCTTCCCCTCCCGCCTTTGGGCACCATGGGCGCCTTTATCCAGATGAAAGGCCAGGCCGCCGACCGCCGCCAGATGCTGGCCATCGGCGTGGCCGGGCCGCTGACCGGCTTTATCCTGGCCGTGCCGATCCTGATCCTTGGCCTGTCAATGTCTCACGTCGAGCCGCTGGAGCTTCCGCCGCCGGGCATGGGTTTTCTCTCTGAGGGAAACTCTATCCTGTACCTGCTGCTCAAGTTTGCGATATTTGGCAAGATCCTACCTGGCAGCGGGCTGCCGCCTGAGACACTGGGAATGGCGCTGCGCGAGGGGGCGGCGGCGCTGTTTGGCGCCTTCCCGCTCGACCAGGGCTACGACGTAATCATCAGCCCGGTGGCCCTGGCCGGCTGGGCCGGTTTGCTGGTCACCGCCTTAAATCTGCTGCCGGTCGGGCAGTTGGACGGCGGGCATGCGCTCTACAGCTTGGTCGGCAACAAGGCCCGTCTGCTCACCTGGCCGATCATCGGCCTCTGCCTGGTGATGGGCCTTGTGTTCTGGCCGGGTTGGTTCCTGTGGGCAGGGCTTATCTTTCTCTTCGGGCAGGGCCATCCCGATCCACTGGACGACATCACCAGGCTGAACAGGTGGGGTCAGGTTGTGGCAGTGGTCGTGTTGTTGATCTTTGTGTTGACCTTTAGCCCTATACCGATGCGCGAGTTTGTCAACGCAGTGCCAGGTCAATCTGTCGGCTGCCTGGGGGTCGTCGGACTCGTCGTCGGCGCCCTGTGGCTCGCCTGGCGGGCGAATAAATGTCCGCCGGGCCCGAACGGAGCTTAGGCGAGAACGCACCATGACAGATTGGCCCAAAAGGGTCCTGGTTGGTTCTCTGCTGGGCGCCACGTTCGGAATGCTCCTCGGCCTGGGGTTGGCCCGGTTGCTATGGCCGGCGGCCGAGCCCGTCCCGACTGCGCTGCCCTCGCCTACGGCGACGGCCGCAGCCGAGCCAGAAGAGTCGGCCGACCAGTCACTGGTTCTGATCAGCGCCTTGTATGCCGTGGACGGCGACCTGGACCGGGCGCAGGAACGGCTGGCCGTGCAGGGTCTTGATGATCCGCCCCAGGTGTTGGCCGGCCTGGCCGTGCGCTACGGCTCGGCAGGCAGTTCCAAAGTGGCGACCGATCTGGCCACCTTGGCGGCAGCGCTCGGCTATCGGCCACAGGAGCTGGTGGCCTATGTCGCCACACCCACTGCCACGGCAACCAACACACCCAGCCCCACTCCCGTGCCGCCGACGCCGACCCCTATGCCAACGGCCACGTCTGCGCCGTCGCCGGCCCCTTCGCCCACCCCTCTGCCGTCTGCCACTCGCCGGCCGGTGGCAACCCGGTCACCCGTGCCGACCAATCCGCCGGAACCGACCTCCCGGCCCCTGGAGTGGGACCCCCAGGTCTATTCGCTCGACACACCGATCAAGCTGATTCCGGCCGACGTCGCGCCTGGTCAGCTCTACTGGCGGTTGGTGCGGTTGGACTGGCGCAAGCCGGACGAAGGGGGCAATTGCATCATCTACATCACCACCTTCAAACAGGATGGCCAGCCCAAGTGGGGTCAGGAGGTAGTCGTCGAAAACGGCGGCCACACCGTGCTCTACACGGATCCCAAGCCGGGCGAGCCATACGGCGCCGAGTTTGCGATGGGTAGCACCCTGAATTCGTACATCGTGTTCGTCGGCGGCGACTATCCCAGCGAGCGGGTGACCGGCCTGGGCTTGGGCGTGTGGCTGGGCAGTCTGGACCACACCAGTTGGATCCTGGAGTTTCAGTTGGCCGGCAAGTAGGACGGCGAGCATTTTGCCGCGGTCCTGCTTTTGCGGTAAAATATCAAAATAGACCGACACATGAGGAGCGACTGACCTATGGATAAGCGAGGACGGGTTTTCAGCGGGGCAAGGCCCACCGGGCGGCAGCACTTGGGCAACTACCTGGGCGCCATCCGCAACTATGTGGGGTTCCAGGACGAGTATGACTGCGTCTACTGCGTGGTCGACCTGCACGCCCTGACCACCCTAGAGGACACGGGCAAGCTCAAGGAGTGGACGAAGGAGATGACCCTCGACTGGTTGGCGGCCGGCATCCGCACCGAGGAGACGATCCTCTTTGTCCAGTCGCACGTGCCCCAGGTGACCGAGCTGCACACCATCCTGTCGATGGTCACACCGCTTGGCTGGCTGACCCGCCTGCCGACCTTCAAAGAGAAGGTACGGCAGCAGCCCGATAACGTCAACTATGGCCTGGTGGGTTATCCGGTGTTGATGGCCTCCGACATTGCCCTGTACAAGGCCGGCACCGTGCCGGTCGGCGTGGACCAGGCCCCTCACCTCGAGTTCACCCGCGAGATCGTGCGCCGTTTCAACCACACATTTGGCGAAGTTCTGGTCGAGCCGCAGGCCCGCCACACCGAGTTTACCAAGGTGCTTGGCATCGACGGCGAGGCCAAGATGTCCAAGTCGCTGAACAATCACATCGAGATCGCCTCCACGCCGGAAGAGATCTGGGACCGGGTGAAGGTGATGGTCACCGACCCGGCCCGCCAATATCGCCGCGACCCCGGCCACCCGGAGGTGTGCAACGTCTTTTCCCTCCACCGCTTTTTCTCGGCCGGCGAGGTGGCCCAGATCGAGGCCGACTGCCGCTTGGCGGCCATCGGTTGCGTAGAGTGCAAGAAAAAATTCGCGGCCAACCTGACCGGCTATTTTGCCCCTTTCCGCGAGCGCCGCGCCCAGTTTGCCGCCGATCCAGACTACGTCTGGGACGTGCTGGCCGACGGTGCCCGCCGCGCCCGTGCCATCGCTGACGAAACCATGCGTGAAGTCAAGGCCGCGGTCGGGTTGCCCTAATATGATCCTGTGACCACCCATCGCCGCCTTGCCTTCTACCTGGCTGTGGCGGCCAACTTTTTCTTCTTTGCCAGTTTTCACTGGATCTATGCCACCCTCCCTGGCTTTGTCCAGCACATAGGCGGCGACCTGGTTCAGGTCGGCCTGGCCACCGGCATCTTTGCCCTCAGCGCCGTCGCCGCGCGGCCGCTCGTCGGCCGGCTGGCCGATCGTTGGGGGCGCAAGCCGCTGCTGCTGGCCGGGGCGATCCTCTTTGCCCTGGCGCCTGTCTGCTACACGCTGGCCGGCTCGGTGTGGTCGTTCATGGCCGTCCGGGTAGTGCACGGCATTGGAATCGCCGCTTTTACCACGGCCTATACCGCCTTGGTCGCCGATCTGGCGCCGCCGGCGCAGCGCGGTGCGACCATAGGTCTGGCCGGGCTTACCGGCAACCTGGGCCTGTTTTTCATGCCGGCCCTGGGGAGCATGGCCCTGGCGCAGTGGGGTTACGCTCCTCACTTCCTGGTTGCGGCTGGGGCGGCCGCGGTGGCCGTGGTGCTGATCCTGTTTGTCATCGAGCCTGAGAGGGGCCTGTCAGGCCCGGCCGGCCTCCGGTTGGCGGCCGTGGCGCGGCTGCGGCCCGTGTGGGTGGCGGCGCTGGGCAGCACCGGGCTGGCGGTGGCCTACGGGGCGACGTTGAGCTTTGTGGCGCCGCTGGCAACCGAGCGTGGCCTGACGGCGGCAGGTGCCTACTTCTCGGCCTTTGCCGCGACGCTGATGCTCGCCCAGGTGCTGGCCGGCTGGCTGTCTGACCGGATCGGCCGCCGGGCGGTGGCAGCCCCAGGGCTGGCCGTCGCTGCACTGGCCACGGCCTGGCTGGCCCTGGTGCGCAGCGACGCGACCCTGCTGGCTGCCGGCGCAGCTTTGGGCTTGAGCTGGGGCCTGGTGCGGGGCGGGCTAGACGCCGCAGTCGTCGACGCCGTGCCGGCCGAGAGCCGAGGCACAGCCATCGGCCTTCTCTACACCTGCTTCGATGCGGGGGTGGGAGTCGGCGCGTTTGGGCTGGGCGTGGCGGCGCAGCGATACGGCTACGCAACTGCCTTCGGTCTGGCAGCAGCGTGGGCCGCCGTCGCGCTGACCCTCTACATCGGCCTGGGCCGCACGCAGCGGATAACGAATTTCTGACTCGGGTCAGAAACCGTTGTCAGTGGAGGTCAGGATTAGCGGCTTTGGCGTATTTCGTAGCAGTCCTTGCAATAAACGGGGCGGTCTTCGCGAGGTTTGAAGGGGACCTGGGTGGGCTGGCCGCAGTCGGCGCAGACGACATCGTACATCTGCCGTGGTGGGCGATCTGTTCGCCCCCGGCGCTCCCCACCGCCTGATGCGCCGTAGGTCCGGTCGGAACCGGACCGGTTGTCGCCGTATCGGTCTCCACCCGAGCGGTTGGTTCGGCGGGCAGAACGGCAGGTGGGGCAGCGTCTCGGTTCTGAAAAGCCGCGCTCCTGGTAAAAGGCCTGCTCACCAGCGGTGAAGACAAAGTTGCTGTGGCAATCGGCGCACTCCAATACCCGATCTTGAAAGTTAGACATGGGGACTAAATTCTCCTCCTCCGATATGGGGTTTTCCCCTTACAAAAGGCCGCTAGGCAATCTCCCAGCGGCCATAGACCAACAACTCCTATTTACGTCGCCCGGACAAAATCTATTATAGCGTAAATGCCAAAAAATGTCAAGTGTGGCATCACGCACTTGGATTTGTGATCGTACCTCGCTTCTGCAAGTACAGCGGGCAGCCGCCGCCGCACAAGCTGAAATCGGGACAGTCGTGGCACTTTTCCATCACAAAGTCCCGGTTTCGCAGATAGCGGGACAGTTCGTGATTCCAGATCGAATCCCACGGATCGTGCAGGATGTTGCCCAACGCGACATAGTAGCTCTGGCAAGGTATGACATCGCCGTTTGGCTCGACGGCCATGTTATACCTGGCCGCCGTGCAGCCCTTGATGCCTAGCTCCGCGCCGATCGGATCGAATTCGCAGTATTGGGTCGGCGTGTACCAGATCAGTCGCATCCGGTGCTCTTGGGTCGCGGCCTTGACCCGTTCCAGGATCGACTCTAGCTCACCCTCGGCGATGCCGTTTCCTACCGCTACCGCTGCTCCCGAATAGATCAGGCTGTTGCAGCCAAAGGTAGGCACGCCCAACGACGCGGCAAAGGCGATCGTTTCCTCGATCCCGCCCACATTTGACGTGGTTAGCGTCGTGTTGGTCATCATGTACACCTCGGCGGCGACGACCGTCTTGATCCCTGCCACCGTCTCCCGCCAGGCCCCGGCCGAGCCGACCATCTGGTCGTGGATTGCCTCATCGTGGCTTTCCAGTGTGATCTGGATATGATCCATGCCGGCCTGCAGCAGTTGGTCCAGGTAAGCCCGGTCGCTCAGCCGGCGGCTGTTGGTTTGCAGGCCGGTCACCAGACCCACCTGTTCGGCATAGCGCACCAGTTCGGGCAGGCCGGGCCATAACGTTGGTTCGCCGCCGGTAAAGGTGATGTGAGGGATGCCCAGTTCCCAACAGCGGTCGATGACCAGCTTCCACTGCTCGTTGGACATCTCTGGAAAATCGCGAGGCCGGCCAACGTAACAGTGCGGGCAATCGTTCTGGCAGTGGTAGGTGAGGACTAGGTCCATCCGGTAAGGCGCCGACAGCTCCACGCTCATCGGCTCGAGCCGGTCCACGTCCAAATAGGTGACCGGGCAGACCTCTTCGCCTGACTGGGCGATGGTCAGGATAGTATCCTGCAGCTGCTTGAAATCGGTGAGGGCTGTCTCCTGCTTGACCCGGTAACGCCGGGCGATCTCGTGGGCGGCTTCGTCGGCCGGCCTTTCCTCAACGATCAGCTTGGCATATTCGGTCGCCGTCTGGTTGAGGTGGAGAACTTTGGCCGCGTTGATCAGCAGCACGCCCCGCCCATCGCCCTCCACCCGCAGGTGCAGTCGGAACTGCTGCGGCGCGTTGGGCGGCGTCTGATAGTGGTACAGGCCCGGCGCCAGCGGTCGTTGAGGCTCGAACCATTTGTTGATCCGTTTGATAAAGCCCATGCTCCCTACCTCCCGCCGCCGGCGCAGGCGCAGGCGCACCCGGCGCAAGCACAGGCGCACGCGCAACTGTGCCCGCCGCCGCCACTCCGGCTCGATCCGGATGTCACCGGAATCGGATTGGTTTTGTTGGTCACTCCCCCTGCGAACCTCTCCACGCTGCTGACCACCGTGTTGGCGGCGTTTTCGATGCCGGTGACCACGGTGTTGGCAAAGTCGGCGCCGGGCAGGGTTGGCAGCGTCACCGGCTGGCCGGGACTAGATGACGTGGGCACGCTTGGCCTGGAAAAAGTGCCGCCGTCGCTGACCCATGGCCGGTAGCCCCACCACCAGTGAGGCAGCACCACTGGGCGGTCCTGAAAGACGTGGCGGGTATGGTCATCCCAATCCTTGTCCAGCATCGTCCATTCAAAGGCTTCGCCCCACCGTTCGCCGAGCACTTCCGGCGTATCGGCGGTCTCGACCTGTTGCCAGGCGCGGGCCGCGATGTCTTTGTAATAGGCCACCGACTCCTTGCGGCTAAAGCCGGTCATCTTTTTGTTCACGTCGGCGATCAGATCGATCACCATCTCTCGCAGCTCTTTTTCTTTTAGCGTGCCGTTCGACTCAACGGCGGCGATGAAGTTCTTTTCGTACTCGCGCAGTTGGGTGTCGCCCAGGGGGGCATTGCCGGAGGTTCCCGCCTGGGGAGTGAGCTGCACCTTCAGCGGCTTTTGTGACTCCACGATGATCTGGCCCTTCTTGATCAGCGAAAACAGGATCATAGTCAGGACTTTGTTCAGCGGCGCCTCAAGCAGGATGGCCGCCTCGACGGCAGTCAGCCCTCGTTTGATGCCGGTCCCCTCCACCCCGAGAGAGGGCGGCAGGTACTGCATCTTGCGCCGTTTCTGGCTTGCACCGCCCAAAACGGACAGCCCGAGCATGCCGCCGCCGACCAGCGCACACCACAGAACAGGACTGGAGCACAGCGAGCCAAAGTTGATGTTAAAGGCCGGTGGTTTTTGTACCACCCCCTCGGCCAGGTACTTTTTTGGAAAAGAGGCTCCATACGTATACGCTTTGCTGCCGCTGGCGCTGTCGTTTGTCCACGTGTAAAAGGCTCGCTCCTGGTCGTCAAAGCCGGCGTACGAAAACTGGAGCTTGTGGTACCGTGGTTCTTCCTCGGTTACGCCCGGCGGAAAGTGAAAAGTCACCTCAAGGCGGGTCGTGCCGTGGACATACTCGCTGCCATAGTAGTGTGGCACAAACTCTATGCTGGCATATTCCTCATCCTCGCTGTCCTGGTAGAACATATCCTGCACCGGCGCCTCGACGTGGAGCGTCCCCGTCTTGCCGGGCCGGATGGCGTGGCTGCCCAGCCCGAACGCTACCCCCGGGTTCACATAGGGTGACCTGGTGATGTTGCTCAATTCCACGCCGTCGATCCATGCTCGGGTATAGGCCAGGTCATAGCTGCTGTTCGGCATGCCAATGTCCACATCGGTGATCGGATCTGCGTCAGGGTCGCACGTGAAAGTCATGTCATAGACGATCAGCACGGTGCCGTCGCCTTCGAGATAGAGGTTAACGAGGTTCTCGTCAAGAGTAAACCCGAGATCCTGGGCAAGGGCCGCTGGAGCCAGTAGAACTAGGCTCAGGATGGCTACAAAAGTGAGGGCCCACGCAGTGTGGGCTCGTCGTCCGACCATGGTCTCCTCCTTGCAACCCCTTACCATTTGGGCTCTTCGGTCAGTTGATAGGCCGTGCCGCAGTAGGGGCAGGACACCACGATGGCCCCTTGCGCCGTGCTGATGGCATTCTTGTCGAGCTGCGATCCGCAGTTGCGGCACTTGAGCGTCTCCATCTCCACATCGCCGGTCAGGTCGATCTGCTGGCGGATGGTGACCTCTTGCTTCGGTTTGGGTTCACGAAGCCGCACAGCCACGATGATGCCCAGCCCGATCAGCACCGACAGCCCGCCCACCAACAGCCGGCCGCCGGGGTCGCCCGTGCTGCTGAAAGCAGCCCATATAAACAGGATCCCAAAGAACACCAGGATCCCTGCCAAAATGTAGCCGATGATCTTGCCTGTGCTCATTTCTCCTCCACGTTGTGAGTTTGCAGGAAAGGCGACCAGGTTCGCTATTACAAAGAGGCTATTTCCAGTAGAAAACTCTAGCGTCACTGCTCGGCCGGAACTCGTCCCCGATCCACATGCCATTTTCAGCAATGCCGGTCCGTCGCACGACCAAGACCCGCCATCGCCAGCGCTGCGCCTGGTCCGCACCGCTGATGTACAGGTTGGCCGGCACTCGCCAAGAGGTGGCCTTGGTCCAAAAGTACAACGGTTGTTCTTCCTCCGAATCTGTCCACCGCAGGCGCACCACGTACCACTCGTTCTCGTCCAGGATGCCGACCGAGGCCCAGTTGAGCAAGATGACGGCATTGGGCCCCTCAAAGGTTACTTCGTTGGCGGGGGCCAGTAGCTCGACCGGCCGGTTATCTGGCCCCGGTGTGGGTGTCCGTGTCGGAACAGCGGCCGGCAGAATGGATCTGGTGGTTATTGGCCCGGTTACGACCATCGTGCTGGTTAGGTCTGCGGCCATCTCCGGCGCCGTTGTCGGTATCTGGGATGCTTCCGGCGTTGCCGTCGGCGCCTCTGCGGCCTCTGTTGCTCCGGACGGGATGGTAAGCTGCTGGCTGATGCGGATCAGGTTGCTCTTCAGGCCATTGGCTGTTTTCAGTTGTTCAACGGTTATCCCAAACTTGGTGGCGATGCCGAGTAACGTGTCGTTGGCCTGCACTTCGTAGGTCTTGATCGGGACCGGAGTGTCTGTCGGGACCGCCTTGGGCTCTACGATGACGAGCCGGGTGCCGGCGTGAATGCTGGTGGCGTCGGTGATACCGTTGACCTTCATCAGCGCTGCGGCGGTTGTGTTGAACTTGGCGGCGATGTCACCCAGCGTATCGCCCGACTTGATCACATAGATGACCGGTGTGGGCGATGGCACCATGGTTGGCGTCGGCGTCGGAACGTCGGCCACCGGCAGGGGTATGGTCAATTGCTGCCCAGGCCTGATGATCGTGTTGTCTTTCAGGCCGTTGGCCGCGAGGATGGCCTTGGCAGTCGTGCCGTACTGCTTGGCAATATTGGTGATAACTTCGCCCGATTGGACGGTGTGAACTGTCTGGACGGGCGGCAGGGTGGGTGTCGGTGACGGCGTTGGCGACGCGAGCGGCGTGGCCGTAGGCGCAACGGTATAGGTGGTGGTCGGGGTGGGCGACGGGCTGGGCGTTGCTGTGAACGGACCTTCCGCTATGGCCTGGGGCTGGCGGCCTTGCCACGGTTTCCATGACCAGACGGCGACGATGGCCAATATCAACAACAGCGGCAGCACCAGATCGCCGGTGGGAAGCCGGAAGTTTCTCTTCTTCTGTTCTTTTAGTACAGCCCCGCACATTAGGCAGTTCTCTGCCCGTTGTGCCACCGGCGTCCCACAGTGGGGACAATGCCTCTGGGGCTTGGGTTCCATTATATTTTTATACTCCACTCGCAGACGAGCTACGCCCCATTATACCAGAGTTCGACCTGAATGCAAGCGGTCAGCGGTCGGCGGTCAGCCTTGTAACGGACCGCCTTGAGCCGATGGCCATCGAGGCCAGCGCCAATGCGAGGCAGGCGACAGTGATAGCCTTGCTCGCCGCCCGTACCGGCGTATCCCCCCACCGCAACAGGACCCGGTGCTCGCCGGGTGGCACGTCCACGGTCAGCAGCCCGTAGGCCGTTTCAGGCCGCAATTCCGCATCAGGCAGGCGCTTCCCGTCGATATAGACCCGCCAACCAGGGAAATAGTAGGTATAAAAACGCAGCGCCGTCCCTCCCTCAGACCGTACCCACATCTCATCCGAAGCGCCGCCGGCCCGGATCATCTCTGCGCCGGCGCCAGGGGCCAGCGCCTCGGCTGTCACCAACGGGCTGCCGGCCAAATACTGCTCCACCAGCGGCGAGTCAGAGGGCTGCTCTTGGGTCCAGGCGGTCATGCCCACCATATCGGGGTACTCGCGCTCGAACTTGAGCACCAAAAGTGGCCCTTCGGCGATGTCAGGCACCGGCGTGTATTCGGGCAGGGTGTAGGGAAAACTCGCCAGTACTATTACCGGAATCAGCAGCGCTACATGTCCTATGGATAGTCTGCAGCCCTGCCCTGTGTCTTGGGCTTGGACAATCGCCGCACCGGCTAGGGGGGCCATCACTACCGCCGTGATGGCCAACAGCCGCCACGGAAACTGGATCAGCGAAGCGATCGGCAGCAGATCCCATGCCGGCGTGGACAGGGGCAGCATGAACGCTACGATCAGGAGCGTTGCGCCGGCAAAGAATAGGACCAACACCCGCTCCCCGGCTGGCCGGTTCTTCCTCAAGGCAAAAACGGTCGCAGCCAGCCCCAAGATAACCGGCACCACGCCCAGTTGGAACGACATTCCATCGGCCGGGCCGGGGAGGGCCGGATCATAACCCCAAAAGCCGGAAAAGAGTTGGGAAGGGTAGACAAAGTGTTGGGCATAGTTATAGCCCTCCGCCACCCACTGCTCCTGGGCGACAAAGCGCCGTTCCAGCAGGTTGGGCAAGACCAGGGCTGCGGCGATCCCTAGCCCCAATACCGCCCCACCCAGGGCGGCCATAGCTCGCCCTGCCTGTTTTCTCAGTCTGTGGTCAGAAAGGCCAGTCCGCTCGGCCGCCAGGCGGAATAGGACATACGCCGCCAGCAGCGGCGTAAAGGCGACGGCCGTGACGTTGTGGGTCAGCCATAGGGCGCCGTAAACCAGCCCGGCCAGTGCCAACCGCCGGACAGTGGCTTTCTCAACCAGGTTGTGGAAGGTGAGTAGCGCCAGCGGCATCCACACAAAGGCACAATACTCAGCCAGCGCCGCCCTGACATAGATGTCGACTAGGTGGTAGGGCATGTAGACATAGACGACGGCCGCCAGCAACCCGGGGAGCCGGCCCAGCACGCGCCGGGTGTAGACATACATGGCCAGTCCGGCGCCGACTGTCGCCAACGCCCAAATCCACTTGACCGCCGCCACTTTGCCGGCCCCCAGCAGGAGGAACGCCTCGGCTCCGTAATAGGCCAGCGGCGAATACAGCACAAAGGTCGGGTAGCCGTAACCCAGCGCATGGTCGGTGCCCCAGCCCGGATACCACACCCCGTCGCGCAGTGCTGCGTCGAACTCGGTCAGAAAGAACACGCTGTGCGGCGCGTCGTGCGCGCCAAAAAAATAGTTCGGGCCGGCCAGCGGCAGGACGGCGACCAGGGAGCAGGCGATGACCACCAGGATGAAGGGATCCGAATGTCGGATCTTGGAGAGCAGGGCACGCATCGGGCTTGCCTATTCACCCTCTCCGGGCCTGTCACCCTGCTCAGCTACGTCATCCTGCTCAGCTATGCCACCCTGTTCAGCTATGTCACCCTGAGCGAAGCGAAGGGTCTCGGCCTGGCCGGATCGGCGGCGCCCGAGGGCATACCGGCCCACGACCAGGGCGAGCATCAAAGCCAGGCTGGCGCAGGTGATGGTTGTGCTCAGCTTGCGGATCGGCGTGTCCTCGAAGCGAAGCAGAACCTGACCCTCACCGGCCGGTACCCGGACGGTGATCAGGCCCAGTTCGCCTCGGGTGGCAATCGACAGCTCCTGAATTGGCTTACCCGTATCCACGTCCAAGAGGTAGGCGCGCCAGCCCGGGTAGTAAAAGGTGTTAAAGGTAATCAATGCCGGGTCCGTGGCGGAATAGGCGATCCGCTCGCGGTTGGTGTGCAGCTCCAGGGTCTCGGCCTTGATCTTGCCTGTCTGTGCCTGTCGGTAGAGATAGGTATAGTTGATCTTGGAAGTGAGCGGCTTGCTGGCGATGTACAGGTCGGCAATCGGCGACCAGCGGGGGATCTCGGTCACCCACGCGGTCGACCCGGTCATCTCGTCGGATGACTGCTGAAACTGCATCAGCCCGACCATCGACACCGGCTGCTCCGACATCTTGGCCTGCATGTAGGGCAGGCTGCCCAGGATCAGCAGCGCGACCAGGGCGAGGGTCACACCCGTGCCGGCGCCGCCGGTGGGTGAAGCCTGAGCCGGACCGCGCTCGGACCGCAGCCCGCAGGCCGTGACGCCGCACAGAAAGGCCATCGACACGGTCGTCACAGCCAGCAGCCGCCACGGGAACTGGACCAGCCGGGCCAGCGGCAGCGCCTTCCACAGCGGCGCCGAGGCGGCCAGCATGAGCCACACAACCACAGCCGTCAGCGCCACAAAGAACGCGGCCAGGCCGACAGATCCCTCTTCGCCGGCCGGCCTGGATCGATATCGGCGCTGCAGTACCACCAGGCTGAACAGGCCGAGCACCGCTGGCACAATGCCCAATTGAAAGCTCACCTGGTCGTCAGGGCCGGGCACGCTCACGCCCGTGCCCCACACTGGCGAGAAAAGCTGAAAAAATTCGACGAAATCGCCGCCCCAGGCATAGCGGCCGCCATACCACTGGTCGACGCGGACGAAACGGTTCTCGGTCATGGCCGGGACGGCAAAGAGCGCGCTGAGGCCGATGCCCAGCGCCAACCCAAAAATGGCCGGCGCCAGGACGTGGCCCAAGTGCCCCAGCCATGGCAGCGCCGACTCGCGCGACAACTGGCGCCATGGTTGCTCGCCGTTGACCTTCGCCAATCCTAGAGCCAGTAGGTAGAAAAAGAGGATCACAGTCAGCAGCAGTGTCACCAGCGGGCTGGTAAACATCAAGGCTCCATAGGCAAGCGCCAGGCCCAGGACGTTGGCCAGGCGCGGCCGGCGGATCGCCGCCCAGGCGGCCCACAGCACCAGCGGCACGAACACATAAGCGACCGACTCGGCCAGGGCCGCCCGCACATAGATATCCAGCAGCCGGTAAGGAATGACCATGTAGGCCACCGCCGCCACCACGGCCGCCTGCCGGCCGGTGCTGCTGTCGTGCCCATCGCCCAGGGCTCTCCGGCTAAAGCCATACATCGCCAAACCGGAAGCGACGATCGACAGCCCAAAGACGATCTTGACCGAGTCGGCAAAACCAAATCCGAGCAGGTGCCAGACCTCGCCTGCATAGGACGCCAGCGGCCCATAGATGTTAAAGAAAGGATAGCCGTAGCCAAACGCGAAATCGGGCTGCCAGCGTGGGTAGAGCACGCCGTCCTGGATGCCCCGGTCCATCTCATACAGGAAATAGACGCTGTGGCGAGCGTCGTGGGCCTCCCAAAAATAGCCTGGCTGCAGCAGCGGGCCGATGCTGAACAGCGACAGGAGGACGACGAGCACGAGGTAAGGGTCGAGCCTACGGAACATCGATAACCACCGTTTCGTCGTCACGGCCCACGATGGCCGCCCGCTCACCGCTGTCGAGCAGGTACAGGCCGATGGCCAGGCGATAGGGGCCGGGCGATGCGCTGGTCTCCAGTTCCAGCCTGTGCCTGTCGGTGATGATTGCCCCTGGCTGCCAGGTGTCGGTCGGGCAGGCGCCGTCGCACGGGCGTGCGTCGTGCTGGGCAACTTTAGCGCCGTCGGGCGTCAACAGGTGAACAAAGACGGTATAGTCGTCGGTCACCGGCTCGGTTGCCTGCCAGGTGAGCGTCACGGTCAGGGTAGGGGTGATCTCGGTAGGCGGCGCCACCTGCGCGTCGAGGAGCAGGATCTGAGGCGCGCCGGCCCCCACCGGCTGCACCACGCCGACCGGTTCGACGCCGGGATCGACCCCGGTAAAGCGCGGCGCCAGGTAGGGGTAGCTCGCCAGGATGATCAGCGCCGCCAGGCCGGCCCAGACCGGCAGCTCCCCCATCCGCTTGTCCAGCCGGATCGCCGACCCGGCCAGGAAGGCCAGCGGCAGTCCGGCCGGCGCCAGCAGTTGCCAGGGGTACGTCAGCAGCTCATCCAGCCCGATGGCCCGCCACACCGGGGCGGCCGTCGGCAAAATGAGCAGGAGGATCGCGGCCAGGGCCACGACCCACGCCCAGAACGCACGACTAAAGGATGCTGCATCCCTCCTCGTTTCCCCAATCTCCTCCGCGCTCCCCGGTGCCGAGGCGTCAGCAGTGGCCTTCACCGGCCTTTGCGCAGCCTTTAGTATCACGGCTATCACACTCAGCCCCACTGCTGCCAGGCCAAGCTGAAACGATAGACCATCGGCCCAGCCGGGGACGCTGGAGCCAAAACCCCAGGAGGCCGATAGGAGCTGGAACGGATAGACAAAATGGTCGGCGAGATTGACGCGCGGTTGCGGCGAGTGGGCGCCTATGTAGATGACGGCAGCGGCCAGCACCGGCAACGCTATCCACCCCAGCAGGGGGATCCGGCGCAGCGGTGTCAGGGGCAAAGCCAGAGCGATCAGGATCCCAACGACAAAGACGGCCGTCAGGCCGGTTTGGGTCCAGAAAGCCGCGCCTAGCGCTGCCAGCCCTACCAGGACGCTGGCCCACCAACGCCGGCTGGCCAGCCCATCCATTGCCCACAGGACAAGCGGCCACAACGCCCACAGCCACGCCTCGGCGTAGGCGCCCCGCACATAGACGGCCGACAGGTGCCAGGGCAGGTAGGTATAGACGGCGGCGGCCAGCAGTCCCCCTTTCGACCCCAGCCGGCGGCGCGTCCAGAGGTAAACGCTTGCCGCCGCCAGCAGGAACGCCAGGCCATAGCCCCACTTGACCGCCGTCACCCCGCTGCCTGACAGCCGCAAGAAGGGCCAGACCAGCAGGTAGGGCAGCTTGCCTTCGCCGCGCACCGGATCGACGGCCCGGCCCCAGTCGGGCGCTTCGGCCGGGTGGGCGGCGTTCAGGGCGGGCAGAAAGCCGCCGTGGGTCTGAAAAAAACCGGGGTAGGTCAGGGGCGCTATGGCCGGGACGGCCACAAGCAAGACCAGTATCCAGGCCAGGTCAAAGCGCGGCGCGGCCTTCACGATCGAGCCTGGCTCTCACACATCCAGCCGCACCGGTTTCCCGGCGCGAACGCGGCTTGCTGCTTTGGCCGGCGTCAAGGGCTCGTCCTGCAGCCGCAGGTGAAAGTACTTGAACAGGTCGCGGATGATCGCTGTCACCGGCACGGCCAGCAGCATGCCGGCAAAGCCGGCCAGTTGATTGCCGAGAACCAGGACCACCATCACCACCGCCGGATGGAGCTTGACGCTCTTGCCCGATATGCGCGGCACCAGCAACAGGTTCTCTATCTGCTGGATGGCAAAGAAGGCAATGGCGACATATACCGCCGAGATAGGCTTGTCGAGCAGGGCAACCAGCACCGCCGGGATCGCCCCCAGGATCGGTCCGATGGTGGGCAGCGCCTCCAAAATGCCGGCAATGAACCCCAAGACCAGTGCATAGGGCACGCCCATGATCAGCAGAACTACCGTGGCCAGCCCGCCGACGAACAGCATCAACAGGAACTGGCCGCGGATATAGGCGCTGAGCACGTCGTCGACCAGGCTGGACACAGCCAGAATGTCGGCGCGGACCGACTCGGGAAAGACGCCCACCACCCCCTTCTTGACCTGGCTCGCATCGTGCAGGATGTAGAACATCCAGAAGGGGATGACGATAAAGCCGATGATAAACCCGACCGTGCCGAATACCCGCTGGATGGTGGCGACCACACCGTCCTGGATGGCGCCCAGTGCCCCGCCAAGCAGCCCTTTCAGGTTCGTCTCGATGGTCGCCTGCCACGTCTCGGGCAGCGTCTGGTACCAGTTCCAGCCCTGTTTGCCCCAATCTTGTGCATGCTCGACCAGGCTAGGCCAGTTCTCGATCAAGATACTGATCTGATCGACGAGCAGTGGGACGGCAAAAGCCAGAAAACCGCCTACGATTCCCAGGAACAGCAGATAAGTCAGGATAATCGCCACCGGACGGTCGATGCGCCATTCGTGGAGGCGAGCCGGCATGTGCTTGTCCAGCCAGTTGACCAGCGGCAGAAGAAAATAAGCCAGTACCAGGCTCGCGACGTAGGGCAGCAGCACCTGCCGTGAGATCCACAGTACTACGGCGACGAGCACGGCCAGGGCCAACCACAACAATATGCGGTTGCGCCTCTGGGCTGATAAATGACCCACTGGCGTCACCTTGTCCTCTTTTCGCTCCGAGCGGTTTTCACTGGCTGTCATACTGCCATAGCATACCCGCAAGCGGCCTAAAAGTCAAGCTCAAGGCCATGATGTTGGAAACGAGTCTGCTATGGGGCACAAAGTTGACGGATGGGGGATAATCGGGTATGATCGATCACCAATCGCCAGACCCGCGACGATAACCTGGTCGGCGCCGTTGGATCACCATGGAACAGAGTACCAATTCGTCATTTCTGCACAAGCCGGCGATACGCTTCCTGTACCGCAACGTCTACGGCCTGCTCCGGACGCTGCGCCCCAGACAGTGGATCAAGAACGGGCTTGTCTTTATGGCGCTGCTGTTCGACCACAAGCTGGCCAACTGGCCGCTGTTGCTCAAAACCGGGGCTGCCTTTGTCCTGTTCTGCATGGTGTCCAGCACCGTCTATATCATCAACGACCTGGCCGACATAGAAAAGGACAAGCAACACCCCAAAAAACGCCGGCGCGCTTTGCCGTCGGGCCAGCTCAAACCCTGGTTTGCTATCTTGAGCGCGGTGGGCATCCTCGTCGTCTGCTTGCCGCTTTCCTTCTGGCTCAACGTCTATTTTGGCGCCGTCGTCCTGGTCTACTTTTTGCTGAACCTGGCCTACTCGTTCGCGCTCAAGCACATAGTCCTGATCGATGTGATGGTCGTAGCCGCCTGCTACCTGCTGCGCGTGGCGGCCGGTGTGATCGTAGCTCAGGCGGAGCGCTTTTCGCCGTGGCTGTACCTGTGCACCATCTTTCTCGCCCTGTTCCTGATCATCGGCAAGCGGCGCAACGAGCTGATCCTCCTGGCCGGCGATGCCAACACCCATCGCCCCATTCTCGAAGAATACAACCTTTCGCTGCTGGATGAAATGAACCACCTGGTGACCACCGGAGCGATCATCGCCTATTCCTTCTACACCTTCTCGGCAGAGAACCTGCCCGACAACTATAGCATGATGCTGACCATCCCCTTTGTCATCTATGGCCTGTTCCGTTACCAGTACCTGATCCACGTC
Organism: Anaerolineae bacterium; assembly: GCA_034429215.1. GTDB lineage: Bacteria > Chloroflexota > Anaerolineae > JAAYZQ01 > JAAYZQ01 > JAFGOG01. The sequence goes on along the minus strand of DAOUGI010000080.1, from coordinate 81,570 downwards.
AAGGGGGAAGGGGGTGCGCCGGAGATGCTTCTCTACAAGGACCGGCCGCTGCTGCTGACCGTGCTCCTGTGGGGGATTGCCATCGTGCTGATCATGTATGTGTTCAATTGAATGAACCCCGGTTTCTTAACGAAACCGGGTTTTTTATTTTGCCCTTCTGAGGACCACCAGCACCTCTTCGCCAAACTCGTCTATTTGCCACGGCGCCAGCAGGCCGTCTCCGGCTAGCTCGGTGCGGCTCCGCGGCCGGCGGTGGGCGATGGCCCACAGCGTCTGGTTGGTCAGGACGATGTCGGGCTCTACGCCGCGTGCCTGGGCGGCAGCGTTGCGCCACACGCGCAGCGCTTCGTAACGGGCCTGGCAGTCGGCCGTGGGTCGGCCGTTGTGGCCATTGTTGGTGATAGGGTGAGGGCGCTGGTCCCAACTCAGTGGCTGGCTTGCCCCCTGGCGGATCGCTCTTAACAGGGCATGGCCCTGCTTGCGGACCAACGGCGAGCTGACCCCACGCAGCCTGTACAGCTCCTCGATCATCTGCGGCCGCTGCTCGCTCAGGATCAGTAGCGCTCCGTTTGACAACATCTTGAATGGCGGCCGGTTTTCGGCCTGGGCCTGTTGGTCGCGCAACAGGTACAGGGCGCGCAGCACCCCCCGGCCGGCGTCGTCCAGGCTGTGGGCGCCGGGCAGGTGCCAGAAACCATCTGGGTCAAAGCCCTTGGCTTCCCAGCGGGTTTGAGACAGCTTGGCAAAGCGGTGCTGGGCTTGGGGCCAGCGTCTGGCCTGTTCCAGCTCTTGCGCTTGCAGGTCATGCAGCGCCAGCAAATAGTGGGTGTCGAGCCGGGCATAGTCGAGCTGCTCCGGCGGTAGCGGGCGGATCGCCCAGTTGGCCCGTTGGTAGCGCTTGTCGACCGCCACGCCAAAATGGGCCTGCAGCAGGTCGCCCAGGCCGTGGGCCGGCCAGCCGAGGATGCGGCTGGCCCACATCGTGTCGAACAGGTTGGCCACCGTAAAATGAAAGTCGCGGTACAGGGTGATCAGATCGTACTCGGCGCCGTGAAACACCTTCAGCACCTGCGGATCGGCCAGCAGCGGCCCCAGCGCCGACAGATCGGCCAGGGCCAGCGGATCGATCAAATAGTCGGCGCTGGGCGTCGAGATCTGGATCAGGCACACCTGCTCGCGATAAACGTACAGGCTGTTCGATTCGGTGTCAACCGCCAGAGCCGGCTCGCTCTTCAGGCGGTCGATCATGGTCTGGAAGGCCGCCGGCTTGGCCACCCACGTCGGCGGAGGCAGGTGTTTGCGTTGTTCGAGCATGGGGGGATTGTACCAGGAAATGGGAAAATCGGCAAATCGACAAATAACCCCTTTGCGTTTTGCCTCAATCGTGCTATAATCGATGCTGTTCGGTGTTAGAATGATGGGGATGGAGTCGTGCTAAATGCGCATCCGTGTGGTTGCCCACGGCCTGCTGACCGTCGCGGTTCAAGATCCCGGCGGTGCGGTCGACTTGGCCGTGCCGGATGGGAGCGATATCCAGCAGGTGCTGTGGATTTTGCACGATAGATCGCCCGTGTTCGACCCGCGGGCTGCTCCCGTCACGGTGATCGACGGCGCGCAGGTGCCGTTGGACCGGGTTCTGCAAGACGGCGAAGAGGTGCACCTCTACCCGATCTTTGGTGGTGGCTGAGATCGGCGAATAGCCACCCACGCCCCGCCATACGCCATCGCTGCCCCCACCAGCACCCACGAAAACCCCACCGACAGCGCGATCATCGCCGCCAGGACCGACGCCAGCACCGACGTGCAGCCGTTGACCGCCCAGGCCCACGGCACCAGCCCCGGCGCCTGCCGGCCTAGCCAGGCCAGCCCGCCCGGAAACGGCGTGCCCATCAGCATCCCCAACGGCGCCAGACTGGCCACCGTCGCCAGCAGCCGGACGGCGAGCGGCGCGCCCAACAGCGCCTGGAACAGGACGGGCAGCAGCAGCGGGTAGAGCAGGATCGCCGCCGCCAGCAGCGGCAGCGTCCGGCGCGGGCTGAGCCGGGGTGCGACCAGGCTGCCTAATCCTGAGAAGGTGAGCAGCGCGGCGATCACCGCCGTAAAGGCATAGATCGGTTGGCCAAGGAACAGGATAAAGCGCTGCATCAACGGGATCTCGACGAACAGAAACCCCAGCCCCAGCAGCCCAAAGTAGGCCAGCACCTGCCCTCGAGGCCCCGTGGCGGCCTGTCGGCGCCGGCCGGCGGCCAGCGGCAGCGCGATCAGCGCGCCCGAGGCGAGCACCGCCACCGCCAGCAGGGCGATCAGCACCAAATAGCCGCTCCCACCCCATGGCTGCCACGTCCGGCCCAACTGTTGCAGCACGGCCTGGGTCTGGCTCCATCTGAAAAAGTGAAAGAAAAAGGGCCGGTCGTCGGTCGGTGGCCGCACGTCGTAAACCTGGGCCGCGTACAGCGCCTCCGGGTCGGCCAGCATCTGCTGAAAGGCGCGAAAATAGACCGGCTCCGGCAGCAGGTTGAACCGGTTGGCCTCTTCCTCGCGCAGGCCGGGCATCGCCACCAGGTCCAGGCTGCGCTCCTGGCAAAACTGCCGGATAGCAGCCAGCTCGTCGGACGTAAAAGCGCCCTTTTTGACCAGGATTAGGCCCACCTGCCAGTCGCGGACGACGACCAGTTCCGCCGCCGGGTCGCTCACGCCTGACCGGCGCAGCGCCTCGACGGCGATCGCCCCGGCGCGCAGCTCCTCGCTGGGCGGCAGTTGCAGCCATCGTTCCACCACCAGCAGCCCGCCGGGCCGCAATCGGGCCAGGTAGTCCTCGAACGCCTCGACCGTCAGGTCGTACCGCTCGCCCAGGCTGTAGGCGCCGGAGGTCACCGGCCGGTAGCCGTCGGTCAGGGCCAGGTGGACCACGTCAAACGTCTCGCGGCTGTGGTGGGCATAGCTGCGGCCCTCCTCGGTCACCACCTGCACCCATCGGTCGCGGTACACCGCGCCGGCCGCCTCGACCAGCAGCGGGTTGCTCTCTACTGCCACGGCCGACGCGGCGCCCTGACTCAACGCTGTCCACACGTCGAGCCCGCCGCGCGGCTCCACGATCAGCACCCGCCCGCCCGGCCGCAGCCGGTAGGGCAGCGCCGCCGGCAGATAGCCGGTGAAATCATCCTCCGGTGCCCTGCTCATCGTTGGTGACAGATCGTCGCCGTCGATGAACAGCCCGCCCTCCTCCGGCAGTGGCCCGTCGTAGCTCAGGCTCAGCCCCGGCGCCTGGTGGATCGACCGGCTTGCCACTCGGTCCACCCGCGAAAAGGCGTTCCACCGCTGCCAGGTGACCTGTGCATCGGGAAAGCGCAGCACCTGGCTCAGCCCTTTGTAAGGCGACAGGTGCAAACGGAAGGGGGCCGGCGGATAAAACGCGGCGAGCACCAGCACGCAGACGGCGGCCAGCAGCGCCAGCCGGGGAGCCCGGCTCCCCGACCCCGCTCGCATAAAGACCAGGGCCGCCAGCAGCCCCAGCGCGGCGATGATCAGCACCGTCCCTTCGCCGGCCAGGGGTAGGAGAACCACCGGCGCCAGCCCGCCCAGCGCCGAGCCGAACAGGTTGGCCGCATACAGGCGGGCCGATCGCTCAGTGTAAGCGGCCAGCAGCAGTCCGGTGACCAGCCCGGCGCAGAAAAAAGGCACAGCCAGCGCCAGGTAATAGACCACCAGGTAGACGATCTGCACCCGCTCCCAGGCGATCCGGTACGAGTCAAACGGCAGGTGGTTCAAGCTGAGGTAGGCCCCCACCACGCCGAGGCCAAACAGGGCTGCCAGTGCCGCCGCCCGGCGGCCGGCCGGCGGCGTGGCCCAGCGGGGCGCCAGGCTGAGCGCCGTGCCGCTGGCGCCATAGCCCAACAGCGCGACGCTCACCGCCAGGAAGGCAAAGTGGTACCACTGGGTGACGGAAAAGAGGCGCGTGAGGGTGATCTCGAACGCCATGGCCGCCGCCGACAGCAGGGCCAGCCCGGCATAAATGGGGCCGAGATGCTTCGCTTCACAGCTGCTAGCGGCCCTGCGTGTCAGCATGACAAAGGTTAATGGTTGCGAACGACGAGCGGTAGATACCACACATAGCCACTGAACCGGACCCGCCCCGAATTGGGATCGACCATTAACGACGATTCGTCTACCGCCTCGAAATCATAGCCGTGGACCTGGGCCAGCTCTCCGACGAGCGCGTCATTGTCCCATCGCTCGTCGGGCACGCCGGAGATATACCATGCTGATCCGTTGTCGGCCAGGATCATGCCGTACTTCTTCAACGCCTGGAGGATGACCTGCACCTCGGGCGAAAAGCCGGAAATGTCGAAATCGGCCCGCAGCCGGAAGCGCTGGCCCATCGGCGGGTATTCCTGGCCGATCAGGTCTGAGGCAAAGTGGCGCGCCGGCCAGATATACGCCCGCCGCGTCTGCGGCGCCGTAAAGCGCAGGGCGTGGTGGATCTCGCCGCTGGCCGCCTCGTCGTAGCGGACCAGCCCGGCCAGGATCGGCAGCCCGGCGGCGTCGGCCGAGGTCCAGCCGTCCCGCCGCAGGGCGTTCGACCACAGGTTGAACACCGCCCCCGATCCGGCCTCCCAACTGCCGTCGGCCTGGGGGTAGGCGTAGTACATCTCGTACAGAATGCAGCCGTCGCGCTCGACCACCAGCACGTGCCGGTCGCCGTCGCTGTTTGGGCCACCCTCGATCAGGGCATTGGTCGGCACCGGGTAAGGGCCGGGGTCGCTCTCGTCGCCAGACTCGGTAAAGGCGATCTCCACCGGCGGCTGGCTGCCCGGCACGTCGACGTAGGGGATGCCGATCGGTGCCCCCGAGCCCGGCGGCCACTCGCCCGCACCGAAATCGGGGTGAACCCCGACGTCGGCGCCGATGGTGGCGATGTATAGATCCGAGCTGGGATCGACCGGCAGGGTGTCTATGCGGGCGTTCCATACATTGTTGGCGGGAAACAGCGGGCACCCGGCGATGTCGGGCGCAATTGGGGTGGCAGGGGGCAGGAGCGCAAAAACGCCGGCCGCCGAGGCGGTGGCCACAAAGGCCGCCAGGATCACTACTGCAAGTCTGGTTTTTGCTCCCATAGCTGCCTGGTGATCTCCATGTGGCCCAGGTGCAGCGCGGTATGCTCCAGGGCGTGTGCCAGGCACCAGGCGACGGTGACCTGGCGGCCGTCGCGTGGTGACAGGCGCACATCCTCCAGATCGGCCGTATCCAGCCCTTCCAGAATAGCGCGGCTATGGGCTAGCGTCCTGTCCAGGAGGTCGATCAAGGCATGCGTATCCAACCCGCCCGACCGGAACTCGGCATCGCGATCACGGCCCGATGGGTCGCTGCCTGCGACGTCGCCGATCCAGTATCGCTCAGAGCCGGCAACATGGACGACTAGGACGTGGATCGAATTCATCTCCGGCCCTGGCGTCCAGTCCAGGGCTGCCTGGGGCAGGCCGCTGACAATGTGCTTCATGCCGGTGTGGAGGGTTTGTAGCCGCTCTATATACTCTGCCAACATGGTCAACATGGTTGTTCGAGCCCTCTTCTAGGCTTGGCTGTCTCCCACGATCGTTTCGTAAATCGCCTGCAGCTCCTCTTCCGAGTAAAAGTGGATCACCAGCCGGCCGCGCCCCTTCCGGTTGCGGTAGAGCTGCACCTTCGTCCCTAGCCGGGCGCGGAACTGCTCCTCAAGCGATCGCGCCTCGGGCGGCGGCTCGGCGGGCTTGGGCTGGGGCGGTTCTACCAGGCGGCGAACCAGCTCCTCCGTCTGGCGAACGCTGAGCGCCCGCTTGACCACGAGCTGTACGGCGGTGACCTGCGCCTGCGACGTGGGCAGCCCCAGCAGCGCCCGGGCGTGCCCCTCCTGGATCGTCCCGTCAGCCAGCGCCTGCTTGACCTCGGCCGGCAGGCGCAGTAGGCGCAGGGTGTTGGTCACTGCCACCCGGCTCTTGCCCACCCGTTCGGCCACCTGCTCCTGGCTCAGGCCAAACTCGTCGACGAGCTGTCGAAAGGCAGCGGCTTCTTCCAGCGGGTTCAGGTCGGCGCGCTGGATATTCTCCACCAGCGCCAGCTCCAGCGCCTGCTGCGGAGTGGCTTCTTTGACGATGACCGGCACCGTTGCCATGCCGGCCATCCGTGCCGCTTGCAGGCGGCGCTCACCGGCGATCAGTTGGTAGCGCTCTGGCCCCTGCTGAGTAACGATTAACGGCTGGATCAGCCCGTGCTCCCGGATCGAGGCGGCCAGCTCGGCCAGCGCCTCCGGATCGAACGCCGTGCGTGGCTGTGACGGGTTGGGGGTGATGGCCGCCACCGGTACCTGTTGCAGCCCAACGGCTGTTTGCCCTTCCGCCGCGGGAATAAGCGCTTCCAGCCCTCTACCGAGTCCGCTTCGCCGCCCCATACACCCTCCATAGCAATCCACAAATTCCGCTCATTCGGTACTATCCCTCGCCATCAGCTCGCTGGCCAGTGCGCGGTAGGCTTCGGCCCCGAGCGATTCCGGCGCATAGCTCCGGATCGTCTCTCCGTAACTGGGCGCTTCGCCGAGCCGGATGGAGCGTGGGATGATCGTGTCAAAGACGTGGCCGGGAAAGTGGTGTCGCACCTCGTCCACCACCTGGCGAGCTAGGTTGGTCCGGGCGTCGAACATGGTCAACACCACGCCGGCGACTTTCAACACCGGGTTCAGGTTGTCGCGCACGAGGTAGACCGTCTTGAGCAGTTGGCTCAGCCCTTCCAGGGCCAGGTATTCGCACTGCACCGGGATGATTACCCCGTCCGTGGCCGCGGTCAGGGCGTTGACGGTTAGCAAGCCCAGGCTGGGCGGGCAATCGATCAGGACATAGTCATAATGGGCGGTGATTAGCTCCAGAGCGCGGCGCAGGCGGTACTCGCGGGCCATCAGCCCGACCAGCTCGACCTCGGCCCCGGCCAGCGCCGGCGCCGATGGGATCAGGTCGAGGCGCACCTGCTTGGTGAGCAAAATCGCCTGGTCGGCCGGAACGCTGTTGAGTAGGACATCGTAAATCGAGTGGGCCAGCGAGCGCCGGTCCACCCCCAGGCTGGAGGTAGCGTTGGCCTGGGGGTCGGCGTCGATCAGCAGCACACGCTTGCCGGCGGCGGCCAGGTAGGCGCCCAGGTTCACGGCGGTGGTGGTTTTGCCCGTTCCACCCTTTTGATTGGCCACGGCATAGGTGCGAGACATAGGCGCCGATATTATAGCAGAGGTTTGGAAAATAGGCGAATGGGCACAACTGTGATATAATAGGCCCGACTCTGCTCGATGGAAAGGAAGGCTGGCATGCGCAATGCACTGCATTCCATCCTCAAGACATTGGATCTGGCCCTGCGGATCCTGCTGCCGTTGCTGGCCGGTTATCTGCTGGCGTTGGTCCTGATCCCCACGCCCCAGATCGCGGTCATCCGTGTTGAAGGGGACATCTGGGGGGCGGACGCCGCAAACGTCAGCCGGGTGCTGGAACAGCTTGGCAGCGATCGGACCGTCCGCGCTGTAGTGCTGGACGTCTCCAGTCCCGGCGGCGAGGTGTCGGCCAGCGAGGGTCTCTACTTTGACCTGCTCAAGCTGCGCGAGATCAAACCGGTCGTCGCCTCGGTAGACGAGATGGCCGCCAGTGGTGCCTACTATATCGCCTGCGCCGCCGACCGGATCTTTGCCAAGCCGGCGTCGATGGTCGGCAACATTGGCGTCATCTCTGTTCTGAGTGAGGCGGACCTGGTCGACGATGTGCTGATAACTACCGGCCCGTTCAAGCTGTCGGGCGGGTCGAAGGACGCTTACATCCGCCAGATGGAGATGTTAAAGCAGACCTTCCTTGCGGCGATCATGGCCCAGCGTCAGGACCGGCTGCAAGTGGGACCGGATGTGCTGTCGCGCGGTGAGATCTACCTGGGCTTGCAGGCCCAGCAGATGGGCCTGATCGACACGATCGGCTCACAGGCAGAAGCTAACGCCGAGGCCGCCCGGCTGGCTCGGGTTCGCCATTACCGTGTCGTGGACCGCACTCCCAAGTCGTCGCTCGAATCGTTGATGCCTGACGCCGAGACGGAGGGCCACTCCACAGCCGCCACGGTGGCCGACCTGCCCCAGGGCCTGCCCCCCGGCTGTTACTACCGCTACGTGGAACTGCTGCCATAACCGCCCCCACCACGGAAAGGAACGAGTCATGCGGAAAAAGATTCTGATCGCTGGCGGGGTGTTTCTCCTGCTGGTCGTGCTGCTGGCCGTACCGCTGATCGCTCGCTGGCTCTACTACTACGACGGCCGGTATCAGCCCGGGCCGGTGCCCCGCCCTGACTTGGCCAGGGTGGCGGCGCCCACCCCCGAGTTGCCCTTTTTTACCGACCGGCCTGCTCTCCCTTCAGACACAGCCCAAGTGCCGGGGGCAATCGTCGTTGATCGGGCCCACGACAACCGGTTCACGACGGCAGAATTGAATGTGCTGCAGGCTCGATTGGCAGCGCGGGGCCGGCAATTGGAGCTGGCTGAAGACGCTCAAGACCTGGTCGGGCGCCTGCGCTACGCCCAGGCGCTGGCCATCATCTCGCCGGGTGTGAGCTTTACCGCCACCGAAGTCCAGGCGATCCAGACCTTTGTGGACAAGGGCGGGCGGCTGCTGCTGGTGGGCGATCCCACCCGCTACGGAATCCTGACAGACGACTATGGCGACTATGCCGGGCTCGATAGCGATGCGACCCATCTCAATAGCCTGGCGGCCCGGTTCGATCTGATCTTTCAGGCCGACTATCTCTACAACACCGTCGAATATGAGGGAAACTATCGCAATATCCGCCTGACAAAGATGGCTGACGGGCCGCTGACCGGCGGGCTGGAGCAGGTCGTCTTTTATGCCGCCCACTCACTCACCTCCGGTCGGCCGGCGCTGATCGCTGCCGGCGGCGATACCCGCTCCAGCAGCAGCGAGCGCGCCGGCGATCTGCCGGTGGCCGTGCTGACCGCCGATGGGGCGGTCCTGGCTCTTGGCGATCTGACCTTCATGACCGAGCCGTACAACACCGTCTACAACAACGACCGGCTGGTATCCAATATCGCCGATTTTCTTAGCGGCGCCGAGCGGCGCTACAACCTGGCCGATTTCCCCTTTTTCTTTCGAGGCGAGGCCGACCTGGTGTACGTTGGCGATCCAGTGCTGGACAGCGATCTGCTCAAAGGCGGCGGCAGTTTGCAGGCCCTGTTTGCCGGCCACGGAAAGGCCCTGACCGTCCGGCAGGCCGAGGACACGGAGCGCGACGCCTTGTTTTTCGGCTTGTATCGGGCGGCTGATGAGGTCGAGCCCTACCTGGCCGCCGCCGGCGTGACGCTGGCTATCACGCCCACTGCGACGACAACAGGCGGCCAGGCCGGCATTGCCGAGACGTCCGGGGTGACTGTCAGCGCCGGCCTGTCGACGACGGCGGGCACGCAGGGGGTGGATCAGATCGTGGCATCTGAAGTGACCACCACCGCCGAGATATCGATGACGGCTGACGTGCAGGTGATGGGCAGGGTGGTGCTGAGCGGCACCGCCATGTTGGTCCTGCGCAACGAGGGCGAGCGCCATGTCATGTTAGTGCTGGCCGGCACCGAGACAGGTTTGGACAACGCTGTCAAGCGGCTGAGCGACGGCGACCTGGCGGGTTGCGTGGTCCAGAACGGCGACAGTATTGTGGCCTTCTGCCCGACCGGCGAAGTCGCGCCCGGCAAGGGGCCCGGCGGTTGGCCCGGGACAGGGCCGACCGTCACCCCACCGCCGGTGCCAACTGCGACGCCGACGTCCTCGCTCACCACCACGGTCACCGTGCCGGTGACGACTCCGGTCATCGGGCCGAAGCAAAAGATAATCGTTGTTGCCCTGGATGGCACCAAGGGCCGTTACGACGGCAAGACGAGCGCCGACGATTATTACGCAATTCTGAAAGAAAAATACGACGTCACGGTGCGGAGCGAGGCCAAGGACGGCGCTCCGCCGGCCGGCGATCTGCTCGATTACGACCTGGTGATCTGGTCCGGTGGCGATTTCGAGACGCCATTTGGCGAGGAGGAGAGCGCTGCGCTGGTCACCCTCATGCTGGAGCAAGTGCCGATGATCGTGTCGGGGGCTTTTCTCACCGAGGACGCGGCCGTGGCGGTGCAGCAGGACATCCGAGTCCAAGATGCCGGCCATCCGGTGACCAGGGGGTTTACCAAGGGTGAGATAATCGCTTTTGTGTCGGCGCCGTCCGGCAAGGACTATGCGGTCCAGGTGCTGGAGCAGTCCGACGCCGAGGACGCTGTCGTCGCCATGGTCCGCGGTCCGGCCAGTGAGTCGCCGGGTAACCCCTCGGTCCTGGTGTTGGAGCAAGGGCAGACCGGTCTCAAGATGCTCTATATAGTCTTTCCGCTCTACCTGCTGCCGGACGAGGCCAAAACCCGGCTCGTGTCGAATGCAGTAGGCTGGATGTTGAGCGAGTGACAGATTCCTCGTTTTGCGCACAATGACGGATGGGAGGATAGCAGATGGCGCCCAAGATCCTGGTGGTTGATAGCAACGAAGCCTTTGCCACCATGTTAAAAGAGATACTGGAAGCGGAGGGGGGGTACTCGGTCGATGTCGCCCATTCAGATCACAGGGCTCTTGGTTTGCTGCCCCGTACGGACTATGCCCTGACGATCGTGGACATGGGTCTCGACCCCGGCGGCGACGCCTACCTCGATCTGGCTCACAAGGTGCGACAGGGCTGGCCGACCATGCGTCTGGTGCTGATCCCTCTAATGGGTGAAGACCTGCCGCCCGAAGCTCGCCGGCTGGATGTTCAGGGCACACTGACCAAGCCTTTCTTTGTTGATGACCTGTTGCCGAATATCCGGGAAGCGCTGACCAAAAAGGTGCGCCCGGCCGGCTCTCCGCCCTCTGTACCGTCGTCTGCCGGTTCCCCGCCGTCCTCCGCACCGGCTCCCGCCAGGGTCCCGGCGCCACAACCGGCAAGACCGGTCGCCGGCTCGGGGTCGCCGCTGGCCGATCTGGTGCGAGAGACCGGCGCCGACCTTGCCCTGCTCATCTCTATGGCAGCGGATCAGGAAGGACTGGTAAGCTATGTTGGCACGATGGCCAAGTCTGGCGCCGAAGAGCTGGCCGGGCTCATCGTCGCTGCCGTCCGAGCCGCCCAAGCCACCGGCCGGTTCCTTGGTCAGCCCGACGTTCCTTTTGAGCACAGCATGTTCGAGAGTAGCGCCGTTCGCCTGTACGCCCTGGCCCTGCCGGGCGAGCGGTTGCTGGCCGTCGTGACGCCGGTCAGCACGCCGCTGGGGATGGTCCGGCAGAACCTGCGCCGTGCTGGACGGGATCTGGGCTGAGTCACCGTTGACGTAATCTGCCTTAAAATCTTCTGATGCGGAAATGTTAACATTGGACTCCAATGCACACTAACTCTAGGGGTATGGCGTTTCCTCACACCTAATCCTGGGCGCTTGTCGGCCTGCTCCGACTGCTATTGGCCCTGTTTCCGCCCTGGTGGCAGTTGCGCTGGATTCCAACTTCTGGTACAATGACCAAGCGACCGGAAGATAGGCGGTAGGGGAATCGGCTCAGATACCTGGCAACGCACGCCCACCAGACTAATGAGCCACCTCTGTGACGAGTCAACTGGTAACTTCTACGGCTCGTCGTTCCTGCCTCAGCCTTAACCTCGCGGTCCATCTGCCAAATAGAGTTGTACTCAATAGAATGTTCCTTGTCTGGCCCGGAGTTGCAGGCTCTGTGGTGTATCTTCCCTTACGCTTGCGCCAGCCCGGGACAAGTCCGTCTTGTCGGGGGAGTTGTGGAGTCAGAAAACAGTGCTGTTTTGCACGTGTCGAACGGATCGTTAGCGAGCGCCCAAAAACTGTGGCAGGCCGCGCTCGGGGAGTTGCAGTTGCAAATGACCCGGGCCACCTTCGATACCTGGCTGAGGGGCAGCCGGGTTGTTGCCTGTGAAGATGGAGCGCTAACCCTCTATGTTCGGCATGCCTACGCAGTGGACTGGCTTCAGAACCGCCTGCTGGCCACCATCAAGCGGGTGCTGAAACGACTGGCCGGGCGAGACATGGAAGTGGTTTTCACCACTAAAGCTCCCGAGGTGGAGGTCGACCTCGAGCTGGTACCGGAACAGGTATCCCCTGGAGAGGCGGGTGAGCCGTCCGTGCCGGACGGCCGCCAGGCCCAGACGAACGGTCAACCGTCGTCCATCCTGAACCCTCGCTACACCTTTGACTCTTTCGTCGTGGGCTCAGGCAATCGCCTGGCTCAAGCCGCCTGCATGGCGGCCGCCGACAATCCGGCGCACGCCTACAACCCGCTGGTCGTCTATGGTGGAGTGGGCCTGGGCAAGACCCACCTTCTGCACGCTGTAGGCCATGTCGTCCAAAGCCGCGGTCTGTCGGTCCTTTACCTGTCGGCTGAGTGGTTCACCAACGATCTGATCAACGCCATCCGCGCCCAGACGACCGAGGCGTTCCGGACCAAATATCGCAACATCGACGTCCTGCTCGTGGACGACATCCAATTCATCGCCGGCAAAGAGCGCACGCAGGAAGAGTTTTTCCACACTTTCAACACCCTCCACGGCGCCAACAAGCAGATCGTCATCTCCAGCGACCGGCCGCCCAAGGCGCTGCTGTCTTTGGAAGAGCGCCTTAGGTCCCGCTTTAACTGGGGGCTAATTGCCGACATGCAGCCGCCTGACCTGGAGACGCGGATCGCCATCTTGCGCAACAAAGCCGAGGCGACCGGCTTTCGCGTGCCGGGCGAAGTCCTGGCCTACGTCGCCCATCATGTGCCGCAAAACGTGCGCGAGCTCGAAGGCGCGCTGAACTGCGTGCTGGCCCACGCCAAGCTGATGCACGTGCCGTTGACGCTCGACATGGCCCAGACCGCGCTGGCCGGCCTTCTGGGCGCTCCGTCAGACCTGTCGCCAGAGCAGATCCTGGCCGCAGTGGCTCGTCACTACAAGGTCTCAGCCGAGCAGTTGACCGGACCGAGCCGGGCGCGGGTGGTGTCCGTGCCCCGTCAACTGGCCATGTATCTGATCCGCCGCGAGACAGGCGCCTCCCTTCCGGCCATCGGCGAGCTGCTGGGCGGGCGCGACCACACCACCATCCTCCACGGCTGCAACAAGATCGAGGCCCAGATCGAGGCCGACGAAGCGCTGCGCCGCGACTGGCTGGCCATCAAGGGCCGGCTGTCGGAAACCAAGGCCGTAGGCTGATTCCAGAAAAAAAGGCCACCGGGAAACCCCGGTGGCCTTTTTGATGAGTCGGGCGTTTACTCGTTTCTCACCACGAGCGGCAGATAGATTAAATATTTGGGAGAGGCTACCGTCACGCCAAGCGTGCCGGTCACAACCGAGTCTGTGCAGTTGGTGGCCGTCACCACGACCGTATAATCGCCGGGCTCGGTCCAGCTATAGGTCGCAGATGTGCCGGTCATGCCGTTGCTCCACGCCAGCTCGATCGGCGGGGTCATCGTCGGCGGGTCCAAGGTCACAGAATAGACCCCCGATTCGCCCACCAACAGATCGACCGGCCCCGTAACCGTAGCCTCGGCCAGCTCGACGCACAGCACCTCCACAGTCAGACTGGCAGTCACCGTGGCGCTCGGGCAGTTGGTGGCCGTCACCACGATCGTATACAGGCCGGGCTCGATCCAGCTATAATCCGCAGACGTGCCGGTTGCGCCGTTGCTCCACACAACCTCAATCGGCAGCGTAGCGCTGACCGGCTCCAGGGTGGCCGTGTAGAGCCCTATCTCTCCGGCCGGCAGCGCCGTTGGCCCGTCGATGGTCGCATCGGTCAGGCCGGTGCCGAACGAGGGTAGTGGATAGAACTCTGTAGGTCCCAGAGGAGGGTCGCAGCTTTCATTGATCCGCCCGCCAAAGGTCCAGATGCCCGGCAGACCGTCGTTCGGGTCGGGCGTGCACAGCGGGACGTAGGTGCCGGCAAAGTCGGCCCGTGGGGTGGGCAGCTCGGGAAAATCCTGGCTCCAGATGCCGGAGGCGATGTCATATTCGAGCACCTCAGAGGATACAGCGGGCCAGTCGTTCGGGGCTACTACGTACAGCTTGCCTTGCCAGGGCGCGTTAACGCTCAGTGTGTCTGACTCAAAGCCATAGCCCCGGCCCTCGCCGCCCGCGGCCGGCATAGACGTCGCAACTACCCAACCGGCCGCCAGGTTGGCCGTGTCCAGCACCTCGACTGCTGCGGTCGGATCCAGCTCGCCGCCCACATAGCTGCCAACGCCGCCGATGGCATAGATCTTGCCGCCCTGGACGGCGCTCATGATATAGCTGCGTGCCGTGTGCAGCGGCGTGCCCAGTAGAGTCCAGCGTGAGCCCGACAGCAGCTTGGGATCGAACGTCCATGTCTGCGCGGAAAAGTAGGGGGAGGCACTGCTCTGCCAGCCGCCATAGACATAGATCACGTCGTTCACCACGGCCGTACCCATGCAGGCTACCCGGTAGCCGCCCACCATGCCGCTCCAGTTATCGGCCGCCGGCAGGGCCTCCACCACGTTGCTCTGGGGATAATAGCGCTGTACCGTGCCGATGTTGACACTTCCGTGGTCCTTGTCCGTGCCGCCGACAACATAGATCGCCGGTCCCCGGCCGGTTCCATCGTCCAGGATTAGATTGGCGTTATAATTGGACACGTCTTCGACCACGTCGGCCCCGGTATCCGTATAGGTACCGGTCACCGGGTCGAACACCCAGATATTGGGCGACTCCGTGCCTGGCGAAGTCCGGCCCCCCGGGAAATAGATCTTGTTGGCCCACGGCTCGTCGGCTGGCCCTGCCACAAAGGCAGCGTCATGGCGGGCGTACTGGAAATTCGTGGGAGGGAATGGTCCCGTCTGCCAGGTTGCCTCTTCGACAGGGCTGCCGGCCATGGGCGCCGGCATGGCGGTGAGCATCAGGCAGAGTACCACCACCGCTGCAAACAATGATCTGCGTCTCACGTTCGTTCCTCCTTCCTGGATTGGCGTTTAGCCTACGAACCGTATTCGTTGCGTCCTTGCTGCAATTGTCATGGGCGGAAAGCCGGTCGTGGCCGGTGCTCAGTATAACGGAGAGTGCCGATGCTGTCAAAAAGGAGCGACACGCCCTCGAAAAACTAGAGGCCCCGCCAAATCAGGCGGGGCCTCTATATCTACGACTAATCTTGTAAAGCCTTCAGCCGCGCCTCCAGCCGCTCCCGCCTCTCCAGGTGCGCCGCCAGCTTGTCCCGCTGCTGCTGCACCACCTGCGCCGGCGCCTTCGACGTGAACGCCTCGTTGGCCAGCTTGGCCTCCACCTGCCGGATCTCCCCGTCGACCTCGGCCAGCGCCTTGCCAAGCCGGGCCACCTCCTGCTCCAGGTCGACCAGCCCGGCCAGCGGCAGGTAGACCTCCACCCCGCCCGACACCAGCGCCACCGCCTGCTTCGGCTTCTGATCCAGGCTGCGGGCCAGCGTCAATTGCCCCTCGTCCAGCCGGCCCAGGAAACACAGCAGCCCGCGCTGCGTTTCCAGCATCTCCAGCCGGTCGCCGGCGGCGATCACCGCCGGAATCCGCTTGCCGGGCGTCACATCGAACTCGGCGCGGGCGTTGCGGACCTGGCGGATCAGGTCCATCACCAGCTCCATATCCGCCTCGGCCTGGGCGTCCAGGCGCGCCGCGTCCGGCCGGGGCCATGGCCGGATCATCAGCGACTCCCCCCACTCCTTCCCGTCGGACCAGGCTGCTTTCAAGTGCTGCCAAATCTCCTCGGTGACGAACGGCATGTAGGGGTGGAGCAGCCGCAGGTTCGTCTCCAGCGCCATCACCAGCGTCGCCTGGGCTGCTGCCCGGGCGGACGGATCGTCGCCCGACAGCCGGATCTTGCACGCCTCGATATACCAGTCGCAGTACTCGCTCCACAGGCAATCGTTGATCCGCCGCCCCGCCTCGCCGTACTGGTAAGCGTCGAACAGATCGGTCACGTCGGCGATCAGGCGGTTGAGCCGGCTGGCGATCCATCGGTCGGCCAGGTCATAGGCCGCCGGAGCCGCCGGCTCCTCACCGGGTGCCGGCAGATTGGTGATCACAAACCGGGCCGCGTTCCACAGCTTGTTGGCAAAGTTGCGCGCCCCCTCCAGCCGGCGCGGGTCCAGGTTCATGTCGTTGCCCGGCGTCGAGCTGGTCAGCAGCGTGTAGCGCAGCGCGTCGGCCCCGATCTCGCCGATCAGATGCAGTGGATCATACTGCTCGATGTTCTCCATCGACTTGCTGATCTTTTTTCCGTCTTCGTTTCTGACCAGGCCGTGCAGGTACACCGTCTCGTACGGCGCCCGCCCGGTCATCTCGATGCCGAGCATCATCTCCCGCGCCACCCAGAAAAAGAGAATGTCGTAGGCGGTCTCGCGCATCGTGGTCGGGTAAAAGCGGCGCAGGTCGGGCGTATCGTCGGGCCAGCCGAGCGTGCTAAAGGGCCACAGCCCCGAGCTAAACCAGGTGTCCAGCACGTCGGGGTCCTGGCGGATCCGGTCGCTGCCGCAGTGGGCGCAGCTCGTCGGGTCCTCCATGCCACAGGTCTGCTGCCCGCACGCGTCGCAATACCACACCGGGATGCGGTGGCCCCACCACAGTTGCCGGCTGATACACCACGGCCGGATCTGCTCCATCCACTGGAAAAAGCGCCGCTCCTCCCGCTCGGGAATGATCGTCGTCTCGCCGCTGCGCACCGCCGCCATGGCCGCCTCGGCCAGCGGTTTCACATTCAGCCACCACTGGGTCGAGATGCGCGGCTCGATCACCGTATGGCACCGCTCGCAGTGGGCAACGCTGTGGTGGTACGGCTCAATCTTTACCAGCAGCCCCTCCCGCTCGAAATCGCGCACCACGGCGTCGCGTGCCTCGTAGCGGTCCAGCCCGGCGTACGGGCCGGCCAGCTCGTTCATCTTGCCCGTATCGGTCAGCACCGTCGGCGCCTCCAGGTGGTGGCGCAGCCCTGTCTCATAGTCGGCGGGATCGTGGGCCGGCGTTATCTTGACCGCGCCGGTGCCAAACTTGGGGTCCACTGCCTCGTCCTCGATGATCGGAATGCGCCGGCCCATGATCGGCAGCACCGCAGTGCGCCCGATCAGCCGGGCAAAGCGCTCGTGCTCGGCGTGGGTGGCCACCGCCGTATCGCCCATGATCGTCTCCGGGCGGGCGGTAGCCATCTCGATGAACTCGGTCGCGCCCTCGGCCCATCGGCCGCTGCCCCACGGATGCCTGGGACCCGGCCATTCCTCGGTGGTGATCGGATAGCGGATCGTCCACAGGTGGTCGTCGTGCTCCTCCGGGATCGCCTCCAGGTCCGAGATGGCGCTCTCGCAGCGGGGGCACCAGTTCACCAGGTAGGCGCCACGGTAGATCAGACCCTTCTGGTACAGCCGCACAAAGGCGGTCCGCACCGCGTGACTCAAGCCTTCGTCCAGCGTGAACCGCTCGCGCGTCCAGTCGCAGCTCACCCCCAGCCGCCGGGTCTGCGTGGTGATTCGGGCATGGTAAGCATGCTTCCACTCCCACACCTTCTCCACGAACTTGTCGCGGCCCAGGTCAAAGCGGGTGATCCCCTGCTTGCCCAGCTCCCGCTCCACCACGTTCTGGGTGGCGATGCCGGCGTGATCCGAGCCGGGCAGGAATAGCGTCTCCCGGCCGCGCATCCGGTAGTAGCGGGTCATCAGGTCCTCGAGCGCCGACACAATGGCGTGTCCCTGGTGCAGCGCCCCGGTGATGTTGGGTGGCGGCATGGTGATGCACCACGCCGGCCGGGCCGGGTCGGCGAGCCCTTTCTCCACCAGCGTCTCGGGCTTGAAATAGCCCTGCGCCTCCCACCAATCGTACAGCCGCTGTTCCGTGCTTGTTGGATCGTATGTCTTGTCCATCTTCTTCTCCTCACCCCAGTTGATTGCCTGTCGCGCCTCCATCGCGCAGCGCGCGAAAAACCCCTTCCGTCCTCCTCACCTATCCTTGTTGGGTGTTGCGTGTTCATCACGCAACACCCAACAAAACAAAAACCCCTTTCGCCCTCAAGGACGAAAGGGATTGCCTTCCGCGGTACCACCTTGCTTGGCAGCGGCCGGCTCCTGAGGAGCGCTGGCCCTGCCCACTCTCGCTGTAACGGGCGCACCCGGGTTGACCTATGCGTTGAGCTTTCAGCCAACCGACTCCCAGGCGACCTTCGGCGGATGGCGGCTGTAGGGGGCTCGCAGCCGGTGACCCCCCTCTCTGCCGGGCATGACGGCCCGTTCATCAGGGCCCGTCCACCTACTCCTCCTGTTCGGCGTCGTTCCGGTTTTCAATTGCGGCGATTATACCCGATCTCGATCTGATTGTCAAATAACCCGCCTGCAGGTTTAGAGCGTTTGACAGATGCTTGACCATAGAGTATAATCGCTTCGTTTGCGCACAAAAGGTGTAGACCAGTGAGAGGAAACAGGTCATCGTTATGAACAGGAACATCTGGTTGTTGATTCTCATCATCGTCTTGGTCGCGGTTGCCGTATACATCGACCTGCCTAACAGCCCGGGTATACACATCGCCCTGGGGCCGATCAAATTGGACAAGGACTTTGACATCAGGCAGGGGCTCGACCTGCAAGGTGGCGTTCAGGTGCTGCTGGTGGCAGACGTCCCGGCCGACCAGGAGATCGAGGCGGACGCCATGAGGCAGGTGGCCACCATCGTCGAAAACCGCGTCAATGCCCTTGGCCTCACCGAGCCGGTCGTCCAGTTACAGGGCAGCCGCCGCATCATCGTCGAGCTGCCCGGCATCGAAAACCCCGAGGTGGCCGTCTCCACCATCCGCGAGACCGGCTTGCTCGAGTTCGTGGATGCCGGCTACGAGTTCCTGCAGGCCGACACCGTGGTCCAGACCACCTATCCCGACCTGTGGGTCGATGGGGCAGCGACCCACCAGGTTACTGCCGCCGTCCCGGTAACGCCCACCGGCGTGCTGACGACGACCGTGACGACCCAAACCCAGACAGTGTATGCCACCGTTCTGGGGGGTTACCATCTCAAGACGGCCACCGCCTCAACCAACACAAGCAGCGGCGAGATCGGCATCGCTTTTGAGCTGACCGACGAGGGGGCCCAGTACTTCAGGGACTTTACCGCGGCCCATGCCGACAACAACAGGGAGCCCTTCTATTACCTGTCGATCGTGCTGGACAAGCATGTCATCTCCAGCCCCCACATCGTGACCCCGATCACCGAGGGTAGAGGCGAAATCTCTGGCAGCTTTACGCTGGAAGAAGCGCAAGCCCTGGCCCTTCAGCTCCGCTACGGCGCGCTGCCGATCCCGTTAAAAGTTGAGAGCTACCGCGCCGTCGGCCCCACGCTGGGCCAAGAGTCGGTTGAGCGCAGCATCCGGGCCGGCGCCATTGGCCTGTCGATCGTGCTCCTGTTCATGCTGCTTTACTACCGCGTTCCCGGCTTCCTGGCCGACCTGGCCCTCATCCTCTACTTCCTGTTCAACCTTGCCCTGTACAAGATCATCCCGGTCACCCTCACCCTGCCGGCCATCACCGGCTTTATCCTGTCCACCGGCATGGCCGTCGACGCCAACATCCTCGTCTTTGAGCGGATGAAAGAGGAGCTGCGTGCCGGGCGCAAGCTGGGCCCGGCCATTGAGGCCGGCTTTAGCCGGGCGTGGACCTCGATCCGCGATTCAAACATCTCCACGCTCATCACTTGCGCCATCCTGTTCTACTTTGGCTCGACATTCGGCGCCGGGTCGGTCAAAGGCTTTGCCATGACCCTGGCGTTGGGCGTCATCATCAACCTCTTTACCGCCATCACCGTGACTCGGACCTTCATCCGTCTGGTCTTTGGCTGGCTTGGCGGCAAGCTGCAGACAAACCGCTTCCTGATGGGCTCGTGACCAGGGGAGATGAGGGGAGGATAGAACATGTTTAACATCGTAGAAAAACGACACTGGTATTTCCTGATTTCGGCGCTGATCATCATCCCTGGCCTGATCGCGATGATCTATTCATTCGCTGTGTTCGGGGCGCCCATGCGGCTGGGCATCGATTTCACCGGCGGCACAATGCTAGAGCTGCGCTTCCAGCAGCCGGCGTCCTCGTCCACCGTGCGCGACGTCCTGGCCAAAAACGGCTTCCCGGACCCTATCCTGCAGACCACGTCCGACCCCAACACCATCGTGCTGCGCACCAAAGAGATGGGCGCTGCGGAAAAGCAGCAGATTGAAGTGGATCTGGCCGCCGCTCTCGGCTCGGTCGACACCCTGCGCTACGAGACCGTGGGACCGACGGTGGGCGCCGAGGTCGCCAAAGCGGCAGGTATCGCCATCTCGGCTGCCGCCCTGCTGATCATCGCCTACATCATCTTTTCCTTCCGCAAGGTGCCCAACGCCTTCCGCTACGGCGTGTGCGCCGTCATCGGCATGATCCAGGATATCCTGGTGACGGTTGGACTCTTTTCGCTTGCCAGCTTGATCCTGGGCTGGGAAGCAGACGCGCTGTTCCTGACCGCCATCCTGACCGTCGTCGGCTTTAGCGTGCAGGACAAAATCGTCGTCTTTGACCGGATCCGCGAGAACATCCCCAAGCGGCGCGGCGAGTCGTTCGAGACAATCGTCAACCGTAGCCTGCTCGAGACGCTGCACCGCTCGCTAGCTACCCAGCTCAACGCCATCTTTGTTCTGATCGCCATCCTCCTCTTCGGTGGGGTGACGATGACCCAGCTCGTGGCCACGCTGTTGGTGGGTATGCTCTCGGGCACCTATTCGTCGATCTTTAGCGCCGTGCCGCTGCTGGTGGTGTGGGAGACGGGTAAATTCATCGGTGGGGTGCGCGGAGCCAAAGCTACGGCGTAAACGTTCAATAGCCAGCTTTCAGCGGTCAGCGTCGGTAGGGGCGGCCCCAAGTGGCCGCCCAAGCCTGAAAGCTGACCGCTTCTGTTTTGTGAGGGTGACTTGATGTCTTTTTACCTTGATCGGCCACTAAACTTTGCCCACCGGGGCGCCAGCCATGAGGCGCCGGCCAACACCCTGGCGGCTTTTCTCCTCGCCGTCGATCTGGGTGCCGAGGGGATCGAGCTCGACGTCCATCTGTCAAAGGATGGCCACATCGTGGTCATCCACGATTTCGACGTCTCGGCCACCACCGACGGCAAGGGCCTGGTGCGTGACAAGACGCTGGCCGAGCTCAAGGATCTGGATGCCGGCAGTTGGTTTGACCCTGTGTTCGCCGGCCAGCGCATCCCCACCCTCCAGGAAGTGATCGACGCCGTAGGCCGGCGGCTCCTGCTCAACATCGAGCTTAAAGTCAAGGGATGGGGTGACGGCGGCTTGGTGGCGAAGGTGGTGCAGGCTGTAGAGCAAAACGGCCTGGTCGACCGGGTCATCCTGTCGTCGTTCAACCCTCTGGCCGTGTGGCGGGTCAAGCGGCGCAACCCCCAGATTGCCACCGGATTGCTCTATGCCGATGGCATGCCGCTTTTCCTGCGTAAGGCCTGGCTGCGCAAGCTGGCGCGGCCCACTGCCTTGCACCCCCACTATACCATGGTCGATGCCCACTATGTGTGGTGGGCTAACAGGCAGGGCTATCGGATCAACGTCTGGACCGCCGACGATCCGGCTGACATGTCGCGCTTGATGCGCCAGGGGGTAGACATCATCATCACCAACCGTCCCGATCTGCTGCGTGAAGTACTGCAGGCCAGCCGGCCCGCCGCGGGCGCATCGGAGCAACAACTGTCCGCAGCGCCCTACCGGGAATGAGCGGCCCAGCCAGCATCCAGGTGGGCGACGTCGTCCGGTTGCGCAAGCCGCACCCGTGCGGTAGCTACCAGTGGCAGGTGGTGCGCATCGGCGCCGACATCGGGCTGAAATGTCTGACCTGCGGCCGGCGAGTGCTCCTGGACCGCGCCACCTTTAACAAGCGCCTCGCGGCCATCGTTCAAAAGAAAGAGGCCTGACAGATTCTGTCAGGCCTTATGTTTTGGCGAAAAAGACGAGAGCCAATCGGACCCGCTCCTCGAAAGGCAGGGCCTCCCGGGGCAGCGACCGGATCGCTTCCTGTGCCTCGGCCACACTATAGCCCAGGCCGGTGAGCGCGGCGATCAGGTCGATATCGGCCTCGCTGATCGCCGGCCGGGGGCCGGCCCCCGGCAGCTCGGCGGCAACCTTATCCTTCAAGTCGAACACCAGCTTCTTGGCCGTTTTGGGCCCGATGCCCGGCACGCGCGACAGGGTAGCGGCGTCCTCCTCCGCTATTGCCAGCCGCAGCCGGTCGGCAGGCAGGGCGGACAGGATCGACAACGCGGCCTTGGGTCCCACACCCGACACCGTTTGCAGCAGGCGAAACAGGGCCAGCTCCTCCTCCGAGCCAAATCCGAACAGGGTCAGCTCATTCTCGCGGACGTGCAGGTGGGTAAAGAGCTGGATCTCCTGGCCGGGCCCGGGCTGGCTGTCAAGCAGCGTTCTGGGCACAAAAACCCTCAAGCCCACGCCGCCGACCTGGACCACGACAAAGCCTTTGCCGATAGCAGCCAGCGTGCCGCTCAGACTGGCAATCATCCTCTTCTACCCACCAATCAATGCCCTCATCCGCGCCGAATGGATGTGGCACACCGCTACGGCCACCGCATCGGCGGCGTCGTCTGGCTCGGGGACCTGCTCCAGGTTGAGCAACATCCGGACCATCTCTTGTACCTGGCGCTTGTCGGCGCCGCCATAGCCGGCGACGGTCTGTTTCACTTCCAAGGGTTTGTACTCGTGCAGCGGCAGACCGGCCTCGGCGGCGGCTAGCAGCACCACGCCCCGCGCCTGGCCGACGCTGAGCGCTGTGCGCACATTCCGGCTGAAGAACAGCTCTTCGACCGCAACCTGATCGGGCTGGTGTTGGCCGATGATAGCCGTCAGGCCATGGTAAATGGCCTGCAAGCGTTGGGGCAGCGGCTGATCGGCCGGCGTGGTAATGACGCCACACCCGACCAGGGCCAACCCCTCCTCGTCCTCGCGCACCAGCCCGTAGCCGGTGATGGCTGTGCCTGGGTCAATGCCCAGGACCAGCACTATTCCTGTTCCTCGAATTTGGCCATCAGCTCGTCCGAGATGTCCAGGTTCGAAAAGACCTCTGCCACATCGTCCAGATCCTCCAGCCCGTTGATCAAGGTCATGGTCTGGAAGGCCTGCTTCTCTTCCAGGACGATGGTCGTCTTTGGTACCCTCGAAACCTCGGCCGAAGCAATGGGGATGCCCCGCCCCGCGATCGCCTCCCGCACCGTCTCAAAATTCTCCGGGGCAGTAAAGATCTCGATCACGTCCCCACCCATGGCCACGTCGTCGGCGCCATACTCGACGGCGATGTTAAAGATCTCATCCTGGTCGCGGCCGTTGGCCTCGACGGTGATATAGCCCTTTTCCTCGAACTGCCAGGCCACGCAGCCTGCCTCGCCCAGAGCGCCGCCCACCCGGTTGAACAGGCGGCGGACGTCAGACACGGCTCGGTTGCGGTTGTCGGTCACCACGTGGACCAAGACCGCCACGCCGCCCGGGCCGTACCCTTCGTACATCGACTCTTCCAGGGCCTCGGCCTTTTCCAGGCCGGCGCCCCGGCGGATGGCCCGCTCAATGTTTTCCTTGGGCATGTTGGCTGCTTTGGCTTTGTCGATCACCAGCCTCAGCTTAAAGTTGGAATCCGGGTCCGGCCCCCCCTCACGCGCGGCGATAGCGATCTCTTTGCCAAACTTGGTAATAGTCTGCCCTCTCTTGGCATCGGTCGCGCCCTTTTTTCGTTTAATGGTTGCCCAATGGCTGTGTCCAGACATATCAATACGCCCCTTGCTACAGATTACATCTACTACCCAGTGTCGGATAGGTGTTTAGCCGATCAAACATTCTACTCCAGGCGACCGCCTTTGTCAAAAGCCAGCCTCCCAAAAGCAAGTCCACCCGCAGGTTATTCGGCCTGTCCCAACAGCATAGCGAGCTGGCGGGCGGTCGTAATCGCCTGCCCCTGAAAGTGGTTGTTGGCAAAGGCGAAGGTGGTCTGGGCTTCGGCGGCGAGCTTTTCGATCCTGGGCACCCACTCTTCAAGCTCCTCGTCCGAGTAGGTGTAATCGTACCGCTCGTAGGCCTGCTCGTGCTTCCACCATTTCTTCGCGTTTCGCCCATGAAATCGTACGTATGCCACCGGCGCCGTCGCCTCGGCGACGGGCGGCATCAGGCTGCTGAACTGCGGCTCGTCTACGCAGCAAAACCCCAGCCGCTGCTCGCGCAGCAACTGGAACATGGCCGGCGTCAGCCACTCCCGGTTTCGAAACTCGATCACCACCGCCAAATCGCCAAAACGCTCGCGGCACAGCTTCACATAATCCACATTCTCCGGAGTGGCGTGGAAGGAAAAGGGGAACTGGGCCAGCACGCAGCCGAGCTTGCTCTGGTCGATCAGTGGTGCCAGCGCCTCCACGAAGGTCTGGAACTCGCCGGCATTGTCCTCAGCCCGCTCGTGGGTCAGGCCCTGGAACGCCTTGATCGTAAACACAAATCCGGGCGGCACCTTGCCTGCCATCCGTTCCAGCATCCTGGCCTCGGGCTGGCGGTAGTAGCTAAAGTTTAACTCTGTCGTGTCAAAATGGCGGGCGTAGAACTCCAGCCAGTCCGATTTCTTGAGGTCGGCCGGGTAAAATGGGCCGACCCAGTCGTCGTAACTGTAGCCGCTCGTACCGATGCGGATCATAGCACCCTCCCCATCCCCCGCTGGCGTTTGCTAGTTCGGCTCTTCGCCCGGCAGCCGTTCTTCTATCTCGTCGAAATCGATCCCCGGCTTGCTGCCGATCAACACCTCGCGGCCGCGGCCGCCCCCCTCGTCGGGGCCGACGATCCCCTCGTCCTCTAACTGATCCATCAGCCGGGCGGCGCGGGGAAAGCCGATCCGCAGTTGGCGCTGCACAAACGAGGTCGACAATCGATCCCTCCCCCGTGCCAGCTTGATAGCCTGCTCCAACAGGTCGTCGCTGCCCTCTTCCTCCGCCTCGTCCATCCAGGGCAGTGGCAGTTGCTCGGGCCAGCTCGGTTCTTCGTTCCGCCAAAAGTCGATCAGCCGGTCGATCTCTTTATCGGACACGTAGCAGCCCTGCAGCCGGATCGGCGCCGGCTGTTGGGGGGCCATGAACAGCATGTCACCCCGGCCGAGTAGTTGCTCCGCCCCCCCCTGGTCGATGATGACCCGCGAATCGGTCTGGCTGGTGACCGCGAAGCTGATCCGTGCCGGAAAGTTGGCCTTGATCAGCCCGGTGACCACGTCCACGCTCGGCCGCTGCGTCGCGATCACCAGGTGGATACCGGTTGCCCGGCCCATCTGCGCTATCCGGCAGATGTGCCGCTCGACTTCATCAGGGGCAACCATCATCATATCGGCCAGCTCGTCGATCAGCACGATCAGGGTCGGCAGCGGCTCCTCCTCGCTGCGCTTGCGGCGGCTGATCTGGCGGTTGTACTCTTGCAGGTTGCGCACGCCGGCCTTGTTGAACAGCTTGTAGCGCTGGTCCATCTGGCGGGTGATCCAGGCCAATCCGCCGACGACCTGCTCGACGTCTACTACCACCGGTGCCATCAGGTGGGGGATGCCGTTGTAGCCGACCAGCTCCACCATCTTGGGATCGACCATCAGCAGCTTGAGATCGTTAGGAGTGTTGTTGCACAGCAGGCAGCAGATAATGGTGTTGATGCACACGCTCTTGCCCGAGCCCGTGGCCCCGGCGATCAGCAGGTGAGGCATGAGGGCCAGGTCCACGGCGAAGGGATGGCCCGACACATCCTCCCCCAGGGCGATGGCCAGCCGGGAGTTGATGCGCCGGAAGGCAGGCGAATCGAGCACGTTTCGCAACGACACCAGTGATACGGTTTCGTTGGGCACCTCGATGCCGACCACCGGCCGGCCGGGGACCGGCGCCTCGATGCGGATGGGCGATGCCGCCAGAGCCAGTGCCAGGTCGTTGACCAGCGCGGCGATGCGGGCCACCCGCACCCGCTGTCGCTTGACCTGCCCCTCCGGTCCCGGCCGCTCGATATAGCCCGGATCGACCCCGAATTGGGTGACGGTCGGCCCTTGGTTGACCTCGACGACATCGGCCGGCACGCCAAAGCTGGACAGGGTCTCTTCCAGGATCTGGATCTTGCGCTGTACGTCGGCGTCGCCGTAGGTGTGGGCGGCGGGCGGGTCCAGCAGATCGAGTGGAGGCAGTTGGCCGGTGCTCAGGCGCGGAGAGACCGGCCGGGTCCGCTGTTGGCGGTCGGCCGGTTTCCTGCCCGGCCGCCTGGATTGGGCCGGATCCTCTTCCTGCTCCCACCAGGGAATCTCGGGCAGCTCTGGCGTGACCGGCTCGCCCTGCCGGGATGTCTGCCACCGGCTCAAGACGGCGACGATCCGCCGGCCCAAGCGCCGGCCCCAATATTGGACAGCCCGCAGGGCCGGTTCCGCAATCTCCGCGTAGGCCAGGGAGAACAGCAGGTACAGCGCAAACAGGAACACAGCCAGCAGCAGCACGGCGCTGATGACGGTGCCCAGGTTATCGGCGAGGCGGACGGCCAGGGCATAGCCGACATAGCCGCCGGCCCGCCCCTCCCTGGCCGCGAGCAGGGCCTCGTCAGGGCCTTGGCGGAGGACCAAGGGCAGGTGGCTGCCTGCCATGACGGCCAGGAACAGCAGCTCCAGTCCGATCGCCATCGACGGTGTGATCGGCAGCCGTTGCCGCAGTTGGCCCCACACCAGCCATAAACCCAGGCCCCCGACGACGAGGACCAGGGGATAGGCCACCCAGCCAAACAACTGGTGCCAGGTGGTGGCCCACCAGTCGAGGGCCTTGCCCGAGGAGATGCGGAAAAGGCCTAACAGGGTGATCGCGGCCACGATCAGCAGCACTGCGCCGAGTGCCTCGCGTGGCAGCCCTCCCTTTATCGGGTGCTTGGCATACCAGCTTTTCAGCCTCTGCCACAGCGAGGGCGACTTTTTAACCTGTCGAGTGCGTCGGCGGCTCATTCTTGTCCCCTCACGCGTCAAATTCTGCGCTGTAGGCCTGGCGCAGGCTCAGGCCAAGGCGGCGGTTGGCCGTATCGATATTCAAGACACGTACCTTGACGGTTTCCCCCTCGTGCACAACGTTGCGCGGGTGCAAAAAGTTGCCTTCGGCCAGCTCCGTGACGTGGATCAAGCCTTCCAGCCCTTCTTCGATCCGAACAAAGGCGCCGAAACTGACCACGTTGGTCACCGTGCCTTCGAGAATTTGACCGACTTGATAGTTCGCTCCGGCCAGCGACCAGGGGTTGGGGCGCAGTCGCTTCAGGCTCAGTGCGATCCGTTCCTGATCGGGGTTGACCCCCATGACATACACCTCTACCTCTTGGCCGGGCGCCAGCACGTCGCCGGGGTGGCGCACCCGATCCCAGGAGATCTCTGAAATGTGGATCAGGCCTTCCACTCCGCCCAGATCGACGAACGCGCCAAAAGAGGTCACGCTGCTGATCGCGCCGTGGCAGACGTGGCCGGGGCATAGGCGACTGAGGATCGATGAGCTGGCTCGCGTCTCTGGCCAGGCGGCCCGCTCGGAAAAAACCAGCCGCTTCTGCTCGGGATCGACCTCGATCAGGCGTACTGTGACTGAATCGCCTACCCGGCTCGCCAGCTCCGACATCCGCTCGTGTTGATCCATATTGCGTAACACGATCTTTAGGTGAGAAGCCGGAACAAAACCCGGCAATCCGTTCCATTCGACCAGCAGCCCGCCCCGGTTGGCGCCCGAGATGGCCAGGGAGAACAGCTCCCCCTTTTGCATGGCAGCCTGGGCTGCCGACCAGGAATTCCCGTCGTTTGGGGCGTTATCTTCAGTCGGCGCCGGCCCGTCCGCAATTGGCTCGGCTGCCGGCTTGGCTGCCCGCTGATCGTCGGCGGCCGGGTCGGTGGATGGGGGAGTCTCCCCCTGTTCCAACAACGCCGCCCAATGATCCTCTTCCAGCGATCGTTGCCAGTAGTTCTCGTCCAGCGCTTTTCCCTGCCAAGCTGCCATCGACTCCATCGCTCTGCCTCTACCCCACGCCTGTCATCTGTCATGCTGTCTGCCCTGGTGGCCAGGCCAGGGAGTGCAGCCAAGAGTTAGTTCACCTTGCTCTTTTCGGTCTCTTTCTCCAGCGCTGTTTCGCTCTGTTCCAGGTCGGCCAGCACCTGGGCTACTTGGTTGATGGCCACCCGCTGCTTGCGATACATATCCGACTCGCTCATCGCCAACCGCCCGGCTATGTCTCGGACCCGCAGCCCGCGCAGGAACCTCATTTCCAGGATATTATACAGGATCCAGTCGGAAGTCGTCATCTTGCGTTCGCCTTCGGGCCGCAGCCTTTCGATGGCCTCGGTCAGCACCAGGCGCAGCGCAGAGACCGGATTGCCGCCGTGCTCGCGGAGCGCAGCCTGGACAACACGCAGGCTGAGGAGCGGGCTCTCGGTGAGCTTGGGCCCACCCCAATAGTGACTTAGTGCATCCTTGACCCACTGCTGGAACTCGGGCGAATCGATCGGACTATCCCCGATGATCTCCATCGGCGGCGACCCGGCATACCGGGTGACATCGCGCCAGCGGCGCAGGCGCTCGATATCGGGCAGGATGCGGCGCAGTGTGTCGAAAACATTCTGCTGCAAATAGCGATCTTCCATCGCCTCGCGGGCCTTGCCGATCAGCAGCGAGGCTAGCTTCTGTTCTTCCGGCTTCAAGTCGGGAATTGCTGCCCGGGCGCTGGCGCCCAGGATGCCCAGCCGGACATCGCTCGTCTGGCTGTAGAGCGGGGCCAACCAGAATCCGCTGGCGGCCACAAAACCGGAGCCATTTTCTTCGCTGCCCGCGGCCGCGGTCAAGGCGCTCAGGTTCTGTTCTTCCAGGAGCCGCTCGGCTTCAGCTCGATCGCCGCATGCGGCTTCGAGGCGGTACTCGCCGCCGGCCCACACTGCGACAAAGGCCGTCCGCACCTGTAACAGGTCGCACATGGCTGCCAGGGTGTTTTCCAAAAAGCCGCTCAGATCGGCAGTGGTCAGCAGCCGCCGGTCGAGCGTCTGGATCCAGGAAATCTCTTCCTGATCCTGGCGGTAGATAATGCGATCGATGATCGGCTTGAGCCGATTGATGACGATCTGCGAAAAGACGATCAGGCCGACCACGGCAAAGATGAGCACGGTATCGCGGGGCAGTCCCAGAATGCGCTGCACCGGGGGTATCGTCAGCATCACAAAGATGACCATCGCCCCGACAAAAGGCCCGCGCAGCAGATAGTGGATCAGGTTGTGCTTGACCACTCGGTCGGGCGTCAGCACGCCAAAGTAAGCGACACTGTAGGCCAGCAGGACGATCATCACCAGGACGCTGACGTTGCCGACGAACAGGATCGCCAGGAATAGGTTGTCTGGCAGGCTCTGCGGCAGGCTGGTGAACAACATGTAGGGAAAGACACCTAGCCCGGGGCCGAAGAAGGCCAGCTCCAGGTAGGTCATCCGTCGGCGCGAAGCACGCGTCAGGCAGCGCTGTTTGGCGCGGCCGATGTTGAACGCCCCCCAGGCTACCGTGACAAGGAAATAGAGGGCAAAAGTCCAGAACAACGGCCCGGCGGCCAGATGGGACTGCTTGGGGAGGTACACCCCATCGTACACCACCCACGGCGTGAAAAAGGCGAGGCCCAGAAAGCCCAAGCTGAGCAGGTAGCCGATTAGGATGGCAATCTCCCGGCCGCGCGACCGCAGGTTGGTCGTGCGCAGCACGGTGGCGGAAAAGTGGAGATAGGCGGCCGGCGTCAGAGCGATGCCAATCCATTGGAACTTGAGCCAGCGCTCGACCGAGCTCGCCGAGGCCTCGTAGAGGACCACGTCGCCGACGTAGACGATCAACACCGCGCCCAGCAGCGCGCAAAAAGCGCGGGCTACCGGGCTGCGAAAATTGTGGGTCAGCAGGTAAATGAGCAGAGAAAATGCGGTCAAGACGACCGTGGCTGACAGAACCTGGTTTGCCAGGTTCAGGACACTGGTCAACAGCGCTCCAAAATCGCCCATTAAACGCCAGCCCTACATCCTCACCAATCGATCCCGCTGCATCCGAAGGTACACCGGCCCAACATCCGAGATCCGCAATTCCGGATCTCTACGAACACCTATTTTCGCAACATCTGCACAAAAAAGAGGGCAATATCCTGGTTTGGGTAGTAATGATCGTCGAAACCGCAGAACTTGAACCCCAGCTTCTGATACAGGCAAATGGCCGGATAATTCTTGGTCGTCGCTTCCACTGTCATGCTCTGCAACCCCTGTTCCCTGGCCCATTGGCTGGCGTTGCGCATCAGTGCTATAGCGATCCCGCGGCGGCGATAAGCCGGTTCCACCGCCAGGTTGGCCACCCAGGCCATCCCCTGCCAGGGCCTGGGCAGCACATCGACGTACCCTCGCACCTCGCCGTCCACCTCGGCCACCAGGAACCCCGCTTGCCGCTCCCAGTCCTCGATAATCTGGTCGGTGCCGCGCGGATATTCGGCCCGCATTGTGCGCGGCAGGCGGACGACGTGAAAGGTCACACCGACCTCAGATTCGCTTTCCTCGACCTTCATTTGCCACACGTGGTCGGTCGCGCTGGTCCGCTCCAACGTCAAACAGCAGTTCAGGTCGGCTAATGTTGCTGCACGAACGATCATTTTCCCATCCCCATTGAGCTTGTCTTGATTGTACCACCGTCAAAAGGAAAAGGCAAGTGGTGCAGAGGCGGGATCGAGCCAGACTTGCATAAAAACCCGGCTTGAGTATAATGGGCACACTTGAAGGCAGTGGACGAAGGAGGCCGGTCATGGCGACCAAGACGACAATTCAATCCGTAAAGGGCACCCGCGATTTCTACCCGGAGGAAATGGCTTTCCGCAACTGGCTCTACGGCCAGGTGCGCTCCATCTCCGAACGGTTTGGCTATCAGGAATGGGAAGCTCCTATCCTCGAGCGCCTCGAGCTGTACGCGGCCAAGAGCGGCGAAGAGCTGGTGAAAGAGCAGGCCTTTGTCCTGAAGGACCGGGGAGGTGATGAGCTGGCCCTGCGCCCCGAGCTGACCCCTTCCCTCGCGCGCCTCATAGCCCAACGCCAGGGAAGCCTCAGCCTGCCGGTGCGTTGGTTTTCTTTTGGCCCCTTTTGGCGTTACGAGCGGCCCCAGCGAGGCCGCACCCGCGAGTTCTTCCAATGGAACATCGACCTGTTGGGCTCCGACAGCCCCAGCGCCGACGGCGAGCTCATCTCCATCGCCGCCATGTTCCTGCGCAACGTGGGCCTGAGCGCTAAAGAGGTGGCCATCCACGTCAACAGCCGGCAACTGATAGACCAAAAGCTGGCTGAAATTGGCGTGGGCGCTGACCGGCGGCTGGACATGCTTCACCTGATCGACCGCCGGGACAAGATGCAGCCGGCGGCCTGGGAAGCCTGGGCCGTGGATCTCGGCCTGTCGGCGGGCCAGTTAGCCGGCCTCAAGGCCTTGCTGGACAGCACAGAGCTATGGCGTGAGTCTGATGAGCTGTGCCAGGTCTTTGCCGTCGCCCAGGCATTTGGCGTGGCCGATTATCTGCTGTATGATGCCGGCACCGTGCGCGGCCTGGACTATTACACCGGGCCGGTCTTTGAAGCCTACGACCGGGCCAGGCAGTTCCGGGCCATCCTGGGCGGTGGGCGTTACGATAACCTGGTGGCCGCCGTGGGCGGCGATCGGATCGCGGCAACTGGGTTTGCCATGGGCGACATGGTCATCGAGGTGTTGCTGGACCATTTCGGCAAGCGCCCCAGCCTGCCGGTCTCGCCTAGCCGCGTGCTGGTCACCCTTTTTAGCCAAGAGTTTTCTGCCCCGACTTTGGCGCTGGCCGACCGCCTGCGGCGGGCCGGCATCAACGCCGAACAGGTCTTGGAGCCGGACAAACTGGGCAAACAGATCCGCTACGCCGACCGCAAGGCCATCCCCTACGCCCTGATCCTCGGCCCCGACGAGCTGGCAGCCGGTCAAGTGGTGATCAAGACCCTGTCCACCGGCGAGCAGGTCACCTGCTCCGAAGAAGAGGCGATTGCGCGGCTAAAAGCCTGATCGGCTCTGACCCCGCTTGCGCCGGATCATACCTATCCGTACCGGACAGGTACGGGCAATCCGGCGCCGCACCGCACCGCCGCCTCGGCGATCAGCAGCGCTACTTCCAGACGAAACACCCAGCGGCGCGGATCGGCGCTCATCTGCGTCTCCCAGGCGGCATAGCCGCCCGCCGCCTCGATCTCGGCCCCGAAACGGTCGGCGGTCTCGAACTCGAGCCCTTCGCACGGCCGGTAGCCAACGTAAAAGTCAGTCCGGCTCAGCAGCAGGAGCGGCCACTCGGCGTCCACGCCAACGGTCAGATCTCTTGAGGTTTCCAGCAGCGTCTCAGCCGCCCGGCGCGACAGTCCTCGCGACCCGGCGCCGATATCCCACGGCCGGCCGCTGACCAGGGCAAAGGCCTTGTTGAACAGCGGCTCGGTCTCGGTCTGGTAGGGGGGATGGGTGGCCCAGGCGCGCTCGGTGCGGCCCAGGACCAGCAGGTCATAGCTTGGAATCTCGGCGGCGACGGCGTCCATCTCCTCCGGGTAGCGGGCCGACCAGTGGATGGCCCGGTCGAAATCGCACAGTTGCAGGTGTGATGTGCCGGCCAGCAGCCCGGCGCGCAGCGTCTCGCGGCGGATGCTCCCCAGTTGTTGGATCCCACCTGCCTCGGTGTTGTCCAGGTGCACCGCGGCGCCGCAGCGTCGCAGTGCGTCCAGCAGCGCCGGGTGGGTTTCCCGCGAGCAGTAGGCGATCAACGCCGCGTAGCGGGCCGCCAGCGCCGGCAGTTGGGCCTCGGCCAGGGTCGCCAGCCGGTCATCCCGCTCGTGGGAGGTTACCGCCAGGGCTACAGTCGGCATCAGGACCTCAGCCCGTGTACCTGCTTGACCCGGGCGATGATCTCGTCCACCGGCCGCTCCGAGCGGGGCGAAGGGCCGAGCGGATCGACCAGGCGCCACGCTTCATCGCCCAGGAGTACGGCAAAGGTGTTCAGCACCGAATAAGCCAGCGCGTCGAGGTGATAGCCGCCCTCCAGAGTTAGGACCAATCGCCCATCGCACAGCTCCCCGGCCAGTTCCTTGAGCGCCCGGGCGATGGCCGCGTAGCCGGCCACCGACAGCGCCAGCGACGCCAGCGGGTCGTCCCAGTGGGCGTCGTAGCCGGCCGACACCAGGATGAGCTGCGGCTGAAAACGCCAGGCGATCGGGGTCACAACCTCGCTCAAGATGCGGGCAAAGCCCTGGTCGCCTATCCCGCCGCCCAACGGCACATTGACCACCGTCCCCGCGCCCTCGCCCCGTCCCGTCTCGTCCCAGTAACCGCTGCCGGGATAGTGCGGGTATTGGTGGGTCGATAGGTACACCACCGCCGGGTCGGCCTCGAACTCGTTCTGGGTGCCGTTGCCGTGGTGCACGTCGAAATCGACGATCATCACCCGCTCCAGTCCGCGCTCGGCCAGGGCATAACGGGCGGCGACCGCCACGTTGTTGAACAGGCAAAAGCCCATCCCTCTCCCGCGCAGGGCGTGGTGGCCGGGCGGCCGGACCAGGGCAAAAGCGTTTTCAACCTCCGCGTCGAGTACCGCCCGCGTCGCCTCCACCAGCCCGCCGGCGGCCATCAGCGCTGCGTTGTAGGACGCCGGGCGAACGTAGGTGTCCGTGTCCAGGTGCCCGCCGCCCTGCTCGCTGACCCGCTTGACCAGGTCGATGTAGGGGCCGGTGTGGGCCCTCTCCAGCCGCTCGCGGCTGATCGGCGTCGCCGGGATCGAGGTCAGCCGCTCCCACATGCCATACTGCTCCAGCACGCGCCGGGTCGTCTCCAGTCGCTGCCGGTTCTCCGGGTGGCCGCGCAGGTCGTGCTCCAGGTAGATCGGATCGTACACACAGCCGGTTGCCATGGCACAGCTCCTCTGTCTGAGATCGGCCTTCATTGTACCACAGGCCGGTCTGGTGGGCTATTTTGCCGGCGATTGCCGTTTTCCCCGCTGGCCCAGGATCCCAAGATTGGCACGTTTTGGCAGTTTTTCCTCTTGTTTTGGCAGTTCGGCGGTGTCAAGATAGAGCTAACGAGGCACTCATCGTCAAAGATTTGATCTTTTGGGAGGTGTGGTGACCGGTCCGGCTTTTACCCGGGTTTTCTCAGGGCCTGATTCTAATCGAAAAAACGTTGACAAATCAGGCCGATTATGCTATCATATGATCAACAACGTGCCCTCTCGCCATCGCCATATCTCCGACGGCATGATAAAAGCTATCGCCGGCTGCGGTCAGCTTTTGCCTTGAGACCTGTATCGTGGATCTGCTCGTCTAAAATCGCCTCTCATGGAGGCGTAGACAGGAGGTGCAACCGCTCAAAGTCGTATCGACACCGCATCTTCATCGATGATCGTTCGTTTCTTCATCTTGGATCTGTCAAACGAGGAGGAGGATATGAAACGCATGGTTCATCTCACGCGATCTGCGACTGCACTGACAATCTTGTTGCTGGTGGCCTTGCTGCTTGGCGCCTGCGATGGGGCGACGCCCACCCCGGTAGCCGTGGTGCCGACTGCTACTCTTGTCCCCCCTACGGCCACGCCAATCCCGCCGACTGATACGCCGGTGCCGCCGACGGCCACACCGGTGCCGCCAACCGATACTCCGGTGCCGCCGACGGCCACGCCGGTGCCGCCGACCAATACCCCGGTGCCGCCGACGGCCACGCCCATTCCGCCGACGGCCACGCCCGAGCCGCCGACCGCGACACCTGTCCCGCCCACCGACACGCCCGTGCCGACCCCGGCTGCCACCAACACCCCCAAGCCTACCGCCGTGCCCAAGGTGGGCAAGATCCTGTTCACCTCCAACCGGGTGAGCTGGGACGATGTGTGGGTCATGAACGACGATGGCACGAACCAGAAGCAGCTTACCAAGCGGGGCAAGTGCTACGACGCGCACTTTACGCCGGACGGCAAGACCATCTTCATGGACTGTGACAACGGTCCCAGCGGGTACGGAGACCTGTTTAGTATGAAGGCCGAGGGCGGCGGCTTGGTCAATCTGACCAACAGCACCGACAATATCGAGGCGTACCCGGTGGTAGCGCCCAACGGCAAGAAGGTGGCCTACTTGTTTGCCTGGCCGGGCGGTTTTGAGATCTATACCATGAACCTGGACGGCTCGGATCGCAAGCCGGTTACCAGCCGTAACCTGGACGAGTCCCCGGCGTGGTCGCCCGACAGCAAAAAGATCGCCTTTGATTCGCTCCGCTCCGGCTGGAACATCTGGGTGGTCAATGCCGACGGGTCGGGCCTGACGCAGGTGACCAAGTTCAGCGGGCGCATCGCCATCTCGCCCGTGTTCTCGCCCGACGGCAAGTCGATCGCATTTTCCACCATTGCCGCGGGCACGGCCTGGGAGATCTGGGTCGTGGGGGTGGACGGCTCGAACCCGCACAAGGTGGTGGGCACGATAGGCAATGACCGGAACAACAGCACGTTCATCGCCGCGTGGAAGAAAGGCAAGTTCTTAATCGGAGGCTACGCGGGTAACTGGGATCCCTATTTTGTTCCCGACAATGGGGGCGATCCGGTGCCCGTGATCCAGGTGGACAAGGACGACAAGCCGTCCGACTGGT
The DNA here is from genome assembly GCA_034429215.1 of Anaerolineae bacterium. Lineage (GTDB taxonomy): Bacteria > Chloroflexota > Anaerolineae > JAAYZQ01 > JAAYZQ01 > JAFGOG01. The sequence goes on along the minus strand of DAOUGI010000080.1, from coordinate 45,817 downwards.
GGGTGCCGTAGGCCCTGATTGATCGAACAACAAGCGGGGTTGGCGCGCTCTTGGCCAACCCCGCTTATCTGATTTACATCTCCTGCCGCCCCTGTAATGCCCGGCTGAGGGTGATCGCGTCGGCATACTCCAGGTCGCCGCCCACCGGCAGCCCGCGCGCCAGGCGGGTCACCCGCACGCTCAACGGCTGCAGCAGCCGGGCGATATACATCGCCGTGGCCTCCCCCTCCAGGTTGGGGTTGGTGGCCAGTAGCACTTCCCTGACCGCCCCGGCTTTCACCCGGGCGATCAGCTCGTTGATGCGCAGCTCGTCGGGGCCGATCCCCTCCACCGGCGACAGCGCCCCGTGCAGCACGTGGTACAGGCCCCGGTATTCGCCCGTGCGGTCGATGGCCAGCACGTCCAGCGGCTCCTCGACCACGCAAATCGTCGTCCGGTCGCGCCCTTCGTCGCGGCACACGGCGCACGGGCTCGCCTCGGTGATGTTAAAGCACGACGTGCAAAAGACGACCTTCTGCTTCAGCTCCTCCAGCGCCTCGGCCAGTCCCATCGCCTGCTCGGCCGGGCGGCGCAGCAGGTAAAAGGTCAGCCGCGAGGCGGTCTTGGGGCCGATGCCGGGTAGCTGCGAAAAAGCCTCGATCAGCCGTGTGACCGGCTCGGGGGTAACCGTAGCCATGGCGCCCCTACCCCAGCAGCCCGCCCAGGTCCATCCCGCCCAGGCCGCCGGTCAGCGCGCCCAACCGTTGCGCGGCCAGCGCCTGCGAGCGTTCCAGCCCGTCGTTGACCGCGGCGATGATCAGGTCCTGCAGCATCTCCACATCCTCGGGGTCCACCGCTTCCGGGGCCAGGGTGATCGATTGCAGCCGCTGATGGCCCGTCACGACTACCGTCACCGCGCCTCCGCCGGCAGTGGCGGTGACCGTCTCCTCCCCCAGCGTCTCCTGGGCCTGCATCATCTGCTCTTGCAGCTTGTGGATCTGCTGCATCATGTTGGGCTGGCCGCCCGGCCGGGCGGCGCGAATCCGTTGTCCTTTACCTTTTGCCATTCCTGTCCTCCACTTGGCCGTCAGCTATCACTGGTCATTCTGAGCTATCACTCGTCATTCTGAGTTATCATTGGTCATTGAGTGAAACGAAGAATCTCGTTATTTCACAATCGTTGCCTGCCCGCCCACTGTCGCCGCCCATCGCGAGATCTCGTCCAGCGCCTGGTCGTCGTCGGCTCCGCTGGCGCTCTGAGAGTCGCTTCGCTCGCCTGCCCCGGCGGTCTCGTCGGCAAGATCCGGCGTTGCTGCCTGGGGCTGTGGCTGAGGGGCAGGGCGGGGTGCCTGGGGGATATACTCTGCCGCCAGTACCAACCTGATCCGGCTGTGAATACCCAGGGTGCTGCTGACAGCTTCCTGCAGCTCTACCTTGCGCTGTGGGTTCTCCAGCTTGTCGCGCAGGATCGAGCTTGGCACGGTGACCACGATCTGTCCGTCGACCAGGTCCACCGGCTGGCAGTTGGAGCGTAGTACCGCGGCCGTGGTCCTGTTGAGCGCCTGGACGGCGCCGATGATCTCTGGCCAGCGTCTCTGCACCTGGTCGAGGCTCAGCCCCGGGCCGGTCTGGTACAGGACCGCACCCGGTACCGGCCCGTCGCCCGTCCTGCGGAGTACCGCTTCCTTGGCGGTGGCTTGCACCTGCGGGCCGGAGGGCTGGGACGGCGGTTGTTCCGGTGGAACGGATACCGGCGCCGCCGCAGCCGATTCGGCCACGGCCCGGCCAGATGCCTTGGGCTGCACCCGAATGGGGGGCGCATCGGTCTGTGCCTGCCCGGCCTCGGCCGACCTGACCGGCAGGGGCCGGGTTGCCCCCTGCGACGGGATCTCCTGAGGCAGGCTGCTCCTGTCTGGCCGCGTCGAGGCCTGCAGCGCGCTCTCCACCAGGGCCATCTCCAGCGGCAGGTGGGGCAGCGTCTGCATGCCGCCTTTCAGTTCGGTGACCGCCCCGTTGAACAGGCGGAGCGCCTCCAACAACTGCCCGGTGGACAATAGAGCGGCCCGGCCTTCCATCTCGGCTGCCTGCTCCGCTGTGGCGTCGAGCAGGCGTGCGCCGGCGCCCTCCTTGATGAGCAGCAGGCCGCGCAGATACTCGACAACCTCCCGGCCAAACTGGCGAGGGTCAACCCCATCGCCCACGACCCGGTCGATCAGCGCCAGGCCACCGCTCACGTCGCCGCGCGCCAGCAGCCCCACCAGTTGGCCTGCGGCCTCCCCACCGGCGGCGCCCAGCACCATCTGCACCTGGTCCAGCGCGATCTCATTGCCATAGCCCATGAGCTGGTCGAGCAGGCTGATCGCGTCGCGCAGGGCTCCGGTGCTGTGTCGGGCGATCAGATCCAGCGCCGCCGGTTCGGCGGTCAGCCCTTCCTGCCGCGCGATCAGCTCCAACCGCTCGGCGATGGCCTGGATCGAGATCCGCTTGAAATCAAAGCGTTGGCAGCGGGAGGTAATCGTCGCCGGGATCTTGTGTGGATCGGTGGTGACCAGGATAAAGATGGCGTGCGGCGGCGGCTCCTCCAGCGTCTTGAGCAGGGCGTTAAAAGCCGGCTCGGTCAGCATGTGGGCTTCGTCCAGGACATAGACCTTGTACTGGGCCTCGTTGGGCCGAAAGCCGACCTTTTCGCGGATGTCGCGGATCTCGTCGATGCCGCGGTTGCTGGCGGCGTCGATCTCGATCAGATCCAGCAGCCGCCCTTCGTTGATGGCGGTGCAGATGGTGCAGACGTTGCACGGGCGCTCTTCTTCAGGCGCCAGGCAGTTGACCGCCTTGGCCAGCAGGCGGGCGGTGGTCGTTTTGCCTGTGCCCCGTGAGCCGGTGAACAGGTAGGCATGGCGGATCCGCCCCTGGCTCAGCGCGTTGCGCAGCGTCCGGGTGATCGCTTCCTGCCCCACTACCTCGTCAAAGGTGTGGGGCCGATATTTTAGATAGAGCGCCTGCGTGGACATCGATACCCCTCCTGGATCGCCTACAGTTTACCAGAGAAGGGCGCTTAATGCAAGGTCGGGGGAACCGCTGAGACGGGATGCGCGGCGTCGAGAGGTCGCGCACGCGCCGCGCACCCCGTTTTGCGTGTCGTGGGACTACTGAACCTCATACTCCAGCGTCTGGACCATCTGGTCGTTCAGATAAAGATCGACCTTGTACTTGCCCGTTGGCCAGGGCTGGTCGTTGGTCAGGGTGAAATCGGCCACATTTTCCCCGCCGCTCAGGGTGTAAGGGATCTCGTCAATGACTTGCGGCTCATAGTCTTGCACTTCCACCACTTGCCAAATTGCCTTGAGGCTGGTGCCCTCGACGGCGTCGGCCACCTTGACCACCAGGTGAAGCGTTAGGTCATCTGGCGCAAAGACGGTGGTCGGGTCCACCGCTTCGTTCTCGTTAGAGCCTTTGGCCAGTGTGGCGCTCTCGATGGTAGGTTCCTTGACCTCAGGCGCTTCGACCTGGTATTCGATCGTCTTGTCCAGCTTGTCGTTCAGATAGATCTCCACCTTGTAGCTGCCCGCCGGCCAGTTCTGATCGTTGGTCAGGGTGAAATGGGCGACGTTCTCCCCACTGTTCAAGGTGAGAGGGCTCTCGTACAGGACTGCCGGCTCATAGCCCGCAACGTCCACGATGGACCAGGCCGCTTTTACGTTCGTGTCGTCAGGGGCGTTGCCTACCTTGATGACCAGCTCGATCGCCTGATCTTCTGGGGCAAAAACGGTGGTCGGCTCTACGATAGCGCTGTTCTCATAGCCCCTGCCTAGGGTGACGTCCTGGATGTTGGCTGTGCTGACGCTGAATCCGCAGGCCGACAGCGCCAGGACCGCTGCGACAAGTGCGGCGACTGCTGAAAAAATAGCTCGGTTTCTCATGATCGGTTCATCCTCCTCAAAAACATCCGGTTAGCGTGCACGATTATTATAATCAGGTTTGCAGATTACGCAAGGAATGCGCTCTAGCCTGAGCTGTCCCGGCTGCAGGCCGGCGCATACGAGCGCGACATCCTGTGCTTTTGCCCTGCCTTTTTCAGCCCAATGTAACGCAGTTGGCGCTCGGCCAGCTTGCCGCCGTCGGGCAGGCGCTCGCGGCGGCCCAGAGCGTAACAGAACCAATCCTCAGCTTCGTCCAGCTTTCCCTGCTGGAACAGGATCTGGCCCAGAGCCAGCGCGCTGGGGGCGTCCTCCGGGTCGGCTTCCAGCACCCGGCGAAGCGGTTGTTCCTCGTCAGTGTGCCGGTCCAGCCTGAGCACAAAGCCGATGTCGAACACCTGGTCGGGGTCGTACCGTTCCGCCTTGTGGCGGATCAGGGCGTGGGACCGCGGCAGGATCCAGTCCAGGTGGCGGATGACCTTGGCCGCCAGCTCTGCGTCGGCCGCGCCCGCCGGCAGGTGCAGCACCAGCTCGTCGTCCCTGTCCAGCACGGCGTTGATCGGCTGGACCTGATCGCCGGCCGCCAGGCTCTGGAGAAAGAGCGAATCCTCTCCCACGTTCCTCACGGTGAGAGAATCACCCTCGCGCGCCAGCTTCAGGCTCCGGTTTTCCAGGCTGGCCTGCTGGCCTTTTAGCCGGAAGGCGGACTCGTTCGGATAGTGCACGTCCAGGATCACCAAGAACTCGGCGGTATAGTCCTTCAGGATGCCGACGTGCTCGTAGACGGTGTCACCCTCGGTGACTTCGACCACCACCTGGGTGCCGACGTAGCGCTCCAGCAGCGGATCGTACTTGGTGCCGACATAGCCGACGATGTTCTTGCCCAAATCGCCGAGGTAACTGGCGCTGGCGTCGGTGATGTACCGGCCGGCCCGGGGCCGCACCTGGCCGACGATGATCCCTATCGCCTGGCTGAGCGACTCGGAGGCCAGGTTCATAAAGTTGCGGCTGCGGCGTCTGAATCGCTGCCAAAAGCCGGGGTGAAACGCCCTTTCTATCTCCTGTTCCCGCTTTTCCCACTGCTCGGTGTTCATTTCGTCGCAGTAGCGGTAGATGGCCTGGATCTGGGGAAATTCGTCTTTGTACACGACATAACTGGTTTCGATGTGCTGCTCGTCCTGCACGTCGGCCGAGTATTGCAGCTCGATGCCGGTGGTTTCCAGGCGCATTTTGCCCCACACGAGCCGGCCGTCGAGCCTCTCCAGTGTGACTTCGTACCCCTCGAAGGCGGCCAGGCCGCGGTCTTTTCTCTTCCCGTTGAGATAGCCGCCGGCTGTGACGCCGACCAGGATGATCAGCATGGTGATCAAGAATGTGCTGTCGAACATGGCGCCTCCTTTCCACAGGTTCCTAATGCGCATATTATTATAATCAGAAATATATAAATGTCAAATCGGCCTGCCGCCGATGAATCCTCGTTAATAAGGGCCGCTTTTGACACACATCCCCGCCAATGCTACAATAAGACCTTAACCGACAAAGGAGTGAGAAATGGCAGAGTCAAAACTGGTGCTTGGTCCTACTTTTGAGGAGATGCTCCACCCGTGGAAGATGGCCCCCGCGATCCGGGCCAGGGCGCAGCAGATGCAGGCGGCGGACCCGCTCGACCCGATCAACCTGTACAATATTACCTGGCGCGGTCCCGACAATCAGATCTACTACGAGGTGCTTCCGCCGCAGTTGACCGGGGTCGAGGCGCCCATCGTCGTCCTGTACAGCAAAGATTTCCCCACCGGCAGTCACAAGGTGGGCGCCGCCTATTCGGTGTTGATCGAGAAGGAGCTGACCGGCGAGGTGGACCCTACCTTCCATCGCGTGGTGTGGCCCAGCACCGGCAACTATGGCATCGGCGGGGCGTGGGTTGGCTGCCGGATGAATTTTGACTCGATCGTCATCCTCCCCGAGGAGATGAGCCGCGAGCGGTTCGAGCGGGTGCGCAGTTACGGCGCCAACCTGGTGCTCACCCCCGGCTGTGAGAGCAACGTCAAAGAGATCTATGACAAGTGCGCCGAGCTGAGCGCATCTGACCCGGAGCGGATCCGCATCCTCAACCAGTTCGAGGTGTTCGGCAACTATCGCTTCCACTATCACGTCACCGGCGGCACGATCGTCGAGCTGGCCGCCGAGCTGAAGGAGAAGGGGATCGGCAACGGCAAGATCGCCGCGTATACGTCGGCCATGGGCAGCGCCGGCACTATCGCCGCCGGCGACCGGCTCAAGCAGGTCTGGCCCGATCACAAGATCGTCGGGCTGGAGCCGGTCCAGTGCCCGACGCTGTACTGGAACGGCTATGGCGGCCACGACATCCAGGGCATCGGCGACAAGCACGTGACCTGGATCCACAATGTCATGAACATGGACGCCATGATGGCCATCGACGATATCGAGTCCAAGATGGGGCTGCAATTGCTGGTCGAGGAGGCCGGCTGGCGGACGATGATCGACCGCTATGGCGTGCCCGAGGAGAAGGTGCGCAAGATGGCCCAGATTTTTGGCATCAGCGGGGTGTGCAACGTGCTGGGGGCTATCAAGGCGGCCAAGTGGTACGGGCTGGGCCGCGACGACGTGGTGGTCACCATCTGCACCGACGCGATCGACCGCTACCATTCGGTCATGGCCCAGATGACCGATGCGTACGGGCCGATGGACGAGACGGAGGCGGCGGTGCGGCTGGTCAGTATCTTTCACAAGCAAAAGCTGGACTGGATTTCGGAGGGGACGCGCGAGGCGCGCAGCCGCTGGCACAATCTGAAATACTATACCTGGATCGAGCAGCAGGGCAAGACGTTGGAGGAGCTGAATGCGCAGCGGGACGCCGGCTATTGGCTGGCGCACCAGGCCCGCATCGCCGAGGTCGATCGGTTGATCACGGAGGCACGAGGATAAACAGCTTTATCCGTACGATCTTTTTCGACCTGGACGGCACGCTCATCTTTCACGAGCCCGATAGTTACGAGGTGATCGTCGCCTTCTGCGCCGAGATCGACCAGCCGCTCAGCCAGGAAGCCTGGCGCCGCGGCCGGCGGGTGCGGCACGAGTATTTCGTCGACCCGGTCATCCGCGAGCAGTTCTCCCAGATGTCACGGGAAGGGTTCTGGCGGCAGTACAACCGCCACATACTCCAAGCAGTCGGCATCCAGGGCGACCTCGCCCCCCTGGTCGAAGAGATAGGCCGTCGCTTTGCCGCCATCGACACGGTTTACCGCTGTCCCGACGCCACACTCCGCACCCTGACCGAGCTCAGGGCTAAGGACTATCACCTGGGACTGATCACCAACCGTCAGGACATGGAGCGGTTCAACGCCCAGATGGACGAGATTGGGCTGCGGCTCTATTTCGATTGGCTGGTGGCCGCCGGTGAGGTCGGGGTGAGCAAGCCCGACCCGGTCATCTTTCACCTGGCGCTCCAGCGGGCCGGCGCGCCGGCCGACCAGGCGGTCTATGTCGGCGACAACTACTGGGCCGATGTGGTCGGCGCCCAACGCGCCGGCCTCCGCCCCGTTCTGCTCGACCCGCACCGCCTTTTCCCCGAGGCTGTCTGCCCGGTCCTGGACCGGATCGAGGACCTGCTCGCCTGGCTTGTAGACGAAGAGCCTCCCGCAGGTTCCAAACCTGCGAGAGGTTGACCCACTAGATGTGTTACCCAGAGGTTGTCGTCGGCGCCCTGCTGGTCAACGGCCGGGGGGAGGTGTTCGTCGCCCGGTTCAGCAAGGTAGCGGGGCAGTATGCTATCCCCGGCGGCCACGTCGAATATGGCGAGACGATAGCCGCCGCCCTGGCCCGCGAGATGGGCGAAGAGACGGGCCTGACGCCAACTCGCTGCAAGCTGCTGCGCGTCGGCGAGCGGATCCGCCCGCCGCTCTACAAGGACGGCACCCACCACCTGGTCTATCTCGACTTTGTGGTGGACGGCTGGACGGGCGACTTGCAGCTCGACGGCGAGGAGCTGAGCGAGGGGTTGTGGCTGCGGCCCGAGGCCGCCCTCGACCTGCCGCTGACCTTCACCACCCGCCAGGCGATCGAGTTCTACCTGGCCCACGGCGTTGGCGGCGCCTGCGACTATCAGCCGGGGGCGGTGGACTAGAAGGCGCTATTCCCCCGGCAGCGGCAGGGCGAGCTGCACCCGCGTCATCTGGCCGGGGACCGTCTCCAGCGACAACGACCCGCCGACGATGGCCATGAGTGTGCTGTGCAGGGCCAGCCCTTGCCCGGCGCCGGGCTCAGGGCTAAATCCGGCGCCGTTGTCCTCGATGGTGATCTGGATCTGACCGTCTGCGACGCGGCCCGCGATCTCCAGGCACAGCCTGTCAGGCTGGCCTTCAGGATGGGCGTGCTTGGCGGCGTTGCGGACCAGCTCCCGGGCGGCATAGTAGAGCGTCTCCGCCGCCACAGGGTTCAGCGCTGCCATCTGCGCCTCGATGCCCTCGTCGTACCGCCAGGTCACCTCGGCAAAAGCGTGGGCGAACTCGGCGTCCACCGCTTTCCGCAGGGCGGCCATCAGCCCCAGGCGGGCGATCTCGGGGGCGACGGCTGGCGGCAGCTCGCGCAGGAGGTTGGAGACCTGGGCGTGGGCTTCGGAAAGCTGCCGGATAGCAGCGTCGGCCGGCTGCCTGTCCTGCGGAGTACCGCTTCCTTGGCGGTGACTCGCGCCAGCGGGCCAGGGGCCGGCGGCGAGGGCAAGGGTGGCGGCGTGGATCAGCGGCAGTACCTCGTCGTGCAGTACGCGCCGGGTGGACTGGTCGAGGACCTGCGTCGTGGCCATCCGCTCCCGCTGGAGGCGCATCAGGCGCTGCGACAGGGACAGGCTGGCCGCGGTGTCGATCAGCCGCTCGCTGACCGACCTGGCGACTTCGATCTGTTCCTGGGTGTACAGGCCGCCGTCGCGGCGCGGCCCGATGAGGAGGACGCCGATCAGCCCTCGCTCGCGCCATAAGGAGACGGCCCAGGCCGCGCCGCCATAGCTGGTCGGGTCTACCGGAAGGACCAGCCAGGCGTCCTCCGACGCCCGCCGGGCCAGGGGACCCAGGGCCGGGGCGGCGGTCTCGGTCCCCGGCGGGTAGCTCTGCGGGGAGACAAAGGCGGCCGTGGGGCCGGCCGGGACCAGGTGGGCCACGGTGGTGTTGAGCAGGTCCTCGCACAGCGCTCCGAACGGGCCGGCCGGGGGCCGGCTCGCTCCCCCGGCAGGGCTCTGCGTTGAGGCGATCAACGCGTCGTACCACCGCTGGCTGGCGACAAAGGGCCGCAATTGTCGCATGGCCTGCTCCCACTCGACGTGCGACCGCCAGCCCAGCAGGGCGAAGAAGGTGGCCATGATGAGGGCGGTGAGCAGGACGGCATAGACCGGCTCCAGGCCCCACACCAGGGCGCCGCCCATCAACAGCCCATAGCCGGCGGCAAGGACGACGGCCCACTTCCACTGCCCGGCCAGCCCCTTGCGCGGTAGGACCTTGCCGGTGAACAGCTCGTAGGCGGTCATGGCCTGCCCCAGGAGCATGGTCACCGCCGCGATGAGGGCCGAGATGACCAGGTCAAAGCGGCCGATGACCTTTAGGTTGTCTGGCGTCAGGATATAATAGCCCCGCACGCGGGTGTTTGTGATGGTCCAGACCATCACCAGCACCACCAGAACTCCGACCACCAGCAGCAGCGCCGTCGCCGCCATTAGCCATGGCCTGGCCTTCCCGGCCTGAGAGGCTGGGACTTGGCCGTGCCCCGTTTCCCCGAGGCGATTCCGAGTAACCGGATCGGCCGGCCGCGGCCGCCACAGGACATCCAGTGACAGGGCCACGCACAACAGCACGTACAGCGGATAGCCAAAAGCGACCAGCGGAATGTCCATAAATGAGGTCTTGACGAGCTGCCGCACAGGGTCGACCAGGGGCGCCAGCCGGCCCGCGATCGGGACGTAGGGCAGGCCCAGCAGGACGAGGCAGAGAAAGCCGATGACCAGGATGGCGCCGGCCAGCCACAGCCATTTCTGATGCCGCCGGCGCAGACCGCTCGCCTGCCCGGCCCAGTAGCCGTTGTGCCACAGCAGCACGCCGTACCAGACGTAAGGCAGTATCAACGCCGGGGTCATGCCCACTGCCAGCCACAGGGTGTTGCTGCGGGTCAGGCGCAGCGTCTCGCTCAGGAGGAGGGCCGAGTGGCTGACAAACAGGACGCTGCCCAGCAGGAACCCGGCGACCGCCACGGCGACGCCCGGTGAGCGGCGGTCGGCATTCAGCCACAGAGTCGTTCCCAGCCACAGCAGCAGGATGGTGTTGAACAGGGAAAGGGCGACCAGCGCCCAGGTGAGGATCGAATCGGGGATCATGCCGCTACAGCCCCGGCCCAACGCCGGGCCGGGATCACAGGGTCCACGGCACCCACTCTTCGCGGTCGCCCAGGGTGTAGGCGTTGCCTTGTTCGTCCCAGCGGATGAGCCGGCCGGCGCGGGCGATGATCGCCGCGCGGGTGCGGGCGACCTTCTCATCCGTTGCCGTCTGGCTCAGCTCCCAGGCCACGTAGATCTGGCCGTTCACCCGGCTGATCGTCCGTTTGTCCCGAAAGCCAAGCTGGGCCGCGATCTGCTCGTTGGTCTTGCCCTGGGCCAGCATGCGGGCCACGGCCTGCTCCGTTGGTTCCAGCAGGGCCATCGGGTCGCTCTCGTCTTTGCGCCGCACCTCTTGAACCCGCGAGGCGATGTCGGGGTCGATCAGGCTGCGCCCGGCCATTGCATCGCGGATCAGCGGGATCAGCATGGTCGGCAGCAAATAGTTCGACTTGCGCACGTAGGCAAAGTGGGTCAGGATGCCCGAGCGGCGAAAATGTCGATAGTATTCGTCGTCATCCTGGATCGAGTAAAAGACCACCGGCAGGCGGGGAAGCTCGCGGCGGATGGCCACCGCTGCCTCGACGCCGTTCAGCTTGCCGGCGAGCTGCACATCCATCAGCACGGCGTCCACCCGCTGGTCCAGGCAGTACTCCACCGCCTCCTCGCCGCTGTCGCAGGCGTGGACCACGCGCGCGCCGCCCGTGGCTTCCAGGCCCTCGCTCAATGCCGGGCGCAGCCGCGGGTTATCTTCGACCACGAGCAGCCAGATGGGTGATGTCATGGCTCTATTATGCCGCGAGTGCCCCCGTCTGTCAAGCACCCGAGTGCACCGGTTCGCGCACCCGGATGCTTGACTTGCCCGGTCGATCTCTGCTATGCTGGCAGCAGTCAACCTGACGGGAGGAGTGGAAAATGGTCATGGAAGAAGAATCGGAAGAAAAGGAGGTGACGGCGCGTCACGCTGGGCGGTTGCTCCTGGCCGGCATGGTGCTGGGCTGCGCCTTTGACCTGCTGTTCGACGGCAAGCTGCCGGGCATTTCGGTGCCTATCTTTGCCGTGTTGCTGCTGGCGGGGCTGGCTTTGGCCGCCCGCTGGGAGACGGCCAGGCTCCGCGCCGCCAACCTGTGGCTGCCTGCCGCCTTGCTCTTTTTCGCCTTCATGAGCTTTGTCCGGGCCAGCGGCTTTTTGCTGTTCCTGAACGTCAGCGCCGGTCTGTTGTTGATGGCTCTGATAGCCGTCTACATGGCCTGGCGCCCGGCTGCCGAGCTGAGCCTGCCGGCGCTGGCAATCGCGCCGGTCGAAGCGGTGATCTCGTCGCTACAGCACGCCTGGCGGAGCACGGCGCACGTGGCCCGGCACGACCTGGCGACCGCGGCCAGGCCTACCCGCCGGCAGGTGGCCCCTGTCCTGAGAGGGCTGCTGATGGCCGTGCCGGTGCTCCTTGTCTTTACGGCGTTGCTCGCCTCGGCCGATCTGGTCTTTGCCGACCGGATCGAGCGCCTGCTGAGCGTCGAGTTTCTGAAAGATGTGGGCCGGTGGATAAGGCATTCCTGGGTCATACTGACCGTCGGTTTCCTGCTCGCCGGTGGCCTGGCCTACGCGGTCCGGAAGCAGGGGACAGTTTGGGCCGACCGCTTGTCAACGGCCGGCCTGCCACGGTTCCCGGCTGTCACCGAGTCGGCAGTGGTGATCAACGCCGTCAACCTGTTGTTCTTCCTGTTTGTGCTGATCCAGGTGCCCTACCTGTTTGGCGGCCGGCTCAACATCGACCCGGCCAAGTTCACCTACGCCGACTATGCGCGCCGAGGCTTTGCCGAGCTGGTGATCGTCGCGGTCCTGACGCTGGGGTTGATCCTGTTCCTCAGCGTGCTGACGCCGCGCAACAGCCCGCGGCAGCGCCTGGTGTTTAACCTGTCGGCCACGGTGCTTCTGGGGCTGACTGGGGTGATGCTCGCCTCGGCTTTCAAGCGGCTGCTGCTGTACGAGATGGCCTACGGCTTTACCCAGTTGCGCATCTACCCCCACGTCTTCATGGTCTGGCTGGGCATCCTGCTGGCCTGGTTTGTCATTACCCTGTGGTCCAGGCCCGGCCTCTTTGCGGTTGGCGTGCTGATCGCAGCCCTGGGTTTTGTTGCCACGCTGGATCTGCTCAACCCCGACGCGTTGATTGTGCGCCAGAATTTCCGGCGCTTTCAGGAGGCCGGGACGGCGGGCGATTCCTGGCGCGACATCGACGCCTACTACTTTGCCCGTTTGTCGGAAGACGCGGTGCCGGCGCTGATCGCCGTCGCTGACCAATCTACGGGCGAGGTGCGTGACGTGATCGAGAAGGACCTGCACAGTCAGGCTGAGGCGATGCGCCACGGCACGGCGTGGCGGCAGTGGCAGTCGTTCCACCTGTCCCGCAGCCGGGCGTACCGGCTTCTCATGGATCGCTACGGAGGTGAGACAAGTGAGCCCTCGAATTCCAGGCCGTAAGGTCACCCTTCCTGGCCGGGAGCTGGACCTCGCCGCCGCCCGGCTGCTCGGGCTTACGACTCTGCCTGTGCTGCTGATGGCCGGCCGGGTGGCCTACACGGGCAGCCTGATCCACACCCACATGATCTGGAACCTGCTCCTGGCCTGGCTGCCGGTGGCCTTTGCCTATCTGGCGGTGCGGCCGGGGGCTACGCCGAGGCCTGTCCGGCTTTTCTTTGTCCTGGCCTGGCTTCTGTTCCTGCCCAACGCGCCCTACCTCGTCACCGACATGGTCCACCTGCCCTATGGCGGCGGAATCCCGATCCTCTACGACGTGGTGCTGCTGTTCAGCACGGCGTTGTGCGGGCTGGCGCTGGGGCTTGTGTCGCTGCGCTGGATCCAGGCGGCGGTCGCCGGCCGGCTGGGGGTGTGGCCGGGACGGCTGTTCGGCCTGGCTGCTTTGGGGATGGCCGGGTTTGGCATCTACCTGGGGCGCTACCTGCGCTGGAACAGTTGGGACATCCTGCTCAAGCCGGTGGCTCTGGCCCAAGATATCTGGCTGCATCTGATCCACCCCATCCGGCACTGGCAGGGCTGGGCCCTGGCGCTGCTGTTCGCCCTCCTGCTCGCCTTCGCCTACGGGCTGCTGGCGACCCTTGAGGAAACAAAACACCCTCCCGTATCCTGAGGGGGCGGGAAGGTTGCTCCACCTGGAAAATTCTCGTTTAGGAATCTGGCCGAAAACAGCAGGCCGGGCCTAAGCCCGGCCTGCTTGCGGTACGATAGATGCCGATCAGAAGATTTGACTTTACGGGTTGCGCCCCCGCAGCCACTGTGGCTCTGACTCCCAGACGATGATGTCGGAGATGCCCCAGGGCTGGTAGAGGGAGTAGCCGGTGGTCTCGGCGCGGAGGTAGCGGGCCTCGGCGGGTGGGAAGGTGACGTCGACGGGGATCCAGTTGTCGGCTTTGCGGGCGACTTCGGTCCAGGTCTGGCCGTCGGTGGAGATCTGGATGACATAGCCGCGCGGCTGCTGGTTGTTGGGGTGCTGGAGGAGGACGCGCTCGATCGTGCGCGGGCTGCCCATGTCGAGCTTGAACCAGATGCCCGGTTTTTGGACGACGGCGCGGGTGTTCCAGTAGGTGGCCAGGTCGGCGTCGATGGCTTTGTGGGCGTCGTCGGTGTAATGGCTGGCCTCGACGCCGGCCCAGGGGCTGACGGTGGCGACGGCGATGTCGCTGATTTTCCAGGTGACGGGGTAGGAGGGGGTGCCGGTCTGCTCGACGCGGATGTGGCGGGCGCGGGTGGCGGCGAAGGAGATGTCTATGTTGCGCCAGTTTTGGGGAACCTCGGCGACGAGGCGCCAGGTCTGGCCGTTTTCGGAGAGCTTGACTTTGTAGCCGAGGGGGTAGCCGCGGCCGGGGCTGGTGACTTTGACGCGGTTGACGACGCGGGTCTCGCCCAGGTCGACGGCGAACCACATGCCGGGCTGCTGGCTGGCCCCGCTGTCCCAGGCAGTGTCGGGGTTGCCGTCGAGGGTGAGGAGGGCGTCGGCCAGGTTGTGGCTGGCTTTGGCGGTCCACGGGACGAACAGGGACTGGTCAGAGACCTCTACGGGAACTTCGAGAGAGGCGCTGCCTTGGTGGAAGAACCAGGTGACGCCTTCCTGGACGAGGTCCCAACGCAGGGTGTAGCTGCCCGGGACCGATGGGGTGGTGTAGGGGAGGTCGATCAGGTCGACGGCGGCGCCGGGGCCGAGGTCGGCGGGCAGGAGGATGCGGAAGGTGTCCCACGGCTCGCAAATTTTGCCTGCGGCGGTGAACCAGTGGTAGGCGAGGTGGACGGGGTGGCTGCCCTGGGCGGGCCAGGTTTCGGTGCCGAGGTTGCGCAGGCGCAGGCCGGCGTGGTGCTCGGCGCCGGGCAGGAGGAAGGCGGGCCAGGGTTTCAGGACTTGCCACTCGGCGGCGTACGGGGCGGCTGTGACCTGGACGATCTTTTCCATGACGGCGGCGCCGCTGGCCGACAGCCACTTGTCCTCCTGGGTCAGGTCAAAGACGAGCCGGTAGGCGCCCGGCGATGGGACGGCGGTGACGGGGACGTCGCGGAAGGTGGCGGTGGCGCCCGGTTCGATCGATTGGCTCACTTTCTGGACCTTGGGGCTGGCGGCGACGAGGTTTCCGGCTTCGTCGAGCCAGCGGTAGCCCAGGTAAACGGCCTGGGCGCCGGTGTCGGGCCAGGCGACGGCGCCGGCGTTTTTGACCTTGATAAAGGCGAGGGCGGTGGCGCCGGCGACGAGGCGCTCGGGGCCGGCGTATTCGAGCCATTCGGCGGCATAGTCGGGCAGGGCCGGTTTGACCTGGACGGCGGTTTCGTAGGGCGGGGAGGCGCGCCACTGGAACCAGGTGACGAACTCGTGGACCATGTCGAGCTGCAGGATGTAGGGGCCGGGCTGGGCGGGCATCTGGACCTGGGCGTTGAGGGTTATCTCCTGGGTGGGGCCGATGACGCCGGGCAGGGGGGTGCGCAGGCCGTTGTCGACGACGACGTTCCTGTTGGGGTCGAGCCACTGGTAGGAGAGGTTGAAGGGGTTGCCGCCGGTTGGGGTCCAGGGCTGGGCGCCGTCGTTGCGCAGTTTGACGGCAAAGGTGACGGTCCTGCCGATCATGCCTTGGGCCGGGGCGGCGGCGCTGAGCCAGGTGGCGCGGTAGCGCGGGCCGACCTGGATGCCCTCGACGCGCTTGGGGGGTGAGCCCTGTTTGGCGAACCAGGTGGAGGTGCCTTCGACCAGGTCGAGCTCGACGGTGTAAAAGCCGGGTTTGGTTGGCGGGTGAAGAGTGAATTGGGGCAGGGTGACGGTGCCGCCGGTCGGGACGGGCTGGGGCAGGGAGGTGCGGGTCCAGGTGGAGGTGGTGCCGGCAGAATCGATCCAGCGGTAGCCGAGCTTGACGGGGCTGGCGCCGCTGTTGGCCCAGGCGATCCGCCCGTCGTTGCGGATGGTGACCGGGAATTTGGCTTCGGCGCCGGGGTCGATGCGTCCTGGGACGGCGGCTTCGAGCCAGGCGACGAGGTAGAGGGGCTTGTCGTTGGGCAAGACGACCTGGTAGTTGTTGTTCATGGCGTCGCGCCAGTCGGTCTGGAGGTTGGGCTTGTTTTGGATGGCCCAGCCTACTTCTTTGGGGTCGTTGGGGTTGCCGATGATCCAGCGGTAGAGGATGAGGGCCTGGATGGGCTGGTTGGCGCTGTTCTGGTTCCAGGTGTTGATTTCCTGGTAGGCGTTGCGGATCCAGCCGCTGTTGACGTCGCCCCAGTCGTTGTACTGATCGGTCTCGGTGATATAGACGGGGCGGTTGCGGAACCGCTGCGGGATGGCGGCCATAAAGTCGCGGTAGACGCGGAACTCGTTGTGCAGGTGCGAGACGCGCGGGTCGGTCATTTTGACGTCGCTAAAGACGAGGTTGGGGCTTTTGCCGTGGGTGTAGGCGTGGATGCTGACGCCGTCTATCTGGTCGATGAGGGTCAGGATGTCGGCCAGGTACTTTTTAAAGTCGCCGGTGGTGTTGCCGGGGTAGGTGGTCTGGACGTTGTAGGGCCCGACGGCGCCGACGATGACCTGGTCGGTTGAATGGCCGGGCCTCTTGCGGATTTCGGCGCGGCACTTGACGTAGCAGGATGCGTAGCGCTCGGGGGTGATGACTTCGCCGCCCTGTCCGTTGTTGTTGCCGGGCCGCTCGTAGGCGAGGTTCATCTCGTTGCCGATGATCCAGATGTGGCAGCCGGAGCTGGCTTCGACAAAGTTGCCGCACCGTTTGGCAAAATTGTCGTACTGGTCGGTAAAGGGGATGGTGCCGGCGCTGCCATAGCCATAGTTGATGCGGACAATGACGCCCAGGCCCTGGTTGCTGAGGTCGGTGTAGCTGTTGCCGCCATAGTTGTTGGGGTCGCCGCCGACCTCTTCGGTGACGAGCACCCAGCCCGGCTTGTTTTTGTCGAGCATGAGGTGTTCGCCGCCGCGGTCGTGCATGCCAAAGATGTAGGGAGGGTAAATATCGGGCATCGGTTCCTCCTTTTACTGTTATGTTTCTGCAAAAACAGGCGCGGAATCGTTGTTTTATTATACCCTAAAACGCTTTGGAAGGCAAGACCCACTTCGGGACGTTGTGCTTTCCAGGATGGCGGAGGTGTGGTATACTCCGGGCATGGGCTCTCGACGGGGTTCCCGGTTTCCGGTGTCGATCTGGATCGTGCTGGTGACTGCTATGGCGCTCGTCCTGCGGCTGGTCCGGCTGGACTTTCAGCCGTTGTGGTGGGACGAGGGCTGGAGCGTTTATTTCGCTGCCACCGATCCGGGCGCCATGCTCCGGCTGACGGCGGTGGATATCCACCCGCCCCTCTACTATCTGCTGCTCCACGTGTGGATCGAGCTGGTGGGCGCCGGCCCCGTCGCGGTCCGGCTGCTGTCGGTGCTGATCGGGGTGGCCACAGTGCCGCTGCTCTATTTGGCCGGCCGGCGGTTGTTTGGGCGCGAGGTCGGACTGGCGGCGGCGCTGCTGCTGGCGGTTTCGCCGTTTCACGTTTTCTACTCCCAGGAAGTTCGGATGTATGGGCTGGTGACGCTGCTGGGGGTGGCGGCGCTCTGTTTTGCCTGTCCTGGCGGTCGGGCCGGGGGGCGATGGTGGGTGTGGGTGGGGTATGTGGCGGCGGCTGCGGCGGCGCTGTATGCGGAATATTACGCCGTTTTTTTGATCCTGGCGCTGAATGTGGTGGTGGTGCTTCGCTGGGCGCGGGGGCGCCGTCCCGTTAAAGAGCTTTTCTCCTGGCTGGCGGCCCAGGCGGCGGTGGTGGTGCTGTACCTGCCCTGGCTGTGGTACGCCGGCGGCAAATTGCTGACCTATGTGCGTTACAAGGTGGCGGCCGATAAGGATCTGCCCCTCGACCCGTTGACCTACCTGGCTCGGCACCTGGCCGCTTTTGTCGAGGGGCACGCCGAGGGGGCGCTGGCCGGCTGGTGGTGGCTGGGCCTGGTTCCGCTGGCGGTGCTGGCCGTGGCCGGTGTTCTTTTTCTGGCTCGGAGGCGGCGCGCCGGCGAGCGGGCCGGGCAGGGGCCCGGGATTTGGCTGGCGATTGTGGCCGTGGTCCTCGGCTGCGGCTATCTGGTCAATCTGGTTTTTCCCTTCAACCCGCCGCGTGTCGAGCGGCTGCTGCTGCTGGCGTTGCCGGCCTTTTTGCTTGCTGTCGCCGTCTCGCTGCTGGCGCTGTGGCGACACCGGCGGCTGCTGGCCGTCTTGCCCGCGGCCTTGCTGTTGGCCGTTTCGCTCCTGTCATTGGGCTTTTTCTACGCCGTGCCCCGCTACCCCGACGACGATTACCGGCCTGTGGCGGCCCGGCTGGAGGCGCTGGCGCTGCCGGCCGACGCGGTGGTCTGCGTCCATCCCTGGCAGGTGGGCTATTTCGAGTCTTATCTGCCCGAGCCGCGGCCAAGTCTGGTGCTGACGCCGCGCGAGGTGATCCCCCAGGAGCGCCAGTTGTGGGCCGACGATCCGGCCCTCATGGCGGCGGAGCTGGACGGGCTGCTCGCCCCCGATGGCGCTCGGGGGCTCGCCGGGAAAGGGCGGTTGTGGGTTCCCGCGCACCAGACCATGGGCCGGGTGCTGGAAGAGGCGATAGACGGCTACCTGGTCGGGCACGCCTACCCGGTGCTGTCCGAGTGGCATGGACAGCACACGCTGCTGTCGCTGTTCGCCGCTGGAGAGCCGCAGCCTGCGCCGGTGGCGGCTCAGTTTGGCGGCTGGCTGGCGCTCGACGGGGCGGCGCTGGGGGCCGGGCCGCTCGATGCCGGGTCGGGGGTGCTGGCTTTAGAGCTGGCCTGGCGGCTTGAGGGTCTGGCTCCTGCCGGGGCGGGCGATCTGGTGGTGGGCCTGCGGCTGGTGGACGCGGCGGGGCGGGTGTGGGCCCAGCGCGACAGCCTGCCCTTGGCAGGCTTGGCGCCCTTTTCCGACTGGGCGGTTGGGGAGCCCGTGACCGACCGCCACGGTCTGCTGGTGCCGGCGGGGACGCCGCCCGGCGATTATCAGGTGACGCTCCGTGTCTACCGTCAGCCCGACTCGGTGCTGCCGGTTGCCTTTGCCGGTGGCACCGGCGGCGAGGTGGTGTTGGGCGCGGTCCGGGTGGCGCGCCCTGCGACGCCGCCGCCCGTCGAGGCGCTGGGCCTACACCGGCCGCTTCGGGCCGATCTGCCGCCTCTGCGGCTGCTGGGCCTGAGTCTGCATGGCGGTCCGGCCTACCGGACGGGCGAGGCGGTGGAGGTGGATCTCTTCTGGCAGGCGCTGGCCGCGCCCGGCGAGGATTATCTGCCCCGCCTGCAACTGCTCGACGCCGCCGGGACGGTGTACGCCGAGCTGGCCGAAAAGCCGGTGGCGGGCGCTTATCCCACCGCCTGGTGGCAGGCCGGCGAGCTGGTGCGCGACCCGCACGCGCTGTTCATTCCGGCGGCGACGCCGGCCGGCCGCTACCGGCTGGCGCTCAGCCTGGTGCGCGCCGCCGACGGGTCGAGCCGGGCGCCTGTGGAGCTGGCCGAGATCGCGGTGCAGGGCCGCGAGCACGGCTACGAGCCGCCTGCGCCTGAGCATGTGCAGGCAGTGCCGTTTGGGCCGGCGGTGGAGCTGGTCGGCTACGATCTGGCCGGGGCGGGTTTGACGGTCGGCTCGCCTGTCCTGGCCGCCGGGCCAGGACCGCTGGAGGTTACGCTCTACTGGCACGCCCGGCAGACGCCCGACAAGAACTATCGCGTCTTTGTCCACCTGCTCGACGCGGGGGGGCAGATCGTCGCCCAGCACGACGGGGCTCCGGGCGATGGCGAGCTGCCGGCGCTCGGCTGGCTGCCGGGCGAGTACCTGGCCGACACACACCGGTTGGCCCTGCCGCCGGCGTTGCCCGCCGGCGCCTATCATCTGCTGGTGGGGCTGTACGATCCGGTCACCCGGCAGCGCCTCGGCGAGCCGGTTTTGTTGGACATGCCGGTAACGGTGAACCTTGACAACCAATAATACGAAGGAGATTAGCATGGCAGGCAATGTCCGGCTGACGATCGACAATGTGCGGCAGCAGATCGTAGGCGTGGAGGCGTTGGTGCCACTGCTGGATGGCACGCGGCAGCAGTATGTCAACTTTGACAACGCGGCCAGCACCCCGGCCCTCCGCCCGGTGCACGACAAGGTCGACGAGTTCATGGCCTGGTACTCCAGCGTCCACCGCGGCGCCGGTTTCAAGAGCCAGCTCGCGACCATGGCTTATGATGTGGCTCACGACCTGGTCGGCTGCTTCGCCGGCGCCGATCTGCGGACCAACACCGTCATCTTTGGCAAGAACACCACCGAGGCGATCAACAAGCTGGCCCGCCGCTTTCCACTGGCTCCCGGCGACGTCGTCCTTTGCTCGCTGATGGAGCATCACTCCAACGACCTGCCCTGGCGCCGCCAGGCCCGCCTGTGCCACATCGCCGTCGGCGATGACGGCTCGCTCGACGAGGAGGATTATGACCGGCTGCTTCGTCGGCACGCCGGTCGGGTCAAGCTGGTGGCCATCAGCGGCGCATCGAATGTGACGGGCCACATCAACCCGATCCACCGCCTGGCCGAAAAGGCGCACGCCGCCGGGGCTATGATCCTGGTCGATGCCGCCCAACTGGCCCCTCACCGGGCGATTTCCATGCGTCCTGACGACGATCCGGGCCACATCGATTTCCTGGCGCTGTCGGCCCACAAGATGTACGCTCCTTACGGCACCGGTGCTCTGATCGGCTCGGTGGCGATTTTCGAGCAGGGTGATCCCGACGTGGTGGGTGGCGGGACGGTGGACATTGTCACCGAGGACGACGTGCGCTGGGCCGGCCCGCCCGACCGCGACGAGGCGGGCAGCCCCAATGTGGTCGGCGCGGTGGCGCTGGCGCAGGCGGTTTTGTCCCTGGAGGAGATCGGCATGGACGCGCTGGCCCGCCACGAGGCCGAGCTGACCGCCCATGCCCTCCGCCGCCTGAGGGCCATCGAGGGCGTGGAGCTGTACGGCCTGGCCGACCCCGACCGGGCCGGCGAGCGGCTGGGCGTTATCCCTTTCACCGTCCGGGATGTTGACCATTACAAGGTGGCGGCGGTGCTGAGCTGTGAGGGGGGCATCGCCGTGCGCAACGGTTGTTTCTGCGCCCATCCCTACATTTTGCGCCTGCTCAAGGTGCCCGGCGATACGGCGCTGCGCCATCAGCAAGAAATCGCCGCCGGGACGCGGGCCAACCTGCCCGGGCTGGTGCGGGTCAGTTTTGGCTGCTACAACACCGTCGAAGAGATCGACCGCTTGGCCGAGATCCTGGCCCGCCTGGTCGCCGGCGACCTCCGCGGCGAGTACGAGCAGGACCCCAACTCCGGCGCCTACTGGCCGCGCGGCTTTCAGCCCGACTATGAGCGTTATTTCACCCTCAAGCCGGGGCTGATGGTCCAGCCCCACGCCAAGGGCCGGCACCGCTGCGGGGTGTAACGGCGCAGATTTGCCCAGGGCGGCTCTTTGTGGTAAAGTTCAGCGTGGCTTCCCGGCTGGCCCGATATGCCGGGGCTTGGAGGTGTGTATCTCAAGATCCTGGATGACACGGCGGCGGCCGCCTCTCCCGCTCCCTCTCCCCCTGGGGGAGAGGGCTGGGGTGAGGGGGAAATGCCACCCTGCAAGCGCTTACCCAGAAAGCTGAGATACACCCCTTTGGAGGTGTGGCAAGATGGCTGATGATCCGCTCAGCGGCGATGATCCCGCCCCCAAGGGCGGGGATGGTGTCTATACGATTGTCGCCCGTGTCATCCGGCAGGAGGGGCACTGCGCGGCCGGGCACTGGGTGGGCGACGAGATCCTCTTTGACGGCGAGACCGTGCAGGGCAAAGTGTGCCTGAGCGCGCTGTACAGTTTTCTGCCCAAGGTCTTTGCCATGCGTTACGGCGCCGAGTTCCCGTGGCTGGCCGACAAGGATGTGTCTACCCATGCCTGCCCCGACGCCTACAACCCGGTCGTGTTCGAGATCAGGCGGTTGCGCCCGGCGGAGGACGGCAAGTAACCGCCTGCCGGTTTTGAATTAGACCCATGACGACCAAGTTCCACGAGCAGTTGCAGGACAAACTGGACGCGCTGCCGACCAAGCCGGGCGTTTACCTGATGAAGGGCGACGCCGGCCAGATCCTGTACGTCGGCAAGGCGATCAACCTCCGCGCCCGCGTCCGGTCCTATTTTCACGCTTCCGCCGAGTACAACCACAAGATCCAGCGCCTGGTGGCCCGCATCGCCGACCTGGATTTCATCATCACCGCCTCCGAGCTGGAGGCGCTGATCCTCGAAAGCAACCTGATCAAGCGCCACCAGCCACGCTACAACATTCGCCTCAAGGACGACAAGCACTACCCATACCTCAAGATCACCTGGCAGGAGGGCTATCCCAGAGTGCAGATCGTCCGCCGCATGGAGCACGACGGCGCCCGCTACTTTGGCCCCTTCACCGCGTCGTGGGCGGTGCAGCAGACGCTGCAGACGCTGCGGCGGGTGTTCCCCTACCTGACCTGCAACCGGACAATCACCGGCAAGGACGAGCGGGCATGCCTGTACCTGGATATTGGGCTGTGTCTTGGGCCATGCGTTGGGGCTGCCGATCAAGACGAATACCGGGACATGATCGACAGCCTGTGCCGCTTCCTGGAGGGCAAGTCGGATGAGGTGGTGTCTGGCCTCGAAGCCAAGATGCGGGCCGCCGCGGACCGGCTCGATTTCGAGCAGGCAGCGGCCTACCGCGACCAACTGTCCGCCATTCAGCGGGTGATAGAGCACCAGAAGATTATCTCGCCGGCGATGGCCGACCAGGACGTGATCGCCTTCGCCCGGGCCAACGGCGATGCCTGCGCCCAAATCTTTTTCATCCGTAACGGCCGGCTGATCGGCCGCGAGTATTTTGTCCTCGACGGCGCCGCCGACGAGAACGACGCCGCAGTAATAACATCTTTCGTCAAGCAATTCTACGGCGAGGCGGCCTTTGTCCCGCCCCACATCCTGCTTCCCGGCGAGATCGACGAGGCGCTGGTGATCCAGGAGTGGCTGCGGACTCGGCGTGGTGACAAGGTGATAATTGAGGCGCCCTCGCAGGGCCAGGATCGAGAGCTGGTAGAGATGGCCGCCGAGAATGCTGCCGAGACGCTGGCCCACCTGCGGGCCCAATGGCTGCTGGACGAGGGCAAGCAGACCAAGGCGCTCACCGACCTGCAGGAGGAGCTGGGGCTCGAATCGGCGCCGGCTCGGATCGAGTGTTACGACATCTCGACGCTGCATGGCCAGGCAACCGTTGGGTCGATGGTGGTTTTTGTCAAGGGCGTGCCGCACAAGAGCGACTATCGCCGCTTTCGCATCCGCACCGTCGAGGGGACCGACGACTATGCCAGTATGAAAGAGATGCTGAGCCGCCGCCTGCGCCACGCCACCGAGCCGCCGCCTCCCGATCCCGGCAGCAAGCCGTCAGGGAAAAAGGATGACGCCTCGTGGCGGCTTCTGCCCGACCTGCTGGTGGTAGACGGTGGCAAGGGCCAGCTCAACGCTGCGCTGGAGGTGCTGGACGAATATGGCCTGCGCGACCAGGTCCCGGCCGTCGGCCTGGCCAAGCAGGAGGAGGAGATCTACCTGCCCGACCGGTCCGAGCCGCTGCGGCTGCCCAGGACCTCGGAAGGGCTGTACCTGATGCAGCGCATCCGCGATGAGGCTCACCGCTTCGCGATAACCCACCACCGCCAGGTGCGAGATAAGCAGACAATCGTCTCTCTATTGGATGAGATACCGGGCATCGGGCCCAAGCGGCGGTCTGCGCTGTTGAAGCATTTTGGATCGATCGAGGCGATCCGCGAGGCAAGCATCGACGATTTGGCGGCGGTGCCGGGCATGAGCCGCAAGGCAGCCGAGCAGGTAAAGGTGGGCTTATGAGATCCTGCCGGTGGCTGATCCTGGTGGGATCCCTGCTGGGCGCCTTGGCGCTTCTCGCCGGCTGCGTCAGCGCGCCGCCCACGCCGATGCCAATCCCCGAAGCGCAGCGGAGTGGGACACCAGTCCCCGAAGCGCAGCGGAGTGGGACTCCGGTCGTCGTTGTTCAAACGGCGACGGCCACGGTGGGGGTCAGCCCATCTCCCACTGTGCCGCCCTCGCCGACGGCCACGCCCAGTCCCAAACCGGCGGCGACGCTCAGCCCAACCCCTGTGCCGAGTGTCCTTGGCGGCCTGACGGCGACGCCGCCGCCAGATGCCGCCGCGCAGCAGGCCGATGGCCTCCTGTCCGAGGCGATGCGCCTTCAGGACTATGGCGACTATGAGGCCGCCATCCCCCTCTATCAGGCCGTGCTCGACGGGGCGTCTGCACCCGGCCAGGCCTGCCAAGCCCGCTACCGCCTGGCCGAGAGCTACCTTCAATCTGGCGACTATGCCGCTGCCTCGGCGGCCTGGGAAGCGTTCCTTGCGGCCTGCCCTGCCGACGGCCGCCTGTCCCAAGCCACTCTGATGTTGGCCCGTGCCTACCACGCCGCAAACGATTGCGCCCAGGCTGTGCCCCGCTACCAGGCTTACCTGGCCCGCGAGACGGTTTTGGCCGACATGATCCACGAATGGATCGGCGACTGCTACGCCGCCGATCCCGGCCTGGTTGGCCGGGACCTTCCCGGCCCAGAGGCCTGGGAAAAAGCGATCGCCGAGTACCGCCTGGCGCTGGCCGCGACCGGAGACCGTAGCGTCCAGGTCGGCCTGCGGGAAAAGATCGCCGGCATCTTCATGGCCCGCGCCGATTACGCCGGCGCCGTGGCCGAATACGACGCCATCCTGGCCGTGTCCAAGATCGAGGACTACCGGGCCAAGATCGACTACCTTGCCGGCCGGGCGCTGGCCGCCGCTGGCAAGGTCGAGGAGGCCCACACCCGCTATCTGCGCGCCGTCAACAGCTACCCCAAGGCCGAGTTTTCCTACCAGTCGCTGGTCGAGCTGGTGGGCGCCGGCGTCGAGGTGGACGACCTGCAGCGCGGGATTGTCGATTACTATGCCGGCAAAGGCCACGCCGATGCCTACGGCGCGGCGATCCGCACCTTTGACCGTTATCTGCAGGCCACGCCGGCGCCGAAAGCCGATCAGGCGCTATACCTGAAGGCCTTGTCGCAGCGGGCCACCGAGCAGCCCGATGCTGCGCTCAAGACATTTCAGGCGCTCATCGACGGTTATCCGGACAGCCAGTATCTGGACGATGCCTGGCTGGAAAAGAGCGTCACCTATGCCGCGCAGGACGACACGGGCCGCGCGATTCAAGCCTACCAGGACCTGGCTGCCTTTTTCCCTGCCAGCGACCTGGCGCCTCAGGCCCTGCTGCGGGTGGCCAAGCTCCGCGAGGGCGCCGGGGCTTTTACCCTGGCCGCTGCCCAATATCAGGATCTACAGAGCCGCTTTCCCGCCTTTGAAAACGCCGACGAAGCTTTGTGGCAGGCCGGCCTGGCCTACTACCGGGCCAATGACCTGCAACAGGCGACGGCCGCCTGGCGCGCGCTCCTGTCCAAGTACCCCAAATCGGTCTACCGGGTCAAGGCCTTGTACTGGTTGGGCAAGCTTGGCGCCAAGCCTGAAGGGAGCGCCGGCTACTGGGACCAGGTTGTCCAGGCCGATCCCAACGCCTACTATGCCCTGCGTGTCGCCCAGATCCGCAGCGGCGATACGGTGACCGCCGGCCGGATGATCACCGCGCCGGTCGAGCCGCCGGTCTGGGACACGGCCCAGGCCCAGGCCGAGATCGGGACCTGGCTGGCCGGCTGGGCCAAGCTCCCGGCCGGCGCCCAGATCGATAGCCTTGTGGCCACCCTGCCGGTCTCTGTGACACAGCGTGCCGATTTTCGTCGGGGGGAGGCTCTGT
Source organism: Anaerolineae bacterium (assembly GCA_034429215.1). Taxonomy (GTDB): domain Bacteria; phylum Chloroflexota; class Anaerolineae; order JAAYZQ01; family JAAYZQ01; genus JAFGOG01. The sequence goes on along the minus strand of DAOUGI010000080.1, from coordinate 20,152 downwards.
TGAGCGTGGGCCTGCGGCGTGAAGCGTTAGCCGCTTTTGACACGGTACGGTCCGCAGCCTGGAACGATCCGCTGTCGCTGGCTTCCCTGACCCTTTACTGGCATGACCAGGGCCTGCATGGGCTGGCGGCTCGCGGCGCCTCCCGCCTGGCAGGCTTGTGGCCGTCCGGCTCGATCCGTACCGCGCCGCCGGCCGTCCAGCGCCTGAGCTACCCCCTGGCCTACGCCGGGTTGCTGTCGGTCGAGGCGGGGGCGCGTAACCTGGACCCGCTGCTCCTGGCCGCTGTCATCCGCCAGGAGAGCCTGTTCGAGCCGGTCGCCGAATCGTACGCCGGAGCGCGGGGCCTGGGCCAGGTCATGCCGGCCACCGGCGAGGGGATAGCCCGCAGCCTGAACATGGCCGATTTCGCTCTGGACGATCTGTACCGGCCGTGGGTTAGCGTCCGGTTTGGGGCCTACTACCTGTCGGTGCAGCTCAACCGTTTCGACGACCAGATCCTGATAGCTCTGGCCGCCTACAACGGCGGGCCGGGCAACACTTTGCACTGGCTGGAAGCGGGAGGTGACGATCTGGATCTGTTCGTCGAGGTGATCACCGCCAGCCAATCGCGCATCTATTTGCAGCGGGTCTATGAGCAGTACGTGACCTACGAGAGGTTGTACCGTACCTCTGGCAGCCGCTGATCCGCTGCCGATCGTCCAAGTGGTTTGTCATTCTGAGCGAAGCGAAGAATCTAGCTCATCATTGAGGAAGGATCCGTTTTGACCCAAGGAACAGGGGAAGCAGCCTTCTACCTGATCTGTGCTACTCTGGGCCTGGCCATGCTGGGTATGGCCGCCCACGTCTGGCGCCGTCTGGGCGCCGGCGAGTACACGCGCATTGCCGTTGCCGCCGGCGCGCTGCTGGTCGTCCGGCTCGCAGGGCTGCTGGTGCTGCTCGTCGGCTGGGCGCCGGGTCTGACCTACCTGGAGTTGGGCCTGGAGTGCCTGGCCGTCGCCCTGTTTGCCTGGGCCTTTTTGTCCAAGACCTTTCCCTCACCACGTTTGGCCACCCTCTACCTGGTCGCCGGGGCCGCTGGCGCTGGCGGCCTGGTGGCGGTCCGTCTCTTTGCGGCCGGCCTGCTGCCAGAGGTGTGGTGGCTGCGTCTGGGAGCGGCTCTGCTTCTGTTAGTGAGTGCCATCGCGGTTCTGTTGTGGGGCCGTCATCGCCGTGATCTCTCGTGGCTGGTGGGCGCCGCCGTGGTTGTGTCGTTGCTGGGGGCGGCCGCCGGCTTGGCCGGGCTGCTTCTGGCCGCCCAGTTGGCCCACCTGGCGGCCTTGGTCCTGTTCCTGGTGGCTACTTATCAGGCCATTGTCACCGACCTGAGTGCCTATGGCCACGAGCTTCAGACCATCAGCGAAGAGGCCTTGCGCCAGACCCGGGAGATGGCCTTTTTGCTCGAGGTCAGCCAGGCCGTGGCCGCCTCACTCGACCTGTCTGTGGTCCTGGAAAGGGTTTCCGAATCGGTTACGCTGGCGATGAACGCCAACTGGGCCTACATCCTGCTGTCGTCGGATGACAAGCCCGACCGGCTGGCTGTTGCTGCCCGGTACGGCTGGCCGGGCCGGCGTCAGATTCAGACCGACCGGTCGTCTTCTGCGGCGGCCGTTCGCCTGGACGAGTTTCCCCTGCTGCGCCGGGCAGTTGCCGAGCGCTGCCAGGTGGTGGCCAACCATCCCAATGACTATGAGCAGTTCGGCCAGTTGCACAGCCGGTTGGGCCATTCCCAGAGCGGTCCAACCCTCGTCCAACCGGTCCAGATCCAGGACCGGCCGCTGGGAGCGATCCTGGTCGGCCGGCGGGCCGCCGAGCAGGCCTTTGACGAGGCCGATCAGCGGCTGTGCGAGGCCCTGGCCACGCAGGTGGCCACGGCCATCGACAATGCTCGCCTCTACCATAGCGTAGACGAGCAGGCCCGGCGCCTGGCCGAGCTCCTGCGCACCCGCGAGGAAGAGGTCACCCAACGCCAGGCGATCCTCGAGTCGATCGCCGACGGCGTAGTGGTCGCCGGCGATGCCGGCCAGGTGGTGCTGGTCAATGCCGCCGCCGAGCGGATCCTGGGCCTGTCCCGCCGGCAGTTGATCGGCCAGGCCATCAATCGCCTGTACTCCGAGTTGCTGCGGGCCGGCGGGCGCAACATGGGCGATCAGGCCGTTTTACAGTGGGGCGACCGGATCGTCAAGGGCAGCATGGCCCCGGTCAAGATGCCAGAAGGGACGATGCTGGGTTACGTCGCCGTCTTGCGCGACGTGACCCTCGAACATCAAGCCGAGCGGGCCAGAAGCCAGTTTGTGTCGACCATCTCCCACGAGCTGCGCACCCCCATGACCTCGATCAAGGGCTACACCGACCTGCTGGCCGCCGGGGCGGTCGGCAGCGTCAGCCCTCAGCAGCGCCGTTTTCTGGAAATCGTCCGGACCAACACCGAGCGGATGATCGGCCTGGTTAACAACCTGATCGCCGTGTCAGAGATGGACCAGGGGCCGCTCCAGATCGAGCCGCAGCCGGTGAGCATGGCCGAGGTCATTGCCGAAGCGGTGCAGGCCATCCGCAGCCAGGCCGGCGAGCGCCGGTTGGACCTGGTGGTCAACCTTCCCCCTGACCTCAGCCCGGTGCTGGGTGACCGCGGGCGGCTGCGCCAGATCATGGACAACCTGCTGGACAACGCCTGGCGCTACACGCCGGCCAACGGCCGGATTACCGTGTGGGCTGCCGCCGCCAATCTGGACGAAAAATCCGGCCTGCCGCCTCGCTGCGTCGTCGTCAACGTCCGCGACACCGGCGTCGGCGTCGCGCCCGAGGACCAGGACAAGATATTCACCAAATTCTACCGCGCCGACAACCCGCTGTCTGTAGAGGCAGGCGGGACCGGCATGGGCCTGGCCATCGTCAAAAGCCTGGTCGAAGCGCACGGCGGGCGTGTCTGGGTTGAGAGCGAGGTGGGCGCCGGCAGTACCTTCAGCTTTGTCGTGCCGGCAGCCTCCTAGGGATCTGTCCCGACATGACATTCCCCCACATCGTAACACAAACAGATTGACATGCAAAGCAGCCTATGGTATTATGTAACTAACCTGCCTACATGGCGCAGGGTTGGAAGAAAGGAGACGTTGGAGAACCATGAGATCGCGCACAGAACAGATGATGGCCCGCCTGCGGGACCTGCGGGTTAGCACTCCTGACATTGAGGCCTCGGCCGTCGTCAGCGTCGACGGCTTGATCATCGCCTCGGACCTGCCCCAGGACGTCGAAGAGGACCGCGTCTCGGCCATGAGCGCGGCCATGCTCAGCCTGGGCGAGCGGATCGCCGGCGAGCTGGGCCGTGGCACCCTGGACCAGGTCTACATCCGTGGCGGCAACGGCTATGTCATCCTTATGTCGGTGGGCGAAGAGGCGGTGCTGACCGCCCTGGCCCGCGAGGACGCCAAGCTCGGCCTGGTCTTTCTCGACATGCGCCGCGCCGCCGCCGACCTGGCCCGCCTGGTGTAAGGGGCGGGCCGGCGCGCATCACGGCCGGCCGGCTCTAGCCGGCGGGATTGGATTGCCCTTGTCTGGATCAAGGAGGGTCGCCGTTGCGGCGATCCTCTTTTTCAATTGGGAGGGTGGACCACTATGAGCGAGTCAGGAAGCAAACCACAGACGGCGGATCGGGACAGAGTTGCCCTGCTGGTCATCGACGTGCAGCAGGGTCTCTTTAGAAAATTCCTGTACAAGCCTCAAGATCTCCTCAACAACATCAACACCCTCATCGACCGCGCCCGCACCGGCGGCGTGCCGGTGTTCTTTATCCAGCATTCTGGTGCCAAGACTTTGGTGAAAGGGTCGCCGGACTGGCAGCTTCACCCCGAGCTTCATCTCTTGGCCACCGATCCTATCGTTCACAAGCTGCGCGGGAACGCCTTTGAGGGTACTGGCCTGGATGCCGCCCTGAAATCGAGCGGGGTAACCGGCGTGGTAGCCGCCGGCCTTGTCACCCACGGCTGCGTTCGAGCCACCTGCACCGGCGCGCTGGACCTGGGCTACCGGGTCATCCTGGCCCAAGACGGCCACAGCAATTTCAGCAAAAAGCCCGATCGAGTCATCGAAGAGTGGAACCAGAAGCTGGCTGCCATGGGCGTCGAATTGCAGTCGGCTTCACAGATCGAGTTCGCGTAATCACAAAACCTGGGTAAGGAGGATACGAGATGAGTCTAGTAGATCTGCTTCTATTCCTGTTGATCGGCCTCGTCGCCGGCTGGCTGGCCGGCCGGATCATGAAAACCGGCCGATTCGGCCTGGTGGGCGATCTGATTGTCGGTGTCATTGGCGCCGTCCTCGGCGGTTGGCTGTTCAGCCTGATCGGCCTCAAGGCCGTCGGCATCATCGGCTCGTTGATCGTTGCCCTTGTCGGCGCGATCATTCTGCTGTACATAATCAGACTGATTAAAAAGGCCTGATCTGCCTGCTGGAGTTGGCCGAGACCGAAACCTTAAACCCCAACGAACACTACGCCGAGTGCGAGGCCTACCTCAGCCGCTCCCTGGGCGGCCAGGCCCGCCTGCTGCGCGCCGAGCCACTGGTCAAGAGCACCCGCGACGCCCCGTGGCGCCTGGACGTCGACCTCGACGGCGACAGGCGCAGCTACGTCTTGCGTCTGGATCCCGCCCGCGCCGAGCACGAATACGCCGTCCTGCGGGCGATGGAATCGATCCACATCCCGACCCCGCGGGCCTACGGCTGGGACCCACAGGGGCAGGCGTTCGGCCAGCCCTGCTTCTTTTGCGATTTCCTGGTGGGCGAATCGCTGCTGGGGCCGGTGCTGGCCGGCGAGCGCTGGGCCGAGGATCTCTACATCGACACCGTCTGCGCCCTCCAGGCTGTGAGCCGCGACCAGTTGCCGTCGATCGCCGATCGTTTGCAGGATGATCTGACGGCCGAGGCAACCCTGGCAGCCGCCCGCGACCATTTGACCGCCAACCCCCACCCGCTGGCCGGTGCGGTCTATGCCAGGCTTTGGCAGACACAGCCCGTTTTCCCCGCCTCCCGCTTTAGCAACGGCGACCTGTGGCTCGATAACCTTATCGTGCGCGACCGGCGGCTGGTAGGGGTCATCGATTTTGAAGGCGCCGGGTTCAGCGATCCCATCTTCGAGTTCCTCCTCTCCTTCTTCGTGGCGCCCGAGCTGCGCGGGCGGGGGATAGAGGAGCGTTACTGCCGGCGTATGGGGTTTGATCCAAACCTGTTGTCGTGGTATCATGGCCTCGAGTATTTGGATACCTGGCGCTGGGTGACGGCCACAGGAAACTCGTTTGTCCATTACACGGCCGAGAACCTGGCTGGAGCGTTGGAGGATTGGTTGAGCGATGAGTCAGTCCCTGCCCGAGATTGAGACCCGCCGTCTGCGGCTGCGCCCCATGGCGCCCGGCGACCTGGGGCCGTTGGCGCGCATGTTTGCCGATCCCGACGTAATGCGATATCTGCCGACCGGCGAGCCACGGTCGGACGAGGAAACGCAGGTCGAGCTGAGCTACATGCTCGGCCATTGGCGGCAGCGCGGCTTTGGCGTGTGGGCGGTCACCCTCAAGGATACGGGCGAGTTCGCCGGCTACTGCGGCCTGCAGTACCTCCACGAGGAGCCCGGAGGGGTATCGGCCGAGGCGCTTGAGGATGGGACAGATGTCGAGGTGGTAGCCGGGCTGGCCAAGCCCTACTGGCGCCGGGGAATCGCCCCCGAGGCCACCCGGGCGGCCCTGCGCTACGGCTTTGAGGCCATCCGCCTGGACCGCATCGTGGCCGCCATCCATCCCGACAACGGCGCCTCGCGGCACATCCTTCAGAGCATGGGCATGCAATTCGACGACACGATCCGCTACTACGGCGATGATGTGCCCCATCTGGTCATCCGCCGCGCCGAGTTCCGGCCCGACGATTCTCTTTATCGGATACACACTGCCTAATCCAGAACAGGCAATCAGGAGTCGCCATAACCTTTGTATCCTTTGTGGCTAGATCATTCCAACAAGGAGTTCCGATGACCACGAAATCCACCGTGGCGGTGTTGTACACCAAGCCCGAGACTGTCCTCCAGGACTATCAACGGCTGTTCGAGCTGGCCGGAGGGGCGCAGGCCCTTCAACCCAACACCACCACCATCCTGAAGGACAATATCACCTGGCATTTCCCCATGCCGGGGGCCAACACCACTCCGTGGCAGTTGGAAAGCATCATCCTCGCCCTGCGCCGGGCCGGCTTCGATGACCTGGTCTGCGTCCAAAACCAGACGGTGGTCACCAACGCCTTCAAGGGCGAGGACCTCAATCGCTATGTGCCCATCTTCAACCACTATTCCATCCCGGTGCGCTACAACTTTCGCCACGAGGACATGGCCTGGATCCCCTACCGGCCCAAGGCCGAGATGCTGGCCCTGGATCACATCTATCCCGAGGGGATCCTCATCCCTGACTATTTCATCGGCAAGAACATCATACACCTGCCGACCGTCAAGACCCACATGTATACCACCACCACCGGCGCCATGAAGAACGCCTTTGGCGGCCTGCTCAGCAAGTACCGCCACTACACCCACACCTGGATCCACGACACCCTGGTCGACCTGCTGGCCATCCAGAAAGAGATCCACCCCGGCATCTTGGCCGTGATGGACGGCACCACCGCCGGCGACGGCGCCGGCCCGCGCATGATCCGGCCGGTAGCCAAGAACATTATCCTGGCCTCGGCCGACCAGGTCGCGATCGATGCCGTCGCCGCCAAGCTGATGGGCTTTGACCCGCTCGGCATCAAATATATCCGCGTAGCTCACGAACGGCAATTGGGTGTCGGCGACCCGCGCGAGATTCAACTGGTGGGCGATGACATAGCGGGCCAGAGCTGGGGGTTCCACGTGGGGCGCAACTCCCACAGCTTCCTGGCCTGGCTGGCCTGGTACGGCCCCACCCGCGTCCTGCAAAAGCTGGTGCTGCGCACGCCGATTGCGATCATCCCCACCCTGATCGGCGAGATCGAGCAGGATTACATGTACTGGCCGCTCAAATATCGGGGCATTGCCAAGCGTTGGCGCGAAAACACCCCGTGGGGGCGCCTGTTCCGCCAATACCAACAACAGGGGCATCTGTATCAAGATACCTCTGGCTAGGAGACACTTACCATGACTGAGGCAACAAACCTCTCCTGGTGGCAGCGCGGCGTTGTCTATCAGATCTACCCGCGCAGCTTCCAAGACTCCACCGGCAACGGCATCGGCGACCTGAGCGGCATCATCGACCGCCTCGACTATCTGAACGACGGTACCGAGCAGTCGCTGGGCATCGACGCCGTCTGGCTGAGCCCCATCTACCCCTCGCCGATGGCCGATTTCGGCTACGACGTGGCCGACTATTGCGACATCCACCCCGACTTTGGCGACCTGGCCACATTTGACCGTCTGGTGGCCGAAGCGGGCCGGCGTGGCATCAAGATCATCCTCGACTGGGTGCCTAACCACACCTCCGACCGGCATCCCTGGTTTGTCGAATCGCGCCGCAGCCGCACCAGTCCCAAGCGTGACTGGTACATCTGGCGCGACCCCAAGCCGGACGGCTCCCTGCCCAACAACTGGGGCGCCGCTTTTGGCGGCCCGGCCTGGACCCTCGACGAAGGCACCGGCCAGTACTACCTGCACCAGTTCCTAAAAGAGCAGCCCGAGCTCAACTGGCGCAACCCACAGGTCCAGGCCGCCATGCACGACGTGCTGCGCTTCTGGTTCAAACGGGGCGTGTCCGGCTTTCGCATCGACGTCGTCGGTTTCTTGATCAAGGACGCCGAGCTGCGCGACAATCCTCCCAACCCCGATGCCGATCCCAACCTGCCGCCCGAGGATATCTATGGCCGCCAGAATCGCATCTACACCGAGCACCAGCCCGAGGTCTTTGACCTGATCCGCGAGTTTCGCCGCCTGGCCGACGGGTATGGTGACACCTGCCTGATCGGCGAGGTGTGGCACGACGATTTCAACTGCTGGCTCAAGTATTATGGCGAGAACGGCGCCGGCCTGCACCTGCCCTTTAACTTTGGGCTCATGGGCCGGCGCTGGCAGGTGCGCGATCTGCGGACCTTTATCGACCGCCTGGACGGCCGGCTGCCGGCCTGGGCCTGGCCCAACCAGGTGTTGGGCAGCCACGACGCGCCCCGGATCGCATCGCGGGTGGGGCCCGTCCAGGCGCCCAACGCCGCCATGCTGCTCCTAACCCTGCGCGGCACCCCGTTTCTTTACTACGGCGACGAGCTGGGCATGGAGAACGGCGTCATTCCCCGCGAAAAGGGACAGGACCCGCAGGGGTTGGTGTTGGGCATGGATCGCAGCCGTGACGTGTGCCGCACGCCGATGCAGTGGAATGCCGATCCCAACGCCGGCTTTGCAGCGCCCACCGCCGAGCCGTGGCTGCCGGTATCCGCCGGCTATCAGGCGCGCAACGTCGCCGTCCAATCGGCCGATCCCTACTCCATGCTGAGCCTGAGCCGCAAGCTGGTCTGGTACCGGCGGGCGACGCCGGCTCTCTACGGCGGCAGCTACCGCTCGCTGGATGCGGGCGACGAGCGCTGCTTCGTCTACCTGCGCCAGGCCGGCGAGCAGCGCCGCCTGGTGGTCCTAAACCTGACCGGCGAGGAGGCGGCAATTGCCGTCCCCGGTGAGCAGCGAGGCCGGGTGGCCGTCTCCACCTGCCTGGACCGCCAGGGCGAGGAATCGCTGGCCCACCTGACGCTGCGCCCTAACGAAGGCCTGATTGTCGAGTTGTAATGCCGCCGTGCTGTCGTTCTGAGCGAAGCGAAGAACCTGAGATGCTTCGCTTCGCTCAGCATGCCACCTTTGTGTCCACGAAGATCCCCTTCAGGGGATTTGTGGTTTAGCAATGAACCCACGCCGGCTGGCCGCCATCCTCCGCAAGGAGATGCTCCACATCTTCCGCGATCCGCGCAACCTGTTCCTGGTCACGGTGTCGCCGGCGTTCCTGCTCTACCTGCTGGCCTATATCTTTTCCTTCGAGGTCAGCCAGCTCCGGCTGGCGGTCATGGACCTGGATCGCAGCCCTCTGTCCCGGCGTTACGTTTCCGTCCTGACCAACGACCAGGATTTCCTCCTGACCCGCACTATTGAGCGCTACGAGGATATCGAGCCGTTGTTGGCCGCCGGTCAGGTCGACGTGGGGCTGGTCATCCCTCCCGGCTTTGCCGACACCATCTACGCCGGGCAGGCTGCCCAGGTGCAGGCTATCATCGACGGCAGCGACGCCTTTGCCGGGCGCCAGGCGATCAACTCGTTGGGCAGCAAATCGGCCAACTTTGTGGCCGGTGCCGGCGGCGTCTCGCTGGTGGCCCAGCCGGTCGATCTGCGCACCCAGGCCTTTTACAACGCCGGGCTGAAATCGCTGAACAGCATGGTGCCGGGCCTCATGGCCATCGTCCTGTTGATGCCCACCCTGGCCTTGGCCCTGGCACTGACCCGTGAGACCGAGTCGGGTACCTTTGAGGGCCTGGTCGCCACGCCGGTGTCGGGCGCCGAGTATCTGCTCGGCAAACTGGCGACCTACGTCATCATGGGCCTGGTGAGCACCTGCCTGGCCTGGCTGGTCGCAGTCCTGTGGTTCCGGGTGCCGTTCCGCGGCAGCCTGCCGGTCTTTCTCCTGCTCTCCGCCGACTATTTCCTGGCCTGCATGGGTGCGGTGATCGTCGTTGCCAGTTTTGTCCGCAGCCAGCAGACGGCGCTGTTCATCGTCCTGCTTGTCTTTCTGGTGCCCAGCTTTTTCCTGGCCGGGCTGATCATGCCCATAGACACCGGATCGATCGGATCCTGGCTCACCTCTTTTGTCCTGCCCAGCACCCACTTTGTCGAGATTAGCCGTACCGTCTTTCTTAAAGGCTTGGGACTGGATTATCTTGTCCGGCCGGCTCTTATCCTGTTGGGCATGGGCCTGGGGGCGATGGTAATTGGGCTGGCCCGGTTCCGAAAAAAGGCGGCCTGATGTTTCTGCGCATTGCCAATCTGGTCCGCAAGGAGATGATCCAGGTAAGTCGCGACCGGCTGCTGGCCTTGTTCATCCTCCTGGTCCCCATGATGCAGCTAATGCTCCTGGCTCAGAATACCGGCCAGAGCATCCGCGACCAGCCGGTGATCGTCGTCGATCTGGATCACAGCCGGTTGAGCCGCCAACTAGCCGCCAACCTGGACAACACCGAGGAGCTGCAGGTCCAGTTCTACAGCGAGGACATGGCCGAGATGCGCCACCTGCTGGACACGGGACAGGCCCGGCTGGCGATCATCATCCCTGCCGGCTTTGGCCGGAACGTCAGCAGTGCCAGTTCCCCGCAGCAGGTCCAGATTGTGGTTGACGGGACGAACGTCATTGCCGCCGGGACCATCCTGGCCACCGCGGCCGGCGCGGTAACCGCCTTTGCGGCCGATCTGGCCGAGAGCTTTGGGCTGGTGACGCCCGAGTTCATCGACTTTCGGTCGAACGTTCGCTTCAACCCGACACTCAACGCCCGCGACTTTACCATCCCGGCCCAGCTTGGTTTCATCGTCTATCAGGTGACCCTGGCCGTAGCCTCGCTGGGCCTGGCCCGCGAGCGGGAATTGGGCACGCTGGAGCAGTTGATGGTCACACCGTTGCAGCGCTTTGAGCTGGTGGTGGGCAAGTCGATCCCGGCCATCGTCATCGGCATGATCAACTTTGCGGCCATGCTGGTCATCAGCCGGGCGTTGTTTCATGTGCCACTGAACGGTTCGCCGCTGTTGTTGGCCACCCTGACCCTGCTATTTGTCACAGCCGTGGCCAATTGGGGTGTGGCCCTGTCGTCCATGTCGAGCACCCAACAGCAGGCCATCCTGCTGGTCTTTATCCAGGCCATGGTCGAAATCGCTCTGTCGGGCTATCTGGTGCCGGTCAAAAACCTGCCGGGGGTATTACAGGCTGTTTCGCGCGTGTCGCCGCTCCAGCACTACCTGACCATCGTTCGCGGCGTGATGCTCAAGGGGGCAGGCTGGGAGGCGCTGTGGCCCCAGGCCGCAGCCCTGATCGTCCTGGGCATCGCGATTGGAGTGATCGCCATGCGCAGCGTCATCCGCCGCTTGGACTGAGGGACGCTGCCTGGCAGGGCTTACGCTAGGGCTCGGGCTTGACCGCCTTTAGCGAAAAGACCAGCGGCACCGACTCCTGGTGCTCGGGCAGCCGCCACCAGCCGTCTTCCCCCTGCACCATGAAGGGTAGGCTTTGGTAAAAGCCATAGGGAAACTCGTGGAGGAACTCGATCCGCAGGCCGGCCTCCAGCAGCGCATTCACGACGTCACTCAGGCTGTGAGGCCATTCGTAGGCAGTGTAGTGCAGCTCGGCGTCCGTGGCATACGAGCCGTCGTTCGTGTAGGCCTCTGGCGTGGCTTGCTGGAAATAGGGATAGGCCACCTGTAGCCCGGTTGCATCCTTCTCGTTGTAAAAAACGCTGGCGAATGGGTGGCCCTCTACAAGGTAAAAGATGCCCCCCGGCTTGAGGAAATGCGCGATCACCTGTCCCCATCGCGTCAGGTCGGGCAGCCAGCACAGCACGCCATAGGAGGTAAAGACAATGTCAAAGGCGCCGCTCAGCCGCTCCGGCAGGTCATAGATCGAGGCGCAGATGAACCTGGCCTCCAGCTCCGTCTCACGGCTCAGCTCGCGCGCCAGCTCGATCGCCTTGTCCGCATAGTCCACGCCGGTCACCTGCGCCCCCAGCCGTGCCCACGACAGCGTGTCCATCCCAAAGTGGCACTGCAGGTGGAGCAGGCTCTTGCCGGCCACGTCGCCCAGCTCCTCCATCTCGATCGGCAGCAGCGAAAGCCGGCCGGCCTTGAAGCCTTGCACGTCGTAAAAGGCCGATTGGGCGTGGAGCGGCGCCAGCCGGTTCCAGTTCGATTGGTCGGCTTGTTCGAATTCGCTCAAGGATTTCATTCTAGATCACCTCACCCTATTGTGCCCAGCCTCGTGCCCGCTCGACGGCGCGCCGCCATCCCGCATACAGCGCATCCCGCTGCCCAGGCCCGATTGCCGGGGCAAACTCGGCGTCTGCGCGCCACTGGGCTGCGATCTCATCCAGGCCCGACCAGTAGCCCACCGCCAGCCCGGCCAGGTAGGCCGCGCCCAGGGCCGTCGTCTCGGTCACGGCCGGGCGCTGCACCGCCACGCCCAGCAGGTCGGCCTGGAGCTGCATCAGCAGGTTGTTGGCCGCCGCGCCGCCGTCGGCGCGGAGGGCGCTCAGCCGCACACCCGAATCGGCGGTCATCGCCTCCAGCAGGTCGCGGCTCTGAAGGCAGATCGCCTCCAGCGCTGCGCGGGCCAGGTGTCGGCGGTCGGTGCCGCGCGTCAGCCCGACGATCGTCCCCCGGGCATAGGCGTCCCAGTACGGCGCGCCCAGCCCGACGAAAGCGGGCACAAAGTAGACTCCGCCGGTGTCGGCTACCTGGCGGGCCAGCGCCTCGGTCTCAGCGGCGGTGGTGATGATCCCCAGCCCGTCGCGCAGCCATTGGATGGCCGCGCCGGCGATGAACACGCTGCCCTCCAGGGCATAGATCGCCGCGCTCCCTTTCCCCAATTGCCAGGCAATCGTCGTCAGCAGCCCGCGCTGTGAGGCGACCGCCTGGGTGCCGGTGTTGAGCAGCAGGAAACAGCCGGTGCCGTAGGTGTTCTTGGCTTGGCCGGGCGTGAAGCAGGCCTGCCCGAAGAGAGCGGCCTGCTGGTCGCCGGCCGCGCCCCCGATCGGCACGGCCGCGCCCAACAGGCGGGGGTCGGTCTGACCGTATACTTCAGACGATGGCCGCACTTGGGGCAGCATCGCTCGTGGGATGCGCAGCCTGGCCAGGATCTCGTCGTCCCAGTCCAGCGTGTGGATGTTGAACAGCATCGTCCGCGAGGCGTTGCTGACGTCGGTGACGTGCAGCCGCCCGCCCGACAGCCGCCAGATGAGGAACGAGTCGATCGTCCCAAACAGCGCCTGCCCGCGCTCGGCCTTGGCCCGCAGCCCGGGCACCCGGTCGAGCAGCCAGGCTAGCTTGGTGCCGGAAAAGTAAGCGTCGACCACCAGCCCGGTTTTGGCCCGGATCGGATCGGCCCACCCCTCGGCGCGGAGCCGGTCGCAATCGGCGGCGGTGCGCCGGCATTGCCACACGATGGCGTTGTGCAGTGGTGCGCCTGTCTCGCGGTCCCATACGACGGTCGTCTCACGCTGGTTGGTGATGCCGACAGCGGCCAACTGGCCGGCCTCGATGCCGGCCCTGGCAATCGCCTGCCGCGCCGTGCCCAGTTGCGTGCCCCAGATCGCCTCGGGATCGTGCTCCACCCAGCCCGGCTGGGGATAGATCTGGGGGAACTCTTCCTGGGCGGTGGCGACGATCCGCCCTGCGCGATCAAAAACGATGGCCCTCGAGCTGGTCGTGCCCTGGTCGAGGGCTAGTACGTAATCTGCCATTTCATTCACCTTTCGCGAGCGCGGCAATCGCCGTCATCTTCCTTGTCCTGTATCTACCGGCAGTGTTAAGTAAAAAGTGCTGCCATGCCCCACCTGGCTTTCGACCCAAATGCGTCCGCCGTGGGCTTCGATGGCCAGCCTGCAATAGGTCAGCCCGATACCCGTGCCGCCTCGGCGGCCGGGTCGAGGTTTGGCGCCTCGCCGGAACCGCTCAAAGATCGTTTCCTGCACCTCCGCGGCAATGCCCGGACCGCTATCGGTCACGGCGCACAGCGCATGGGGACCGTCGGCGCTCGATTCAAGCGAGGCCCGGATCTCAATCCGCCCGCCGGTTGGCGTGTACTTGAGCGCATTGTCTAGTAAGTTGCCGAACAGGCGGCCGATGATCTCTTCGTCTACGACGACCGGAGGCAGACCTGAGGCCAGGTTCACCTCCAGGGCAATCTTGGATGTTGTGGCGGTGGACCTGTACTCCTGGACGATCGGCTGGATCACCTCGCTCAGGGGTACGGTCCGCAGATCGAGGCGTACCTGCTTCTCCTCTAACTGCCGGATGCGCAGCAGAGACTCGATGCGGCCTAGCAGCTTGCGCCCGCTGCCCAAGCCGATGCGCACCAGCTCGCCGGGCGCACCGGAATCCACCTGATAGTCGTCGCGCAGGATCTCCAGGCTGCTGATGACGGCGGCTAGCGGCCCCTGGAGATCGTGGATCAGCATGCTGGTCATATCCTCGCGGAACTGCTCCAGCTCGTGCTGGTGGGTTACATCGCGCAGCACCGCCACCCGGCCGATCACCTGGCCGCTGGCGCTGACCACGGGCGAAGCGGTTCCATCCACGTACCGGCGATGGCTGTCGCCGCCAAAGCTAAAGGTCACGTCGGCAGCCTCATCCGGCCGGTCGCTGAGGCGGCGGATAATCTCTGCCAGCCTGTCGGTATCGACCTCCCTGTCCTGAGCCATGCGGCTGGCCATTACCTGGCTCAGGTCGAGCGGGTCATTGAGCCACAGCCATTCTTCGCCCTCCGGGCCGAAAATCTCACCCGCGCGGGGATTGGCCAGGATCACCCGGCCGGTGATATCCTGGACGATCACCGCGTCGCGGGTAGAGTTGAGCACGGCCTGGAGGCGGTCGTGGGCCTCTGTCACCTGCTGGAAGAGCTGCGCGTTGTTCATGCCGATGGCGGCGTGTCTGGCCAAAAGCTCCACGAACCGGATCTGCTCGAGGGTAAAGGCCGCCGGTCGATCGCTTTCGAGGGTAATGACGCCGATGACGGTGTGATCGTGGATGATGGGCACGCCGATCTCTGACTGTGTCTCATGTGCAGCTTGGACATAGTCGGCATCGTGGACCACTTCGGGCACCAGGGCTGTGACGCCGCTGCGGGCCACCCGGCCGGTGATGCCCTGATCATCCGGCCATGGCTCGGCCTGATAGCGGCGCACCTCGGGGGGATAGCCGCTCTGAGCCAGGAGGCGCAGGCCGTGCTGCTCCTGCTCGTACAAGGCGATCACGCCCCGCTCGGCGCCTGTTGCCTGTAACGCCCGCTCCAGAACCGGATCCATGACCCGTTGCAGCTCCAGCGTGCTGGTCAACTGCCGGCTCACTTCCTCGATGGCAGTCAGCTCCTCCACCCGGTGGGCCAGGGCAGCGTCGGTCTTTTCGTACAGCCGCCTGGCTCGGT
The DNA here is from genome assembly GCA_034429215.1 of Anaerolineae bacterium. Classification (GTDB taxonomy): domain Bacteria; phylum Chloroflexota; class Anaerolineae; order JAAYZQ01; family JAAYZQ01; genus JAFGOG01. Next base: position 4,967 of record DAOUGI010000080.1, on the reverse strand, counting down.
CCCGCTCATGGCTGACCGCGGCATACAGACGGGCATTCTCGATGGCGGTTGCCGCTTGGCTGGCAAAGGTGGTCAGCACCTCCATCTCGTTGGTCGACGGGTGGTGAACGTTGGCAAAGTACACGGTCAGCACGCCGAACAGCCCGCGGCGGCCGAGGAGCGGCAGATCGATCACGCCGCGAAAGCCCTCCTGGCGGGCTAGGGGTAACAGGGTGACCAACCGCGGCTCAGTCTCTATGTCAGGGACGACGAGCGGGGTGCCGGTAGCGGTGGCCAACGCCCGCGTATCCTGGCCTACCGGCATATGCAGCGAGTTTTCGACATAGTCTTGGCTCAACCCCCTTGCCATGCGCAGGCTGAGCTCGCGGCCATCCTCGTCTAGCTCAAAGATGGCCGACTTGTCGCAGCCGATAACTTGGATTGCCGACTCGACGATCGTTTGAAGCACATATTCCAGGTCGAGCGACGAAGAGATGACCGAAGAGACCATGGCTACCATAGCCAGCTCGGTTGCCCGCTGCTGCATGGCGTCGTATAGGTGAGCGTTCTCAAAGGCGACGCACGATTGGTCGGCCATGGCACTCAGGAAATCGAGGTCCTGCCGTCCATAACCCCGAGCGGCCAGCCTCGGCCCCAGCACCAGCCAGCCGGTCAGCTTGCCGTGCAGGTGCATCGGCACCAACAGCTCGGTGCCACCCTCTCGCAAGCCCAGCCACTCCGGCTTGTGCGTGGCTGGCAGATCGTCGAGATCGTGAGATAGGGACAAGGGCCGGCGTCGGGTTGCCAGGTGAGCAGGTAGAAAGTGCTGATCGTCAAGGCCGATCCCCTCGCGCCAGGCCGGGCTGACCGCCATCTGTCCCCGGCTGAGCATCACCCGGAAAGTCGTCTCCTCGTCGGCCAGCACGATGGCCAGCCCTGACGGATGAAAGACCTCCTCGACCTGATCGGCCACCGTCTCCAGCAGGCGCGGCAGAGCGATCAGGGTGGTCAACATCCGTGAGTACTCCTGTAGCGATTGCTGGCGGTTTGGCTTGCCGCGAAAGAGCAGCCGTTCCACGGTGCGCAGCAGGCGATCGCGCAAGGGAAGCATGGCCACGACTGCGAGCGCCATCGTCAGACTGGCGATCATCAGCGGTGGCAGGTGCGGCGCCAACTGCGGAAAGAGCCTGGAAAAGAGTGTCGTCGTGAGCAGATAAAGGGCGATGAGAACCACTGCCAGGACCACGAGCAACGCCAGGAGCAGGCGTGTCGGCAGATCCTGGCGGCGATAGAGGATGTTCCCCACCACAAGGAAGGCGACCATCGCCATGAGCCAGAGGGCAGCGTCGATCAGCTCAGCCCAGGGCATTGGCTCCATTCCTACGCTCAAACAGGGCTAACCATGCTTCTAGCTCGGCAGCGGAGAGGGGGGTATCAGAACCTTCGGATCCGTCTTCGGCCAAGGCGCTCATCTCAGCGGCAAAATCCTCGGCGCTCTTGACCTTGGCGCCATAACTATGAGCCTGGCTGGCCAGTTCCCGATCCGACGTGACGACGGTGATGCCCGCCGGATCGCGGCTGCGCCGTACGCGGCGAACGATTACCTGATCGGCGTTGCTGCCGTGGCGGGCGAATACCACCTCTACTCTGCCGTGCCGTTGTGTCTCGGACAGGGCAAAGGCTCCGCCGGGATCAAAGACGACCGTCATGGGTTTCCTGGCCCGGGAGCTATAGGCAAGCAATAGCATCACCAACTGCCGCTCGTCGTCAGGATCGGCAAGTGACAGGGCGGGCATCCGGCCAATCAGGTTGTGGCCATCGATCAGGATCGGCATTGTCCCTATTCTTCGGGTACACACAGATATGAGTACAGGCCCTGCTCGCCTGCTTTTCAATTATACGGCAGGAATTGGCCCCTGGCAATCCCCCACAAGTACTAGGCGCTAGAGCCGGTTCTCCAGGATCTGACCGGCCGGCAGATCGTGCAGTTGCAGATAAAACTGAGAGGCTTCGAACAGCGCCTGCGCCGGAAGCAGGCCGACTACCTCACAGCGGGTGATTGTCAGGCCGCGACGGGCTGCCTCGGTCCGGATCATCTCTACCACGCGGTGGATCGGGGTTTGGCGATAGTCGGTCAGGTTCATCGAGATCTGAGCCTGCCCGTCCACGAGCAGACCCAGGGCCTTGACAAAATGCAGTCCGCCGCTGGAGTGGCGCACCGCCTTAGCAATCGCTTTGGCCGGAGCTGCATCAGTGCTGTTCAGATAGACGTTAAAGGCGATCAGCGGCGGGCGGGCGCCGATAGCCGTTGCCCCGGCGGTTCCCAGGTGCGCCGGACCGAAATCGGGCGTCCGGCCGGGCTCGGCGGCCATCTCGGCCTTGAGCCCTTCATATTCGCCGCGCCGCACGTCGGCCAGGTTGCGCCGTTCGGGGCGCGTTGCCGCCTCTTCGTACAGATAGACCGGGATGCCCAGCTCGGTGCCGACCCGCTCGCCGAGCCGGCGGGCGAGCGCCACACAGTCGTCCATCGTCGCCCCTTGAACCGGCACAAAGGGCACAACGTCCGTTGCTCCCATGCGAGGGTGGGCGCCATGGTGATGTTCCATGTCAATGAGCTGTGCCGCGCTGGCGATGCCCTGGAAAGCGGCCTCGAGTGCTGCCTCGGGTGAGCCGACCAGCGTCACCACCGAACGGTTGTGATCCACGTCGGATTGTACGTCGAGCACGCTGGTGCCCGGCACTTGAGCCATGGCCGCCACGATCCGGTCGATCACCTCCTGGCGGCGGCCTTCACTGAAATTGGGGACACATTCGACGATCTGTTTCACTTTTTGCCTCCCACAAGTGCCGAGATTCTAGCACCTTCCATCTAACCTGTCAACGCCCTGACCGATGCTTGCCCGGTCACTCTATCTGTGATAGGTGACACAACCAACAAACGCTTCTCCCCCAACAGACACCGCGCATAGACTACCTTCTGCCCGTCCTCCATGGTCAACGTTACCTGCACACTCAAGTCCTCGATCAGCGCACGCCGCTCGGATATGTCATCCTCGGCGTGCACCAATCCTTTAGCCGTCCTGGCAGCAAAATCCTGCAATGCCCGTACCTGCCCCGGTGTCAGGGTTCGCGCTTCCAGTTGTGTGGCCAGGCCGACCCGCTCCCTCTCCAGTGCCCCAATTGTCGTTTCTAACCTGGCCTTGCGGTCGGTCAGCAATTCCTTGGGGAATTCTCCTAGCAGATACAGATCCAGTAGCCGCGCTAACTGCTCCCGGTTCTGGCCAAGCAGATCGTCAACCACCTGCAATCGTTCTCGGAGTGGTGCATTTTCTACCTCCCGTTCTGTCTGGTACTTGTCCAGGCCACGATTCAGAACTGTCGAATCGGTCAGGAAAGACTTGATCCATTCCCAGACCGCTGCGTCAACCTCCGTAGCTGAGAAAAAAGGCGAGTGGCAAGTGTTGACATAAGCCTTACCCTCGGTTGCCTTGCAGCGGTAATAAAGGTGGAGATAATGGTTCCCGTTGCTGCGATAGGTATGGAGAGGAGTGCCGGTCATCTTGAGCCCGCACTCGCCGCACGTAACACGCTTTGACAGTAGATAGGAATGCTTCATATTTCGCATCGACTCCTCTTTGTTTGTCGCGAACCGCGCTTGTGCTCCTTCCCAGACCTCGCGGGAGACAAGAGCTGGCACCTCAATGGCCAACCAATGATCAGGCGGGTTATGCACCGTGTGGCCATTGTGAATCCGCTTCTTGCCATAGTGCCATACGCCGGCGTAGGTTTCATTCCTGAGCATTCGTCGTACTACCGACGTTCCCCACACTCCCTGCTCTCTTTTTCTTGCCGTTCCCCTGAGGTCAGCAAAGGTCGGAACCCCCTGCAACCTTTCGGCAAGTGCACGCAAGCTGATCGGTCCGTTTTCTCCGTCGCCGCAGACGTACCAGGTAAAAATCAGCCGTACAATCTGTGCCTCTGATTCCTGGATCGCCAAGGTCGTCTTGCCCTCTACCTCGACTACGTGGTAGCCATAGGGTGCCTTCTTATTCACAAGCACGTGCCCGGCCTTGACCTTGTTGCGCCGGCCTCTCACCAGCCGCTCGGTGATCTTTTCCCGCTCAAACTCGGCAATCGTCGCCCGGATGTGCTTGTTCAGGCGTCCTTCCGGTGTGTCTGGGTACTCTCCCAACACGTACTCGATCTGTACGCCGGCCCGTTTCAGTTCCTCTTCGACGATCAGTTGCTTCGCCAGGTTACGGCTCAGCCGATCGAGCTCTCTGGGCACCAACACGTCAAACTCCCCGGCCTGTGCCATCTGGCGGACGCGGCTCAGCCCTTCCAGCTCGAAAGCCGCGCCGCTGGCGCCCTTGTCATCTTCGTTGATCTCGGCGACGATGATATAGCCCCTGGCTCGTGCATACGTCCGCGCCATCTCCAACTGACCATGAAGGTTCCGGTCGTCGGTGTCCCGGTCGTCATAGCTCGTTCGGGCGTACAGCACCGCCCGTTTTCCGTTTCCGTTGTCGCTCATTGTTCTTGGTCCTTTCGCCCGCCTGTGCTACAATGCGGGGTGGGTCGGGTTGCTGGCCCTGGAAAGCAAAGTAACCCGGCCCACCCCGCATTGTAGCACAAGCGGGCGAAAGGACCAAGAACAATGAGCGACAATGGAAACGGCAACGGCCACGGCAAACGGGCGGTGCTATACGCCCGGTGCAGTGGCGACGACAGGGGTAAGGATGGGCGCAACCTCGCCAGCCAACTGGAATTGGCGCGGCAATATGCCGTAGGCAAGGGGTATCAGATCGTGGAAGAGGTGAGCGAAGACGACAAGGGCGCAAGCGGCGCGGCCTTTGAGCTGGAAGGGTTGACCCGTATCAGGGCAATGGCTGCCGCCGGCGCTTTTGACGTGCTGATACCGCGTGAGATTGACCGTCTGAGCCGCAACCTGGCAAAGCAGTTGATCGTGGAAGAGGAATTGAGGCGGG
>DAOUGI010000079.1:0-14986 GCA_034429215.1 Anaerolineae bacterium | reverse complement strand
AAGCTGTACGGTTGGCGCGACCGCTGGGCGGTGCGGATGCGATGCGAAGACCAAAAGGGCAGGTTGCAGGCGCTGATCCTGAGCTTTGACGGGGCCGGGGCGCAAGCCAGCTTTCTGAACATGCTGCACGAAAGGGGGTTCCCGGTGGAGATCGGGCCGCCCGCAGCGACTCGGGCCGACAGCTCTGTCACAAGGGAACCTGCCGTGCGTGTGTCCAATGCCTCCTTCTTGGGCCGTAGTATCGTGGCCGTTCTGCTGACGATCGGCTTTTACGGCCTGGCGCTGGCCGTCGTGGCTTTGCTGCTGTTCATCATCTATGCCCAGATTGTAGTAGCCAACCGCATCAACATTAGGCTCACCCTGGCCTGCCTCATTACCGCCGGCGTCATCCTGTGGAGTATCCTGCCGCGCATCGATCGCTTCATACCCCCAGGGCCACGCCTGGAGCCGGAAAAGAACCCTGACCTGTTTCGCCAGGTAAACGATATCGCCCGCCAGGTCGAACAAAGGCCGCCGGACGATGTATATCTGCTTCCCGAGGTGAATGCGTTCGTCAGCCAACGGGGAGGGTTGATGGGCATCGGGAGCCGGCGGGTCATGGGCATCGGCCTGCCGCTTCTCCAAATTCTAACCGTCCCCCAGTTCCGGACGGTGGTGGCCCACGAGTTCGGCCACTTTGACGGCGGAGACACCCGGCTGGCCCCCTGGATCTACAGGACCAGGCAAAGCATCATCCGCACCGTCAGTGGTCTGGGCAATTCATGGCTCCAGTTCCTCTTTGTCAGCTATGCCAAGCTCTTCCTGCGCATCACCCAGAGCATCTCCAGAAACCAGGAATTCGTCGCCGACCGGCTGGCAGCGCAGACGGCCGGCTCGCGCCCGCTCGTGGAAGGGCTAAGGACGATTCACGGCGCGGCTCCTGCCTTCGAGGCCTTTATGCAAAACGAAGTCGCTCCCACTGTCTACGCCGGGTACCGCCCTTCGCTGGTCGAAGGGTTTTCCATGTTTCTAAGCGAGCCTGCCGTGGCCGAAGCGATCGGACGATCTGTCGCACACGAGATGGAGACCTCTGAAACGAATCCGTACGATACCCATCCCTCCCTGAAAAAGCGGATCGCGGCGGCGGAAACCCTCCCACCCGGCGCGGATGACACGGATCAAACCCCGGCGCTTGCCCTCGTGCAGAACGTGGCAGATCTCGAGCGGGCGCTCTTTGCCCAGCTCGTGGAGCCGGAGCGAGCGGCGAGCTTGAAACCGATCGATTGGCAAAACGCGGCGACAGATGTCTGGCTTCCTTTCTGGGGCAAGACGGTGCGCGAATACACGTCCGGCCTGAGAGGGGTGACGGCTGCTTCGCTGCCCGGTTTCCTGCAGTCGCCGGGCGAGCTGAAAACGCTTGTCCAACAATCGGCCGGCAGACCGCTGGACAAGGACGACGAGGGCAGAACGGTCGCCCAGATCACTGCGATGGCGCTGGCGGTTGCCCTGGCCCGCCAGGGCTGGACCGTGGACACATCCCCCGGCGCGCAGGTCTCGTTCCAAAGGGAGGAAAACCAGATCGAGCCTTTTGTCGCCGCCGCAAAGCTGGCGTCGGGCGAGATGCCGGCCAGCGCGTGGCAAGCCTTCTGCGAGCAGGTGGGCATAGCCGACCTGTTGCTGGTCGCCGAAGGCTGATCGGGATTGCACCGTGCAGATTGAGATCAACCGCTCTCGCCTGGAGCTGGTCGAAGGTGACATAACCAAACAGGACACCGACGCCATCGTCAACGCCGCCAACCCCTCTCTGCTGGGGGGAGGCGGCGTTGACGGGGCGATCCACCGCGCCGGCGGCCCCGAAATCCTGGCCGAGTGCCGCACGCTGGGCGGCTGCGCCACCGGCGACGCCAAGATTACCACCGGGGGCCGCCTGGCCGCCCGCCACGTGATCCATACCGTCGGCCCGGTCTATTGGCGTGAGGGGGCCGAGCAGGCCGCCGGCCTGCTGGCCAGCGCCTACCGCCGCAGCCTGGAAGTGGCCGCCGAGCACAACCTGCACAGCGTTGCCTTTCCCTCGATCAGCACCGGCGCTTACGGCTATCCCCTGGACGAGGCGGCGCCGGTGGCCCTGCGCAGCGTCATCGACTACCTGGCGGCCCACGACGGGCCGGTTTGGCTGGTCCGCTTGGTGCTTTACGGCCGCCAGGCGTACCAGGCGTACGAAGAGGCGCTGGCCCAACTGGCGCCCGGATCGGGACCGGCATGAGTGGACGCGCCGACGTCGATGCTCGCGGGAAATTGACAGGGAACGTGTAGAATAGATAGGAAACGATTGAAGTCGTCACTGCGATGGAAGAAGGACGGCAGGGAAAGGTTTTTCAGGAGTAAATCATGTCAACCAGTACAGCGTTGTTGCTGCTGCTAGGCGCTATGGGCCTGGTAGCAATGAACGGATTTTTCGTCGTGGCCGAGTTTGCCCTGGTCAGCGTCCGCCGCAGCCGGATCGATGAGATGATCGCCCAGGGGAACGACGTCGCCAAGGTTGTCCGTCACGCCATCAGCGATCCCGACCGGTTCATTGCCGCCACCCAACTGGGCATCACCCTGGCCAGCCTGGGCCTGGGCTGGATCGGCGAGCCGGCCTTTGCCGAGCTGCTGGCGCCTCTGCTGAAGGCCATCCCGGCGCCCTGGGACGAGGCGTTGATCCACTCCATCGCCGCCGGCGTGGCTTTTGCCATCATCACCTTTTTGCACGTCGTCCTGGGCGAACTCGCCCCCAAGTCGGTCGCCCTCCAGTTCCCCGAGCGGGCCGCCCTGATCGTCGCCCGGCCGATCGTCCTGGTCGAGAACATCTTTCGCCCGCTCATCTGGCTGCTGAACGGGGCCGGCAACGGCCTGCTCAAGTTGCTTGGGATGGGCACCGTGCGAGGCCACGCGCAGGTCCACTCTGCGGAGGAGATCAGGATCCTGATGCGCGAGAGCCAGGAGGGGGGCGCCATCGAGGCCGACCAGGAAGAGATGCTGCAAAAGGTATTCGAGTTTGGCGAGCGCCAGGTCCGCGAGGTGATGATCCCCCGCCCCGACGTCGTAGGCATCGAAAAAGGAGCACCCCTGCAGGATCTGCTGGCGATCTTTGCCGAGGCCCGCCACGCCCGCTTTCCGGTCTATGACAGCGACCTGGACAACATCGTCGGCATCGTTTCCGTCAAAGACATTCTCCTGGCCCTGGCCGAGGGCTCTACGCAGATGGACGGCCGGATCGACTCCCTGGTCCGCCCGGCCCTCTTTGTGCCGGAAACCGCCGACGTGGCCGACCTCTTTGCCAAGCTGCGGGCCAGCCACAACCAGATGGCCGTCGTCTTTGACGAATATGGCGGCACGGCCGGCATCGTTACGCTCGAAGAGCTGCTCGAAGAGATCGTGGGCCGGGTGAGCGACGAGCTGATCATCGGCGAAGAATCGGTCGTCCGGCTCGATGAAACGACCGTCGAACTCGACGCCCTGCTCCGCATCGACGAAGTGAACGAGCAGCTAGGCCTGGACCTGCCCGAAGGCGAAGAGTACGAAACCGTGGCCGGACTTGTCCTTTACCGCCTCCAGCACATCCCTATTTCGGGTGAAGTGCTGCAATGCCGCAACCTGGAGCTGAAGATCACCGAAATGAAAGGCCCCAAGATCGAAAGGATCCAAGTGCGGCGCATCCCCTGATTGCTCTCGTAGCAGCGGCCTGGCTTTTCGCGCGAAAACGACTAGAGTCGTTATTATGGCGTGTCCCCGGCCATACAACGACAAGCAAGCAGCAGGCACCTTTGCCTGTTGCTTGCTTGTCATCGATCAGAATTAGCGCTGACGGCTTTTACTTGCCGTACTTGGCCCGCTGTTCCTCGATAAAGGCCGCAAACTCGGCGTCCGAAGCCTTGAGCAGGCCGGTTGGCTCGCCGGCCAACTGCACTGTGGCGAACCAGCCGCCTTCGTACGGCTCCTGATTGATGATGGTGCTGTCGAACTCGATATCTTCGTTGGCCTTGGTGATCTTGCCGCTGACGATAGCCTTCACCCGGCCGACCCACTTGCCCGACTCGAGCGACATGAAGGGATCGCCCTGTTTGATCTCGCGCCCAACGCGCGGCACTTCGGCGTAGACGATCTCGCCGGCCAGGCTCTGCCCAAAGTCGGTCATGCCGATCGTGGCGACGCTGCCTTCGATCTTGACCCAGTTGTGCTCTTGGTCGTACAGCAGCTCATCTGGGAATTCGTATTTGTCGATTTTCATGCTTGTCTCCTTTGCTCTTGTTTCTAATCAACCCTCCCTTCCATTCCCCAAGGGGGATGGAAGGGAGATTAATTACGCTTCCGGTTCCTGCATCGCTTTCCAGACCACCTCGGTCAGGTCCTGGGCCTTGATGCGGATCTTGTTCTTGCGGGCCGCCTCGTTCAGCGTCCGCACGCACTGCTGGCAGGCCGACACCACCACCTTGGCGCCCGTCGCCTGGGCCTGCTCGATCCGCCGCTTGCCAACCGCCGCGGTCAGCTCGGCGTCGGCCATCTCGGCGTCGCCGCCCCCGCCGCAGCACAGCGACATCTCGCGAATATCGGCCATTTCGGTGAACTCGATGCCGGGGATCGACTTGAGCACCTGGCGCGGCGCGTCATAGATGCGGCTGGTGCGGCCCAGGTCGCACGGATCGTGATAGGTGACCGGATCGGAAAAGCCGTATAGCTTGATCTTGCCCTCTGCTAGCAGCTCGGCCAGCAGCTCGCTGGCGTGCAGCACTTGAAAGGGGAGCGGCTTGCCCACGATCTTGGGGTATTCGTGGGCCCAGGTGTGGTAGCAGGACGGGCAGGTGGCCACCAGCCGCCGCGCACCAATCGCCTTGACCATGTCGATGTTGTGGCGCGCCGTCGCCTCGGCCTTGTCGCCCATGCCGGCGATCTGCAGCGGAAAGCCACAGCACCACTCGTCGCCGCCCAGTGTCGTATAATTTTCACCCGCCCGCTCCAGGATCTGGGACATGCTCTGCGGGACGCCGTAGACGCGGGGGTACATCGCCCCTACGCAGCCCATGAAATAGACCGTCTCCGCGCCCTTTTTCCGGTCCAGCCCTTCCGGCACGCGGTCCATATTCTGCGTCCAGACCAGGCGGTTGGTGTTGTCGTCGCCGGAGATGTTGTGCTGGCCGGTGACCCGCTCCTGGAGCATGTTGAACGCGTCGGGATAGAGGCCCCAGTCTACCAACTGCTCGCGCATGGTGATCCACATCGGCCGGGTGTCGATCTGCACCGGGCACACCTCGTGGCACCGGGCGCAAAGGGTGCAGCTATAGACCCCCTTGCCGAACGCCGCCAGTTCTTCCTCGCTGGCCCGCTTCATCCCAAACAGCCGGGCCAGCAGCCCCAGGTGGTCGGCCTTCCAGAAGCGCTTGAGCTGGTCGATCTTTTGCATTGGGTGGATCGCTTCGTTCTGCGCTTCGGTGTAGGTGGGGCAGGCCTTGATGCACTCGCCGCAGCGGGTGCAGGCCTCCATCTCCAGGATCTGGTGCAGGGTGAACTTGGACAGGTCCAGCTTTTTGTTGTTGGCGGTCATGATTGCCCTCCCTTTGCCGCGGCCGGCTGGGGTGCCGCGTGTTTCTTGGCACCCCTGCCATGCTTCCACTGATCCATCGCCGTGTTATAGGCCACGATCACCGGGCCCATGATCACATGGAAGAAGCGGCTGAAGGGCAGCAGGTAGAGCACCCCCAGCACGATGAGGAAATGGAGCCAGAAAAAGAGGCTGTGCATCACCTCCCACGTTTCGGGCTTGGCGCCGATCGCCCCAAACGCCAGGGCCAGCCCATAGCCGATGAACCCCCACTGCGGCCCCCACACCGGGATCAGCACCTCGGGGAATTTGTCCAGGGGAAGCATGCCCACGGCGGGGGCAAAGACGCCCGCTTCGGTCGTATAGTCGGCCAGCAGCCGGAATGCCTCGGCGAAAAAGCCGCTGACCACGATCAGCGTCAGCAGGGTGAGGATGACTGTGTCGGTGCGGCTGGTGCGCAATTGGGGATCCTTTTTGACATAATGGCGCCACAGGATCAACACCATGCCGATCAGCACGATCAGTCCCAGCCCGTCGTTCAGCAGGGCCACCCACCACACGTCGGCGTGAAAGGTCTGGCCGATGATCGGCAGCGACGCCGCCTTTTCCGGCGACATGCCAAACAGGGGCAGGAACTCGACTACCACTCCGGTGATGGTCGACACGATGCCCAGGATCAGCCAGGAGCCGAACACGGCCAGGTGGATCAGCCAGCGGCGCGGATCGGTATGCAAAAGCCGGCGGATGGCCACTCCGTCGACGAACAACGCCTTCAGAAAGAGCCATATACGCCGGCTAAAGATAAATCCCAGGATAAACTTGATTCCAACCCACAGCTTGCGCCACCGCGAAGCACCGACCGGCAGCCCCGGCACCTTGGCCTTGAGCCACATCGCCACAATCACGAACAGCCCGACGATGAACAGCCCCAATGTTGCCAGGTGAATGATCCAAAAAATCGTCAATCGCATGTCGTTGTCCATAGACCGTCTCCTCCGTCGGTTTTCGGGGCAACTTTGCCCGCTCGTGCTATGCGGCCTGATTATAGCACAAACTGACTGGGAGTCAATCTGGACAATGCGCTGTACGGGGATGATCTAACCACAAAGGGCACAAAGGCAACAAAGGGGGGGACGCGGGACTGGAGCCCCGCGCTGAGAGGGCGGAGTCCTCCGGGGTGGGAGGCGATGGGATGCAACAGCCGCGTGCGCTGTACGGGCGGGAGGGGCTCTTGGCGTTTTGGTGGGATTCGTGGTATTATAGGGCTGTTCGTAAAAGAGCCAAGCCTCGTTGCCATCGCACTGCCACGGAAGCCTCGCGAGGTCATTTCAGGGCGCACGCCGGGAGGTGAGATGATGAAATCAACCTTGCATATCGTCGTGGTGTTGAGCCTGATCCTGGTCTGCCAGGGACCAGGGCTGCCTGCCGGGGCGCAGGAGGCGGGCACAGGGGTTGGACCGCAGCAGGCGGCCGGCGTCGAGTTGGTGGCCCAGATTGGCGGGGCGACGTATGGTGTGGCGGTGGGAGATGGGTTCGCCTACCTGGGTCGGGGTCCCCGCCTGCTTGTCCTGCGTGTGACCGGCCCGGGCCATCTGGCGCCGGTGGGCCAGACCGAGGTCCTGCCGGACGTGGTGCGAGACGTCAAGCTCCCGCCCGGCGAGCTGGCGGATCCCCTCTATGTTTACGTGGCCCTACAGGAGAGCGGCCTGGGCATCGTGGATGTCTCGGACCCGAGGGCGCCGGTGTTGGTCGGCTCTTGCCCCACACCGGGGTCTGCTGTGAGCCTGGCGCTGGGAGCCGGCCACCTGACGGGGCATACCTATGCCTACGTGGCCCTGGGACTCGACGGCCTAAGCGTCGTCGACGTCACCGACCCGCTGGCGGCGGTGCAAGTGGGTTTTTATCAGCCGCCGGACGGCGCCGTCAAAAAGGTAACGATAGCGGCCGGCACCCCGGTCACCCACATCTATGCCTATGCCGCCGATAACTATAACGGCCTGCGCATCCTGGACGTCTATACGGCCGGCGATCCGGTCGAGATAGCCCTGTTCGACATCGATGGCGGCTCTGGAGCTGTAGACGTGGCGGTGGCCGAGAGCCGGGTCCGGCGCAAGACCTATGGCTACGTGGTCAGCCCGGACCACGGCCTGCTGATCGTCGACGTGACCGATCCCTCGGCCCCTGTCGAGGTCGGCCGCTTTAGGGACGTCGATCCCACCGGCGTCGTCGTGGCCTATGGCGCGTCGCCGGGCGACATGGTCGCTTACCTGGCCGGCAACGATTTTGAGGTGGACGATTCGGAGATCGACGGCCTGGGCATCCTCGACGTTTCCGATCCGGCCGACCCGATCCTGCTGGACACGTGCGAGCTGGAGGGGAGTTTTTACAGCATGGCGCTGGCCGGCAGCCTGGTCTATGTCGCCAACGACAACCTCGACATCGTGGATGTGTCGAACGTGATGTCGGCGACCTGGATCGGGGCCTATGGCATATCGGCCAGCGGGGCTGCCAACGACCTGGCCCTGCGCGGAGGCCTGGCCTACCTGACCGGCTTTAGCGGCCTGTGGATCGTGGACGTGACCAACCCGCAGAGGCCGGTGGAAAGGGGCGGGTGGACCGGATCCCGGTGGACCAACGACATCGCTTTGAACGGGGACTATGCCTACCTGTCGGCCGAGCAATTTGGGCTGCACGTGATCGACATCTCCAATCCCGCCCTGCCCGAAAGGGTCACGGCCGTATACTTTAGAGAAGCGCGCGCCGTGGAGGCGCCCGCCGGTGACGGCGCGGCTCCGCCCTATGCCTACGTGGCCACCAGCAACCACCGTGGGTTGATCGTTCTCGACATTTCCAACCCGGCTGGCCCCGTAGAGCTGGGCCATAACGACACACCTTACCTGGCCTGGAGCGTGGCCGTCACCAGCCGCGAGCCGCCCAAGCCAACCTACGCCTATGTCGGCAGCCTGTGGGATCGGGTGTGGGTCCTGGACGTGTCCGACCCGGCCGAACCGGACGTGGTAGGGAGCTGGGCGCAGCCGGACCTGGCCTATGACCTGGAGATAGCCGATGGCTACCTGTACGCCGCCAACGGCGATGGGCTGTACATCGCCGACATCTCTTCGCCGGCGCACCCCGTCCAGACCGGCTATTATGATGTAACGATGCACAGCGTGGCCGTGGCCGGGGATTATGCCTATCTTGGCGCCCATGACCTGCGGGTGCTGGATGTAAGCGATCCGTCCGCCCCGGCGGAAGCAGGGTTCTACGAGACGTGGGGTGCAGCTCAGGACGTGGCGGTGGACGGGGCCCTCGTCTATGTGGCCGATAACATAGGCGGGCTGGCGATCCTGTGGTTCGCCCCACCTACTACAGCCTCCATCCCGGCAGGGGGCGGCAGCCTGGCCGGCCCCTTTGACGGGACGACCTACACCTTTGCCCCCGGCACATTCACCGACACGGTGACCGTGACCCACACGCCGCGCTTTTTCGGCGCGATTTCCTCCACCGGGGAGCTGACCGGCATCCGCCACTTTTTCGAGACGACCGCCGTCTATAGCGCCAGCGGGCAGCCGGCGGAGCCGCTGTTGCCCTTTACGGTGACGGTGGAATACAGCGACAGCGAGCGGGCGTATGCCGTCGAGGAGACGCTGGGGCTGTGGGCCTGGGACGGCGATGAGTGGGGGCAGGCCGGCATCGACAGCGCCGTAGAGGTGGGCGAAAACCGGGTCATCGCCCAGGTCGACCACTTTTCGCTGTTTGGAGTGCTGGGCGAGGGGCGGCGGTTTTTCCTGCCGCTGGTGTTAAAAGGGGGATAAATCAGCAGGGGCAGCTCTCAGTGGCTGCCCCTCTTATCGCGCGTAGACGATTTTGCCGTCCAGCAGGGTCATCTCCACCCGCGCCGCCGCAATCTCCTCCGGCGGTACCTGGAAAATGTCGCGCGACAGGACGACGAGGTCGGCCAGCTTGCCGGGGGTGAGCGACCCCTTTAGGTGGGCTTGGCCCGAGGCGTGGGCCGCGCCCAGGGTGTAGGCGTGGACGGCCTGGGCGACCGAAATGCGCTGGGCCGGGATCCAGCCATCCGGACCGGGGCCGCCATCGGCCCGGCGACGGGTGACCGCGGCGTGGATGCCGGCCAGCGGGTCCATGGTCTCGACCGGCGCGTCGGAGCCAAAGGCCAGCCGCGCCCCGCTGGCCAGCACGCTGTGCCAGGCGTAGGCCAGCTCGCAACGCCGGCCCCAGTGCCGCCCGGCCATGTCCATGTCGGACGTGGCGTGGATCGGCTGCATCGAGGCGACCACGCCCAATTGGGCCAGGCGGGGCAGGTCGTCGGCGTGCAGAAGCTGCACATGCTCGATCCGGTTGGGCAGGGCAGGGCGCGTGGCGGCAGAGGCGCCGGCCTGGGCCGCGGCAATGGCGTCGAGCGCCGAACGGTTGGCCGCGTCGCCGATGGCGTGGATCGCCACCGAGAGCCCGGCGCCGTTGGCCCGGCCCACCAGCCCGTGCAGCTCGTCGCGGCTGAGGGTGGGGATGCCAAGGTTGCCGGCCGCGCCCTCGTAGGGGGCCAGCATGTGGGCGGTCTGCGGCCCGAGCGCGCCGTCGGCGAACAGCTTGAGGCCGCCGATGCACAGCCACTCGTCGCCCAGCCCCGAGCGCAGCCCCAGTGCGATGGCCGCGTCGAGGGTTTCGGCCGGCAGGTGCATCAGCACCCGCAGGTGCATCTCGCCCGCAGCGCGCAGGGCCTGGAAAGCGGCCAGCACCGTCGAGCTGCCCGGATCGTGCACCCCGGTCAGCCCCAGCCGGTGGGCCTGGGCCATCCCCTGCCGCAGCGCCTCCATCACCTCGGCCACGCCGGGGTCGGGCACCACCCGGTCGACCAGCTCGGCCGCGCCTTCGAGCAGGATGCCGGTGGGCTGCCCCCGCTCGTCGCGCACAATCTGCCCTCCGGGCGGGTCATCGGTGGCGGCGGTGATCCCGGCCAGCTCCAGCGCGCGGCTGTTGGCCCACGTGGCGTGATAGCTTTTGCTCTGGAGGGCCACGGGGTGATCGGGGGCCACTGCGTCCAGGTCGGCAGCGGTGGGCATGACCGGATCGGGCCAGACGTTCTGGTTCCAGCCGCCACCCAGGATCCACCGTCCCGGGGGCAGCTCGCGCGCCCGGGACGCCACCTGGGCCACTGCCTTGGCCTTGGGCGCATTGTCGAGGTCGAGCCGCCTCTGGGCGGCCGCGACCGAGTGCCAGCCGAAATGGACGTGGGCGTCGATCAGACCGGGCACAACCGCCCGGCCCTCGAGGTCGATCGCCCGGCCGTCCGGTCCGAGCAGTGCCCGCATTTCTGCGTCGTCGCCGACCGCCACGATCCGGTTACCGGCAACGGCCAACGCCCCGGCGCACCCCGCGCCCGGGTCCATGGTGTAAATGCGGCCATTGTAGAGGACCAGGTCGGCCTTCATCTTTTCCTTTCGATCCACCTTTTGTTACGTGGAAACGGCTGAAGCCGTTCCTACGATTAGCGGCTGTGCGCCAGCCGCTAGCTTTGGGTCAGTGACCGCAGGATGTTCTTCAGCACCGACTGCCGCTCGGATTTGAGCGCCGTAGTCAGCATCCGATCCCTCTCCGCCTGGCGGATCCTGTCCGCCTGCTGCGCCTTGGCGACGTCAAGAAGAACCAAGTAGGACATTGTGCACCTCCCTTTCTAACATCTAGTTCGGCGCCAGCGTCTCGCCTGCGGTGCCCTCAAACAACAAAAAGGGCACCTAGGTTATGACCTGGTGTCCTTCTTCGACGCCTCCGGAGTTAGCTGACGGACTCGGGCGGAAGAAGCTCACCCTACGGCCCTGCCGGGCCGATTCGCCCCCGAAACTTGGGTTCCCCGGAGCAGGGTGTCCATGTGGCACCCCGCCTTTGGCGCGCGAGATCTGGCTAACGCACGTATAATATACCACAGACTCAGCGGGCTGTCAAAACGATAGACCTGGCAGGCTAGGGCACTGTCAAAGCTGTCAAGATGCAGCACAGGGGGCCCGTTCGTAGGGGCAAACCGGCGCATCCGCTCAGCCGCATGGCGACCACATGGGGTCGCCCCTACCATTCTCTCGACCTTCCAGAAAGCTTGCTGCCTGGAAGGTTGCAGCAAGAGTCCGGACTTGGCCCCTGTGCTCTCTAGGGGACCACTACAAATGGCAGATAGATCCAGTCGACCGGCACAGCCAGTCGATACTCATATGCCCCCACATCACAGATCGCCGAGCCGTCGCCGTTGCCATCCTGAGGGCGGGCCATGCCACGCTGGTCCGCCGCCGGGCAGCCGCTGTTCGTGCCGGTGTCTATGGCCGCACTGCCGGGCTTGAGCGGAATGTATGCCGGACCGCCGATCAGCGCGCCCAACCTCAACTGCGCCGGGGTGGCATGGCTGAAACCGGGCGAGCAGGTGGCATCGGTAGACAGGTTGTTGGTACTGGCGGCAGTCACCGTGCCAGAGCAATTTCCACCGGCCGGGCTGCCGGCGACAATGGTGTTCTTGACCGCGGTTGTGGCGCCATCGTTTGTGTAGATGCCCCCACCTGCGGTAGCGCTGTTGGCGGAGAAGGTGCAATTGGTGATAGCCAGCGAATTCCAATTGCCAACACCGCCGCCGTACTCGGCGCTGTTGCCGCTGAAGGTGCTGTTGACGACGACCGCCGTGCCCGAGTTGTCAATGCCGCCGCCGTAGGTGTCGCACGTGGAGGGAGCGACGTTGTTGGAGAAGCTAGAGCCGGTCACACTCAGCGTGCCGTCGTTGTTATTGTGGATGCCGCTGCCGTAAATGGCGTCATTGCCGGAGAAGGTGCAACTGATCACCTCCAGCGTGCCCCAATCGTTGTTGATGCCGCCGCCGGTGGTGGCGCTGTTGCCGCTGAAGGTGGTGCCGGTCACCGTTGCCGTCCCATCGTTGTGAATGTTGCCAAAGGGGGCGTCGTTGGCGGAAAAAGTGCTGCCGGTCACGTGCAGCGTGCCGTTGTTGGTGATCGTGCCCCTGTCGCCGGCGGTGTTGCCCGAAAAGGTACTGCCGGCCACAGTCAGGATGTCCCAGTTGTATATGGCGCTGCCGATGGGGGATTCGTTGCCGGAAAAGGTGCAACCCGTCACCGTCGTCGTGCCGCTTTCGATATAGATGGCGCCGCCATAGTTGGCGCTGTTGTCGATGAAGGAGGTATCGGTCACGTTCAGCGGGCCATTGCTGCTGTCAATGCCGCCGCCCCCGCTGGTGGTGCTGTTGTTGGAAAAGGCGCTGCCGGTCACCGTCGCCGCGCCCTGGATAAAGATGCCGCCGCCGGTGTTGCCAGAGAAGGCGCAGCCGGTCACGTTCAGTGTGCCGCCAAAGCTGATGGCGCGGTAGGTGTTGGCGGTAAAGGTGCAATCGGTCACATTCAGCGTGCCACCGCCCAGGACGCCGTTGCTGTTGCCGGTCAGGGCGCAGCCGGTCAGACTCAGCGTGCCGCCGTTGCTGTGGATACCATATCTAGCCGACGAGTCGCCGCTCTTGGCGATCGTCAACCCAGAAATGGCCGTGGTGAGGCCATAGTCCAGGTACAAGGCGTTGCCGTCGTTGCCGCTGATCGTCAGGCTGCCCGCGCCCGGACCGCTGATGGTCAGGTTTTTGCCGACGACACTGATCCGGCCCAGCGTCAGCGTGATTGTCCCCGTTACGTCGAAATCGATCGTGTCGCCCGTGACGGCGACCGCGACCGCGTCGCGCAGCGAGCAGTCGCCGTCGCTGCAACTGCCGTCGCTTTCATCGGTAAGGGTGTCGACCGTCACCGTGGCGTTCGCTGCCGCCGAGCCGGGCAGGGCCGCGCCCTCTCCGACCACGACCGGCGACGCAGCCATGACTGCGCCGGCCGCCACGACAAAGATCGATAACAAGCCCAGGGTTAACCAGAACAGTCTATGTGGCGTATTCATCGTTCCTCTCTCCTTGCGCGAATTGGGCGGTATCCCATCTATCCCTTATAACCCGGAATTGGGGATATAGTTCCCGCCCCAACCTTCGCCCTCGCAACGGCTATCAGCGCCCAACCTCGGCAACAGCCGTGGAATAAAGATGGAGTGATTGCCTTTGGGGCTAGACAGATATGGCAGATTGGTGGTACAATGGTTTTCGGAGGAAAGAATGGCCATGGATTTGGAAACTTGCCCGTTCTGCGTAGAGCCGATCCGGCGCGGGGCGCGGCGGTGCCCGCACTGCGGGCAGTTGATCCGGTCGGCGAGGACGGAGGAGGAGGCCGGCGATCCGCCGCGGGTGGATCCGCTGGCCGGACAGCGGCGGCCGCCGGTAGCCAGGCCGGAGGGCGGCGACGCGGCCATCTTTTCCTATTTCGAGGGGGAGGACCTGCGCGGGGCGATGCTGGCCGGGGCGGATCTGTTCGACGCCGACCTGGCGGGCGCCGATCTGCGCAACGCGGACCTGAGCGACGCGCTGCTGAGCGAAGCCAACCTGCGGGCGGCCGACCTGAGCGGGGCGAACCTGGCCGGGGCCGATCTGAGCGAGGCCGATCTGAGCGGGGCCGATTTGCAGGAGGCGGACCTGACGGGGGCGGACCTGACGGGGGCGCGCTACGACGGCCGGACGCTGTGGCCCGAGGGGCTGGACCCCGCCGCCGCAGGGGCGGTGTGCGTGTGGGGCGATCGGTGAGGACCTCCCTTCCACGCCCCCTGTCCGCCTGGTTCCGGCCTACTGTCGCCGGCGCGCTTCCCGCCGTCATCCTGGGGGCCATCATCCTGGGCATGGTGTTGGGCTCGCTGTTGTCCTGCGGACCGTCAGAGAAGCCGACGCCTGAGGCTACGGAACCTGTCGTGATCCTCGATCCCGCGACACCCGGCCCGAACCACACGCTTTCTCCTACGGCACCCCCCACCCCGACCGATACCCCGCCACCCCCAACTGCTATTGTACCCCCGTCGGCAAGGGTGGCCTTGAAAACTGTGCACAGCAGATATGTCTCTGCGATGGGGGCCGATCGGAACTGGGCGCTCAGGGCGGGAACAGACAGGATAGATCCCTGGGGAGAGTTCACGCTGCTCTGTCGGGACAACGGCAAGGTAGCCCTGCAAACCTACCACAAGACGGAGGATGGCAAGCCCAGGTACGTCACTGCTTTGGGGGCTGATTCAGACTGGAGGCTCAGGGCGGGAACAGACAAGATAGATCTCTACGAGGAGTTTACGCTGCTCTATGCGGACACCGGACAAGCGCGCCCATGCTCGGAGGTGATCGAGTCACTCCAGGATGATGGCGAGGTGAGGGTGGCCTTTCAAACCTGGCACACGAAAGAGGACAAGAACAGGCTTGTCACTGCCATGGACGTCGGTTGGGATTGCGTGCTCAGGGCAGAGACCAACGAATTGCTGGCCAGCGAGGTGTTCACGATGACCTTGTTGCCGTAGACCGGG
>DAOUGI010000078.1:0-6963 GCA_034429215.1 Anaerolineae bacterium | reverse complement strand
CCAGCGCAGCAGGCCTGACACAGGCATGGCATGACCGATCTTGCCCGACAGTGGAAAGCACACCCAATTATAGCACATCCCGGCCTCAAGCACAAACCAGAGGCTATTCCCCTTAACAACAAGACCTGACAGGTTTATGACAACCTGTCAGGTCTGCCTCTCGGCTGTTCCCTCTTGCCGATGGGACCCGACAGGTTTCAGGAAACCTGTCGGGTCTGTCTCGCGGTCTATTCGTCCATGACAAAGATCGGCAGGTAGATGTAAACCTTGGACCTGACCGTGATCGTCTGGGTGCTGGTTGCCACAGAGCCGCCGCAGTTGGTGGCGGTCATGACCACCGTGTACACGCCTCCCGCGGCGTAGGTATGGGTAAAGGTCTGGCCCGCGCCGAGCGTCCCATCGCCCAGGTCCCAGGCGAAGGTGATCGGCGCCGCGCCGCTGGCGACCCCGGTAAAGGTGACTTCCTGGTCCTCCAGCGGCGAGACCGGCTCCCAGCTCAAGTCGGGATTGGTCACCTCCTGGCAGCATTCGACCGTGACGGTGTCCGTCACGCTGTCAGAGGATCCCCCGCCGCAGTTGTAGACCGTCAGGGAGTAGGGGTAGGTGCCGCTGACGCCATAGTCGATGACCGGGGCCGGGTCGGCGCTGACTCCAAAGGCGCCAAAGTCCCAGGCGTAGCTGAAAGGCGGATCGCCGGCCAGATCGGCGCCAAAGGTAACGGTGCAGCCCAACGCCTCGGCGGTGACATCGTTGATGGCGACCGCCTCACAGGCGCAGCCGTCCAGCCAGTCCATCACCGCGCCCATGACCGCGGTGCGGTTGGCGGCAGTGCTGATCGCCTCAAAGCCGAAGGAAAAGTAGACGACGCGGTAGGCTCCCTCCCAGCGCAGCGCGCCCCACGTGTAGGTCGTGCCGGTATAGTCGAACAGGCCGACCGATCCCGCGCCCAGACCGATGGCCGAGGGGTAGCTCTGGTTGTTGGCGCCGTCGCCGCCAGAGATGCTGATGTTGACGCCGCTCATGATATCGGCCCCGGTCAGGCTAAGGACATTGGTGTCGTCGGTGATGTACGAGGCGTGCAGGTAGTTGCTGTAGAAGGTGCTGCCGGTGATGTCATAGCCGATGTCCTGGCCCGAGATGAACAGCGCGCCGCCGCCGTCCAGGTAAGCCGCCAGCGCGGTTTGATCGGCGCTGGTCAGCGTGCTGTTATAGTCATCGCCGGTCAGCCACACCACCTGGCCATAGTTGGCCAGGTCGGCGGCGGTGGGGCTGCCTGATGCCCCCACGTCCCACAGTTGATAATCCACGCCGGCCGCAGTCAGCGCATTGGCATAGTAGGTCTCATAGTTTTCACCGGCGTCGTCGTCCACCAGCAGGGTGCAGGGCAGCGGATCGAGATAAAAGTCCTGGGTGGTGTTGCCCGCGACCACCACTTCCTGGGTGTCGGCCAGGTGCAGCGGCGCCGAGGCCTGCAAGTGCCATGTGCCCTCGGCTACCTGGATCGAGTAATAGCCGGTGGTCGGGTCGGTGCTGACCGGCGCCACCGGCGCGTCGACGACCTCGACGGTGGCGGCCAGCGGTGCGTTGGTCACTGCGTCGCGGACATAGCCGCTGACGGTGTATTCCGGCAGAGCCGTCATCACGATGTCGAGGGTGGTGGTCATGTCCGATGTGACCTCCACACCCGGGACGACCACGGGCTCATAGCCATACTTGGTGGCGGTCACGGTGTAGGTGTCGGACAGTACTTCCATGGCGTACAGGCCGGCTGTATCGGTCGTGTCGCTGCGGACGAATCCGCCCGCTGCCTCGGCCAGCACATTCACACCCTCCAGCGGGCTGCCGGCCGCCGTGACCGTGCCTTCCAGTCCGCCCAGGCCGCCGCAGTAGCCCATGGCCATCTGCACTGCGGCTTGGGCATCCAGGACGCCCCATCCCCACACGTCGTTGGGATGGTCGACAAAGGGCGGGCACTGGGCGTCGATCTTGGCCTCGGCCGTCTCCATCATGATCTGCTTGGTGGCCGGCACGTCGCCCCGCAAGCAGGGGGCGGCGCTCCAGATCAGGGCCACCAGGGCGGTGCTGTGGGGCGCGGCCATGCTCGTGCCGCTGTAGGTGCCGTCGTAGCCGCCGCCCGGCACCGAGGAGCGGACGTTCACGCCGGGAGCTGCCACTTCAGGCTTCAGGATCGTCGAGCCATAGTTGCTCGTCGGGCCGCGGCTCGAAAAGCTGGCAATCGTGTCGCCCTGGGCAAAAGCGGCCGTGGCGATGATCTCGGGCACATAGCCGGGGTTGGTGACCGTCGTGCAGCCCGACCCCTGGTTGCCGGCCGACTTGATGACGGCGACGCCGGCGGCGTTGAGATTCTGGACGATCGGCCGGTAGTCAAAACCGGAGGAATCGTACCACGAGTTGTTGACGGCGTCGGGCGCCTTGGTCGGGTCGGGGTTCGAGCCGGTCAGGTCCCACGGGGCCAGGAAGAACTGGAGGCACTCCAGGTTCATGCCGCGGCAGGCCATCCACTGCGCGCCGGGGGCCATGCCGATCTGGTTCGCGCCGCCGTCGTCGCCGACCATGGTGCCCATGGTGTGGGTGCCGTGGCCGTCAGTGTCAACCGGGTAGGCCGAGCCGCTGTAGGTGTCCCACCAGTTATAGTTGTGGTTAAAGACGCCGCCGCCCAGGTTGCCCCGGTACTTGTTGACCAGGGCCGGGTGGGTGTACTCGGCGCCGGTGTCATTGTCGCCGACGACCATCCCCTCGCCGTGAAAGCCCATGGCCCACACGTCGGGCGCGCCCACCCGGGTGATGTTCCACTCGATGCCCGCGAGGTGCTGCTCTTCCAACGCCGCCACGATCGTCTGCGGCGACCTGGACACCAGATCGATGCGGGGATCGGGCGGGGAGACGATGCGGGCCACGTCAGACCGGACGGCCAGCCACTCGACGGTGGTCCGGCCGGCTTGGACGCGGATCATGTTCTGAATGTACATCGACTCGTACGACACGCCCTGCCCCTGCAGGTAGTCCAACAGCGGCTGCTGGGTCTGGCGCGCCGTCTCACGCAGTAGGTTAAAGACGTAGGTCGTCTTGTCGGCCTTGGTCGGCAGGGCTGCCGCCCCCGACACGTCGGCCTGGATGGTGAGGATCACATAGAACTCGGCTTCCCCGTCCGCTGCTATCTGGTCGAGCACGGCGGCGTCCACTTTCGACAGGTCCGCATTCCCCGGTGCTTGGGCCAGGGGGCTGGTCGCTGCCGGTGCCGATAGCCCGGCCAGCAGCAGGCTGATCAGGATCGCGATACCAAAAAGTTTGCTTGTCTTCATCGGTGCTGTTTTTACCTCTCTGTATTTGTTGAGAATTCCGGTGCTTGGGCGATTGGCTCTTCTGCTATGGTTCCTATAGACGACTCCTTTTGACCCAGACTGGTGCAGCTCGAGCAGCCTGCGACCGTGCTGCGGGCAGACCGGTGATCGACGACCGGGCACAAGATTATAGCACGCTTTTTCACTCTCTGCCAGTTTTGCGGGCCTCTTAACTTGCCTCGTTGGGGATTTGCCAAGCAAGCACCACCATGCTATAACTAAACATACAAGACGGTATCCCGTTCATCCACAAAAGCAGGAGGTCAGCTTGAGCCTGAGTGTGATCGTTCTCGCCGCAGGACAGGGGGTGCGGATGAAATCGGACCTGCCCAAGGTGATGCATACCCTGGCCGGACGGCCAATGGTGCGTTACGTGGTCGAGACCGCCCGCGCCCTGCAACCGGCCTGTCTGGTGGTAGTAGTGGGCCACGGCGCCGACCTCGTCCGCCAGGCCCTGGGCGACGGCGTGACCTATGCGCTGCAGGCCGAGCGGTTGGGCACCGGTCACGCGGTGCACCAGGCCGCGGAGGTGGCTGCCGGGCGGGCGGATACCACGCTCGTCCTGTTCGGCGACTCGCCGCTTGTCCGGCCCGAGACGCTCCGCGGGGCGGTCGCCCGCCACCAGGCCGAAAGCGCGGCGGTGACCATGCTCTCCTTCCGCCCGGGAGATCCGACCGGGTATGGCCGCATCGTGCGGGACGAGGCGGGAGAGCGAGTCATAGCCATCGTCGAGGAGCGGGACGCCACAGCAAAAGAACGGGCGATCGGCGAGGTGAGCAGCGGCATGTACTGTTTCCGCGACGACTGGCTATGGCCTAACCTGGCCCGGCTGGCTGCCGATGACACGCTGCGGGCCGCGCACACCGAGATCTATCTGACCGACCTGGTGGCGATGGCCCGCCGGCAGGGGGAAGCGGTCATCGCCGTCCCCATGTCCGACGCGCTGGAGGCGATCGGGCTGGATCAGCGCGCCAAGCTGGCCCAAGGGGAAGCCGAGATGCGGCGGCGGATCAACGAGCGGTGGATGCTCGCCGGGGTGACGATGGTCGATCCGGCCACGACCTATGTCGAGGCTGACGTCGAGATCGGGGTCGATACCACGATCTGGCCCAATACCCTGCTGCAAGGCCGGACGAGGATCGGCCGGGAGTGCGCGATCGGGCCGGGGACAATCGTCCGCGATTCGAGCATCGGCGATGGCTGCCGGGCCGAGCTGTCGGTGATCGAGCAGGCGACGATGGACGAGGGCAGCGAGATCGGGCCGTATGGCCACCTGCGCAAGGGCGCCCACCTGGGGCCCGGGGTGCACATGGGCAACTTTGGCGAAGTCAAGAACTCGTACCTGGGGCCGGGGGTCAAGATGGGCCATTTCAGCTACCTGGGCGACGCGACAGTAGGGGCAGAGGCCAACATCGGCGCAGGGACAATCACCTGCAACTATGACGGCAAGCACAAGCACCCGACTGTCGTCGGGGCCGGAGCTTTTATCGGCAGCGATACGATGCTGGTGGCGCCGGTCGAGGTGGGCGCTGGGGCCAAGACCGGGGCCGGTTCGGTGATCACGCACGACGTGCCGCCGGGTGACGTGGCTTACGGGGTGCCGGCCCGCGTTCACCCGGCGCCCAAGCCGGAAGCGTCCGCAGAGGCGGGGGAGGAAGCGTAGGATGAGCGCCGTCGAGTGGCTCCTGTTGGTAGGGCTGCTCTTACTGACGATAATTCTGGCCTTGGGCCATTCGGCCCTGGTCAACGTGCGCAAGGCACGGCTGAGACAACTGATCGACGAGGGCAACAAGGCGGCCAGAACGGCCGAGCGGCTGGGCGAAGACGCCAGCCGCCTGCTGGCCACCGCCCAGTTTGTGGTGGTGCTGACCGGCCTCTTTATCGGAGGCATGGTGGCCACGCTCCTGGCTCCGCCGCTGGCCGGCTGGTGGAAGCCTTGGCTCAAGGGGGCTGCCGAGCCCCTGGCCTTTGTCCTGGTGGTGCTCGTGACGGCGATTGTGCTGCTGGCGATAGGCCAGATGGCGCCCGAGGCGATCGCCGCGCGACGGCCGGAACGGCTGGCTCTGTTGCTGGCGCGCCCGCTGGCGGTCGTGACGGCCCTGACCACGCCGGCAGTTCGCATCACAATGTGGCTCGGGCAGGCCGTGGCCGGCCTGTTCGGCGCCAAGACGGAAGCCGACCTGTCGATCGTGACCGAAGAAGAGATCAAGACGCTGGTAGATGCCGCCGAAGAGGAAGGGGTCATCGAAGAGGACGAGAAGGAGATGATCTCGTCGATCTTTGAGCTGGGCGACACCCTGACCCGGCAGGTGATGGTGCCCCGCATGGACGTGATGGCCCTGGACGCCACCACGCCGATGCTGGAAGCGTTGGACAATATCATGCAGGCCGGCCACTCGCGCGTCCCGGTCTATGAAGAGACGATCGACAATGTGATCGGCGTGCTGTACGCCAAGGACCTGCTGCCCTACCTGCGCGATGGCCGCATCAACGTGCCGCTCAGGTCTATCCTGCGCCCGGCCTACTTTGTGCCCGAGACCAAGCGGGCCAGCGACCTGCTGCCCGACCTGCAGCAGCGGCGGGTGCACATGGCCGTCGTCGTCGACGAGTATGGTGGCGTGGCCGGGTTGGTGACGATCGAAGATGTGCTGGAGGAAATAGTCGGCGAGATCCACGACGAGTACGACGTCGAAGAGCTGTTCGTCGAGCCGGTCGGCGATGACGAGTATGTGATGGACGCGCGGGTCGACCTGGACGATCTGAACCAGTTGATGGACGTCCTGCTGCCGGCCGAGGAGAGCGATACGCTGGGCGGCTTTATTTACGCCGAGCTGGGTCGGGTGCCGACGGTGGGCGACCGGGTCCAGTTCGAGGATCTGTCGTTCACCGTCGAGTCGGTGGCGGGCCGGCGGATCCAAAAAGTCCGCGTCTTGCGCAGCACCCCTGGCCCGGCGAGCGGACAACGGCAGCCGCCGGCGCCGGTGGAGAAACCGGCAGCAGAAAAGGATCGGCCGCCGGCTCAGAACAAAGGCAGGAATGGAAAGGACAAACGCGATGGCTAAGCAGCCGACCGATCGACAATTGGTAGAAATGGCCCGCCAGGCTCGCGAACGGGCCTATGCGCCCTATTCCCATTTTCCGGTGGGCGCGGCGCTGTTGGGGCGCTCGGGGCGGGTGTACACCGGCTGCAACGTCGAAAACGCGTCCTATCCCCTCACCATCTGCGCCGAGCAGACGGCAGTCACCAAGGCAGTGTCGGAGGGAGAACGAGAGTTTACAGCGCTCGCCGTGATCACCGCCACCGGCGCGACTCCGTGCGGCGCCTGCCGCCAGATCCTGCGCGAGTTTGGCGGTCCCGATGGCGATCTGCGCGTGATCGTCGCCGACACCGGCGGCCGCCTCCAAACCTTCACCGTCGCCGAGCTCCTCCCCGCAGGCTTCACCCCCGCTGACCTTCCTACCCCCTTTCTGGAAGCTTCCGAGCTTCCAGAAAGGTTTACCCCGTCAAAATAGCGACCCCTTCCAGGAAGCTTCCGTGTAAATACTCATCAGGTAATACCCATACTTGCTCATTAACAACTTACCCCTTGTCCCCGAAGCC
>DAOUGI010000077.1:0-10928 GCA_034429215.1 Anaerolineae bacterium | reverse complement strand
CTGCGGCGGGCAGGCGGGGACCGGGCCGCCGCGGCCAAGATCCTGGGCTGCCCGGCAAGCCGCTTACACACGGTGGTCCGTTTCCATCCCGATCTCAGGGCGTTGTGCGTCCCGCCCGAATTGCCCAACCCTCCGCAGCGCTACCGCCCCAGGCAGGTGGCCAACGCTGTGCGCAAGGCGGGCGGCAACCTGGCCCAGGCTGCCCGGCTGCTGGGGTGCTGCAGGCTGACGGTGAGGGTGTATGTCGAGCGCTATCCCGAGGTCCGGGCGGCCCTGGACGCCTGCCCGCCGCGCCTCAAGAGCGCCGAGCAGGTGGTCGACGCGCTGCGCGAGGCGGGCGGCAACCGGGGCAAGGCAGCCAAGCTGCTGGGGCTGTCGCGCAGCGGGCTGCTCAAGTATATCCATCGTTACCCGGCCGCCCGGGAGGTGTGCGCAGCGCTCGACCGAGCCCGCCGCCAGGAGCCGCTTCCCCCCGAGCCCAGGGCCTATGCCCAACGCTTCAGCCCCGCAGAGGTGGCCGAGGCGCTGCGCGAGGCCAGCGGGATCAAACTGCAAGCGGCCAAGAGGCTGGGCTGCGACCGGGGAACGGTGGCAGCTTACATCAAACGCTACCCCGAGGTGCACGAGGCGTGGATCGACGGGCGCGAGGGGATGGTGGACCTGGCCCAGTCGAAGCTACAGGAGGCGGTAGAGCGCGGCGAGTGGGCTGCGGTGCACTATACCCTGGCGACGCTGGGCAAGGAGCGCGGGTTTACGACCCAGTTTCGCCCTGCGCCGGCCGGGCCCGACGACAAGTGCGAGCGCTGCCGGGCTAAGTTCATGGCCGACCTGGAGCGGGTGTACGGGGAGAAGGGATAGAGCCCTAAGCGAGCCTCGCCGGCTCTTGACAAATGGCCTGATTTGGGGTAGAATAATCCAAACTGACACAGTGTTGCGTTGGTTTGGGGCCTATCTTGACCCGTGGCGCGTCGTGGAAGAAGGGCATGATGACAACGCCGCTTGTACCCGGTAGGGCAACGCGCCTCTCGACCGTTGTTGCCCGGCTAATCTGCTTTTGGAGCCGATCAGGAGCCATCTCGGACCGCATCATCGCGGCCGGGCCGGCTCTTTTTTGTTTTCGGGAGGGGGGTGAGGCCAGGCCATAGACTGTTGGCAACGATGCTGTTTCTGAAGGACGGCCGGCTATGGCGCCGGCCAAGACGTCCTATAGCTTGCAGGCCCCCAGAATTGATAGGAGGGGCGGAAGGGAGTCCACTCATGCGATCGGGTAGATTACTGAATCTTTTTGTCTTGATCTTTCTGGCGCTCAGCATGGCGCCGGGCGGCGTCATGGCTATGCAGGTCGACCCACAGGCCGACACCCCGCCGCCTGCCGGCCGGGAACGACCCGGGCCCCAGCCGGGGATCGAGCAGATCGACGGCTCGACGGTCAACAGCGTCACCCCGGCTGTGCTCGTGCCGGGCACGGCGGTTGACCTGTGCTTTAACGTCACGGTCTTCTCGCCCGACAAGGAATACATGGACCGCTTTGATTTCAACCTGCCCGACACCTGGACGGTCAACTCTGTCGGCGATGTCGCCGGCACCGGCTGCGGCCGCGGCCACACCTTTGGCGTCGAGGCGGGCAACGTCGTCTACTGGCAGACCAACGGCTATCCGCCTCAAACCGGGTGCGGCGATTGGGCCAACGGCGCCTACGACTTTTGCGCCAATGTTACCGTCCCCGACTGTTCCGGCGCGCCGTGGAGTCTGCCCTGGAACGTCACCGGCGACGGCTATGGCAACCCGCCCCACGGCGCGAGCGGCACGGCCACGGCCGCCTGCACGGTGCAGATCACCCCGCCCAGCCTGGCGCAGGTGCTGTGCCCCGATGAGACCGCAACGCAGGACGTCACCATCTGCAACTATGGCGTCGCGCCGCTGACCTGGAGCCTGGTCGAGGTCCCGGGCCTGGCGGCGCTCGGACAGCCCTCGCCCCGGTCTGGCGCCGGCTTGATCGAGGCGGGCAGCCTGTGGGATACGGGCGTCCTGGTCAGGACCTTTGCCGATCATTCAGGCTCAACGCCCGTCGCGGCTGAGAACAACGGCGCCTATCTCTTAACCGTTTCCGGGGGTAGCGCCACCGGGAACCGCTTTGCCCGCTACCTGCCGGATGGAACGTTCGACGCCGGCTTTGCTTCCGGTATCGACTTTCGCTCCATAGACACTGCCAACAACCAGGACCTGTATGCCAAGGGCTATCCATCTGGCTTTTACTCCATCACCGCCGGCGGCGTGGCAACCTACCTGTTTGATCTGCCCGGGGCAGATGCGCAATCGTCGGCCGTGTTTAGCGCCGACGACACCGAGCTGTACGCCCTGTCCGCCGGCACCGTGAGGCGGCACAGCGCCGCAACCGGCGCTTATCTCGGGCAGTTCACCCTGAACGGCGTGTCGGGGGGGGAGCTCGCTTACCCGGCCAATGTCCAGATCGACACGGACCGCTCTGGCCGGCTCGTGACCTACGCGGACGGCGTTGTTTCCGAGTGGGACCTGGCCGGCAACCGGATCGGCACCTGCACTATCCCCATCGCTACGCCGAGCGATTTCGACACGACCTTCTCCTTCGCGGTTGACGGCGATGGGCTGGTCTACCTGCTCAACGCAGCCACCTACAATTGGCAAGTCTATGACATCGGGCTGGCTGCGGCAGACATCCCGTGGTTGAGCGAGGATCTGACCGGCGGGACCATCCCGCCGGGCGAGTGCTCGACGATCACGGTCACCTTCGACTCCACCGGCCTGGCCCCCGGCGACTATGCCGGGGCGCTAGAGATCACCACCGACGATCCCCAGACGCCCTACGTGACCATCCCGGTGAGCCTGACCGTCCTCGCGCCGGCGGACATCACCGGCGTGACCTATACCCCGACCAACCTTCAGGTCGCGTTCGACGCCACCGCCGCCGGCGCGCCGCCGCTCAGCTACCTCTGGGATTTTGGCGACGGCGCCACCTCTGACTTGGAGGACCCGACGCACACCTACGCGGCGGGCGGCTGCTACACGGCGACCCTCGCCGTGTCCAACGGCTGCGGCGAGGATACGTGGTCCGAGCAGGTGTGCGTGTGTGACCCGGTCAGCGGCGTCGATTTCTCCTGGTCGCCGCTGGCGCCGCTCTATGGTGAGACGGCCTACTTCACCGCCACGGTCGCGGCCGGCACGCCGCCGTTTACCTACGACTGGGACTGGGGCGACGGGACGGCGCACGGCAGCGGCCAGTATGCGTCACATGCCTACGCCCTCCCGGGGCAATACACCGTCACCCTGATGGTGGCCAACGCGTGCGGCCAGGCGATGATGCAGCACACGATAACGGTGACCGGGCCCGACATCCAGGTCACACCCACCAGCCTGTCGCAGACGTTGTGCCCCGACCAGACCGCCGCGCAGCAGCTCCAGATCTGCAACCTGGGCGACGGGCCGCTGACCTGGAGCCTGACCGAGATCCCCGCGACGGTCGCCCTGGGCGCCGCGCCGATCCCGCCCTTGAGGGACGCGCCGGCCAGGAGCGACGAGGGGGCCGCGTTCCCCAGGATGGCGGCAGAGAAGCGGATCCTGGCCAATCCGGTGCTGATCGTCCAAGATGATCTGCCCTGGTATCGGTGGTCCACCCCCAACATCCTATCCGCCAACGGCATCGGGTATGACCAGGTGGGCTCTGCGCAGATGGCGACTGTGGACCTCACTCCGTACGTGCTGGTGATCGTCGCCAGCGCCCAAAGTGACGCCTTTTACACCGCATGGAATGCCAGCTTTGCCCGGTTCGAGGCGTATGTCGCGGGCGGCGGGGCGCTGTGGATCGGCACCGCCACCTCGACCGCCGGCCTCACCAATCCCCTGCTCCCCGGAGGCGTGGTCCTCAACGACGATATCTATGCCCAGTACGGGAACGTCGCCGCGCCCGGCCATCCGTGGGTGGCGGGCGTTAGCAGCCCGTTCGAGGGGCTGTGGGTCAGCCACGGCGAATTCAGCAACCTCTATCCCGGCTCGATCGTGGTCGCCACGTCGGCGACCACCGGGAACCCGACGTTGGTGGACTATGCCTATGGCGCAGGCCGGGTCCTGGTGACTTCGTTGACGCTGGAGATCGGCTGGGACTATGGATGGAGCGAAGCTCCGATCTTGCAAAACTCGCTGCTGGACATGTATGTCCCACTGACCGATATCCCGTGGCTGAGCGAGGATCTGACCGGCGGGACCGTCCCGCCGGGCGAGTGCCAGACGGTGACGGTCACGTTCGACTCGGCCGGCCTGGCCCCCGGCGACTACTATGGCGACCTGCTGATCGAGAGCAACGACCCCGACGAGCCGCAGGTCACCGTGCCGGTCAGCCTGACGGTGCTCGTCCCGGCCGACATCGTCAGCGTGACGTACACGGCTACCGACCTGCAAGTGGCGTTCGACGCGACGGCGGTTGGCGAGCCGCCGCTGAGCTACGCGTGGGACTTTGGCGACGGCGGCACGTCCAACCTTGAAGACCCGACGCACACCTACGCGGCGGGCGGCTGTTACACCGTGACACTGGTCCTATCCGGCGGCTGCGGCGAGGACATCTGGACCGGCCAGGTGTGTGTCTGCGACCCGGCCAACAGCGCCGAGGTCACCTGGTCGCCGGCCGTGCCGCTCATCAACGAGACGGTGGCCTTCACCGCGACGGTCCTTGGCACACCGCCCTTCAGCTACACCTGGGACTTTGGCGATGGGGTGACGGGCAATGGGCAGACGGCGACGCACGCCTACGCCGCCTCTGGCACCTACACGGTCACACTGACAGTCGACAACGGCTGCGGGACGACGACGGTGCAGCACACGGTGACGGTCAGCGGGATACCGGATATCCAAGTGACGCCGTCCGGCCTGTCGGCGGCACTGTGCCCCGACAGCACCGCGACGCGGGAGCTGAGCATCTGCAACGTGGGGACGGCGTCGCTGGATTGGACCATGGAAGAGATCAGCGGCACGGGCACCCTGGGCCTGGCCCCCATCCCGGCCAGGAGGGCCGCCCCCGCCAGGTCCGATCAGGGAGCGGCGTTCGCCAAGGTGGCGCCCGACAACCATATCCTGGCCAATCAGGTGCTGATCATCGAAGATCAACTGCCGTGGTATGAATGGTCCACCCACAACATCCTGACCGCCAACGGCATCCCTTACGACCAGATCGGCTCGGCGCAGATGGCGACGATCGACCTGACACCGTACGTGCTGGTGATCATCAGCAGCGACCAGCCCGATGCCTTTTACACGACCTGGAATGCCAACTTGGCCCGGTTCGAGGCGTACGTCGCCGGCGGCGGGGCGCTGTGGATCGGCACCGCTACGGCGTCCCAGGGTCTTACCGATCCGCTGCTGCCCGGCGGCGTGGTCCTCAACGACGATATCTTTGCCCAGTACGGGAACGTCGCCGCGCCGGGCCATCCGTGGGTGGTGGGCGTATCCAGCCCGTTCGATGGGCACTGGGCCAGCCACGGCGAGTTCAGCAACCTCTATCCCGGGTCGATCGTCGTGGCCACGTCGGCGACGACGGGGAACCCGACGCTGGTGGACTATCAGCTCGGCTCAGGCCGCGTGCTGATCACGGCGCTGACGCTGGAGATCGGCTGGGACTATGGCTGGGGCGAGGCGCCTATTCTCCAGAACTCGCTGCTGGACATGTACCACCCGACCGTGGATGTGCCGTGGCTGAGCGAGACGCCGATCAGCGGCACGCTGGCGGCGGGCGGGTGCGCCACGGTCACGGTGACGTTTGACTCGACCGGGATGGCCCCCGGCGACTACTATGCCGACCTGCAGATCGACAGTAACGACCCGGACGAGCCGTTGGTCACCATCCCGGTGACGCTGACGGTGCTCGCGGCGGCCGACATCACCAACGTGACCTACACGGCGACGAGCCTGCAGGTGGCGTTCGACGCCACGGCGGTGGGCGAGCCGCCGCTGACCTACGCCTGGAGCTTTGGCGACGGCGGCACTTCCAACCTGGAGGACCCGACGCACACCTACGCGGCGGGCGGCTGCTACCAGGTGAGCCTCGTCGTGTCCAACGGCTGCGGGCAGGACTTTTGGAGCGATGCCGTGTGCGTGTGCGATCCGGTCAGCGGCGTTGACTATGACTGGTCGCCGCTCGCGCCGCTCGTCAACGAGACGGTGTCCTTCACCGCGACGGTCGCCGGCGGCACGCCGCCTTTTACCTACGATTGGGACTGGGGCGACGGGACGGCGCACGGCAGCGGCCAGTACGCCGGGCACGCCTACGCGGCCGCGGGCACGTACAATGTCATCCTGACCGTCACCAACGGCTGCGGCCAGGCGGTGATGCAGCACGCGGTGGTGGTGATCGCCCCCAACATCGAGGTCACACCGACCAGCCTGGCACAGGAGCTGTGCCCCGACGCCACCGCCACGCAGCCGCTCACCATCTGCAACACCGGCACCGCCCCGCTGACATGGAGCCTGAGCGAGCTGTCGGGCACGGTCAAGTACGCCGGCAAGGACGTGGTTGTGCACGTGCCGGCCATCGAGGCCGGGCCCAAGGCCACATCGCGGTCGGGGTCGCAAGCCTTCCCGGCGCGTGACTTGACCGTCCACGTTGGATGGGTGAGCGTGGTGCCGGTCGACGTCCTCATCGTGACCCCGGATGTGGCCGGCGGCGGCGATATCAGCCTGCTGCTCAACACGCTGGCCGCCTTCCCCGACCTGATCGTAACGGTGTGGGACGGCAGCGTTGGGACACCGACCGTGGCCGACATGCAGGGCTATGACGTGGTGTTCGTCGGGAACGACATCCTGTGGACCTCGTCGGCTATCGACAAGCTCGTTCTCAGCGACAGGCTGGCGGACTATATCGACGCCGGGGGCAAGGTGCTGGCGGCCAGCTTTATCTGGAGCTACGACGATTGGGGTATGGCCGGCGGCCGATTCTTGACCCAGGACTATTCCCCATTCGAGATGGCGACGACGGACTACTGGGATCCCATATCGCTGGGCGCGTTCGACGCCGGCCATCCGATCATGGCGGGCATCACCAATGTCACCGAGAACTATAACCACCAGGACCCGGCGCTCAGCTCGAACGGCGTGTGGGTGGCCTCGTGGATCGACAGCCTGAACTTTGTAGGGGTGGCACCCAACAGCGCCGGCCTGAACGCGCTGTACTTTCACAACGCCAACTTTGGCGGGCAGGCGGGCGAGGTGCTGCACAACGCCCTGCTCTACCTCGCAGCAGCGACCGAGGAGATCCCGTGGCTGAGCGAGGATCCGATCAGCGGCACCGTGCCGCCGGGCGAATGCACCGTGGTAGAGGTGACCTTTGACTCGACCGGCATGGCTCCGGGCGACTATCTCGGCAGCCTGGTCATCGCCAGCGACGACCCCGACACGCCGGAGGTCGCCATCCCGGTGACGCTGACTGTGCTCGAGCCGGCGACGATCGCCGGCGTGACCTACACGATCACCGGCGTGGAGGTTGCCTTTGACGCAACGGTGACCGGTGCGGCGCCGCTGACCTATGCCTGGACCTTTGGCGACGGCGGAACGGCGGCGGTGGAAGACCCGACCCACACCTACGCGGCAACGGGCTGCTACACGCCGACGCTGACCGTCACCAACGGGTGCGGCCAGGACACCTGGTCGGAGCGGATCTGTGTGTGCGAGGCTGTGGCAGGGGCCGACTTTTACTGGGTGCCGGCGAGCCCGGTGGTGGGGGAGATGACCGACTTGATCGGGTCGATCGCCGCCGGGTCACCGCCCCTCGTCTGGCACTGGGACTTTGATGACGGGACGACGGCCGGCGGGCAGTCGGTGCTGCACGCCTTTGCCACGCCGGGCGACCACCTGGTCACCTTGACGGTGACGAACGGATGCGGGCAGACGGTAGTCGAGCACACGGTCACGGTCCTCTCTTCCTTCCATTACTACTATGTACCAATCGTCTTTACGGGCCACGGCACGCCATGGCCTCCTCCTGACCGGAGATGAGCGGGTGAGCCGGCAATCAGATGTGACGGAGGCGGGAAGGCAGGCCAAAGGGAGCTGAGAACCGTCCTCAGACGGTAGAGCGGCATCGACATCTGTCGGTGCCGCTCTTTGCTGCACGCGGCGCGCGCCACGTGGGGATGTGGGTCCCCAGGATTTTTGCAGCAACCCCGTCGGTCCTCCACCGTTCTTTGCGCAAACGCGTGAGGTGGGGTAGAATGGCCCTATGCACGTGCAAGTCACGCTGTTTTCACATTTCCGGGTCCTTTTGCCGCGCGAAGCGCACGGCCAGATGTCGGTCGAGCTGCACGACGGCGCCACGGTGGCCTACCTGCTCGCTTACCTGGGGATCGCCGAGCAGGTCAAGCTGGTGACGATCAACAACCAGCCGGAGCTCGATCGCAGCCGGGTCCTGTGCGACCGCGACGTGGTGCGGATCTTTCCGGCGGTCGTCGGTGGCTGAGACGGCGGCGGATGATGAACTTGATTAGTCGATTTTGTGGCGGTTACTTTTCGAACGGCTCGCCGCAGCGGGGGCAGGCGGTGGCCTCGGCGCTTACTTCGGCGCCGCAGGCCGGGCAGTAGAGGGCCAGCTCTGCACCGCAGTGGGGGCAGGAGCTAGCATCTTCGCCGATCGCCTTGCCGCATTCCGGGCAGACCGCCTGGCCGCAGTTGGGGCAGCGGCCGGTGGTCAGGTTTATCTGTACGCCGCACTTGGGGCAGTTTTCGCGAAAGTCGAGGTCGCACTCGGGACAGCGCTCCATGTAGGGCTCGAGCTTGGCCTGGCAGCGCGGGCAAAAGAGCTGGAGCTCGGTCTCGCACTTGGGGCACCGGACGTCGTCCTCGCCCACGGCGGCGCCGCAGGCCGGGCAGAGGGCCTGATCACATGCCGGGCAGCGGCCCAGCCCCATGCTCACCTCTGTGCCGCACGACGGGCAGGGACGGGCGGCGTGCAGGCCGCAGTTGGGGCAGACGATTTCTTCGCCGTAGAGCAGCAGGAAGCAGGCGGGGCACACCCGCTGGCCGCACTTGGGGCAGGCGCCCAGCTCACTGCCGAATTTGCAGGCGCAGTTGGGGCAGCGCAGGAGGACGATGGGCGGTTGGGCGGCAAAGATGGTCGCCGACGGGCGCCGCTCCAGCTCGAGGATCTGGCCGCACTCGGGGCAGTTGGCCGGGGCTTTGAGGATGCGCGCCCCGCAGCTTGGGCAACGGCGGATGAACAGGACGTTGCACTCGGGACACAGCCTGGCCCCGACGGTGACCGGAAAGCCACAGCCCGGACAGGCGAAGGTGAGGGCCAGCCCACAGGACGGGCACTCGTCGCTTTCCTCTTCGGTCAGAGGCTGGCCGCAGCCGGGGCAATAGAGCTGGCCACAGCCGGGGCAGATCCCGTCGTCGAGGACCAGCTCGGCGCCGCACGCCATGCAGCGGATCAGGTCCTCACCCATCGCCTGGCGGGTTTCTTGGTGCTCTTCACAGGTCAAGTCAGCAGGCGCCGACAGGCCGCCGCCGGCGGCGTCGTCATCCATTCATTCCGCCTCTTTCTCCAACTCGATTTCTTCGAACTCGAAACCACAGCTAGGGCAGCGGTCGGCGCTGGCCGGCACGTCGCTGCCGCAGTTGGGGCAGGCAAAATCAAACTGGGCGCCGCAGTTGGCGCAGGCCGTGTCGTCGGGGCCCAGTGCCGCGCCGCAGTCGGGGCACAGGTCCACGCCGCACGACGGGCATTCGCCGTCCTCTGCGCCGATCGGCTCGCCGCAGTTGCTGCAGAACTCGGCGCGGGGCACGGCCGGCGACGTTTCTGCCGAGGGCTCCTCTGCGTCCTCAAAGTCTTCGTCCAGCTCGGCACCGCAGTGGGGGCAGACGGTCGCGTCGGAAGGGACCTCCTGGTCACACTCGGGGCAATAGTACTCGAACTCTTCTTCTTGTTCCCCGGCGGGGGTCTCGGCGAGGATGGCTGCGGCCTTGGCCAGCGACTCTTCCTCGACAACGCCTTCTTCCAGCTCGGCGCCGCAGTGAGGGCAGACGGTCGCGTCGGGGGGGATCTCTTGGTCGCATTGGGGGCAGTAATACCCGAACTCGGCCCCACACTGCGAGCAGATCAGGTCGTCTGGCCCCATGGGCGCCCCGCACTCGGCGCAGACGAACTCTTCGGTGTCGATCGCATTCGATTCAGCTTCAGGTGCTTCAGCCATGTTGTATTGTCCTCCGCCTCGCTCTATTGGTTGGGCCGCGCCGCCGCCCAGATCGCACCGCCGATGGCGCCCAGGGCCAGGGCGATGATCACACCGGCCCCGCAGCAGCAGACGCCGCCAAGGAGGCCACTTATCGCGCCCCCGCTGGACTCGATCATCTCGGTGGTGATGCCCATCTCCTCCAGCATTTGCAGCGTTTCGGCGGGCATCTCGGACATGATCTCTCCATAGTCAAACGTGCTGGACTGGACGAGCGCGACCACGGTGTTTACCGCGCCGCCGATCAGCCCGGCCAGCCCGCCGGCCAGGGCCCCCCGTCCGGCGGCCGTGCCGGCGTCACGCGGGGCCGGCAGCCAATGGGCGGCCAGGGCGCCGGTGCCGCCGCAAACCAGCAGATAGGCCAGCATCGCGACGCAGCAGCACGTGAGAGCAAGTGTTCCGGTGAAAGGGATAAGGTTTAACAAATAGAGCACACTGAGGACGGCTCCGCCGATCAACCCTGCTTTCAACCAGCCTGTCATGGACGGCTCCTTTCCGGTTTAGAATGAAGGAATCGCAGCCTCGGCCCCTGTGGGCCTCGGACTTTATTCTACCTCAAAACGCCCCAATGCGCAAGTAACTGTTCCCTCTCCCCAGGGCAAAGGGTGTGTTTCAGGATTCTGGGTAAGCGCTTGCAAGGTGGCATTTCCCCCTCACCCCAGCCCTCTCCCCCAGGGGGAGAGG
>DAOUGI010000076.1:0-76455 GCA_034429215.1 Anaerolineae bacterium | reverse complement strand
ACTGCTGCGGGCTTTGAACTGAAAGTCGTCTTGTTCGTACTTGCCCTCAGCACCAGCTTCCTTTAGGTAGCAACTTGGGTTATCATATAGTTAATTGCACCAACGACAATATCAGGGTCCACATGGGTGTGATACGGCATAAGTGAACCGACATTATCTAGCCGCGTGCCATGATAAGCGGCATTATCATCCCGTGGCAGTATGGAGTTACCAAAATCCCTAAAGGCCGGATGATTTACAATATCGCGGATAAAGTTGCTGGTTGTTAGATGGCGGTCTAGTTCACCGGTTTCTTCTGGATATTCCGATTCGGTTATAGGCTTACTTGCGCCAATCGTA
Organism: Anaerolineae bacterium; assembly: GCA_034429215.1. Classification (GTDB taxonomy): domain Bacteria; phylum Chloroflexota; class Anaerolineae; order JAAYZQ01; family JAAYZQ01; genus JAFGOG01. The sequence continues at coordinate 76,116 of DAOUGI010000076.1, read as the reverse complement.
TCCTCCTGCGTACGACTTGCGTTGTCTATTTCACCCGTCTCTTCCGAGTATTCCGATTCAATTATAGTCTTGCTTGCTCCAACCGTATCCTCCTGTGCACAACTGGAAAGGATCAATACAGAGAACAACAACATCAAGCAACCCAGGCAAATGCGGGAGACTTTCCCGGTTGAGCCTAACCGAACGTATTCCATCACGATTTGCTTTCCCCTCATCAACACCCGATTCAACCGATATTCACCAGCTCATATTTGCGGCTGCCAAGCCCGATCTCTTCGGCATGTTCCAGTGTATGGATACCATTGCGAGATTCCATACGTCGAATCAAATCTCCGCCGTCCGGTGCAGCATAAACCAGATCAACACTGGCCTGATCCAATGCGACGGGATCCAGTGAGGCCAGGATGCCAATATCCGCCATCGTTGGCGCTGCGGGATGACTATCACAATCGCAATCTACGGACAAATCTCTCATCACATTGATGTACAGGATGTTCCCACCCAGATAATCGGCGACGCCTTTGGCCGCTTCTGCCATAGATTCAAGAAAGTCATCCTGGTTGCCACCCCAAGGGGATGTCGCACTGGCCCCGGCCGTGTGAATCAGGCATTTTCCTTGCCGAGAAGCGATACCAATGGACATATTTTTGATCACGCCCCCCAACCCCCCCATAGCATGTCCCTTGAAATGTGCCAGATTGATCACAAAATCATAATCGGCAAAATGAGAACCCACCACATCTTCCGTGAGATGTTTGCCGCCAACAATCGGCAGGCTCATAGTGCCGTCCGCATCCATGATGTCAACCGGCGCGATGGCAGTGAAGCCATGATCTTCCATCACTTGCTGGTGCGACTCCGTAGTGTCACGCCTGCCGCCATAAGCCGTATTACATTCCACGATGGTTCCATTCACTTCTTGCACCAGCGGCGCGATAAAATCGGGAGTCAGGAAATGATGTCCACCCGGTTCGCCGCTGTGGAGCTTAACGGCGACTTTTCCTGTGGCCTTGCGGTCAAGAGCCGCGTAGATTTTCATCAGCCCGTCTGAGCTGATGTTTTTGGTCATATAGACTGTAGCCATGCCAACTCCTTGTGATGGTTTTTCTGGACGAGTCCCTGTTGGTGCGGTTGCCGTGGGATCTGCTTCCTGTGTGGCGGTTGGTGATGGGGCTTGCGAAGGTGTTGGGGCTGGTGTCTCGGTTGGTGTCTGCGAAGGTGTCGGTGATGGTGTTAGTGATTGGGGCTGCGATGGTGTCTCCGCCTGACCAACACAAGAAACGAGGTAGGCAGTTGCCGACATTGCCAATAAGTGTAGTGCTTCACGCCGTGATATTTTCTTCTTCATCTAGTTACCCTGACTACAAGTGGTTTCCGATCCCGCCCAATATGCTTCGTCACTGACTTTTTCCAGCCACTCGCCACCCCGGCCTTCGGCTCTTTCGACAATGGCAATATGGGTCAGCGCTGTGGTGGGAGCAGCCCCGTGCCAGTGCTTCTCCCCCGGCTCAAACCAAACCACGTCGCCTGGTCCAATCTCTTCAATGGGGCCGCCCCAGCGTTGTACGCGACCACAACCAGCAGTCACAATCAGAGTTTGTCCCAGAGCATGGGTATGCCAGGCGGTGCGAGCGCCGGGCTCAAAGGTAACACTGGCCCCATACACACGGGCCGGTGCGGGCGCATCGAACAACGGATCAACACGCACGTTACCGGTAAAATACTCGTTCGGCCCTTTTCCAGAAGGTTGGGAGCCATTTCTCTTGATTTCCATGTTTGTGGTCAATCCCTTATATGAGACAACGCTGTATTCTTCTCTAATACCGGCTGCCAACCACCGTAATCTGTGACATGGCATTGTCAATTTCACTTAGATCATCTGCCGACAATTCAACATCGAGCGCACCGAGGTTGTCATCAAGATGCGCCAACCGCCGCGAGCCGGGAATGGGCACGATCCAGGGCTTTTGCGCCAGCTCCCAGGCCAGGGCGATCTGGGCTGGGTTGGCGCCATGCTGTGCCCCAATCCGTTCAAGCAGGTCAACTACAGCCCGGTTGGCGCGGATCGCCTCCGGTGTGAAGCGAGGATTGTGGCTGCGGATGTCATTATCGGCGAAAGTTGTGTTCTCGTCAATCTTGCCGGTCAGGTAGCCCCGTCCCAGGGGGCTGTAAGGCACCAGACCGATGCCCAGGTCCTCGCAGGTCGCCAGCACGTCATTCTCTTCGATGGCGCGCCACCAGATCGAATATTCGCTTTGCACGGCGGTGACGGGCTGGACGGCGTGGGCGCGGCGGATGATGTCCGCAGGAGCTTCAGAAAGCCCCAAGTGCTTGACCTTGCCGGCTTGAATCAAGTCCTTGACGGTGCCGGCCACGTCCTCGATGGGCACATCCGGGTCAACCCGGTGCTGGTAGAACAAGTCAATGGCCTCGACCCGAAGCCGCTTGAGCGATTCCTCGGCGACCTGCCTGATGCGCTCTGGACGGCTGTTCAAGCCCTGCCAGCCGGGGCTGCCATCAGCATTGAGGCTAAATCCGAACTTGGTGGCGATCACCACCTGCCCGCGAAACGGCTCAAGCGCTTCGCCCACAAGTTCTTCGTTGGTGAAGGGGCCGTACACCTCAGCCGTATCGAAGAAGGTAATGCCACGATCAACCGCCGCATGAAAAAAGGCGATCAGCTCTTGTCTGGTGCCGACGGGGCGGTCGCCAAAGCTCATCCTCATGCAACCAAGTCCAAGAGCCGAGACCTCCAGATTACTGTTTCCAAGCTTGCGCTTCTTCATGGTTTCTCCTTCCAATTATGCACATTCACACGACTGCAACTAAAGTCGCCTCTGGCAAGCCTGCGGCTGGGCGTCCACTTGCGTGGATGCTGCCTGCGCAGGCGAGCATTTGTTCAAGGCCCGGATAGGCGCGGCTTCAGCTGCCTGTCCAGATAGTGCCCCAAGGAGAAAACAGACCCTCCTCTAGCGTAGTATAGCATACTGGCGTGCAGTAGGGTATAATGATCCTCCAAGACTATTGTTCAATTCTGCAAACCTCTTGCGGGGACGAGCAGGAATATGGTATAATGATTCAAGATGGTTCTACGATTCTGCAAACCTTGAGGAGGGACGTATGGAAATGAGCGAAACGGTCACGGTGGATTCGATGAAGCCTCAGCAGACAGAGCGTGAGGCACACAGGGCGCAAGCCAGCAGCGACGAACTGGTCGAGCGCATCGCACGAATCGTCCGCAAAGATGGGAGGGCTGAGCCGCTGAAAGGGCTGCACTTCCACCGCGAGTCCTCGACCCAAGAGTTGGTTCACAGCGTGTCTGTCCCTGCCTTTTGCGTGATTGCCCAGGGCAGCAAGCGGGTCTTTTTGGGTGACGACTGCTACCACTACGATCCGATGCACTACCTTCTTGTCACATCCCAGTTACCTATCGTTACCTGTGTCCTCGAAGCGTCAGAGGAGCGGCCGTACCTCAGCCTCGCCATAAGGCTCGATCCCACCCTCGTCGGGTCAGTCATGGTCGAAGCGGGGCACATCTCGCTACATAGCCATGCCAATGTAAGAGCGATCAATGTCAGCCCGTTAGACGCAGGCCTGCTGGACGCTGTAGTGCGGCTCGTCAGGCTCCTGAATACCCCTGCAGAAGCGACTTTCCTTCTGCCCCTGATCAGGCGGGAAATCGTCTACCGGCTCCTGATAGGCGAGCAGAGCGACCGGCTCCGCTACACTGCGCTCCAGGGTGACCATACTCACCGTATCGCCAGGGCGATCGAATGGCTTCGTAACGAGTTCGACCAACCGCTTCGGATCGACGATATTGCCCAGGAACTTGGCATGAGTGTATCGAGCTTTCACCACCACTTTAAAGCCGTCACCGCGATGAGCCCCTTGCAGTTCCAGAAGCAGATACGGCTCCGCGAAGCTCGCCGGCTCATGCTCGGTGAGGGTCTCGACGCGGCAAGTGCTGGCTACCGCGTGGGGTATAACGACGCCTCATACTTCAATCGGGAATACAAACGCACCTTCGGTCTACCGCCGCTGCGCGACGTGGAACGGCTGCGAGAAGCGGCGAGAGAAAGCGCCGTTGGGTGAAAATAGGGAGAGCTGTCTTGGCCGAACATGCTCATCTATCACGATAGCAGCCCATTCGGTCTCGGCTCGACATTCTGATTCTGGTGGCGACCTGGTGATTCGAGTCTGATTCGAGGCACGCCATGTCGCCAGGTTCTCTAGCCGGCAGATGTACTGGCAAGCGGGTGACTCTGGTCAACCGTGGTTCACCCCAACTATCTGGCGCCTCTAATCAAACGATTTCAGTGCTGGGGGCAGTTATTGTCGCCACCCTGGCAGCCCTGACGTCCTCTAATTAGATGGTCCGGCGACCGCATGTTCCGCCAGATCGCCTATGCAGGCATCCGTACTCCCAAGGGATCACACAGCGTTTACCTGCGAGTGCGAGCACGCTGGTATGGGCCGATAGCTGCGTGACATGCGGCGCACGGCGGGAATGTCTCACAAGCATACCAGTTCCAGTGATACGTTCCAGAAATGCCTTGGGGCGTCTGCTGTCGCCTCGGCTGTCCGGCGGGGGCACGAGGTCTAGCGGCACGACAGCACCCAGCCCTGCCGGCTGAGCACTACGCATTCGGGAATTGCCAGAAACTGCGCAGGCTTCAGCTTGACGCCCACCGCCATTGCGACTATACTGACGCCCAGGCACAATACACGGGCAACAGGGAGGGCAGCGCAAGGGCGCATGGCCCAAGTGACAGGAGACCATCTCGCACGCGACGCCGACGGGCTCGACAGGGCGTTCCTTGACCAAGTCGAAGCCAGCCACCTGGGCAGGATCCTGAGCCTGAGCCGGGGTGAGGTGCTTCACTGGCAGGGCGACCCTGTCGGGTATGTCTTTGTCGTTCGCACCGGCAGCCTGAAAGAGTACACCCTCCTCCCCGACGGCCGGGCCTACGCCCACCGGGTGCTGGGCCCGGGTGGACTGGTTGGCGCCACCGCCCACCTGCTCGGCCACGACCACGACACCATCACCCAGGGCCTCGACGACGTGCAGGTCATCGCCCTCCAACCCTCCGAGTTCGACGACCTGCTGGCCCGCAACCCGCGCTTCTCATCTTTACTGATCCGCAAGCTCGCGCAGAGCGCCGAGTCCTCAGCCGGCAAAGCCCGCGATCTCGGCTTTCTTGATGTCCAGCAGCGCCTCAAGCGCGGCCTGGTCGACCTCGCCCGCCGGCATGGCATCGCCACCGAGCGCGGTCTCCAGATCTCCCCCGAGCTGACCCACCAAGACATCGGTGAGCTCGTGGTGGCCAACCGCAGCACCATCACGGTCCTGCTCAACGAGCTCAAGAAGCAGGGGCTCGTCTGGAAAAAGGGCCGGCACTGGGTCGTGATCACCCCCGAGCACTCTCAGATCCTGGATGGCCTACACGAAGCTATCATCGCCGCACAAGAATGGCAGGCCCAGGAGTGGGCCGAGTGCGCCGTGGCCCAGGGCGTCGATCCCACGCTCGCCCTCGATGCCCTGTGCAGCGGCATGCGGCAGGTAGAGCGGCTGTATGTGTCGAACGAGATTGAGCTCCCAGAGGTCATCTGGTCTGCCTCCGTCATGAAGCAGACCATGTCCGTCATCCAGGCACGCATCGTTGAATTGGGACAGCTCGTGCCTGCCATCGGCATGGTCGTTATTGGCACTGTGCAGGGCGACATGCATGACCTTGGCAAGAACATCGTCTCCATGTTCCTCACCGCCCGCGGCTTTCGTGTGATCGACCTAGGCGTCGACGTATCCGTGGAGCGCTTTGTCGCAGCCGTGCGCGAGCGCAAGCCCGACATCCTGGCCATGTCCGCCCTCCTTACTACGACCACCCTCAGCCAGCGCGAGGTCATCCACGCCCTCGCGGCGGACGGGCTGCGTGCCGGTGTCAAGGTCATCGTCGGCGGCGAGCCCATCACGCCGCAGCTGGCTGCCGAAATGGGCGCCGACGGCTATGCCCCTACCGCGCGCGAGGCGGCGTCCCTCGCCTGGCGGCTTATCCACGCATAGCTTCTCCGCTGCCGGCGCGGCCTGGCACAGTGTTGTCCGGGCAACAGACACAGCCGCTCCCTCGTGCTATACTCTCAATACAAGCCGCGGCAGCGGCACGCGTGCGAATCCTATAGGAGGGAACGATGCCGAATCCGATATTTACCATGGGCAAGGCCCTGGTGAAGCACAAGCTGCACCTGGGCACGCTGACCGGACTGGAGAGGTTCATGGTTTCGGCCATCACGCTGGCCGACCGCCCTGCCACCTTTCTGGCAGCCACCAATGTGGAACCGGACCTGGTGGACCCCAGGTTCGACTATGAGCTGCTATCCAGGAGTGTGGACGCCAACCTGGAGCTGTTCGAGCTTGTGCGCCAGAGGATACAGGCGGACGTGGTGGCAGTACCCTATTGGTTGGGGCTGATGTGTGTCGGACCCGCCGAGTTCGGCACGGTATTCAAGATTGAGAAGCGGCGAGTGCCCTACCCGATCGAGTATCCCATCAAGAAGCAGGAGGATATCGCCAGGATCAAGATTCCACAGCAGGCAACCGGTTACCTAAAGATGGTCCTTGACATCAACAAGGAGGCGCAACGCCGGTACCCCGACGCGATGATACTGGTGATGATGGATGGCCCCTGGGACCTGGCCATGCTGCTGAGGGGTGACCGGGAGCTGCCTACGGACTTGCGCATACACAGGGACTACACCAAAGCCAAGGATCAGGCCGTGCGGGACAAGATCAGGCGCTTCGGGAATCCGGATATCTATCCGGCCATCATGGAGTTGACCACACAGCTGTCCATCCGGCTCTTCCAACTGGCGGAGGAGAACGGCTTGTCGCTGATGGGCTCGGCACTGGTCGATCAGTACGCGGCCAAGCCGATCATGAGCCGTGAGGACTATTTCAAGTACGTGCACCCCTACCGGGTCCGCGTGTGGGAGGCCTTGGGTAAGAAAGTGAACCCCGGTTACAACGTGCCTTCACCTGAGGAGGTAGAGCAGAACCTGCAGGATCCGGTGCTCGGCAAGGGATTTGGAGGGCTCAGCAACTATATCTTCCCACAGACGCCGGAGGGCGTAACCCTGCCGGAGTACGATCGCCCCATGCTGGAGCTGGCCAAGAAGTACAAGCAGAGCTACATGTACATGGTGCATGGCAAGTACCTGCGCGATGCCAGCGAGGCGCAACTCGACGCCACGGTACAGCGCATCTGCAGGATGGCGACAGAAGTCAGAGCGAATCTCATGGTCTCGATCGCTTCGGTGCCACCAGGGGCCAGTGTAGAAAAGGCCAACTATGTCTTCCAACTCGTCGAGAAATACGGGAGGTACTAGGATGAACACGGCAATTGCAGCGGGCGTCACCGAAGGCAACGTCTACGACATCGAGGATATGATCACCAATGCCCTTGCCGCGGGGGAGAACCCCAAGGACCTTCTCGAGGCCATGATGGCTGGGCTCAATACCTGCGGCGATCGCTTTGAGTCGGGCGAGTACTTTTTGCCCGAGCTGATGGGGGCCGGCGAAGCCTTCAAGTTGGGTATGGCCGTCCTGGCGCCCAGTCTGGCCTCCGGGGACAGGCAATCGCAGGGCACCGTGGTGCTGGGCACCGTGCGCGGAGATGTGCATGACATCGGCAAGAGCCTGGTGGGGTTCATGCTGGAGAGCTCTGGGTTTACGGTCATCGACCTCGGGGTAGACGTGTCCTCGGAGGCCTTTGCCCAGGCGGTCCGTGACCACGAGCCGCAGGTGCTGGGCATGTCAAGCCTGCTGACCACCACCATGCTCGGCATGCAGGATGTGGTCGACGAGCTCAAGCGCCAGGGCCTACGCGACAAGGTCAAGGTGATCATCGGCGGCTCTCCGGTGTCCAAGATGTATGCGGAGCAGATTGGCGCCGACGGCTACGGCAACGACGCCGCCCAGGCCGTCAAGCTGGTTCGCTCGCTGCTCTAGTATGCACCGGCGGCAATCAACTCACAGCTTGACTGTATCCCGCCGTCTCTTGGGTCGCCCTTCCAGGGCGACAACCTCGGGCGTTCATCAGGAGCCCGGAAAGTGTGTGGCACCGGGCATGTGCCGAACTGTGGTCAGGATGGCCTGATGCAGGCGGACCAAGACCTGGCGCTCAGTGCGTGTGCCCTACCTTCACGGGCATCGGATTATCCCTTTGCCCCATAGACAGTCTCCACATACGGGAAATGGATTGCCTTCACAATCCTCCTCGTTCGTCTCGGCCAGATCGCAGCCACCGCACTCTGAACATGCTGGGAAGTCGAATACCTGCACCCGCTTGCGAAAGTCGACCAAGTCGCGCTTTTGCCAAATATCTACAAGATCCTCGACACCGATGTTTCCCACGACGTAGCGCCGAATCTGTTTCTCGCGTCCCAGGATGTAGCACCGGTAGGAGTGCATGAGCGCAACGCACGGGCTAACGGACCCATCGCTGGAGACGGCCACCGCTCCCTCACCCACAAAACGACAGTACCCGCCGGATCGGCCCCCCCCGTTCGCCGATACATCGATGACTGCAGCACCGGCCACCACCGCCGCCAATGGCCCCAGGTATTCGGCCCTGCTGTCCATCCTGCCAACTGTAATGTCCGCCCGTCGCTCGAGACGAGTGGCCGGAGTCCAGCGCCCCGTTGACTTACGGTAGAGGATCTGGTCGGTCATCTCCGGAGTGTAGGGGAGGAGGTTGGACACCAGGATGAACTTGGCTCCGACCGAACGGGCCAGCTCACGCAGTCTCGGCAGCTCCTCGATGTTCTCCAAGGTCGCCACGAATTCCAGGCCAATCTCGGGCTCGTCAATTACCTGCGCGCAGATGTCGCTTCGGACCACGTCTCGGCAATAAAGCGCCGCGACTGTGCGGAATCGCTTGATCTTTTCCACAACGATAGCCAGGTCTGTCTCGGAACCGGGATGGCCAATGGGCCTTATTGACGTGCCGTCGATCGAAAACACGATCGTATCAAGGCCTGCCTCGATGAGCCCCTTTGCCAAAGCATCGTCCAGGAGGAAGCCATTGGTGATTATCTCGGTTTCAATGCCAAGGTGGTGGGCCTCGGCGACCATGCGGACGATGTCAGGGTGCAGCAGCGGCTCGCCGAAACCCCAGAAAGCCATCCGCTGGCATGTCCCCATCTCGCGCAGCCCCGCGATGAGCCGCTCGTAGGCCGCCCAGGACAGATCGGCCACCGGCTCATCCCAGTACTGCCGCACGCACATTGGGCAGTGCAGATTGCAGCGCGTGGTCGGCTCTACGTATACCTTACCCAGTGGTGGATCGAGCGGCAGGATCACCAGTCCATTCGCAGTCTCCTGCAACAGGATCTCATCGCCTGGGCCTAGCCCCAACCGGCCGAGCTGTTCTTCCGACAACGTGATCCGTCCCGCGCCATCCAACTTTTCGGATAGGTAACGACTCACGTTTGCCTCCAGAATCCGAGGCGAGCACCGCTCACTTGGGTCTCCTTCCAGCTCTTGAACCCTCAGCCGGCAATAGGGAACACAAACAGGGCATACGGAACGAAAGCGTATGCCCTCGATCAATCTCCGACGACCCCGGCGCGGAGCAGATGCCCTGGCAACGGTATCAGCTCGTTGGGGTACTCCGCGCCGGGCGCGCAGCCCGCCGATGACCAGCCTACGGCTGTGCTCGCGGTGATGCCGCTAGGCGTGGAGAGGGCGGCAAGACGATCTGTGTCTTTTCGTGACTGCTATTCGATGGCCTGCAGCCTGGCGTCGATTTCCTCGATATGCTTGCCGATCTCGCCCGCCTGGGGGAACTTGGCCAGCGCCTTGAGGGTCATCGCCGCCACCATTTTCATTCTCTTGTCCGCCGACATCCCCGGGTAGTACTCTTCCAGAATCGCGAGTGCCTTGGGCTCCTTCATCAAGTCGCCCATCTTGCTGTCGATTGAGAACTTGGCCATTTCCATTTTCTCCTGTAGAAAGTATTGTACTATTCTTGCGCAGCCACCCGACCGGCCGCGCGGCATAGTCGTCGCCCACATCAACCGTTGAACCGCACTTATAAGAGCGGAGAATCAACCTCCGCTATAGATGATACGGAAGGCTATCTGGTCGCCATCCGACAAGGGTGTCTGGGATGCCACAGAGCGTGACAAGAGCGTGTTGTTCAAGATGCTCATGACAGCCGGCTGCAGCTGACCCGTCTGGGCATCAAAGATACCCTGCCACGCTCGATGATCGCCGTTCTCCAACCTGGCGAGCAGGTCTCCCAGAGTCTCACCCTGGTTGATCTCTTGCTCCAGGACAAGAGCTCCCACTTGCTTGGAAGAGATCCTGTATGAAAACGGCGGATACACCCGCAGCTCGACTCTCGCCAACGATCGCCTCTTCCGTGGACACCCACCGGTTCCATGCTCAGACCGTGCAGAATCCGGCCAGTCGAGGGGGCAGGATGCCCCCTCATGCTCTCTCCGAGCTAGCTTTACCCCTGCAGCAATGCGGACACCATGCTGGTGGGGTTGCGCTGGTTGAGGAGCTCGTCTGCCCGCATTGCCGCCCCCATCATCCACTCTGGATGGGTGTAGATGTAGAATTTGTTCTCCATGATGCCATCAAAGACCAGGTCAGCCACCTGTTCGGGATCCATGCCTGTAGACGGATCGGCCGCCATCGCGTGGAGAGCCTGGACATGGGCCAGCTCGCTGATCTTTTTGTCCCACCTCGGGTCATTCGCCAGATCGGCCGGACGATTGCGCTCCGGCCTGCCGATGTTGGTATTGACCTGCCCCGGACAGAGAACAGAGACGCCGATCTTGGCCCCCATCAAGGTCAGCTCGTGCAGCAGCGTCTCAGAGAGGGCCGTCACCCCGAACTTGCTCACGCAGTAGGGTGTCCCCGTGTACGGGGCGGAGAGCAGCCCGCCCATCGAGGATGTGTTCACGATGTGGCACTCGGTGTCCTGCTTGAGCATAATGGGGAGGAAGGCCCAGATGCCATGGATAGGCCCCCAGAAGTTGACGCCCATGATCCAATGCCAGTCGCGCAGGCTGGTCTCCCAGAACGCGGCGCCGCCGCCGACACCGGCGTTGTTGTGCAGCAGATGCACGGCGCCAAACCTGTCCAGCGTCTTGTGGGCCAGGTCCTGCAGGGCCTCGGGCTTGGAGACATCGGTCCTGACGGCCAGAACTTCCGCTCCTGTCGCTTTCAGCTCACCCTCGGCTTTGTCCAGGGCCTTTTGCTCGACGTCGGCCAAAACGACTTTCATCCCCTCCCGGGCAGCACGCTCGGCCACGGCGCGGCCCATGCCACTGGCGGAGCCGGTGATGACCGCTACTTTGCCTTTAAAGTCTTTCACTTTTCCCTCCTCGTCAATCTGTCGCCATCATGTGCGCCGGTCCATGGCTAGCCGGTAACGCCCATGAGCTCAAAGATGTTCACCGGGTTGCTCTGATCGTCGATGTGCGCCAGCCGCTCGCGCATGAGCACTTTGGAGCCCGGGTGCGGAAAGATATAGAACCTGTTCTCGCGGATGGCGTCAAAGGCCATCTCCGCCAGTTGCGCGGGAGGCGTTTCTGCCCGACTCATCGCCCGAATCATGTTGTTGATCTCGTCCAGGTGGGGGAACGCTTCCCCGCCCGTATCTTCCGCCGCGGCGTTCCGCAGCTCGGCCGGACGATGCCGTTCGCTGTCGAGAATGGCCGGGCCGGCATACTCGGGAGCGAGAAGTGTGACGCCGATCTTGGGATACTTGTCGGCCAGCTCGATGGACAGTATCTCCGACATGGTTACGACGCCGTACTCGCTGACATTGTAGATTCCGTTGTATGGTAGAGCGTAGAATCCCCCGTAGACCGGTGCTACGTTCACGATGTGACACTCGGTGTCTTGCTTGATCATGATGGGGACGAGAATGTTGAGAGTGTAAGCTGCCCCAAACAGGTTCACTCCGCTGACCCATTTCCAGTCGGCCAGGGTGGCCTGCGCGAGCGGCTTGGGGCAATGGACCGCGGCCGCGTTGCACACCAGGTGGACTGCACCAAACGTGTCGAGGGCCTTTTTGACCAGCGCCTGCACATCCTCGACCTTGGAAACGTCGGTCACTACCGCCAACACAGACGCCCCGGACGCTGTCAGGTCCTTCTCCGTTTTGGCGAGGGCCTTTTTGTCAATATCCGCCAGGACAACCTTCATACCCTCCTGCGCAGCGCGCTCGGCCAGGGCGCGTCCCAGGCCACTCGCGGCGCCTGTGATCACTGCTACCTTGCCTTTCAGTCTTTTCATTTGTCCCTCCATAGATTGCTGCTGTTTGTGAAAGCGACCTGCATGCCCCGAAGCAGCCAGGCTTCTACGGCCACAGCTCCCCGGCGACGTCCTCCAGTTCCAGCCGTGCCAGGGTCTCGGGAAGAGGCCGGCCCTCTTTGTCCCAGCCCCTGGTTTCATAGTAGGTATCGACCATCTCGTCCCACTTTTCGCCGACGCTGATATCCTTCGCCGGACCATCCAGGGGCGGCTCGAGGATGCGCGGGGAAACCGAGTTGTGCTCCCGGGTTTCTCCATGCCGGACGTTGAAGGCGCGCATCAGGTTCAGGACCCTTTCGCCGACGCCCGCCGCCTCCCTCCAGGTAAAGTCCCACCCCGTCGCTGCGCTTACGGCGCCGGCGACGGTCTCCCAGGGCACCCCGGAAAGGAACATGCACACCCCCAGGCAGTCGATAAAGTGCCCTCTGCAAGCCATTATGGCCTGAGCTTTGGCGACTATTTCCGCGTTGAAAGCATTGTCGGGATCCAGAACGTTGATGTCACCCAGAGGACCCATCAGGTCTCCCTGGTCGCCCATGTCCGAAGCGTAACCGGAGCCCATGTCGGAGATCGCCATTCCGAAGGAAATGCTCCACAGCGCCCTGGGGTCCATCATATGGGGCCCGTTGCCCTTGTGGGTGTAGACCGCAAACTTGGGAGCGTCGCCGCCGATCTTGAAGGCTGCCCTCATAACCCCCTCGGCCAGCACGTCGCCAAAGCCGTCGCGCCTGGCAATCTTGTGCAGCAAGGCCTCGACGCCCTCGACATTGCCCCAGGTCAGGTCCAGGCCGCCGGTGTCCTTCTTGGTGATGAGACCCTTGTTGTAGCACTCCATGGCCATGCCCAAAACCCACGCCTGCTCCTTGAGGTCCATCCCCAGCCCATCGTTGACGTGGTTCAGCCACTCCATGGCGTCGACGTTATCCATGTTGCCGATCTGGCAGCTGAATGCCTGGGTGCCCTCGTACTCTGCCTCCTCTACGATCACCCCTTTGTGGGGCCCTGACTTGAGCTCGATCTGGTGGCAATGGCCCCACCTGCAGGCATAGCAGGGACGAGGTTTCCCGTTGTAGTACTCTCGCAAAGCATCTCCATTGAACCGATCCTGCTCCGGCCAATCATAGGCGGTCAGGTTTCTCACCGGAGCCATGCCCATACTGGCGGAGGCTGTCAACTGGCCGCTCGTGCCCATGGTAGGAATCAGCATGCCCCAAATCGTGTCGTCGTCCTCCTTCCACCACTGCTTGAGCAGCTCGTTGAACTTGGTCTTGTCATGGATGGGCACCGCGGCCTTGCCGTGCACCACGACTGCTTTGAGCTTCTTGGAGCCCATGACGGCGCCGCAGCCGTTGGTGGAGGCGACGTGCCCTTTATCGCAGCAGATGCAGGCATACTTGACCAGGTTCTCGCCCGCCGGCCCGATGCAGGAGACACTGGCCTTGTCGTCCCCGACCTCCTTGGGGAGCAGCTCCTGGGTCTCCCAGGTGTCTTTGCCCAGGAGATGAGCGGCATCGCGGAGCTCGGCAACGCCATCGTGCACATACAGGTACACCCACCTCTTGGCCGCGCCCTGAACGATGATCGCGTCGTATCCGGCGAACCGCAGCCTGGCGCCAAAGAACCCATTGCTCTGTGAGGAAACGAACAGGTTGGTCAGAGGACCCTTTGTCGCCACCGCATACTGTCCTGAGCCGGGCGCCTTGGTGCCGCTCAGAGGCCCGGTCAGCCAGATCAGGCGATTCGCCGGGTCGGACCATTCGACGCCAGCAGGAACCTCATCGTACATGATCTTGACGCCCAGCCCCGTTCCACCAAGATACTTCCTCAAGGTAGCCTCCGGCAGCGTTTCCTCGGTAATCCGCTCCCCGGTAAGGTCCACCCTGAGGATCTTGCCCACATACCCACCTAACTTTGCCATTGCCCCATACCTCCCCTGCCTCTCACATGTTATGGTACTTTACGGACAGATTGGACGTGCCAGGATAAGAGCCTTTTAGAAGTATACATCACGGCAGTGACAAAGTCAAGGGAAAACGCTCAACCTTTGTGTGCTCTTGGGTCAACTTTTGTGTGCTTTTCGCTCAACTTTCGTCTGCTGTCATGGCACGACCGGGAGGGCCATCCGTGAGAGAGACGAATCTGGCGTTGCGAGGGTGTTTGTCGAGAAGAGCGGCTGCTGTAAGGGGGAATGGCCGCTGTGGACTACCAGAGGCACAGGATGTGACTCTATCCGGCTTGGGGCAGATAGCGGGCGGCTGCCCTAGCGGCCAGTTGGCACAGGCTCTTGTGCCAGCTTGTCGTCCATCAGTTGAGCCACCTTCTCAATGGCCTCGGGTCCCAGTGGGTTGAGCAACTGCAGCATCTCATCGAGCGACGCTATTTCGCCAATGCTGATCTCTCTGCGCTTCAGGGCAAACACCAGTGCGTCGATCCTCTTGCGCGCTCCCATCTTGGTGCAGGCCCGACTCAAGAATGATCTCACTGAGTTGGCTGACATGCAGAGTCTGTCGCCGATCTCTCTGTTGGTCAATCCACGCCAGGAAAGAGCGAGAACATCCCGTTCCCTTTCCGTCAGGATGCTATCAGCCCCTCTTCTCGTGCAGACGATTTGGTCTTCGTCTGGCAGGAGGTTCCCATACTCCTGCTCCTGGCGCATCAGGTGCGCTACCCTGCGTAGCATGCTGGGGCTCAACGAGCAACAGACTTCGGCCAGCTCATCCAGCGAGTAGAACTCGTCAAGGTGGATCTCTCCCAATCGCAGAGCGGAGAGGATAGCCTCGTTCCTGTTATGCGCGCCCAGCTTGACGCATGCCTGGTGCAGGTGGGTCTTCACCTGGTTGACAGATGTGCCGAGGCGTTGGGCAATCTCGCTGTTGCTCAGATGGCTACCATCTGGATGCTGCGTCGCCAATATGAGGACGTCTCGTTCCTCCCTGGTGAGAATAGTGCTCCTCGTTTTCATCCGTGCGCTTTCCTATCAGATCAACGGAAAAGGAGGCCATCGCCGCGCAGCCCCTTGGGGCGCGCCAGGCAAATAGACCTCCTTTGCGCAATGGCAGGCAAAGGGATTGCTCCCTCCACCCTATCGCTCGTGTGTCCCCGAGGGATCGCCACGAGTCGGAGGATCATCATCCGCTCGCGGCCGAACCTGTCCGGCCTCACCAAGAACAGTATAGCACAGGCCCGTGAATTCGTCCAACTGCGATCGGCCTTGTTGAGTCAGGAGTTGAGGTATAGGTAGAGGGGCATTGCCGTACTGGCCTTGATTCCCGGCTCTAGTAAGCTGCCGCATTCGCGCCGTTGGTTCAAACGGCAGGCGCCAGCCGCTGCGTGCAATGAAACAGAAAGAGTCCGTTGCCAGACTCTTCCTGCTTGGACGCCGATTCTAAATTGAAGAATTTCATATCCTATATAAACAAAATGCCCCCAAGGGACCTTGGGGGCAGTTATTGTCGCCACATTAACAAAACTGCAATCCCAACGCTGACATCATACCACAAATGGCGTAAACGGTCAAAACCGTTTCTACTGGAAATGCCAGCGCGCCGGGACAGCCAGGGATGTTTCCCACGATCCTGAGTTTCCTGCACTTTCATCCTATACACCCGCCCACCTCGCTGGCCGGCATTTCCTGCACCACCTCTGATTCACCCTGTGGAGTTCACTTCATCATCACAGTGCCGCTTGAGGAAGGACCACACGCATTGAATTTCGGGTTCGTCGCTTTCTTGCATTTCACAGTGACACAAACGACGCCCTACAACGCCCTACGACGCCCTACGAGGTCTCGTCGGCCCCTCCGACTGTGGAGCTGTTCTATCCTTTGTCTTGGACACCCTATCGGGGGAAGGTTAGCTTAGTTGTTTTGCTCCATGGTGATAACTACCTTTCCTTTGACGTGTCCTGCTTCAAGATACCGCAGAGCTTCAGGGACCTCACTTAACGGGTAACATCTATCGATAACAGGCACTACTTTGCCGGCTTCAAAAAGCTCGGTCAAGAGAGCCAAATCCTCACTGTTGTTTGGTTTCCACGTCCCGATACCGATTTGCTTACTCCCGATCATTGAAATCAATGGTCCCAGAAACACGGCCTGGAAGATTGCAGCCGTGGAACCTCCCACAGGGACGAAAACTCCCTTGGGACTCAAAGCACGCATGTAAGCAAACATCGAACGATATGCCACAACATCAAGAATCAGGTCATAACGCTGCCCACTCCTGGTAAAGTCTTCTTGCGTGTAATCAATCACCTGGTCTGCACCAATCGAGCGCAGCATGTCCAGTTTCTCCGTGCTGTCCACACCAGTCACCTCAGCCCCAAAGTATTTGGCAAGCTGAACCGCAAATGTACCCACGCCACCACCCGCACCATTGATCAGAACCTTATGTCCTGGCTGAATCGGTCCTTTCACGCGAAGCTTCTGCAAGGCGACAACCGCTGCTGTTGGTACGGCTGCTGCTTGCTCGAAGGTCATACTGGCCGGTTTCAGCCTGAGTGCTTCTTCAGGAATACAGACATACTCGGCAAAAGTGCCACAGTCAAGCGGAAAGGACAAGTCCCCCCATATCTCATCACCTGGCTGAAAGCGCTTGACGTTTCTGCCGACCGCTTCAACCCGCCCCGCTACGTCAGTTCCGAGTATCTTGTGCATTGGTCTTAGTGGCGCCGCGATGCGGGTAAAAAACACACCTCTCAGGGTTTCCAAGTCAGCTGCATTGAGGGATGCCGCATGAACTTTGACGAGTGCTTCATCCTCCTTGGGAATAGGCCTTGCTACCTCTTTGAGCTGTAGAACGTCCGGTGATCCGTATCTTGTGCATACAATTGCTTTCATCTGGGCCTCCCTACTCACAAAAAAGGCGATGTTTCGGCAGCTCGCCTTGTCAGGTTCAGGTCTTCGTTTCCAGAGTGATCACCACTTTTCCTCGGGCGTGGCCTTCTTCCAGGTACCGGAAAGCCTCAGGGGTATCGCTCAGCGGGTACGTTCTGTCGATGACCGGTGTGACCTTTCCAGATTCAACGAGCTCCCTCAGAACAACCAGGTCCTGATGGTTCGGTATCGCAACAAACGGGCGTCCCTGCTGGCGCACGAACGCTGGCAATACAAACGCCTTGACAACGTAGCCCATGCCAGCATGGCCGGTGTTAGGTATGAGAGTTCCCTGGGGGGTGAGCGCGCGTCTGCAGTCTGCAAACGAATGGTTCCCTACATTGTCGAGGATGAGATCGTAGCGCTGTCCACTTGACGTAAAGTCCTCTTGGGTGTAATCCATGACATGGTCTGCGCCGATAGATCGGACCAGGTCCACGTTCCTCGTGCTGCAGACGCCGGTCACTTCCGCTCCGAAGGACTTGGCGATCTGCACAGCGAAGGTCCCCACGCCTCCCGACGCACCATTGATCAAGACCTTCTGATCTGGCTGTAGCTTTCCCGCATCGCGAAGGCCGCGGAGGGCAGCGACTGCCGAGGTAGGTATGGCCGCGGCTTGCTCAAACGTGAGGTTGGCCGGCTTCAGCACGAACTTGTCTTCTCCAGCACATGCATACTCGGCGCAGGCGCCGTTGCACACACCGAATACCTCGGCACCTGGTTGCAACCCCGTCACGTTCTTGCCGACCGCCTCAACGTGCCCTGCCACATCAAGTCCCGGAACATAATTCTTCCTTGGCTTGAGCAGCCCGACAAACAAACGCATGGCGAGCGGCATGCCCCTCATGGCGAAGCAGTCCCCTGCGTGGACGGCAGCCGCGTGAACGCGTACCAGCACTCCGTCATCCTTGACCACCGGCTTGTCGATCTCCTTGAGTTCGAGGACATCCGGTGAGCCGTATTCGTTCTGAACGATCGCTTTCATGGTTTTTTCTCCTTATTCCTTTGACCGGCACTATAAATCAGGTTTAACCTTCAGGGTTAGACCATTTCCAAGCGTACCAAACAACCAGTAA
Organism: Anaerolineae bacterium; assembly: GCA_034429215.1. GTDB lineage: Bacteria > Chloroflexota > Anaerolineae > JAAYZQ01 > JAAYZQ01 > JAFGOG01. Next base: position 57,842 of record DAOUGI010000076.1, on the reverse strand, counting down.
GGCAAACACAAGTTGTGCTGTTGCCCAAACTATCTCATAACCAGGGAGTCGCGATACAAAAGCATTAACCCAAAAAGCAAAAATAATCATGGCATAGAATGTGCCTATGATGCGGTTTGCCCAACGACTCACGGGAGACTTCAACGTCAGGGTCAAGCCACTCATCAAAACGTGACCCACTAACACCGCCGCGAACACCGACAGTAATTCGGGGTTTACTCCGATAGGTCCGGTAGCCGCAGATAAGCGGTACGTATCCCCATTTAAACTGCTTAACATTCCAGCTACCCATAGCACTGCAAGGATTATCCTCACATCTAGCAGATTTCTTGCGGTCTTGTTGATGGTATTCATTTCCTATCTCCTTTTTGGGGTTGATACTGACGAGTTTCATTGAGAGGACTGACCGAGACCAAAGGCATACCCAAATCACGCACCTTTTTTAGCAATCCATGCAACGCGGCCTGATCGACCACAGGGCCGGTTAAAAGCGTGTCGCCGTTGTCTTCCAGCGTGATGGTCAGACCACCAAACCAGTCGCTCCACCGGTCATCTAGGTGTCCCTTGAGGCGGATTTCGTAAAGTCCGGGCTCGGACTGATCCTCAGATGATGCATGTGTTTCACTCATTGTGCGCCTCGTCCATTTTCCAGATATGGAAGAATTACTACAGTGCTGTATCGGTTCTTATCTTCTTTCGACCAAAGAATACCAAAAAATGTGATGAAGCGTCATCATTACACGTGATGATTAAGGTGATGATCTTGGAGGGTTGTGAGGGAAACAGAAAGTGCCGGCAGGTGATTCAAAACCTCTGCCAGGACCGTGGATTTATGATTGAGTACTGGTTAAAACAAATCGAGTTCTTCTGCGCGGCGGACGGCAGCCCGGCGATTGTTCACTCCCAGCTTGGCGTAAATGTTTTGCGTGTGAGTACGAATGGTGCTCAGAGACACCATGCAATGACGGGCGATTTCCGGGCCGTTCAAATCGGTTCTGAGAAGCTTGAGCACTTCCTGCTCACGTTCGCTCAGCGGCTCGATCAAGAGCTGAGTGACGGGCGTTCTGCCTTCAGCCTTCCCAAAGGCTGCCAGTAATTGACGAGCATATTCCGAGACGGTACAGTGTTTAGCGGCCTCTCGCAGCAGTGCAGCCATGGGTGGGCCTTCATCCACAAAAATGCTGATGTAGCCTTCCGGCTCGGCGAGGGATAGGGCGCGTTCCAGCGCGGCAAGGGCCTGGGGGTGATTGCCCTGGGCCTCATGGGCCAGCGCCTGCACCAGCAGGATGTCGAGCGCGCTGCCCCGGCGCTTTTGCGCTTCGGCGGCTTGCACCAGGCGTGCGAGCAGGGCGTTAACCTGCGGGTTGGCGATTTCCAGCCGGGCCAGGGTGAGGTGCTCGAACTCATGCAAGTAGCAGACGTCATCTGCCAGCGAAAGCCCGCGTTCTGCCGCCCACGCCCGGACTTTATCGGGCTGCCCCTGTTTGAGATGGATGCGCGCTTTCAGGGCCGCAATGGGGCGCAGGTCAGGCACGGCGCTTTGGATATAGACCCGTTTGGCCTCGTCGAGCAGGGCCAGGGCGGTTTCCAGATCGCCTGCGGCCTCTTTCAGTTGGGCCTGGGCCACATGCCAGCGGTGCAGCCAAACCGGGGTGGTTTGCAGACCCAATTCGGCGGCTCGTTTCAAGTGATGAGCGGCGAGGGTGTCATCTCCCCGCTGACGGTAGATCATGGACAGGCCGAGATGATGGTGGGCAGTGATGTGTTCGGCCTCCGGGCCGTGTTGGGCGGCCAGCTGCAAGGCATCCTGATAGGTCCGCTCGGCCTCGCTCAGGCGCCCCAAGCCCACCAGCAGGTCGCCTACACCAAAGGCGCTGGCAACCACGAAGACGTGATTGCCCAGCCGGGTCATGCTCTCCATCCAATCACCAAGCGCCCGGATGGCCGACTCCAGGTTGCCGCTGGCCCAGTGGGTGGACTCCAACGTGATGGCAGCCCGGGAGCGGAGGTTAATATCATTCTCGGGAATCAATCGGACGGCCTGTTCGGCATATTTCACCGTGTCGGCCAGGTTGCCCTGCATTTGGGCGTTGTAGGCGCGGGCCAGGGCAATGCTGCCCGGGAGGGGCTTGAGTTCCGCCTTGTCCGCTGCACCAGCCAGGGCCTGCTCGGCGTTTTGCAGGTGAATTTCGCTGGTTTCCGGCTCCCCGGCAAGCGAAAAGGCCCAGCCAAGCTGGACGCACAGCGCGGGCCGGGCGCGAATCACCGTCTCTGGCAGCGTCTTCACCCAGCCAAGCCAGGCGGCCGTCTGGAAACTTTCCTCCATCCCCTGCCAGGCCGCTTCAGCCAGCCCCGCCGCCCGGACAAAATCCCCGGCTGCGATGGCGTGGTGAAACGCCGCGCCCAGGTCGCCGTTCTCTTCATGCCACTGGCTGGCGCGCAGGTGGAATTCGGCGAATTCCTTGGGTTTTCCCAGGCGCTGGCGCAGCAGATCGCCAAAGAGATGGTGATACCGGTACCAGCGCCGCTCGCTATCCAGCGGCACGATGAACAGGTTAGTGCGTTCGAGGTATTCCAGGGTTTCCTGCCCGGATGTAGAAGGGGCGGGTAGAACGGCATCACAAAGAGGGCCGCACATGCGATCCAGGATGGACGTACGCAGCAGGAAAGTCTGGACACTTTCGGTCTGCTGGTGCAGGACTTCTTCCATCAGATAGTCCAGCACGAAATGGTGGCTGCCGGTGAAAGATTCGATGAAGCTGGCGGCGTCTTGATGTCCTTGCATTGAGATCGCGGCTAATTGCAGGCCCGCAATCCAGCCTTCGGTGCGGGTTTCTAGTGCGGCGATGTCTTCTGCCGAAAGATTCAATCCCATCATCTGGTTGAGAAAATCAGCTGCTTCGGAGGAAGTAAATCGCAAGTCGGCGGCGCGCAGTTCGGTCAACTGGCCCCGGGCGCGTAACCGGGCCAGGGGTAGATGTGGATCCTCACGGGTGGCGATGACCAGGTGCATCTGCGGTGGCAGGTGCTCGAGCAGAAAGGTGAGGGCATGGTCAACCGGTTTGGCATCAATAACGTGATAGTCGTCAAGGACGAGGACGAAATGGTCCGGGATGGTGGTGATTTCATTGAGCAGGGCTGTCAGAATCGATTCGGTGGACGGCGACTGAGGGGATTGGAGCACCGCCAACACCCCTGCTCCAATATTTGCCGCAATCGTCTGCAAAGCAGCGATGAGGTAAGTCAGAAAGCGTGTGGGGTCGTTATCCCCTTCGTCCAGTGACAGCCAGGCGGTTAGTCGCTCGCAACCGGTGACCCATTCGCTGACCAGCGTGGTTTTGCCAAAGCCAGCCGGGGCGGAGACAAGTGTCAACTTGCGGTGGAGCCCTGCGTTCAGTCGCTCGATCAGCCGCGGGCGCGAGACCAGCTCGGGCCGGATGGGTGGAATATACAGTTTTGTCTGCAGGAGCGGATACTGTTGCATGATCGTCCTTCGCACAGCGAGACGAAGCCTCCACCCTGCAAGTATATCATGTCGCAGATGGGCTGTCAAAGGGGATGCTCATCTGCAGAAGCGAGATCTCATTCCAGGGCCACGATGCCCAATCTGGCTACCGGGCCTGGCCTTCGTGCGCCACCGTGATGACGACATTTCCCCTTTTATGTCCCTTGTCGACATACCTGTGAGCCTCAACGATCTCCTCCAGTGGATAGCATCGATCAATGACCGGCCTTATCTTTCTCGTTTCAACCAGCTCCCTGAGTAGAATCAAGCCCTCAACATGCAGCTTTGGCGATCCATCATCGACCGATATGAATTGGCCATCCGGCGCCAGTGCGTTCTTACACTGCAGGTTTGAGCTCTTTCTCTTGCCAACCGCGTCAAAGATGAGATCGTAACGCTCTCCTCTCTTCGTGAAATCATCTTTAGTGTAGTCAATGACCGTATCGGCTCCCAGGGATTTCACCAGTTCGAGATTGGTGGTACTGCAAACTCCGGTCACTTTCGCTCCAAAGTGCCTGGCAAGCTGAACCGCAGAGGTACCCACCGCTCCGGAAGCTCCATAAATCAGCACGTTCTGTCCGCTTTGGATGTTGCCTTTTTTCAGAAAGTGCAGGGCCAGAAGGCCCCCAAAAGGAACAGCGGCGGCTTCCTCATAGCCTACATTGGACGGCATTCCTGCAACTAATCCGTCTTCAGGCAGACACGTGTACTCAGCATAAGCGCCAAAACGCATCCCGGCGATGGTGAATGCGTAAACCCGGTCAGCGATTTGAAATTGCCGGACACTCTTGCCCACTGTTTCTATCTCTCCTGCGAGCACCATGCCGAGTATGTTTCGCGGTTTCGTCAGCCCCACCGCTAGGCGCATGGAAATCCAAAATGCGGGCGAAACGGTGCCGCTTCTGATGATGCAGTCACTTGCTGTGACTGCTGTTGCGTAGATCTTCACGCGTACTTCATTCTGCTTGGGAGTAGGCTTTTCCACCTCTTTGAGCTGAAGAACCTCCGGCGGTCCGTATTTTGTGCATACAATTGCTTTCATTTTCGTACTCCTCCTTTTTACTTGATAGTGGTCATCTATATTTCCGGGCATCAGCTGGCCTCAATTGAAGCTGGTTTCTGATCCTTTACACCCTTAATCAAAAGCCACAAAGTCAGAGAGAGTTCTGCAATGAAACTAACCACCATACATGGGTACGATATTACTTCGTAGCCCGGCAAAAGGAAATACTGAAAAACATATATCAGAAGACCAAAACAATCAACGATCAACAATATGCCCAAGATTTTAGGAAGAAAGCCCGACTTGAAAACTAGATAACCAAGAGGAAAGAGCCAGACGCCATAGGGTATCTGGGCGATAATACGCCCATTTGTGCATAAATTGATAAATAACATCGCTTGCGCTTGTAGCTGATCTGGCTGGAATACTTTCAAATAATCAGCTCCGCTCAAGAGCAGCAGGCCGGCAAATAGATTCAGCATACTAAAACACCATATGGCAAACCCACCCAAGTTTAGTAACAGGAACAGTAGAGCTATGTTTTTGTTAACCGGTTTCAATAACACGTACAAATACCAGGCCGCCAAAAGAAAGAACACAACTGAGAATAGACTGATTACAAAACCGATACGAAATTGCGATTCATGAGCCATTATGTGATTGACCGTTACGGGGGCATCCACGAATACAAAGCGGCCAAACCAATTTGCAATGAACGAAGTTACAATATACATAAAGTAGAGGAAACCTGCGATTCTTGCGGTCTTGTTGATTGAATTCATTTGTTGTCTCCTTTGAATAGGGAATAGCCCGACAGGCCAATGCCCACAACGTATAAAACGCTCTGAACAACATTCACCTGCCATCTCGCATTTCCGACTCCTGCGGAAGCGCTAAAGGCCATCACTTCCACAAAGCCGATCACGAACAACAACACCCAGAAGGCCCATTTTTGGCCGGCGATCAGGCTTTTTCGGATAAGCAACCACACCAGCACCGAGAGAACCACCGAGCAAGAGTTGTACAGGATCGTCAGAGCATGGAGCGATGCAATGACCTTGGCATCCAGGCTGGCGATTTCAGATTTTTCAAACACCATCACCAAAAGTGGGGAGTTTGCGTTGAAAATGACGACACTGGTCAATATCAAGGCGGCGAGGAGGAAATTGATGCCGCTCCATATTGAGAGAACTATCGAACCTCCTTTTGACATTTCGCTTTCTCCTTGTGATCTGTTGTGTCCGCTTTTTGAGGTCTATTCCACGAGCATTACCATGTAGCTGAGCGGAGAGGGTTTTAGGGAGGGCCTTCAGCCCTCCCTCTCGCCTATATAGCAAATCTATGACGTGCTCAAAAGCTCGTTCGCCGCTGTTTTCGCAGACAGAGAAGCGACTGCAGATGGGTTGAATCCTTTAACGATCAGCCAAACCGCCAGAACCATTTCCTGCACACCGATAGGAGCCGCCAGGGGAATGTAGCTGGTAATACGGTTACCGCTGAACAAGGCCAACACGCAAGCCGCCATCATCAGGATGATCGCGACGATACCAAAGCCCGACAACCATCGGGGAATGAGCCGTGATTGGAAGAACAGGCAGTAGTACATAAATGCTCCCAGGCAGAAGGCGAACACCGCCAACAGGCCGGCGTGGTCGTGTACGCTCACCAACGAACCGCCAATAGCCTGAAGCGAGGCACGGTCGGCAGCGAGTGCTGACGTGAACTGCTGGCCGGTTGTCAACAGGGACAGCAGGCACACGAGGCCGACCATGTAAAAGGCCGTCTCTATGGTCCTGAAGACGACAGATCCAAGGGCCAGACCCGCATTCCACTTTTTCAAGACCGGATACATCACGACGGCTATGCCGGCACATGCGAAGTGCGCGACGAGGTAGAGCAGCGCTCCTGCGGCCACCTGGTTCGTATGTGCGGAGAACCGAATGAGGTAGTCCGTACCAGTCAGAACGGGTATGAGCGACGCAGCCAAGAAATGTGTGACGGTCGCAATTATGAAAATCACGCCTGTAATGACCGCAATCTTGCGAAACGAAGGTTCTACTTTTGGATCTATTCCGGTAGTCGATTTGTTTGTGTTCATTTCTTTCTCCTTTTTTGAATGATATTGATGGGTTTCATTGAATTGGATCTGACTGATCCGCCTGGCCGGGTTCGACCGGACTGACCGAGACCAATGGCATGCCCAAATCGCGCACTTTTTTTAGCAGACCATGCAACGCGGCCTGATCGACCACCGGTCCGATTAAAAGCGTGTCACCGTTGTCTTGCAGCGTGATGGTCAGGCCCTCAAACCAGTCTGTCCACTGAGAACCCAAATGGCCTTTGATCCTGATCTGATAGACCATGGGTTGACCTGGATCCGTTCTTGGGTTGAGTTTGTTTGACATTGCCTTGTACCTGTTGTGGCCGGACATAACCGCCTGTGCCACTTGTTCAATGTACAAGTAGTATAAGGGCTACACGGTGTTAGCGTATAGACACTTTGGTGTTGATTAGAGGTGTTGTTCTGCGTGATCGAGGGGAAATGTCGAGGAGAATTGATGCTTACAACAAACCCAGCTCGTGGGCACGGGCTACCGCTTCGGTGCGACTTGAAACTTGCAGTTTGTCAAAAATCCTGCGGTTATGCCCTTTGACCGTGTCCAGGGCGAGGAAAAGCCGCTCACCAATCTCGCGATTCGAGAGTCCCTGGGCAATGAGTCGCAGCACTTCCAGCTCGCGTTGGCTCAATGGCTCGATAAGGGGCTGGGCGGGTGGGACAGGGGGCAGATAGGATCTGACCTGGCTTTTCTGCTCCTCTGCTTCCAATGCGGCCAGCAACTTGCCAACATAGTCCGGCATCATCCGATGAGCAGCCACTTCGGACAATAGTTGAGCCATCGGGGCACCCTCGTCTACAAAGATTCGGATGTAGCCCTCGGGCTCTGCCAGCGTCAGGGCGCGTTCCAGCGGCACCAGGGCAGCCGGGAGGTCGCCTTGTGTCTGGCGGGCGAACGCCTGCAGCAGCAGGATTTCAAGGACGTTGCCCATTCGTCCGCCCTCTTGCGCTGCGCGCAGGAGGCGCTCCAGCAGCCCCACTACCCCATGAATGGAGCGGTCAGTGCGGTCGCCCTGATAACGGGCCAGGAGCACCCTGGCCAGGGTGATATGCTCGAATTCGCGCAGATAGCTGAGGTCGTCCTCAGCGGACAGGCCCTGCTCACGCGCCCAGCCCAGGGCTTGACCGAAGCGACCCTGGGCCACCCACACCCGTGTCTTCCACGTCGCGACCGGACGAACATTCGGGGAAAAGCTACCGTCATATAGGCGCTCGGCCTGGTCGAGCAGGTCGAGAGCGCCGTCCAGATCGCCTTGGGCCACCCGTATGCGAGCCATCGCCACGCACCAGCGATACGGGTTTTGCCGTAGCTCAGCGAGCTCGCCCAGCGCCCGGCTTCTGAGCAGGTGCTGCGTGGCAGCATTCAGATCGTTATGCTCACGGAGAAGGTCGCTCATGCCCACATACATGTCTGCCGCTCCGCGCAGCACCGGCGCACCCGGCTCCGTCGCCCACTTCAATGCCTGCTCATAGGTGGCCATGGCCTCGTGGAGACGGCCTTGCGCAATCTGGATATCCGCCAGGACGATGGCGCCGCCGATGGCGGCAGAGATGTACCCGCCTAGCCGCAAACCTGCCATGCCATCGGCAGTCATCCGGCGGGCGGCCTCGAGATCCCCGCTCCTCCAGGCGGCGAGCCCCAACTGCGATGCTGCCCCTCCACGCATCACATGGTCGTCCTCAGGTGCGAGGTCGAGCGCCCGTCGAGCGTTTTTCACAGTGTCGGGCATATCGCCCCGGGCCAGGGCCTGCCCGGCACGGATAATGGCTATCATACCCGGCAGACGGCGAAACTCCTCTTCGTCTACGACGACCATCCCCGCCGCCGGGGATTCCGATCGCTCGCGCATGTCAGCCGTCGTGTCCAACCACCGTTCGGCGTCCCGCAGTCGGGCCTCAACGGCCTCTAGCTCGCCGCCACCCAACAATGCCGAAGCATACTGAACGCTGAGCACCGGCCTGAAGTGGACCAGTTCGTCGGGTAACGCCTTTAGCCAGCCAAGCTCCGTGACCGTGGCTTCCTGTCTATTCCTACGAATTGCTGGCACGACCAACTCGACCAGGTCCGCCGCTCGCTCGAAATCCTCGGCGGCCAGCGCGTGGCGGATCGCATCGGCCGCCGAACCATTGTGCTCGTACCACTCGCTCGCGCGCCGGTGCAGAGCAGGAACTCGATCGGGCTGCTCCGCCATCAAGTGCATACGAAGAACATCGGCAAAAAGATGGTGATAGCGATACCAGTGGCGCTTGTCATCCAGCGGAACGACAAAAAAGTTGCCTCGCTGCAGGGCCTCCAACCGCGCGTTGCCTTCCTCCTGGCCAGTGATGGCATCGCACAGCGGGCCATTCAACCGGTCGAGAATGGCGGTCTGGAGTAGGAATCTGCGGACAGGTTCGGGCTGACGCTGCAGGACCTCTTCGACCAGATAGTCCACGATGTACCGGTCGTCTCCGGCGAATTCTCGAATGAACCCGGGAACATCCTGGCGGCCCTGCATGGAAAGCGCGGCCAATTGCAGACCGGCAATCCAGCCCTCGGTGCGGGTTTCCAAGGTGGATATGTCTTCCGCCGAGAGGCTCAGGCCCATCATCTGGTTGAGAAATCCGGCGGCTTCGGCGGGGGTAAAACGCAGGTCGGCGACGCGCAGCTCGGTCAATTGGCCCCGGGCGCGCAACCGGGCGAGGGGCAGATGGGGATCCTCACGGGTGGCGATGACCAGGTGCACCTGTGGCGGCAGGTGCTCGAGCAGAAAGGTGAGAGCATGGTCAACCGGTTTGGCATCAATCACGTGATAGTCGTCAAGGACGAGGACGACGTTATCCGGGATGGCCGTGATTTCATTGAGCAGGGCTGTCAGAATCGATTCGGTGGACGGCGGCGGAGGCTGCGAAGCGTTGAGCACACCCAACACCTGTTCTCCAATATTCGCCGCAATCCCTTCGGCTCCGCTCAGGGCAAGCGTCTGCAAAGCAGCGATGAGGTACGTCAGGAAGCGTGTGGGGTCGTTATCCCCTTCGTCCAGAGACAGCCAGGCGACCGGCCGCTGGCAACCGGTGACCCATTCGCTGACCAGCGTGGTTTTGCCAAAGCCAGCCGGGGCCGAGACAAGTGTCAACTTGCGGCCCGCAGGGAGCCCTGCGTTCAGTCGCTCGATCAGCCGCGGGCGCGAGACCAGCTCGGGCCGGATGGGTGGAACATACAGTTTTGTCTGCAAGATCGGATACGGTTGCATGAACATCCTTCCCGTTATGTGACAACGGTTCCAGAGTACAAGTATATCATTTCGCACAGAGCCTGTCAAAGGGAAGGCGCGCATACAGGATCCAGAATTTGGTCCTGGACTGTGTGAACGATGATCTGGCTGTGTGACCAGGCGCGAAGAGCCGGTGGTGACCAGATCTGGCGCTGGATCTGGCAAGAATCTGTAGGATTTGCTAAAGCAATGCAGGGTTGTCTCGGCTGACTCGAAGGCCGCAGTTTGAATGAGCCTCAAGGCAGCGAGGACGAAGACTATATCGGAAAAAGCAAGAATCAGCCTAACAGGCCGATTCTAAATAGAAGATATTGATATTCTATATAAACAAACTGCCCCCAAGGGACCTTGGGGGCAGTTATTGTCGCCACATTAACAGAACTGCAAGCCCAACACTGACATCATACCACCCATGGCGTGAATGGTCAAAACCGTTTTGGCTGGGACGTCGATCAGGCATCAATCACCTCATAGTACGCTTGCCCCGCACACGCACGGCATAGCACCTGCCCGTCCATATGCACTTCGCGTCGATCGTTGATGCCCTCGCCGCACCGGTCGCAGCGCACGCGACTGACGGGAGGCCCTGGCCAATCCTCCTCCGGCACCAACAGACGGACCTCCTGGATCACGAACAAATCCTCGTCCGGCATGACGGCGTAGGCTGCTTGCTGGACCTGCCGGTGGTCTCCGTGCACGTGCGGAGCGTAGGCAGGCGCCCATTCTCTCGTTTCCTCGCGCGCGACAACGCGGACGGCCCGGCCCTCGACGGTGTCGAAAAAGGTAGCGGCCATTTTGCCATAGTCAAGGTACTTGAGGGTGCGCTTGCCCAAGCGACAGCCGGTGACGATGGAGATGGCATCGGCGGCGCATCGGTCGATCTCCACATAGACCAGCAGACGCTTGCTGCCATTGGGCTCGTCGATGCCAAGGGCACGGCAACCGGCCAACGCCATGCGCACGCCCAGCACTTGACCAGCACAGAGATGGCCGTGGGCCGCGGCTGCCTCTTCTAGCAGGGTTTCGATGTCGCGCATCAGGGCTATGCCGGTGTCTCACGGTCCGGCTGCCGGCGCAGTGGGGCCAGGATCAGGCTGCTTACGAGCTTCCAGACAAGCCCGGCGAAGGTGAGCAGCCACGCTGCCAGCGCGACCCAGATAAAGCCACGGGGGATTGCCACAAGAAAAGGCAAATCCAACGCTTTAGCTAACTGGAATGTGCATGCTGTGTACATCCCCAGCGGAAAGACCATGCCCCAATACTGCGGGTCGTAGCGCAGCGGGAAGCGCTTGACCAGGTGACGCCAGACGCCCAGCAGCACGAGCAGCGGGATCCACCAGGTTGCGGTCGCCCAGAAAAGGATGGTGGCGCCCTTGAGGAAGGGCAGGAGCTCAACCAGGAAGGCCCACTCGCCCGCGTTCAAGATCAATGTGTTTCCAGAGAGGGTGGTGATGGCTACCGCCCCCATGAGAATCCAGAAGGTCGGCGCCATCTGTTTGGGCTCCATGCGGAAGAAAAAGAGCCGGTAGGCGATCATGCCCGCGATCAGCAAGTAGAGCACGCCGCCGAGCAGGTACATGGTCAGGGAGTAGAAGAGCAGTGTTTCCTTGGAACCGGCCATGTCCTTCGCGAGCAGCGTCCCCAGGATCGAGATCGCTTGCGTGCCCACGACTGCGATCAGCCACGCTCCGTTGATCCCGGTCTCTAGGCTTGGCTTGGGATCCTTGACCGTTACAGCAGTGAAGAAGGTGTAGATGAGCAGGTGCCATAGGGCAAAACCGAGGCACCAGAGGATCAACGCAGGGGTGCGGTTTCCCGCCAGGAGAATGAACTGGTTGCCCAGCACGCAGGTGCCGACCACAAGGGTGAAGAAGCCCGGCCCGCGGGCGTGGCCGGTCAGGTCAGCGATAAACTGCGGCCGGTAGAGGATCAGCCGGAGCAAGAAGAGCACCCATAGGATGCCGTAGGCTACCTTGTTGATCAGGAAGAGTGCCTGAGCCGGCCACTCGAAGCCAAGCAGATGGCAGGCGATGGAGACGATGCCGGTGGCCATGACCAGCGCAAAGTAGCCGGGGAAGAGGTCGCGGATGCCCTCTTTTGTGGCAGCGACAAGCCTGTCCATGCTAGTGCGACTCTGGCGGCGCCGGCCGGCGGTTCCAGGTCACGGCCTGGAGCTTGCGCCAGAGATAGGCGATGGGGAAGACCAACAGGTGCACGAGCCGGCTCAAGGGCACGAGGGCGATGAGCAGGGTGGCGTTCAGGAAGTGCAGCTTGGGGACCCAAGGCAGGGCGGCGATTGTATCGGTCTGCGGCCGGAAGGTGGCCAGGGATTGCACCCAAGGAGTAGCCGTATCGATGAACCAGGCCGCGCCCCAGCGGTAGAAGAAAGCGGTCCACAGCCCAAGGAACACCTGGTTGAGCAGCAGCACCAGCACAACCCAGTCCATGGGTGTTGTGACTGCCCGGAGCCTGGACTGGGACAGCCGCCGCACGATCAACACCAACATCCCGACAAAAGCCAGCAGGGCGAGCACCTTGCCAAGCAGCTCGGCCAGGTAGAGCGTCGTAGGTGTGCCGTGCAGCATGTGCATCACCCCAGGGGCGACAAAGGCGCCCAGGTGGATGAGCAGGACCGGCACAACGCCATAGTGCCACGGCAAGGCGCCCCAGAAAAGCCACTTGCCCTCCAGCCACTGTGACGACAGGCTGGAGTAAGTGAACTGGTGGGCGAAGAAGCGGTAGAGGCTGCCGCCGACCGCCAAGGCCACGGCAATGTAAGGGAAAACAATGAAAAGGACGGCGTCACGCATCGTCCACCCCCGTTTTGTCTGGTTCTCCGATGGCGAGCGACAGCGCGCCGATCACCTCGGAGTAGGGATTGTCGCTTGGGCTGCCCAGGCACTGCCACATCTTGGCCAGGGCCGGGACCAGTCCTTCGGCCAGCAGCGCCCGGCTGAACTCGCCCTCCGTTCCCAGGTCCAAGAAACGCAGGACGACGGCTATGTGGTCTGGCAACTCGCTGCCTGCCGAGAAACCTCTCTCGCGGTACTCCTCGTTGAGCCGGGCCATGAACATACCGCGCTTGTAGTTATCACCAAAGAGCTGGTAACCCACGTAGGGGGAGCAGACGGCCTGCAGGTCAAAGGTGCGGGTGTACAGCTCTTCCATTCGCGCCAGCGGCGCTTCCTGGGTGTAGCGGCAAAAGCTCTGTAGGGGCGCAGCCGCCGGCGAGCCGGCAGACGACAGTGCATCGAGGCACTCGCGAGCCTGCTCACCCAGCACCGCGGTCGGGTAGTCCAGCAGGCGGGCAAAGAGCCGGTATGTGACGTCCATCACCGCTCCCCGTGGCTAGGGCCCGCGCCGGCCCGGCTTGCGGAAGCCAAAGCCGGCTTCCTGCTTGCGGGCCATGGTGCGCTCGGTCGTTTCGATGGCCCGCTCGCGCGCCATGGGCGGGACGGCAAATCGCTCTAGGTAGGTGGAGAGCGCCGTCAGCCGGTAGATCGCCTCCGCCGCCTGCTCGTCCAACCCTGCTTCGGCGAGCGCCTGCGCCACCTCCTGGCTTGAAACGTCGCCGACTGCCTGCGCGCGCTTGAACAAGCGTACCGCCATCAGCTTCTTGTAGGCCGCCCGAACCGGCTCTTCGTTCCCGGCTGCCAGAAGCCTGGCCATGAAGTGGATGGGCAGCCGCGCATTCTCCAGCGAGCTAAAGAGCTCCGCGGCCAGCGAAACGGCGCCGCTTGCCTGGGTCGCGCCGACTACAGGCAAGAGCGGCGGTACGTAGAAGAGCATGGGCAGGGTCCGATATTCTGGGTGCAGCGGCAGCGCCATCTTCCACTCGCAGACAAAGCGATAGACAGGGGAGCGCTGCGCAGCCGAGATCACGTCCTCGGGCACGCCACACTTGCGCGCTGCCGCGATCGCCTCGGGATCGGCCGGATTGAGGATCACCGCGCGCTGAGCATCGACCAGGCCGGCATCCGGTGCTTTGGCGGCCTCTTCCAGGCGATCCGCGTCGTAGAGGAGCACACCCAGGTAGCGGATGCGCCCTACGCAGGCGTGGAAACAGGCCGGTGCCTGGCCCGTCTCCTGGCGCGGGTAGCAGAGGATGCACTTTTCCGATTTGCCCGCCGCCCAGTTATAGTAGACCTTTTTGTAGGGGCAGGCCGAGATGCACATACGCCACGCCCGGCACTTGTCCTGATTGACGAGCACAATGCCGTCCTCGGCACGTTTGTAGATGGCGCCCGAGGGGCAAGCAGCCAAGCAGGCGGGGTTGAGACAATGGTTGCAGATGCGCGGGACATAGAAATAGACGAGGCGCCCGATCTCAAAGAGCGCCTGCCTCTCAGCTTCGCCCATGCCCTCCAGGAGGGGATCGTTAGCGGCATAGACGGGCGAGCCGCCCAGATCGTCGTCCCAATTAGGGCCGGCCTCGATCTCTATCGGACGGCCGTCTACCAGGGAAATGGGCCGCGCTGTGGGTTGGTCATCACCCTGTGGGGCGGTAAAGAGGTCGTCGTAGCGGTAGGTCCAGGGCTCATAGTACTCGTCCATGCCGGGCAGCGCCGGGTTGTAAAAGATGTTGCCCAGCGCTTGCACCCGGCCCTGGAGCCGCAGCCGCAGCTTGCGCGCATTGCCCCTGCCGGTGAGCTCCCAGCCGCCCTTGAACTTCTTCCGGTCCTCCCAGCGGGTGGGGTAGCCGGTGCCGGGCCGGGTTTCTACGTTGTTCCACCACATCGTCTCGGCGCCCCTGCGGTCAGTCCAGATGTTCTTGCAGGCGACGCTGCAAGTGTGGCAGCCGATGCACTTGTCCAGATGAAAGACCGTTGCGACCTGAGAGCGAACGTTCATCCTTCTATCCTTCCGATAGTGTCGTGACTCGATCCTGCGTCGCTAGTACTGCGGGGCGCCGGGCAGCTTGCGCACCAGGACATAGCTGTCGCGGTTGATGCCGGTCGGCCCCCAATAGTTAAAGCCATAGGTCCACTGGCCGTAGCCGCCCATCATGAGCAGTGGCTTGAGCCGCGCACGCGTGGGGCTGTTGTGACCGCCTGCGCGGCGGTTACCCCGCTGCGGCGAGCGGGGCACCCCCACCGTGCGCTCGGGGGAGTGGTAGACGAAGCAAAGTCCCCGAGGGATGCGCGCGCTGACGGCGGCGCGCGTCACGACCGTGCCATGGTCGTTGTACGCCTCCACCCAGTCGTTGTCGTGCACGCCAATCTCGGCTGCATCCTCGTCGTTCAGCCACATCGGCTCGATACCTCGCGACAGGGTCAGCATGCGGTCGTTGTCAAAATAGTTGGAATGGATGTGCCACTTGGCGTGGGGCGTCAGGTAGTTGAGCATGATGGTGCGGGCCTCGGCGCGGCTCTTGTCGAGGTCGCCCACAGCCTGCGGGTCGGGCCGAGGCTTGTAGGTCGGAAGGTTCTCGCCAAAAGCCAGGTAGCCCTCGTGGTCGAGGTAGAACTGCTGCCGGCCGGTGAGGGTGCGCCAAGGCACCAGCCGTTCGACGTTGAGGCAGTAGGCCGAATAGGCGCGGCCCTTGCCGGTGATACCCGTCCAGATCGGGCTATTCAGCAGCCGGCGCGGCTGCGACAGCAGGTCCTGAAAGGTGTAGCGCGTATCCCGCGTCGCTTCGGCCAGATCGGTCAAGGGCCTGCCGGTCTTTTCCTCTTCTTCCTTGTAGGCACGGTAGCCGACTTCGCCGTTGGTCTCGGGCGCCAGGAGGAGGATCACGTTGGCCGCTTGTCGTGCATCTTCGAGGGAAGGGTACTGTTTGCCCTCCCAGGCGACGGTGGGGCCGTTGTCCAGCAGCTCCTGGTAGAGATCCTCAACCGACCAGCGGATGCCGTGGGCGCCGATGCCCTCTCGCTGCGCCGCCGGCCCAAGGGAGACAAAGCGCCGGTAGAGCCGGGTGTAGTCGCGCTCGGCAATGACCAGATTGGGCATCGTCACACCGGGAAGGGGCTCACACTCACCCTTGGCCCAATCGCGGATCGCCGGCTGCGCCATCTCGGCCGGCGTATCGTGCTGCAAGGGAACGGCGACCAAGTCACGGACAGGCTCTGGCAGGTGTGCCTGCGCCAGCTCGCTCACCTTGTGGGCCAATGCCTTAAAGATCTCCCAGTCGCTCTTCGACTCCCAGCAAGGAGGGACGGCGGCCGACATGGGATGGATGAAAGAGTGCATGTCGGTAGAGTTCAAGTCATCCTTTTCGTACCAGGTTGCCGTCGGCAGGACAATGTCAGAGTAGAGGGCGGTGGTATCCATGCGGAAGTTGAGATCGACCACCAGGTCGATCTTGCCCTGTGGCGCGG
Organism: Anaerolineae bacterium; assembly: GCA_034429215.1. Taxonomy (GTDB): domain Bacteria; phylum Chloroflexota; class Anaerolineae; order JAAYZQ01; family JAAYZQ01; genus JAFGOG01. The sequence continues at coordinate 41,647 of DAOUGI010000076.1, read as the reverse complement.
CCTCGTGCCAGACCGCTTCGGCTACAGTGCTGCCAGAGATCTCGTCGGCGACCGTCTGGCTGTGGGTGCCCAGGTAGTGCCGGAAAAAGTACTCCTGGCCCTTGGCGCTGGCGTTGAGCGTGTTGCCACGCCAGATGAACCACAGCCGTGGCCAGTTTTCCGGCGCGTCTGGGTCCTGCACTGCAAAGCGCAGGCGGCCGGCCCGCAATTCGTCCACGGTCCACTTGCGGATTTCGGGATCGGTGTGTGCCCCAGCCTGTTCAGCCTGCCGCACCAGATCGAGCGAGCTGCGGTCGAATTGGGGATAGAAGGGCAGCCAGCCCATGCGCACTGCCTGGACCTGCATGTCGATGGTGTGCTGCTGCCGCAGGGCCTGGGCGCGGGCCTCGTCAGGTCGGGGCACCGGCTGCACCTCAGGCAAGGGGCGCTCGTAGCGCCACTGGTCGCTGTGCACATAGTGGTAGGAGGGGGTGTTTTGGAGACGCGGGGGCTTGACCCAGTCGAGGGCAAAAGCCAGCGTCGACCAGGAGGCAAAGGGGGCCAGCTTTTCCTGGCCCACGTAGTGGTTCAGGCCACCGCCGTTGCGGCCTACGCAGCCGGTCAGGAGCAGGGCGGAAATGCAGGCGCGGTAGATCAGGTTGTTGTGGTACCAGTGGTTTACGCCGGCGCCGATCAGGATGGTGCACTGGCCGTGGGTCTTGGCTGCGGTCGCGCCCCACTCGCGCGCGAACTGGATGAGGGTTTTGCGGTCCACGCCGGTATAGCGCTCCTGCCAGGCGGGGGTGTAGGGGGCGGCTGCATCGTCATAGTTCGCCGGGTAGTCGCCTGCGAGCCCGCGGCCCACGCCGAACTGGGCCATCAGCAGGTCGTAGACGGTGGCAACGAGCACCGGGCCACCGGCGGTCTCGACGGTGCGGACGGGCACGCTGCGCCGCACGGCCTTGCCCTGCCCAAAATCGGCAAAGGAGACGGTCGCGGTCTCGGCCGGATCGCCGAGCAAGGTAAGCTGGGGGTCGATCTCTGCACCGTCCAGGCCGTCTTTCAGCTCCAGGTTCCACCGGCCTTTTTGCTTTTGCCAGCGGAAGCCGAGCGAGCCCTGGGGCATACGCGGCTGGCCCGACGGCCGGTCCCAGACCAGGTATTTCCAGTCCCCGTTTTCCACGCCCTGGTAGCGAGCAAGCTGTCCGGCGCGTAGAAGGCGGCCCGGCACGACCTGGTCGCCAACCTTGTCCAGCATCACCAGGAAGGGCGAGTCAGTGTAGCGCTTGACATAGTCGAGGAAGTAGGGCTCCTGCTGCTGGTGGTGAAGCTCTTTCAGGAGCACATGGCTCACCGCCATCCAGAAAGCGCCATCCTGCCCGGCATTGAGGGGGATCCACCAGTCGGCGTACTTGGAGGTCTGGCTGAAATCGGGCGAAAAGACGACAAGCTTGGCGCCGGCGTGGCGCGCCTCGGCGGCAAAGTGGACGTCTGGCGTGCGGGTCATGCTTACGTTCGAGCCGACCGTCGCGATATACTTGGCGTTGTACCAGTCGGCAGACTCGGCGACGTCGGTCTGCTCGCCCCACGTCTCGGGCGAGGCGGGCGGCAGGTCGCTGTACCAATCGTAAAAGGAGAGGCAGACGCCTCCGAGAAGCTGGAGGAAACGGGCGCCGGCCGCGTAGGAGAGCATCGACATGGCGGGGATCGGCGAAAAGCCAACAACACGGTCAGGGCCATGCTTCTTGACGGTATATACGGTCGAGGCGCCGATGATGTCCAAGACCTCGTCCCAGGAAGAGCGGCGGAAGCCGCCCTTTCCGCGCGCCTCATGGAACAGCTTACGGCTGGCGCCATCCTCGACGATGGACGCCCAGGCATCGACCGGGTCGGCGTGCCGGCTGCGTGCCTGGCGCCACAGGTCCATCAGCGCCCCGCGCAGGTAAGGGTACTTGACCCGGATTGGGGAGTAAAGGTACCAGGAAAAGGAGATGCCCCGCTGGCAGCCGCGGGGCTCGTAGGGTGGGAGGCCGGCCTCCAGGCTTGGGTAGTCGAGGGCCTGCATCTCCCAGGTGACGATGCCGTCCTTGACGTACACCATCCAGGAGCAGCCGCCGGTGCAGTTGACGCCGTGGGTGCTGCGCACCACGCGGTCGTGCTGCCAGCGGTTGCGGTAGAACTCTTCCCACTGCCGTGATTTCGGGTTGGCAATGTCTTGGATCCAGCTCACATTGTCCTCCTCGCGGGGGTTGTCATGGCAAACTAGCTCAACGTCCGCTTCGCGCTTGGTCCACCATCGGCCGGCGGACTCCCCGCAGCCGGCGGCGCCAGACGATGCCGATCGCGATCATCGCCGCGATCAGACCGGCCAGGCTCAGCGCCAGGATCAACAGCTCCCTATCCGCCTGCGGCTGGCCTGCCGTTGCCTGAATGTAGGCCCGCAGGTCGGTTTGTTCTTCGGGAGTCAGCGGATGGTTGGCGTAGATCGGCCTCATGGTGGGGAAGGGGATGTTGTCCAGGACCGAGGCCAGGCCGGCGTTGCCATACGTGGCGAACGCCTGTGTCAGGTCAGGTCCCATGGTCCCGCCGCCCAGGGCGCCGGCGCCGTCGATGTTGTGGCAGCCCATGCACGGCGGGCCGGCATTCTGAAAGTGGAGATCGCCCATGAACAGGGCCTCACCCCTGTCTGGATCTCCAACGGCAAGGCTTGTGTCCGGGGCCGGGACAGCCGTCCCTTCAGTCGCTTCCAGATAGGCAATGACCGCCGCCACCTGCTCTGCGGACAGGCCCTGGTTGGGCATTGGCAGGTTGTTGAACTCCCGCAGCAGGCCGGCGGCGATGGGGTCGCCCTCGGCCAGCACCTTGTCCGGCTCGGCGATAAAGCGGGCCAGCCAGTCCCGATCGCGCTGTGATGTGACTCCCTTCAGGTCGGGGCCTGCCAGCCGACCAGCGCCGACGGTGTGACAGCCAGCACATTTGTCTTGAAAGATCGCTTCGCCGTCGGTGGTGGATTGAGCCGGGGGAGCCGTCCACGCCAATTGAGCAGAGATAACAACCAGGAATACAGCGAGCAGCAGTGGAGCTGCTGCTTTGAGCATGGTGCGAGCCTTTGGAGACATGGGTTTCACCTCCCCTGAGAGCGGGGCGTCACGCCCACAGCGAGTTGACTTCTTGGCCCAAAATTGTAACACACGGCGACTTTTCTGTCAAATGCTCCCCGAACAGCCAGCCACGCGCGCCAGGCTGGCATCGGCGAATGCTATACGGCTATGGTTTCTCACACGCCGGCGCCCAGGAGCTGCTTCTGGCGCTCGTAGCCCAGCACGGGCTGGATGGCCAACCGCCCGGCGGCGCAGCTCTCGCCGGCCGCGGCCACGCGCGGCTTGACCACCTGCTCGTCGTACTGCTTGAGCAGATCCTGAAGGGTAGCTTAGGTCCGAGTCGCTATCCTCGATACCCAACAACTGGCGGAAGCGCTCCTGACTTACCAGCTCGGCCACAGCGGCTTGGAGGCGGGCCTTGGCGTCGCCGCCGATCCGCCGCCGGACCGGCTCGATATCGGCCGAGAAGCCCTTGGTCACACCGCAGCCGCCAAGTGCGGCAGCCGGAGCTTGATCTCCGCCAGGCGGCTAGCGCCGGCAAGTGCCAATAGCGGTGTGAACAGAAGGTGCACTTTCATCGCTACCTCACAGATTCATGGCCGACCGGTCCCGAGCACTTTTTTTGTGTCACGGCAACGACCTCGCAACCAACGGTATGAACACTTTGTGCTCTTTGGGCGGCAGGACAAGCATGGTGACCGGGATGGTGACCGACTCGGGCAAGGCAGCCTGCACGCCCCGCAGGGAGACGTTGGTGATGACCAGCGAGCTGCTGTACAGCCCAGGCCCCAGGCCGGCCGGGTTCACCCGGATGGTGAGCGCGCCGATGCCGCGTCCCGCGCTCTGGTCGAGCAGGATCCAGGGCGCCGAGACGCTTGCTTCCCAATCAAGCGCGCCGCCGCCGGCGTTCAGGATGGAGATGGCCTGCGGCTCAGGGCCGGACAGGTTGGCGGCGGTGGCAAAGTGGAGCGCAGCCTCGCCCACCAGCGCCAGCCGGGGCAGCTCGATCGGCGGCCGGCTGTCAGGGTCGCACGGATCGCTGCCTGCCTCGACCTCCTGGCCGTCGTAGGCGCCGTCGCCGTCGCTGTCGGCCAGGCGCGGGTTCGAGGCGGCCTGGAACTCGCTCACGTCGGGCAGCCCGTCGCCGTCCAGGTCGGCGATGTCGGGGTCGAGCCCGTACAGCGCGGCCCACTGGTCGGGGATGCCGTCGGCGTTGGCGTCGGTGGGATCGATGTGCATAACGCGGCCAGAGATCCGCGGGCCGATCTCGCCGCTGTCCCGGTAGCCGCGCACGCCGATCTCGTACACCTGGCCTGGTGTCAGACCGGTCAGCACCGCGCTGGTGGCGTCCGGCGCAAAGATCAACGGCGATGGCCCTTCGTCAGCCAGGCGCTGAGGGCGCTCCAGCAAGCAGCCGGCCGGGCCATAGTCGACCAGCGAGCCAGGCGGAACGCGGGCGCCGGGCGGCACCCAGTTGACCATGATGCCAGCGCCGTCGCTATTCAGCGTCAGGTCCTCCGGCGGCCCCAGTCTCGTCTCAGGCAGTTCGGGCATGGTGATGGGCGTGGGGTAGCAGTCGCTGACGTTGCCGGTGGCGTCGTAGGAGCGGACACACACATTGGTGCTGATCGGCTGTGGCCCTGAAAGGAAGAGACCGCCCAGGCGTGCGCGCTCAACCAACGGCGACAGGCTCTTTTTCGTCGGCAGCACCCGCCGCACCTGCGGCAGGGGTGTGGTCAGGTCCCACTCGGGGACGGTATACTCGACCAGGTACCCGGCCAGGTCGGGCGTGACGTCATCGCGGGTCCAAAACAGGAGCAAAGTATCGACAAACGCCAGCGAGCCGACGACAAACGGGATTGGCGGCGGGGTGGTATCCACCAGGGTGACGGTGTAGGGCGACCAGACCACTACGTGGCCGTTGCCCGTGGCGTGGTCGTCCAGCCGCGCGCCAAAGGCATAGGTTCCGGCGGCCAGGCCGCTCAGGTCCCAGTCGTACTGTCCGGCGCCGGCCGGGATCTTGAGCACGATCGTCGCCCCGGCCATCAGCGTCGGGGTGACCGGCCGCTGGGCGGCGTCGATGGCAAACAGCTCCACCTCCAGGTCGGGGTTGAGCGGCTGCCCGCCGCGGGAAGCGGTCCAGGGCAGCCGCTTCAGGGTGGGCGACAGGTCCTGGGGTGGGCCCCACACCAGCGTGGCGGCTGGCTTGTCGGCGCTGAACAGAAGGGTGTAGTTATTCTTCAGCCCCGGCAGCAGGTTCAGGCCGACGCCGCTCAGCCGCACCTTCCACGTGCCCGGGTCGAGGGCCAGGCCGGCGGTGGGCGTGATGACGCTGTAAGAGGCCACCTGCACCAGGCCGGGCGGCTCGGTGGCATAGACCGCGCCGTTGGCCTGGGCATTGGCCGGAGTGAGCACCACCCCGTTGGGCTTGATCAGAGACACGTCCAGGTCGCCGTTCTCCCAGGTGGCGATGAATAGCGCCCGCCCGACGCCGCTGTTGACCAGGAAGGGGCACTCGACCACCGGCGTGCCCACGCCCGAGCAGATAGTGGCGGCCTGGTCGGGGACGTCGCCGTCGAAAGGACTGGTGAAGGAGGGCGACAGGTCAACCTGATTGGCGCCCGGGTAGAAGATGGGTGACGGAGGCGGCACCGCTGCAGGCGCCTGCGGTACAACCAGAGCCGACGCGCCGGCCTGGTCGATCAGCTTGTGGCTGTCGCTGCCCAGGATTAGGTCCGGGCCGCCGCCGTCGACATAGACGCCGACCTTGTAGCCCAGCACCTTGACGGTGGCCGACATGCCCCAATCGTAGCTGGTGCAGGCCGAGCCGGTGCAGAACTCGCCAAAGGCGATCTGCGCCGTCAGGCTGAGGGTGAACGGCGGCAGCACAAACGGCCACTCGTCCACCACGGCGCCCGACTTGAGCTTGACGGTGCCGCCGATCGAGCCGGTAAAATGGAAAGCGTCGTTCGGTGGCAGCCAGGCATACTTGCCCTGCCAGCCCTGGCCGACCCAGCCGTGCATCATCACCTCGCCGGACAGCAGCCCGCCGCCGTAGGATACCTGCCCCTCAAACAACATGTCCAGGGGGTTCCATGCCACGTCCAGCCGCAGCTGGTCGGCGCTGACCACGCCGACCAGCGTGCCGGTGGCCTGCAAAGACAGCATGCCCGCCGTGTCGAGGGTGACGGTGCCTTTGCCGTTGGTCAGGGTAAAGCCGTCCAGGGTCTGAAAGCCAACGCCCAGCGTGATGCGGGTGTCGCCTGTGTTGGGATCGATGGTCACCGTGCCGTCGAGCAGGTGGACGCCGACGCCGGTGCTGCCCACCGGGATGCCCGGCTTGGGAATGCCGAACTGGATGTGCGCCTGCTGCAGGCTCGTCTCACACAGCTTGAAATCGGCCTTGGCCCACGAGCTGGCCGAGCCGCTGCCGTCGTCGCCCAGGGTCGGCAGCGCGATAAAGGCCGTGCCGCGGATGACGGTCGTCTCGACCGGGTCGGCTTCCACGCACTTTTCCTGGACCACCCGCACGCCGGCCTCCCAGGTGTCAAAACTGAAGGTCTGGCCGAAATCGTCTGTGCTGGCCGGGTGGTCGGCGCTAAAGATGTTGAGCTGGCCCTCTCGGCTAAAGATAAGCGTGGCCGGCGCCGTCTCGATGTGCATGTCGGGCAGCGACCAGGGGCTGACATTTTGCTCGGCGTCGGCCAGAGGCAGCCACTTGTACTCTCCCCGGCGCAGGTCCAGGCAGCTTGCCGGGACGCCCGCCTGTTCGCAGCCCCCCTCGCCCTCGGCGGCGCGCGCCCAGCCGGGCGGCTGGATCACCGCCTGGACCGGCTTGGTGGTCCCGCCCAGCAGCGGCCCAAGGGTGAGCCGCGATGTGGCATTGCGGAGCTGAAAGGCCACCGGCCCGCCGGCCTTCTGATAGGAATCTAGCTCGCGGACCTCGCCGTCCAGCAGCTCGGTGTTGAGCAGGCGCAGGTTGGCGCTGGCCAGGTCGAGCTGGAGCGGCAGGGCAGTGGACGGCACGGCCGGGTCATCCACAAAGGTCCACTCCACCGGGCAGGTGGGGCAGGCGTCGGGAAAGAGCGCCCAGTCGATCGACCAGCTAATGGGAAAGGCCGTGCCCGCCGCGTCGACCACCACCTGGGCCGACAAGGTATCGAGCCCCTGCGCCTGCATGGCGGCAGTAGAGATGAAATCGTCATGGTGGACATAACTGCCCTGCCAGTACTGCTCAAAGGGCGTGATGCGGCGGATGGTATCGGTGTTGGCCTGGAGCAGCCCGCCGGCTACGAGAGTAACTTCACCGTCGGGCTCGCCGGGCGCGGGCAGCAGCATCTCGTTGCCATAGATCGGGATGGGCGGGATGCGACCGTGCCAGCGGCCGTCGCCTGGGTCGGGCGCCGGGTTTGTCACGATCAGGCCAACGGCGCTGTCGGGCGAAGTGGTCAGCACTCCCCCCTGGTAGCACACCCGGCCCTGGACGACCACTACCCACCGCCCGGGCACGCCGGCGTCGATGATCGGCGCGCCCATCCCCTCGTTTTGGGTGCACCAGTCGGCGCCTGGGGTGAAATCCCCCTCACTGTACACGGTCAGCGTGCCGCCACCGGGGATGGCGACCGGCCTGGGCGCCGGGGTCAGGCCGTCGGGCAGGATCAGCGGTTGGCAGCCATACTGAGCCGTGGGATAGCTGCCGCTCTGGCAGGGCAGGATGCTCACCGACGCGGTCAGCTCGGTGGCAAAGCCCCGGTCTGGGTCAAACACCGGGCGCTCCTTGTTGACCAGGACCAGCAGGTACTCGCCCGTCACCGGGGCCGTCAAGGTAAAGGTGCGCAGGGTGCCGCCCGGCTGCGCCGCCACGAACAGGTTGGCGTTGCTGTGGTTGGCGCTCATCAACGCCCCGGTGTTGGGCGCATCGGCGGCCGGGGTCACCACCATCATCTCCAGGGCGGCCGGCACAGTGGCGATAAAGCCGACGTTGTCGCCCTGATCCAGGTGAAACTCGTCCAGCTTCAACAGGCGGTCCGAGAACATGGTAAAGTTCAGGTTGTTGAACACGCCATAGTTGAGGGGAGCCATCGGCAGCGCCCGCGCATAGTCCAACCTGTAGTTGCGCTGCTGGTCGGCAGCATAATCGTTGTCCTCGGAGGCCACAACTTCGACGCGCAGGTCGGCGTTGGGCAGACTGCTGCCCGCCAGGTGATCGTCGATCAGAAAGAAGGTGGTCTGGTCGGCGCCCTGCGCCTTCGGGCTCAGCATCTGGACCGGCTCATCGTCGGGGCCGGCCACGGCGCTGAAATCGAGCAGCTTGAGCATGGCCCGGGCCGGCAGGGCCTCGTCATAAGCGTGGTTGCCGCGCAGCGCCACCGCCCGCCAGCGAGGGAGCCCGGTCGGCTTGGCCAGCTTGTAGCGGTGGTTGGGGCTGAGGAAGAGGTTGTCGCTAGAGCCGGTGAGCGGCGTATAGCTGGGCACGCCGGGGATGTTGAGCAGCGGCGGCTCCAGTGGGTTGCCGCTGGTGAAGGGCAGCTCCAGCTCGGTGTATTCGATCCGCAGGCTCACCTTGCCCGGCGGGATATAAAAGTTGGTGCAGCGGGGCACCAGGTTCGAGTCGGTCAGGAACTTGCCGTTGGCAAAGCCGCTGTAGTAGGGCCCCGGCTTGGGGCAGGTCGCGTCATTCCCGTTGTCGTCCACCGCGCGGAGCTGGAAGGTGGGGCCGGGGCGCGGGTTGGGCTGGTCCGACCAGGCGGTGTACCACGACTGGATCTGGGCCGTTACGTCCCAGGTCGTGACGGTTGGGTTGGCGTTGCCGCTCTTTTTCATCGGGCCGACCTTGAGCGTCTCGGTGCCGATGTCGATGCCCACAGGTTGGTTGTCCCAGTTATAGTTGTTGGGATCGGTCAGCCGGCCGTCCTGGAGCGAAAAACCGTTGCAGCCGGCGTCGTTGGGGCAGGCGCCGGCGTAGGCCAGGGTGACCTTGCGCTTGTTGGGCACGCTGTCCCAGTCGGTAAAGCCCGAGCCGTGGTACTCGTAGGTCGGAAACCAGAAATCGGTCGGCTCAACGTCCAGGTAGGCAGCGGTTACCAGGACCGGGGCCGATGCGTTGTTCAGCAGGGCGGGCAGGCTGTTGAACTGGACGTAGCCGCGCGACTGGGTGTTATAGTCGGGCAGGTACGCCCCCAGGCGCATGTCGCCCAGAGAGTAGGCCTTGTCGCCGGTGCTGCGCACCCAGGCCAGGCCCTCGCCCCAGCCGGTGGAGCGCTGCACGGTAATGACCGGGTCGAGCACGGCCGGGTAGGTGCGTCCTGGGTCGACCCACCAGCCCCATGGCGTGCGCACGCCGACGCGCCAGGTGTCTGGCGTGTCCGTCGGGTAGACGGTGTAGGCGCCGGCGACGGCGACATCGGGCCGGGACTGCTCAAAGGCCCGGACGGGGGCCAGGATCAGCGCCTGCTTTCCTTCCTCATCTCGTACTTCCAGCGTGTCAGCGGCCTGAAGCTCGCCGGCCACCGGCTTGCCGTCGGCCCACAGCGCCGCCCCGGGCGCAAGTCTCAGGCTGGCTTGCATCTCCAGGAACTCTGCCCCGGCGGCTGGGCCGGGCGGCCCGGCAAAGATGAGCGCCTGCTCCAGGTTGCCGGGACTGCTGACTATCTCTTCGCTCAGAAGCGGGTCCGTCCAGGTGCTGGCATAGCGCAGCGCGTTGCCTGCTGCGCCCGGTTGGGCAAACCCTGGGGGAGCCTCCAGCGCCCTGGCCAGCTCGGTGAATCCACCTCCGCCGTCCACAGCTCCCAGGCGCGTCGCCTGCCAAAAGAAGGCGACCTGGCCCACCGCTGCCGAAAGCCACGCCTGCCTGGCCCCGGCCCGCCCGCGAACCAGATTGCGCTCGACGACGTAACTGTCCTCCAGGTCGCGAAAGCTGGGGTCAATCGGTTGCCAGTTGCCGCCGGCATCCTGGTAATGCAGTGGCTCCGATGACAGGATCGCCACGTAGCGGCCCTCTCCCGCGCTCAACACGGCGCCATGGGCCGTCCGCCGCTCCACTATTTCCGGCAGGCCGGAAGGATCTGACGACGGCTGGCTCGCTGCTGCCTTGGTTTCGGAAAGCTTGGCAGCCGGAAGCTCATTCCACGCTGCCTGCCCGCCAGGAGCAGCAGCATCGGAGGGAGAGATGGGCGCCGCAGCATCCGCTCTCTGTTGAGCAACCTGGGCAGGAACAGCTGCCCCTGCCGTGGGCTGCCCCCACGACACAACGGGTGACAGAATAGAGCTGCTCAGCAGCCCGATTGCCAGGAATGCCCGCACTACTGCAGCCGACCTATGCTTAAGCCAAGTAAGAAACATGATACACCTCCAATATCCTTCGCCCAGTTCGCCGTCAGCGGAAAACAGAATAGGCGCGTCAGAACCGAGTTACAGTATTGTCCGCCCCTGTCCTGGCCGAATGCCCTCAGCCCCTGGGCTCACAACAGTGCCGTCGCCTGTATGCACTGCCTGGGCCGGGATCTGATTGCATCTGGCACTCTTCATCCTCAGAGTTCGGCCCGATCGTCGGTGATCTGATCATCAGTTCGATCCCAATCCAGGGCGTTCGGCCACAAACTCGGTGCGGAACCCTCGGTCGTTATCGAAAAGGTGTTGGATTGCCGACACATAGTACTTGCCGCTGAACAGCGGTCCCAGACCCTGGAGATCCACTGTGGCCCCTGCGCGCAGCCCGCGAGTGAACTCGGCCACGCCGTATCCCGCGAGGAAACGCTCTGCACCGTCTCGAAAAAAGGTCTCGGCGGCCGCAGATGCCTCATCCTCGGGCCGTGCGGGCATGCGGCGCATAGTACTCTTGCGGGCCGCCAGCACCGAGTTCAAACCACCAGATCCGCCGGCCTGATCGCTGTCGAGATCAGCTCTCGCTACCAAGACACTGGCTGTGCCATTGACAACCTGCTGGCCACTCACGTCCCGGCCGGTCACAGTCATGCCGGTCTGCCGCCGAGCCAGGTCGGCCAACGCCGAGAATTCGCTGAGCGAGCGGCCATAGCCCAAGGCGAGCCGGTTGCTGTTGCGCAGCTTGGCGTGCAGTACGTTCCCCTCAACCCACAGCTCCACTCCGGATGCCCGCGCCCGCTCACGCAGGAAGGCCAAGTCGCTCTGATTTGCCTGTGCCAGCATCCGGTGCAGTGGCCCACGGACCGACACGTCGGGCTGCAAGCCGTGTTCAGATGCGATGCGGTTGATGATATCAGCGTCCGTTACCTCTTCGAAGGTGCGCGTACGCCGTGTCATGCGCAGGCCCTGAAAGCGGCCCTCGGCCAACACGGTAATGTAAGGTGGCTGGCGACTGGGAAACTGGGCCTCGAGCCCGGTGATGCGTCCCTCAAAGATGATCTGCACATCAGCCACTAGGGCAAGCTTGATCTTCCACAACTTGCCGAAATCGACCGTGGCGCCGTCAAAGAGCAAATAGCCGGTGCTGCCGTTCTTTTCACCCCAGTTGGCGAGCTCTGTCTCACAACGGTACAGACCTTGTACCGTCTCGACAATCAGCAGGCTGCGCAGGAGATCTCCCAGCTCCTGATTGTCTTGACCGTCGAGGTTGACAATCGGACGGGCGATGTTCATCCCAACTCTGGGGCTATGACCGGGCATGAGATGCTGTCCCTTCCCTGTGATCTACTGGTCTTCACAGGCAGATAGGAGCGGCCGCCCGGGAAGCCAATCGATCACTATGAGCGGCCGGCTCAGCCGGCATAGCAGCCGGGAGCCCCAGCGCCTCAGGAGCCCCTCCTGCCGGCCGGCTACTTGCCGCGCCAGTGACTGGGCTCTCGCCTCCTGCACCCTCTCCTCAACACGTTGGAACATGATTCTCTCTGCTACGTACATATCATCTGGAAACATTTTTTCCTCCTTACGCGACTCGCGCTCCGCAATACCATCGGTAGGGTGCTTCGTTGACGCTGCCTGCTTGCTACCGAAAGGGTCGATCGGCCCTTGCCCTGCCAGCCTGGAACACCTTTGGATCGGCGCGACGAGCACAGCGGCAAGGGCCTGTCCCGTGAGTATATTGTACAGAAAGGCGGGTGGGCTGTCTAGAAGGGAAAACCCTAATCTGTGTCAGGAAAAGTACGCGAGTTTCTGGGGGAACCTGTCAGGGAATCCCCGACAGGGTGATTGCGGCAAGCCGATGGATGGCTTGACGTCCTAGCTATTCCTGCTTTTCCAGTAGCCCTCGCTGGAGCGCATAACGCACCAGGGCGGCACGGCTGGCCAGGTCGAGCTTGGCCATCAGCCTAGATTTGTAGGTCTCGACCGTCTTGACGCTGAGAGATAACATGCCGGCTACCTGCTGGTTGGTGTGGCCCAGGGCAATCAGGCGCAACACCTGCTGCTCGCGGGGGCTGAGCAGCTCGTAGGAGCCGTCCACTGCCGGCTCGCTGGCTGGGGTACAAACTGGCCTCTCAAGCAGCAGGCGGGCATGCTCCGGGTGGAGGTAGGTGCCGCCCCGCCATACCGCCCGGATGGCCGACAGCAGCTCGGTGTCGGCGGCGCGCTTGAGCACGTATCCAGAACCGCCTGCCTCCAGCACGCCGCGCAGGTAGCCCTCATCGTCGTGCATGGTCAAGGCCAGGATACGTGCCCCGGGCCGGCTGGTCTTGATGCGTCGGATGGCCTCCAGTCCGGCCGACGCGGTGATTGGGCTGCCGGGCGAGCTCGGCAAGCTGACATCCATGAGCACCACATCGGGCTTTAACTTCGCATCCATCGCCACAGTCTGCTCGGCGGTCTCGGCCTCCCCGACCACGGACATGTCGGGCTGTGCTTCCAGCAGCATGCACAGTCCGGCACGCAGCACAGCGTGGTCGTCGGCAAGTAGCACGCGGATCTGTTCATTGTTTGTCATCTGCCCCCCCTATCCCGCTCCTCGCTCACCGGCCAGCGGCACCTCGACAAACACCGTTGTCCCGGCACCCGGCGCCGACTCGATGGTCAGTCGGCCGCCCAGTAGCTCCGCTCGTTCCCGCATGCCCGACAGGCCGAGCCAACGCTCGTCCACTGGGCCATACATCAGCCGGTCCACGTCAAAACCTGCACCGTCGTCCTCCACGATCAGGACAACTGTCCCCTGCCGCACTGCCAACAGCAGGCTAATCCTGCTGGCGCCTGCGTGCCGGATCACATTGGTCAGTGCTTCCTGTGCAATACGGTACAGTGCGGTCTCGACGGAGGAAGGCAGCCGCACCCCTTCCAGCCCGACCGTCTGAAAGTCGATCACTAGCTGATGACGATCCTGATAGGTGCGCACGTAGCGCTGCAGCGTCGGCACCAGCCCAAGGTCGTCCAATACGCTCGGGCGCAACTCCAAAGCCAAATCGCGCACGCCATCGAGCGTGTCAGCCACGATGTTCTTCAGCTCCTGCAACCGAACGGGGCTGACAGTCACTCCGACCGAGTCGTGCGCCTCAGCCTCCAGAGCACGCAGCCACACCAAAAGAGAGGTCAGTGCCTGGCCGGTCTGGTCATGCAGCTCACGGGCGATGCGCCGCCGCTCTTCCTCCTGGGCAGCAAGGGCTTGCTCGAGCAACTGTCCGCGCAGTGCGTCTCGCCGCTTCAGTTCTTCCCAAAGGCGGGCGTTTTCAATGGCCACCCCCAACTGCCGGCCAATGGCGCCCAGCAGGGCGAGCTCCTGTTCGTCAAAGGAAGCCGGGTCGTCGCCCGCCAGGTTCAGCAGCCCCAGCACTTTGGAGCGGCTCAACAGCGGCACCGTGGCATGGCAAACCGGCGATTGGCCATTGCCCAGGTCCAGCTTACCTATCGGACAGCCTGCGTGCAGCGGCTGGACCACCAAGGGACGGCGGGACTCGAGTACCTTGGCACACTCGCACACCGGGGGGCGAAAGGTGGCTTGCTTCTCGGCAATGTCCGCAGGAAGGCCCATCGAGCTAGCCAGGACCGACTCACCCCCATCCTCAGGCACGAGCATGACCCACCCTGCCCGCAAGCCGGTGACTTCCAGGACGGCCTTCAGTGCCCGTTCCAGGGTCCCGGCTAGATCCAGTTGCTCCGCGGAGGTCGCCTGAGCTACCGATACCGTGGCGGCCAGCTCGCGGTTTCGCTGGAGAAGCTGGCGATTGACCGCCTCACTGTCCCTTCGGACTTTTTCCAGCTCTTCTACGACAGCGTCAAGGACGTGTCTTGGGTCTCTGGTTTTTGCGTACGGTTCGTTGTGATCCATCATCCACTCGTCCCACATGAACGATTGTGCTTCGCCTGAGCCCTGTGCTCTGGCCGTCCTCACCATTGTACTGTAATCTGCGTGCCATGTCTAGCGGAGCAACCCTGCTATTGGGTTTCAGCGTGCGACTCCCTGGGAAAACGACACCTCCTACTGTACGGCGGCGGGTAGTTGTGGAACCACTGCGGCAACTTACAGCAGCCTTCACTTTGGCAGAGGAAGCGATTTCACCTTATCGGCCCTGTATGCGGCCCTTCATGTGCGTTACATTGGCCAGGCCGCCTGTCGCCATAACACTCGAACCACTTTACCACCATGTTAACAAGGATCCGAGGGACAGCGCCTGACCACGACGAGCGCGATGTCGTCCGACCGGGAGTCAGGGCCGGCAAAGCCCTGGACCGCATCTATCACGTTCTCCAAGAGCTGCTGTGCGCTTGCACCTGCTCCGGCTGCCACAACCTCTTTCAAGCGCTTTGTGCCAAAGAACTGGCCGTCGGCATCCATGGCCTCGGTCACACCGTCCGTGTAAAGGACGATTACATCGCCGGGCTTGAGGTTGATCTCGCATTCCTCAAGTTCGATCCCATCAAGGGCGCCGAGAATCATGCTTTGGGAGGACAACTCTTGAAGCATGCCTGTCGCGGCCTGAAACCACAACGGCCGGCAATGGCCTCCGTTGGCAAATACCAGCCGGCCAAGAAGTGTGTCAAGCACGGCGTATAGGGCTGTGAGCAGGAGCTCAGATGGTCCATCGTTCCTGAGTATGGACTTGTTGAGTTGCAGTAGGACGGTAGACGGACTGCCACCCCGCAGGCCGGTTGCGCGGATCGTGGCGGAGTTGCGGGCCATGAACAGAGCTGCCGGCACTCCCTTGCCTGTCACATCAGCGATGGCTATGCCCAGCCTTCTTGGTTCGCCGGGAAGCTCCAGGAAGTCATAAGAATCGCCCCCTACCTCCCGCGCTGCCTCGTAGTAAGCGGCGAACTCCCAACCTGCTACGGTCGGAGGCGCACTGGGCAGCAAGCTGAGCTGGATCTGCCGACCCAGCGCCAGCTCCTTCTCCAGGGTTTGCACCATGATTTCGTCCCGTTGCAGGCGTGCCTGCTCGAGGGCTACTGCGGCCTGGTTGGCCATGAGGGATAGACAGCGCACCTCGTCCCGGTCCAGAAGCCGCGGCTGGCGCTGGCTGATCACCAAAACACCCACAGAGTAGCCATTCACAAGCAGTGGCACGGCCGCGTGCCCACGAAAGTCCTCCGCCAGCAGCCAGGCGGATGACCAACAGGTTGGGCCGCCGGCCTGGATATCCTCTACCAAGACGGGTTGCCGTGTATGCATCACCAGGCATGGTTCGCTGTGCCCGCTGGGGGGTAGCCGGTGTCCTTCAGTAGCCGGGTCTGAACGCCAGCCACTGGTAGCCCCGAATTCGAGGAAGCCAGGCTCTCTGCCCGGCAACAACAGCGTGCAGGCGTCAGCCTGAAGCACCTGCCGCACTTGCTGCACCAGATACTCTATCAGGTCATTCGGATCCCGCCGGCTCAGCAACTGGCGCGAAAAGTCTATCAGCATCTGCTGTTCAAGAATGCGTCGCTCCCGCAATAGGTCATAAAGCTGCGCTCGCTCCAGCGCAATGCCGATCTCGGAGCCGACACTCGTCAGTAGCTTCAAGGCCTGGTCACTGAACGAGTCCCAGTCAGGCGCAGCCACATTGAGGATGCCAAGGACGCGGTCTCGAGCGTACAGCGGCACGGAAGCGTGCACGGACAGCCCACGCCTATCCCCTGGGCTCTGTGCCAATCGGTCGCATCGAACCTCGTTGTACGCTTGCGTAAGGAGCCCTTGGTCGCAGAGTGTCTCGCAGGCGCAACGATGCTCCCAGGCTTCCTTGTTGTCCGTAGCCAGAGCCGGCGGCAGGTTGTGGTGCGCGGTCAGCACATACCCGTTGCTCGACGATCCATTTCGAGCCGCCGGGTCTTTCAGAACGATCCAGCCGCTTGTCAGCCCCATGAGCTTGACCAGGTCTGCCAGGGCATCGTCGAGCACGGCGTGAACGTCCACCGCCTGGTTGAGTGTATTGGATATGCGGTGCAGGGCAGTCAGCGCGTCGATGCGATCAGAATCAGAGCGCACAAACCCTCCCCCATACCCTGCTCAAGAGCTTCAAGACCCAGGTGCCAATGGCTCGAGTGCCAGGATCACTACTTCCGTCTGGAAAACCCGAATCGCGAAAGCATGGTCTCGAGGAACGAAAGTGGACAGCAGACCGAATTGGGCTCAAAGAGATACTCGCGTGCCCTTTCATAGTTCCTCCATCCTCGGTGCCCCTGCACCGGGTTCCCACTCTTAGTATCCGGCAAGTTTTGCTTCCAGAAGAAGCGGACATGCTTGACCCACTGGGGACGCACCGGTGTGTCTTGGTCAATGGGAAAGTAGGCTCCGTCGGGGTGCCAGTCAGTTGGCTGAGAGATGATACACCTCATGTATTGCCTGCCCAGCTTCCGCACGAGTTCTTTGTTAAAGTACGTCATCACTTCTTTCTGTCGATCCCATTTGTCTACACCATTTGGGCAAAAGTTGTCCTCCCATGCGTCACCCCCAGGGGTCACTAACACTCCATCGGCACCATCGCCACACTTGCAGTCGCTCGTTCCCACGATGAACGCCACGTTGGCCCGGACCAACGCCGAGAGCCTCTTTTCGTACCCTAGGCGACTCATGCTCCGAAAATCCTTATGGTCTCTTCTTCGCAGGAGGCCAGCCCCACAGATGGCTGCCCTCAGGACGTCCTTCGAGTGGTATTTCAGCATGTAAGTATGCACGAACTGCCCGCCCCGCGAGTGACCAAAGAGATAGACCTTTCGGGTATCAACGACCAACTCCCGGTCCAGCAGGATCCCAGGCAAGTGACAATGCAGCAGCGTATGAAGCCAGTGATGCGAAGGGCTGTGATAGGAGTCAAAATTGCAACCGTTCATGTCAGAGCCGGATGCACTCTCGCTTGTTGGGAATTGGGGAGCAACTATGATGAGGTTATACCGGTCATCATCGCCTTTATTGACCGGGATATTCATGTACGTTTCTGCAGATCCGTCGCTGCCGTGCACGCTGACAAGTACGCGCAGTTTCCTTTGTCTGTCATATGCATCCTTCGGAATCCGGAGGATGTACTGGATTCCGTCGAAGGTAAGTGTTTCTTGGGTTGCCGTGGCCATGCTGGTCTTCCTTTCCGAGTGTTGTCTGATTCTTTTTCAGTACTCAAGCGATCGTCGCGCATATGCGCGATTACTTTGATCCCTCACGAAAGAACCGCGCCGCGAACGCTTCTACCGGCGTCGGCGGGATGCCAAAGGTTGCCGAGGTCTGGCTCATGTCGATGTGCTGATCCGGTCCAAGCTCTGTGGCCGCCAGGAGCTGGTCCATCGTTTCAGGCAGGAGCGGCACCGGCTCGCCGGCGGCGACATAGCGGGCGGGCAGCGGCTGCCCAAGGACGCGGCCCACCGCTTCGACCGCTTCGGTGAAGGAGATGGAAGCCGGTCCCGCGATCCAGATATCGGCATTGCGCGCGACCGGGTGATCGACGGCCGTCACGGCATAGGCGGCCACATCAGCGGCCGAGACGAACGCGATCTCGGTCTTGCCCTGGCCCACCAGGGTAACCGGCTGGCCGGCGCGGAGCGGGGCTCCGATCACGGCGCCAAGCCAGACTTCCATGAACATGCCGGGCTTTAAGATGGTGTAGGTCAAGCCACTGGCCCGGAGCGTCGCCTCGCACTGACCTTTGGCGCTAAAGAGCGGGTTGGGAGAGGCAGGATCGCTGCCGGCAGCGGAGGTGTAGATAAAGTGGCGGACGCCCGCCGCGGCCGCTGCGCCGATCAGATTTTGCGTTCCGTTCAGATCCACGCTGGTAAAGTTGTCCTCACCCCCGCGTAAGGCAGCGTTGGCCGTGGTGATCACCGTTTTGACCCCCGCGCACGCGGCGTCGAGCGACGCCCGATCCTTCAGATCGCCGTAGACAGGCTGTGCACCCGCGGCGATGAGGGATTGAGCCGACGTGGCCATTCCCTGGGCCGCCAAGGCCTCAGAGGGCGAGTTGTGGCGGACGAGGATCCGCACCGCTTTACCCTGGGCCAGCAGTTGGCGGGTGATCGCCCCACCCAGCCGGCCGGTTGCTCCAACGACTAGAATCATATCATTCCTCCTTTTCATTCGAGTCTCTCACTGCGCCGCACTCGCTGCTCAGCATCGCTTCCAGGCGCTCGATCAGCCCCGCCCAGCCGCGAAAGTAGGCGGCTTCGCCTTCGGGCAGTGCCTGCACCTTGCCACGCCACTCGGTATGGCCGTCACCGGCTTCTTCCCGCCAAATGCGAACGGTGAACAGGCGGGTTGCCCTGATTGCTGCTGTCATCGTTCACGCCTCACGCTGTGATGGCGTGACTATATCATGGCCGGCGTTTCACCAGCGTTTCACGCAGCGTTTGATAGAGGGAGAATTCAGGAGAGGTTTGTCTGCTGGGCCAGGTCGAGGGCGCGGCAGAGGAGATGACGTGCCTCATCGGCATGACCGGAATCCCAGGCTGTGAGGGCAGCGACAAGGGGCTCTTCCAAGCTGGGGGGCAGGGCCTGCTGGCCCGGATCGCACAACTGCCTGGCGTGGACGATGGCATCGGCCAGCCGGCCCTGCGCCAGGGCGACCCCGATCAGCGGCCACAGCGCCTGCCAGTAGAGCGGGTAGGGCGCCGCGTAGGCGCGCCAGGCCTCCAATGCCGCCTGGGCGAGACGCTCGGCGTCGGCCAGGTCGCTGCGCCGCCAGGCCAGCCAGGCCAGGCCAGCCCGGCAGGCTCCGACATATTCGAGTATCCCGGCGGCCTCGGCCGAGGCCAGGCCGCGGCGGGCATACACCTCCACATCGGCGTCGCGCCCCTGGCGGCGGCAGGCGACGGCGAGATAGGCCAGGCAGCGCGCCTGCAATGCGACGTCGCCGGTCCGCTCCGCCAGGTCGAGCGCCACGCGCAGCTCAACCTCTGCCTCGGCGTGGTTGCCGTGCCACAGCAAGTTGAAGGCGAGCGTGAACTCGTACGGCGCGCGTGCCTCAGGGCTGGTCGACGGCGGGAGCGAGGCCAGCGCCGCACAGGCGTAGCCGAGTGCGAAATCCGAAGGCGCGAAGCGGTTGCTCTGGTTCAGTTGCCTGCTCAGGTTACCAAAGAGGGTGGCACGCTGGGCCGGTGTCCCGTGGCGCTCGATCCAGGGGCGCACGCGGGCGATCCGCTCTGCCATCTTCTGCGGCAATTGCCACCAATACAGCAGGAACAACTGGTCGAGCTGAACCTGGCACCATTCCTCCCACCACGCGGCGTCAGCCTCTGCCCGTTCCGGCGTGCCGAGCAGTGCCTCGGCCGCTGCATATTGTGCAGCGACCTGTTCGTAGCCCGCCCGCTCGTTCTCCAGCGTCTTGCCGATCTTGCGCTGAAGGCGTGCCTGTGCGACCGTGTCGGTGTCTCCTGCACAAGCCAGCGCCGTGGCATAGGCGGCGCGTGCAGTGCCGTGCTGTGTCTGGAGTTCCTGTAGATCGCCCACCTCCTCGTGGAGATGCGCCGCCAGGCCACAGCGATCTGCAGCGGGCAGGGCTTCTTGCAGAGCGATCGCTTTTTCGAGTGCAATCAGGGACTCGCCGTGCGCATAGATGCGGCGAGCCGCCGCCGCCGCCCGGTCATAGTAGGCAAGCGCTTGTGCAGGCAGCCCGGCCGCTTCATAATGCCCGGCGACGATCCCGGCCACGGCATCGAGCTCACCGGCATGAACGGTCTCGAGAGCCTGGGCCACCCGGCCGTGCAGCCACCGGCGGCGCGTGCGGCTCAGACCGCTGTAGGCTGCCTGGCGCAGTTGGTCGTGGCTAAAGTCATAGGCGCCATCCCCTTGCTCGCGGATGATCCGTCTGCGCCAGCATTCGTCAAGGCAGCCGACGAGAAGATCCTCACTCAGATCGGCGGCGTGGGCCAGGACCGCATAGGTAAAGGCCCGGCCGACCACCGACGCCAGCTCGATCATCCCGCGTGCGGGGGGCGAGAGCTGGGCAAGGCGAGTCTGGATCACCTGGCGCACCTTAGCGGGCAGGGGTATGGGGAGTGCCACCATCGCCGCCGCATGCTTGGCCGGAGCCGAGGCGTCTTGCACAAAGCCTGCGCGCACCATCTCCACAATGAAGAGCGGATGCCCTTCGGTGCCCTGGTAGAGCAGCGGCCCGAGCGCCCGATCGAGCGGCCTGCCGGCGACGCGATCCGCCAGCGCCAGCGTGGAGTCCTGGCTTAGAGGCCCCAGCTCGATCTCGCCTAGCTGGCCAGTGCTGACCAACCCGGCCTTCCACGCCTCAAGCGTCGAGGTAGCCTCGCCACCTTCGCTTTTGACCGCCGTGACGACAAGCAACTGCGTGCGCGCACCCGGTTCCCGGCGCGATGTGAGCAGAAAGTGGAGCCAGTCCAGCGTGTCGCGGTCGCACCACTGCAGATCGTCAAGGAATAGCAAGAGGGCCCGCTGCCCGGTGAGCAGGGCATGGGCGAGCGCCTCGAACAACCGCAGCCGCTGCCAGTTCTCGGAGAGGGGCTCGGGAGGCGTCAAATCGGGGCGCTCGACCAGGATCTCGGGGAGGAGGCGTGCCAGCTCGCGCAGCCAGGAATCAGCCAAAGGAGGGCGCGGCTGCGCCCGCAGCCAGGCCACGGCCGGGGCATAGGCCAGCTCTCCCTCGGTGGCGTAGCAGCGGGCGGTCAGCGCCGGGATCCCCTGCCGGCCCACCCATTCGACCAGGGCTTCCGCCAGGCGAGTCTTGCCGATGCCCGCCTCGCCAGAGATTAGCACCAGCTGCGGCCGGCCGGCGGCCTCGCGCCAGGCGCGCTGGAGCATCTGCCACTCGACCTCGCGCCCGACCAACGGCGTGGCGGCCTCGAACTGCGGCGGCGCGATGGTCATCGCCGCTTGATTCAGCAACCGTTCGTACAGCTCCCGCGTTGTGCTGTCTGGCTCTACATCCAGCTCGCGGCGCAGGACTGTGGCGCAGGTGTGATATGTATGGAGGGCCGCAGCCCGGTCGTCATTCAACGCCTGGAGGCGCATCAGTTGGGCGTAGGCCGGTTCATGCAGCGGATCGTACCGCAACAACGCTTGCACGTGACCGATGGCCTGCTGGTAATCACGGCGGCCCTCGTGCAGGCTCGCCAGTTGCTCCAGGGCACGGCCATACACCTGTGCCAGCCGATCCCGCTCGGCCAGCAGCCAATCGCTATAGCAGCTTGGCAGCAACTCTCCACCGTACAACGCCACGGCTTGTTCCAGGTGCAGGGCTCTATCCGCGTCCGCCGCCGATCTTGCCTGTCCCAGGTGCATTTCAAACTCGGCGACGTCGAGCCACCAGGGGGCGTCATCACGCCACTGGATCGTTAGTTCTTCTGCAGCTAGAAAGCGATCCGCGTCCGGCAGGATCCGGCGCAACCGATGCCATAGGTTGCGGAGGTTGGTGCGGGCCTGCTCCTCGGTAGAGTCGGGCCAAAACAGGAAAGCAAGCTGCTGGCGGGAGATCGGGCTATGGCGATGCAAGAGGAGGTAGGCCAAGAGCTGCTGAAGGCGCGCCTGGTCAAAGCCGGCGACCGGTTGGTTGCCCTGAAGCAACCGAAACGACCCGAACAGGTAGATCCGAAGGATATCCTTGGACATGTCGGTCATGATTCTATTATACCACAACTTCCTCTTTCAGATACCCCGTGAAACGCTGGTGAAACGCTGGTCGTGGTATGATCAGGCCATCACAACGTGAGATGTGGGCAAGGCCCCGCCGCATAACGGCGAGGAGGTGATTGTTATGAGCGAATACAATATGATTCCTTCCCTTTTGAGCGGAGACGGAGTGGACCATGGCTAAGACTGACCTGCCATACGATCTCGCAGCCGTGCGCCGGCTGCTGCTTGACGCCTTTACTGCTGAAGACCTGCGCCGCTTCCTTCACGATCGCCCGACCTTCCGTCCGGTCCTGACCCGCCTGAGCGCGCAAGAGGGCCTAGCAGGTATCGTCGAACAGGTGATCAATTACTGCGACACCCATCTCCTGTTTGACCAGTTCCTCGACGCTGTTCGAGAGGAGAACCCTGCCCAGTATGCCCGCCACGAGTCCCGGCTGCGCGCCTCGGGCACCGACGAGATCGCCTTGAAGCTATTGAAGCCGGGCAGCATCCTCCTCGGCGGCCGGTACCGGATCGTGCGCCACATCGCCCGCGGCGGCTTTGGCTCGGTCTACCTGGCCGAGGACACTCTCCTGCGCGAGCAGGTGGCGATCAAGGAGCTGATCCCCGCCCTAGTCGGCGATGAAGACGCCCTCAAGCGCTTTTTGGTCGAAGCCAAGGCCATGATGCAGCTCTCCCACCCTCACATCGTCCGCACCCGCGAGGCCTTTGAGGCCGGCAACAACTACTACATGGTCATGGAGTACATGCCGGGTGGCTCGCTCGAGGGCCAGTTCAAGGCGCGCAAGGCGATGCCGGTCGACGATGCCGTGCGCATCCTGGCCGAGGTGTGCGAGGGCTTGGCTTATGCCCACGCCCGGGGAGTAGTCCACTGCGATTTGAAACCTTCCAATGTCCTCCTGGCTGCCGACGGCTCGGCCAAGGTCGCCGACTTTGGCGTCGCCCACGTCTCGGATCAGGTGGTCACCCGCAGTTGGATCACACCCGGTGGATTTGCGGGCGGCACCCTGCCCTACATGTCACCGGAGCAGACCGACGGCGTACGCGACAACCCCCGGGTTGACATTTATGCTCTGGGCGCCATCCTATACCGGGCGCTGACCGGCCGCATGTACCTCGATTTCGACCAGCGCGACACGCCGCGCGCCCAGTCCGACAACGTGCAGCGTATCACCAGCCAGGAGCCTGTACCGCCCAGCAGCCACAACCGCCGCATCCCCTCCTGGTTGGAAGCCGTCGTCCTGAAGGCGCTGGCCAAGCAGCCTGAGGATCGCTATGCCAGCGCAGAGGAGTTCCGGTCGGCCCTGCTGAGCCCGCCGTCCGAACAGGCTGTACCAGCAGTGGCGCCGGTCGTGGCGTCCGCCCCGCACGCGGCCCCAGTCTCACGCCCGGCCCCGGCCCCAGGCCCAACCCCGGCCGCCGTTCTCCGCCGCCTGCCCGCCTGGGTGTTGCCGGCAGCCGGTGGCGTGGCTCTGCTGGCCATCGTCCTGGTGATCGCCATATCCATGTTGGGCGGCGGCGAACCGGATGCTACCGCCACCATCCCAGCCGGCCCGGTCGCCCTATTGACAACCGCACCGACGGCCAGCCCATCCGTTCTGGTCGCCAGCCCAACGCCCGTGCCGGTCGTCGTGACCATCGCGCCGACGACTGCGGTGCCGACTGCGACGCCCACGCCGACCGGCGTCTCGCCTACGGCAACCGCGCTCCTCACCGAGGTCTCGGCAACCCTGACACCGGCTCCAACCAAGGTGCCGCCAACGCCTACGGCGAATGTCCGGTCCGGCCGGCTGGCCTTTACCTCGAACCGCGACGGCAACCATGAGATCTATGTCATCGATCTGGCCAGCAGCAAACTGACACGGCTGACCAACGATGGCGCTCTCGATTACCTCCCCGACTGGTCACCCGATGGCCGTACCATCGCCTTTACCAGTCACCGGCTGGGCAACTCGGATCTGTGGACGGTGGACAGCGACGGGGGCGAGCAGAAGCCGGTCGTGACGACCGAAGCGTGGGACGATTACGCCCGGTGGGCGCCTGACGGCAAGCGTTTGGTGCTGTCCACGACAGGCGTCACCGGCGGCGTAGCCAACTCTGAGATCTTTATCCGGCGCAGCGACGGCAGCCTGCAGCAGGTGACCGGCAGCAAGGAAGAGGACCAGTCGCCCGATTGGTCACCTGATGGCCGGATCATCTATGGCGAGGGGTCCAAGGGACAGAGCAATTGGGATCTGTTGGTTATCAATGCCGACGGTACCGGTCGCACCACGCTAGTGGGTGGTCCAACGGTCGATATCAGAGGCACCTGGTCGCCCGACGGCAAGTGGATTGCCTTCAGCCGGGTTGACGCCGACACCAACGGCAACGGCGCGCTGGACGAAGAAGATGCCGGCGATGTGTGGGTGGGCCAGGCTGATGGCACGGGCCTGCGACAGTTAACCTCTGGCCTATGGACGTTCGGTCTGGCCTGGTCACCTGACGGCCGGTGGATCGCCTTTACTCTGAAGCGCGACTCGAATGGCAATGGCCTTGCGGACAACGACGATCAGTCAGAGATCTGGGCGGCGCCAGCAGCCGGCGGTGATGCCGTGCCCCTGGTGCAGGGCTCCAGCCAAAATGGAGACCCCGCCTGGACCAAGTGACTCCTGCTATACTACCCGGCCGAGTGGCCCGTCGTGTCTCCACGGGGCGACGATACACAGCGCATCGACTGGCTATCCGGCGACACAGGCACGGCCAGCAGACTGGAACAGCGGCCGATCAGATGCGCTGATTTTTCCATATCGGAGGTACTGTCATGACAAACTCTGAAGCAGAGTGGAGCAACACGCTAGTACACCTGTTGGCCTTGGCCTCCCGGCTGGAGGGCGAAGGCCAATACAACCTCGCCAAATTGGCCCGCGCCTCGGCGGATGCCACAAGCCGCCGGGCGGCTTATCAGCTCACGATGCCCATCGACAAAGGAGAACTGGTTGCCGAGATCGAGCTGGCGGCCATTGCACTGTCCCAGCTCAGTGTGGACAGGAGTGTGTTGGATGCGCTCAGGCGAGGCGCTGCCGCCATGTCCGAAGGGCGACTCCCGCTGATCAGCGAGGCTCCTCATGCTTACGTCTGCCGTACGTGTGGACATATGGTGCTAGGCGAAGCGGCGGAAATCTGCCCAACCTGTGGCGCATGGCCTGACACATACCAACGATTTCCTCCCGTGTATTGGCTCGACGCACTCGATCCTCCTGCCGCCCTGGATAAGCTGCGCCAGACACCCTTGGATGTAAGCGCGCTCCTGGCAGGGCTGCCTGAGGAGCGTCTGCGGCAGGCGCCGGAGGAGGGCGGTTGGGCCATTCGCAACATTGTCTCCCATCTCCGGGACGCCCAAGCCGTGCTCAGCTTCCGCTTGGACCTGTTCCTGACGGAGGAGCATCCCACCCTTGAGTCAAAGGCGGTCTTTGCCTGGGCGACCAGGGAGGAGGAACGCCCGCCGGACACCCATGAGATCCTGGATGCCTACACCTCCTCGCGTGCAGACACCCTGGCCAGGTTGGACAGGATCCCGCTCGCCGACTGGTGGCGCGCTGGTTGGCATGAGGAGTTTGGCAGTGTGACACTCAAACAGCAGGTCAGTTACTTTGCCTCGCATGAGCGGACCCACCTGCCCCAGATCAAGAGGCTGCGAGATCAATTACACAGCTATAGTTTCGCCAATGTAGGCATATCGTACGTCTAAAACCGACGCAAAGAGGTCAACTTGAGCACTCGGCCGTGACTCCTAGGAATGGGGAAGCAGGAGGTGGAGATCACCCCCTGGGCGGCCGCCTGGCAATGGCTGGTGGGTGCTTACGCTATTTCAAATTGGCGAAAGTACAGATCAGAAAAGCACAATTCCTTCACAGCTTTTTCACAACTTGGGAGTATACTGCTAACCGGGTGAACAGATGCCGTGCCTGCGCAAGCCTTCGGGATCGAAACGGACCTGAACGAACAGCCCAGACGAATTTCAGATTAGAGGAGACGAGTCGATGCGACAAACCGGGAGAGCAAAGCGACGTGGACGCTGGCTGCTCATCGCGTTAATGCTTGTAGCCCTGGCAGCTATTGCCGGGTGGTACTATGTCAGCCACTACCGGGTGGCTGCACAGCCGGCCGAGCCCACCCTCCAAACAGCCCGGGTACGCGTGGGCGATATCACCGTCACCGCCAGCGGCACCGGCAACCTGCTGCCGGGCCGCGAGCTGGACCTCGGTTTTCCCAGCGGCGGCATTGTCGCCGAGCTCCTGGTTCAGGTTGGCGATCAGGTGGCAGCCGGCGACCTGCTGGCCCGCCTGGCAGACGCCGATGCCAAGGCCCAGGTGGCCCAGGCCGAGGCCAACCTGCGCCTGGCCGAGCTGAAGCTGGCCGATCTCAAGGGGACAGCCGACCCGGTGGCCCTGGCTGCCGCTCGGGCGACCCTGGCCGCGGCCCAAGCCGACCAGAGCAAGCTGTTGGCCCCGCCCACTGATGCCGAGGTCCTGGCTGCTCGGGAGAATCTGAAAAGCGCCCAAGAGGCCCTGGCTCTGCTGGAGGCCGGCCCCGATCCTGAAAAGATCAAGATCGCCAAAGCCAACCTGACCCTGGCCGAGATCAACGTGCGCGCCGCCCAGGCGGCCTACGACAAGATCGCCGGCCGCGACAATGCGGGTGCGACAAAGGAGGCGGCCGACCTGTGGCAGGCGACCACCAACTACGAGAAGGCCAAGGCCGAATACGAGGAGGCGCTGGCCGGGCCCACCGCCGACACCCTCGCCGCCGCCCGCGCCAAGGTGGCGCTGTCCCAGGCCCAGTTGCAGAGCCTGCTGGCCGGCCCAGATCCCCAGGCTGAAGCAGCGGCCGAGGCCAAGGTAATCCAGGCTCAGACCCAGCTGGAGGCCCTGTTGGCCGGCGCTTCGGCTGAGGACCTGGAATCAGTAGGACTGGGCGTGACCCTGGCCGGGTACAGCCTGGAAAACGCCCGGCGCCAATTGGCAGAGACCGAGCTGCGGGCGCCCATGGCCGGCACGGTTGTTGCCATCAACGCTGATACGGGCGAGGTGGTGGGCGCCTCCCCCGTCGTCACCCTTGCCGATCTGGGCGCGCCGCTGGTACGGTTCTGGGTCGAAGAGACGGACCTGATGAGTGTTGCGCCGGGCAACCCGGTGGAGATTGTGTTCGAGGCCTTGCCCGATCTGGTCTTCTCCGGTGAGGTCGAGCGCGTCGATCCGGCCCTGGCTGCCGTCGACGGCACGCCAGCCATTCAGGCCTGGGCCAGTGTGGACCTGACCAGCCACCCGGTTGACCTCATCTCAGGCATGACGGCGGAGGTGGTCATCGTGGCCGGGCAGGCCAAGGGCGCGCTGTTGGTGCCGGTGCAGGCACTTCGGGAGACGACGCCAGGCCAGTACACGGTGTTTGTGGTCAAAAGCGACGGCAAGCTGGAGCTGCGCCCGGTAGAGATCGGGCTGAAGGACTATGCCAACCCCGAGGTGCTGTCTGGCCTGGAAAAGGGCGAGGTGGTCAGCACCGGCACGGTCGAGGTCGAGTCGGACTAGGCGTCGGGGCCGGGAAGAGGGCGAGGAAAATGGGCGACACGAGAATGGTGATCGAAACCAAAGGCCTGACTCGCGTCTATGGCAGCGGTGATGCCGAGGTGCGAGCGCTGGATGGAGTGGACTTGCAGGTACAACGAGGCGAGTTCGTGGCTCTCATGGGGCCATCCGGCTCGGGCAAGTCCACGCTGATGAACATCCTGGGCTGCCTGGACCGCCCGAGCGACGGGCAGTACTGCCTCGATGGCGAGGATGTCAGCCAGTTGACCAGGGCCGAGCTGGCCGAGGTACGTAACCAGGCCATCGGCTTTGTCTTTCAGTCGTACAACTTGTTGCCGAGGTTGAGCGCTGTCAAGAACGTCATGCTGCCACTTCTCTACAACGTCGAGGATCACCCGGACGCTGAGGAAAGGTACGAGCGAGCAGCGGCTGCCCTTGAGGCGGTGGGCTTGAGCGACAGGCTGCACCACCGGCCCAATGAATTGTCCGGCGGGCAGCAGCAGCGGGTGGCCATCGCCCGGGCGGTGATCAACCGGCCGTCGATCATCCTGGCCGACGAGCCGACGGGCAATCTGGACACCAGGTCGAGTGTCGAGATCATGGATCTGCTGCACCGGCTGCACCACGACGGCGCGACCATTGTCATGGTCACACACGAGCCAGACATTGCCGCCCATGCCCAGCGGGTAGTCTGCGTGCGCGACGGCAAGATCGTCTCTGATGGGCATGATGGGGCTGTTAGCTGCCTGGATGGGAGGGAAGCACGATGAACCTCGGGGAAACGCTCAGCGTCGCCTGGGAAGGGCTGACGCTCAACAAGGTGCGCTCGCTTCTGACCACCCTGGGCGTGATCATTGGCGTGGCGTCGGTAATCATGATGCTGGCCGTCAGCGCAGGGGCCGAAGCGGCCATCGCCGAACAGATCAATGCCCTGGGCGCCAATCTGATCATCATCAGCCCGGTGCGCGGCGTGCCCGGCGCCTCCCAGACACTCGTCTATGAAGACTATGAGGCCATCAAGGAAGCCGTGCGCAACGTAGACGGCATCTCGGCCGAGTTCCAGTCCGTGCAGGACATCAGCGGAGGCAGCGGCAGCCTGGAGGGGATCACCGTCCTGGGGGTCACGGCCGACTTTCCCGGCGTGCGCGACTATGGCCTGAGCGATGGGCGGTTCTTCAGCGCCGATGACAATGAGCGAAAACTAAAGGTCGTAGTGCTGGGCTACGGCATCGCCCGCGACCTGTTTGGAGACGAAAGCCCCGTGGGGCAGACGGTAACGGTCGCCTCCACCAAGATGATCGTTGCCGGTGTGATGGAGGAAAAGGGCATGGTAGCCGACCAGGACTATGATGGACGGGTGTACATCCCTATCACAGTGATGTATCAAAAGTTCCTCCCGTCCCGCATGGCCGGCGAGCGGCTGCGTACTATCTACGTCAAGGCAGAAAGCCAGGAGGCCATGGACAGTGTGATCAACCAGGTGACGGTCTTGTTGGTGGAGCGCCACGACGTGGACCCGGGCAAGCCGGATTTTACAGTACAGACCCAGCAGGACATCATCAGCACCCAGCAGGCGACGACCGAAGCCTTTCGCAATCTGCTGGGCTGGGTGGCCGGAGTGTCGCTGCTGGTAGGCGGGATCGGCATCATGAACATCATGCTGGTATCGGTGACCGAGCGCACGCGCGAGATCGGCCTGCGCCAGGCGCTGGGCGCACGCCCTCGCGACGTGCTGCTCCAGTTCCTGATCGAGGCCGTCACCCTCAGCCTGGTCGGAGGGCTGGTGGGCGTGCTGCTGGGCATCGGCGGGGCGGAGCTGTTCGGCCGCCTGGGGACGATGCGCACGGCCATTGTGCCCGCCTCGGTGCCCCTGGCCTTCGGAGCGGCGGCGGCCGTGGGCATCTTCTTCGGCTATTATCCGGCCACCAAGGCTGCCCAGCTAGATCCGATCGTGGCGTTGCGCCACGAATAAGCAACACATTTCAAAGGAGCAAATGACAAGATGAAACCTATTGCGTGGATCGCAACGATTAGTCTCCTGGTCCTGGCGCTGGCGGGTTGTGGTGGTGGGAGCCCGGCTGCAGCTCCCGCGACGTCCGGTGCGGAGGCGTCGAGCGCCCTCGACACCTCGTACGAGAACGCGCTGGCGCTGCGCAACCAACTCGCCCTCGGCACGCTCCGGCTCGAAGAGACAGACTGGCCGGTGATGTCCGCTCAAGCGGGCGAACTGCTGCTCCTGTGGCAGGCGTTTCGGGGCACGATGGGCAGCGGCGCCTCTGCCCCGGCAGAGGTGGATGCCCTCCTGGCGCAGATCGAGGGAGCCATGGCCGCCGAGCAGTTGGCTGCCATCGGTAGCATGCAGCTCACCCAGGCCGACCTGCAAGTCTGGGCGCAGAGCCAGGGCCTGAGCACGGGCGTGGGTGCCGGCATGGGCTCAGGGCAGCCGGGCAGCGGCCAAAGCCTCTCGCCCGAAGAACGCGCCACTCGCCAGGCAGAGCGGGAAGCCAGCGGCGGTACCGGCAGCGGGGCCAGCCAGGCGCTGATCGATGCCGTGATCAGCCTGTTGGAAAGCAAGTGATCGGTCAGAAGTGAGGAAACAGACGATGAAAAAGTGGATGTGGCTGTTGATCGTTTCGATGCTGGCCTTGACGCTGGCTGCCTGTGGAGGAACAGAGGCTACCACGGATGACGCCCCGGTGGGGGTGCCCACGGGGATCGAAGCAGGCACCGAAACGACCCTGTCCGAAGATTATGCCGATGCTGCCAGTCTGCGCAGCCAGCTGGCCCTGGGCACCTTGCGCTTCGAGGGCACCCCGCAGGCCGTCACTGTCGCCCAGGCAGCCACGCTGCTGCCCCTGTGGCAGACTCTCCAGGCGCTTGGCGCCAGCTCCACGGCGGCGCCGGAGGAGGTGGAGGCGGTGCTGGATCAGATCGTGGCGTCGCTGACCGAGGATCAAGTGGCGGCCATCGCCGCTCTGCAACTGACCAATGCCGATCTCCAGACCTACTATGTTGAAATCGGCGTCAGCGAGCTCAAGACGCCCGAGCCGGGCGTCACTCCCCAAAGCGGCGCTTTCAAAGACCTGCCGCCTGAGCAGCGGGAAGCGGCTCGGGCCACGGCCCAGGCCCTGGGAACGCCGGTCGGCAGCGGCGGCAGCGGCACGAGCAAGAGCGACGTGCTGCTGGACAACGTGATCGATCTGCTCACCGAACGGGCCAGCGGGTCATGACCAAGCCGGTGTGGCTTGCCCGGCGCGGAGAGACCGATCTCGTGCCCTCGGACTAGATACCCAGAACCCGGCTGCGTCGGTGCAGCCGGGCTGCTCAGCAACTGCGCGAACCCACCCCATATGGGCAGGGGCCACACTTCTTGATTCGAGACAACGACAACTTCCTCGCTGCAGAGCACAACAGAACCGCTCTTCGCTTAGGTCTTTGGAATAGGTGTGTGCTCGCTGCTCGATGCACTCTTCGAGCAGCGAAACGGCATTTTTCGGCCAGGACAAGACGATCCAGCGCCCATATGAGGCCATGGAACTGGAAAACTGACAAAAGTCAATGACAACTGAACTCTTGTCTGTTATACTGAGAGCAGATTGGCCCTGGCGCGCGTGCGTGCCTTGCTGATGCCTGCCAGCGTCGGGATCGGCCCAAATACTGCATCGATGGGAGTGTCTCAAACCATGCCTGAGCAAATCGTATTTGCCATCGTCGTTTTTTTGCATGACCTATTCACCGTCGTGTGGATCGGCGGGTTGATCACCCTGGTGCTCACCGTGCTGCCCTCGACCCGACAGGTACTGGGCAAAGGCCCGCAGATGAAAAAGCTGATGGGTGCCATCCAGAAACGGCTGAGCGTGCTGGTCTATGTCAGCATCGTCGGGTTGATCCTCACTGGTATGCTGCAGGCGAACCGCATCCCGGCCTTTGAGGGGCTGTTCCACTTTGGCAATGCTTACTCGACGGCGCTGAGCCTGAAGCATATCGTCGTGATTCTCATGATCGGAATCGCGCTGGTCCGCAGTTTGGTGCTGGGCCGCCGCCAGGAACCGCTGACACCTTCGCAGGAGAAGCTGAACATGGGCCTGCTGCTGATCAACATGGTCCTGGGCATCGTGGTGTTGCTGCTGACCGGCTTGAGCGTAGCCTACGGCTCGCCGCCACCGGCCTAGTCTGCCTGGATACGTGTGACCTAACCCGGAGCTTTGCTCACCATTACGGGCTCAAAGGAGAGACATGAAGGCCCTACTGCACCGGCTCGACTATCTGACAGCGTCTACGCGTGGCCTGCTGCTCGCCGTCACTGCCTGGGATGCGCTCATCGTTGCCCTCCTGGGCCTGATGTCGGCGCCGATGCAGGAACTCCTTGGCCTTTCGGTGAGCCTACCCGAGGCGGAGCGCGTGGGCCGCATCGTGATGGTCTATCACGCCCTGGCCATCCCTTTCGTGGCGGCCATCACCTACCTGATCCTCGACCTGGTACCGACGACCCAGGAACTGGCGCGGGCGATCCGGCGGGCCATCACCCCTGGCTACATGCTGGTCAGCATCGGCGGGCTGGCCTTTGCCTATCTGGGTCGCAGTTGGTTGTTCCACGGCTTGTTCCTGCTCGGCCAGGCATTGGTGTTCTACGCCGGTGTGCTGCTGGCCGTTGGGTTGTGGCCGGGCCGGCACCGCAACACCGATCCGGCCTATGCCCATCTGGGCTCTGTTTCGCTGGAGCGGACCGCCTTTTTCGTCGTGACCGTCGCCACGCTGATCTCGGCGCTTATCGGCGCGGGTGTGGGCTCCTTTTTTGGCAACGGCTTTGAGGCAGTGCTGGCCGAGGACATTGTGCGCCAGGAACATAACCTGGGCGAGCTGGCCGTCATCTCTCATCTGCACATCATGCTTGCCCTCATCGACGTGGCCGTCTTGCTCATCGTCGTACGCCGCTTTGACCTGAAGGGGCCGCTGCACAAGGTTGCCATGCCGCTGACCATCATCGGCACCCTGGTCATGGCCGCCGGCTGCTGGGGCGTGATGCTCTGGGAGGAGATCGCCCACTGGATCATCTATGGTGGCAGCAGCCTGGTGCTGCTGGCCGCGCTGCTGATGGTCATTGCCGGCATCGACCGGCTGATCATGGACGGGCTGGCGCGGCAAGGGATTGCCCGAGGAAGCCCATGGCAAAAACTCAGGGCGCTGGTGCGTAACCCGCTGCACTTTGGGCTCTTTGCCCAGATGATCTTGCTCCAGCCGATCATGGTCTTCCCCGGGCTGTACACCGCCGTCAAGCTGGATGAGGTATTCCGCACCTGGCCGTTGGAAGCTGAGCGCCGCATCCTGGTCGGCCATTGGCACATCCTGGCTACAACCACCGCGGTGATGATGCTCTTCCTGGTCGCAGACCGGCTGGACGTGCGAGGCCGGATGCGGCAGGCGCTGGGCTGGGGGGTGCTGCTGGGCGCTAACCTGGCCTTTACCGTGGCCGCTGTGTACGAGTTTCTTCCGCCCGATGCCGAACGGGCTTGGACGACCCTCTATCTGGACATCGGGTTGGGCCTGACGCTGGTGGTGCTGGCAGGGTTTCTGGGAACCCGGCTGATCGATCTCTGTCGGGCAAAGGGCCATTGGACGGAGAGCGAAAGGCCATGAGCGATGCAGTCTCGCAGAGGATGGAACAGGGAGTACAGAGCTGCCTCTGGCCCAGGCTGCGCGCTTATTGGGCGCTGATCAAGAGCAAACAGACCTTACTGCTGTTGGCCACAGGGCTGGCGGGCTACCTGAGTGCCCGGCCCGAATCGGGCACGGCAGCTGCGGCAGCGCTCATGACCCTGGCTCTATTCGCCAGCATCAGCGGGACGACGGCGCTGAACATGGTCTTTGACCGGGACATCGACGCCCAGATGGGGCGCACAGCCCGCCGACCGCTACCCTCGGGGATGCTGTCGGCGCGTGAGGCGGCGCTCTTTGGTGGGGTACTCGTCGCCGCGGGGCTGGCTGTGGCCTTCTGGCTGAGCCGGCCCTTTGGCTGGGTGATCGGTGCCGGGATCGGACTGGACTTGGGCGTCTATACTCTGTGGCTCAAACGGCGCTCGCCGTGGTCCATCGTCTTTGGCGGCGTCTCAGGCGGCATGCCGATCCTGGCCGGCCGCGTGCTGGGCACGGGCGGGGTGGACGGCCTTGGATTGCTTCTGGCCCTGTCGGTGCTACTCTGGATCCCAGCCCATATCCTGACCTTTGCCATGAAATATGCTGATGACTACCGGCAGGCGTGTGTGCCCACCTGGCCAGCGGTCTATGGCTTTGATTCGACACGCCAGTTCATCGCCGTGTCCAACGCGCTGCGGGCACTGTCGTTGGTGGCGGCCGGTTGGTGGCTGAGTATCTGCCCCTGGAGCCTGGGGCTGCTAGCTCTGTCAGGCGTGGTCACGGTGAGCCTGTCGGTGCGGGCCGTGCTGCGACCCTCGGAAGAGTTGAATCTCCGGTTGTTCAAGTTCGCGTCGGTGCACATGTTGGGCTCGATGGTGCTCCTCACACTGGGGGCATTGCTCTAGAGCCTGATCATTTCAAGCCTTTCCGAAGAATCCAATACATCATCTCTCGGTGACCTTGAACCAGAGCCTCGGCCAGGCGAACAGCACCACCAGGCCCAGGCAGATGATCGGAGCCAGGGCAAAGAGCGAGAACCTTCCCAGCGCTCCGCCAGTCTCAATGGCGAGGGGGATGCCCACTACAAGCTCGGCTGTGCCGGCGACCAGGCCGACGACACGTGTCCATTCGCGGGGCCCGATGATGATGCCCACCGTCACTACAGCCCACCCAACCATGGCCGCCCAGTGCAGCTTTTGCACGAGGCTAAAGATCGGAGCACCGATGGTAATGATCCGGCTCGTGCTGGCGACACCGTTCATCCAGCAGGTGATATAGGCCATGCCGGCAAAAAGCGCCAGCAGGGTACGGAGCCACGAGACTCCTCCCACAACCCTGACGAGCAGAAAGTAGATTACCAGGTAGGGCCAGAAGAGGGGGAAATAGACGGGTGGCAGACCTGCTGCCATGAACGGCACGTTGACAAACCAACTGCCCAACAGCGCCAGGACGATAGCCACCACCGAGAGGAAGAACGCCCAGTTCCTGTGGGTCAGGAATCCATAGGCACTGACGGCGAACAGCACGCCGCCGAGGAGCCCCAAGTCGGCCATGAGAGGGTGGATCGTCTTCAGGAGGATTTCGCACCCCGGCTCGGCGGATGGCGTGTTCATTCCGACGATATACCATTTCTGGAAGAGGATAAAGTGGCCAATGACCCCCATCAGCGCGCCGATGATGCCCAGTACTGCTCCAAGCAGATGTCGTTTGTTCATTCTCGTCTCCTTTCTGAATCTCATGGCCCGCCGCTGCCGATATGGCACGAGCAGCCCTTGTAGTAGGGCTCATCGCCATGAGCGGCCACGTAGACGACAGTGTCGGGCTCGATCGTCAAGTTGCAGTCTTTCAGGAACGTGGGTTGCTCCTCCCAGGGATAGACCTGAACGTTGCAGGTGACATACACCGTTCCTCTCCATGTGCCGTTGCAGAGTGGGCCCTCGACCACCCTATCCACGAGCAAGCTTCTGCCGCCGATCTCTATCTGGGTGGGTGTGGAAAATGGTTGGGGCGTGGGCAACTGCTCCGGCGGGACCATCAGGTAGTAGGGCGTGCCCGTCGGCCGTGGGCAGAAAGGTGGGTCATTGGCCGGTGCAGCCTGGCTGCACGAAGCACAGACCGCAACCACGAGTGCCAGCCAGAAGAGTAGGTGTCTTTTCATCATAAACCTTGGTTACAGGAACAGCGCAGCCCCAGCACCGGAAGCAAGTCCACTGTCTATGTTCAACATAGCACAACAGCGGCCAGAAGTCTTGAACTTTTGGCAACTTACCAGCCCGGGATTGCATTTGCCCGGGGTGCAGGGATATGATACACTGCTGTGCAGGGCAGCACTCAAAAGAGGGACGGCCAGATTCATGAAGACCCTGGAAGAATGGTTGCGCTCACATTCGATCTTTTCCTCTCTAGGAGTCCGTGAACAGGAACTCCTGGTGGGGCAGTCGCTGGCGCGGGAATTGCAGAAGGGGGAAATTCTTGCGCTGCAGGGCGATGTGTGGCCCTACCTGTTCCTGGTGGGTAAAGGCCAGATCGATGCGGCCAAGGTATCCAGCGAGGGGCGCAGTCTGCTGATCGCGACCTTTGGCGCAGGCGAGCTGTTCTGGGGCCCGGCCTTTTTCCGGGAGGGCGCCGTGCTGCCGGCAACGTTGGAAGCGCACGCTCGCACGCGCCTGCACCTCTGGTCGCGACAAGACATCGAGCCGCTCCTGCTCGCCCACGGCAGCATCTTGTGGGCGTTGTGCGGCCTGATGATCGAGCGCATGCAGCGGGCCAGCACCGTTGTGGAGGGGCTGGCCTTTCAGCCAGTGGCCGGCCGCCTAGCGCAGCTACTGGTGGCGTTCTCGGCCGGCCGTGAGGCTGAGTCGATCCCCCGGAGCCTGACCCTGGACGAGATCGCCGCGCGCATCGGGACGACGCGTGAGGTGGTGTGCCGCTTCCTCCACCGCTTTGCTGACGAAGGGCTGATCGACATTACGCGCACCGAGTTCGTCATCCACGACCAACGCAGACTGGAGGAACTGGCCAGGCAGGTCAAAGGGTAGGCCGAGCGCACATCCGCACCACCGGTAGCCGTTCGAGGATGTCGCGACGCCCGCTCGGGTCTGTTATCAGGCGCGGGCGCTGCGTTTGCTGTGCCCGGCAATGAGGTGTGCTCTCGGCCACGACACTGCGAAGCGGGCCGGCCCGCATGCCAGCCCACTGAGTAGAGTTTGAGTATCTCTTGTCGACATAAATGGCGACATGGGATTGCCCCCAAGGGACCTTGGGGGCAGTTATTGTCGCCACATTAACAAAACTGCAATCCCAACGCTGACATCATACCACAAAGGGCGTAAACGGTCAAAACCGTTTCTACTGGAAATGCCAGCGTGCCGGGATAGCCAGGGGTGTTGCTCGCGATCCTGAGTTTCCTGCACCTTTGTCCTATACGTTCGCCTACCTTGCTGGTCGGCATTTCCTGTATCCCCTCTCAGATTAAACCTGCAGAGTTCACGTCATTATCACAGTGTTACTTGTAGAGGGGGCGTGGAAGGTGCAAGCTGGAATCGAGGATGCGCCTGACTAGACAAGAGCCAAGCCGGAAACCGCCTCACCAGGAGAGAACTCGTCGGTGGCATTGCCAGCATCTGCCCCCTGCGACACCCACTCACTTCTGTGCTTGCTGCTGCGCCGCCTCGAGGGCTATCCCCGCCGACTCCCCACTCAGGATATCCGCGAGTGCCTGGTACACAAGCAGCGCCTGAGCCCCTGCCTCACGAGTGAATGGCCTGCGCAGCTCGGCATACTCCAGGGAGGCACGATACGCCTCTGCGGCATCGCGCCCAACCTGGTCGGTGAAGCCCGTCGACTCCAGAAGCGAGCGCCGGGCGGGCAGCGCTCTCACCAACTCCGACTGCCTGCTGACAGCCTTTATCCACTCCCAACACGCCGACGCGTTGGGTGTATCGCTTGCGATGAACAGCCCTTCGTACAGAAACTCGCCCACCGCCTCGGCCCCAACCGGCAGCGGAGCCATCCCCACCTTCGTGTCTGTAGGCCAGGTGCTGCTGCGATCGATACCTGCAAAGTCGGTCCACATCGCGACTCGGCCCGCCCGCACCAGCTCACGCCGCGCCTCCTGTGCCGCAGGGTCTGGCTGAGGCAAGTCGTCGGTGAACACGGGCATTACGCCATGCTTCACTGCCAGGTCAGCGTACCACTGCACCGCATCCACTACATCGGGAGAATCGAACCTGGGTCGGCCTTTTTCATCCCACAGGGAGGCACCCTGCAAAGCGACAAAGACCTGGAGATCGCTGGCGTCGCCGTTCAGGGGCAAGAATCCATACTGCTTTTCAGCGCCATCGCCCTGCGTCAGCGCCACAGCCCGGCTCAGGAAGTCATCCAGCGTCCAGCCTTGCATCGGGTAAGGTACACCGGCTGTATCGAAGAGGGCACGGTTGTAGAAGACTAGTCGGACCTCGGCCTGGGTGGGGATGCCCCACAGGTCCCCCTGGAAACGAAAGCTGTCCAGAAAACTCGGGTAGAAGTCGTTCAAGGGAAGGGAAGGGTCAGCGTCCACTAGAGGCTGGAGGTCGAGTAGTTCCGCCCGGGTACTATCATCCTCGACAGAACGCATTTCGGCGAAGCAGTCAGCCGTCCGTGCCTGGTCTGGAGTGACGACATGCACCTGCACATCGGACTGGCTCTGGTTGAAAGCGCTCGCTAACGCCCGGTAGGCAGTGGCATCCACTCCGGGGGGAGGAGCAAAGTCGATGGCGACGGTTCCCGCCTGTCCCTGTGGCTCGGGGCTAGCGACGGCGACGGGGATAGGCGTGGCTTGAGCGGCCTGCGCCACCTGCCCTTCCAGCGCAGCCTGAGCCTCGGTTAGCGCTTGTTCCACCGGCTTGCCACCGAAGATGTCAGTCATGGCAAGTCCCGCGTGAAGCCACTTCGGGCTTGCCGCGAAGAGTGGAAGGAGGTGCTCCGCTCCGTAGCGCACCACCTCGGCCGTCTCCGCGTCAAACTGATCCCAGAAGCCGCTCTGTTCCGCCACAGAACGGCGCGCGGGCAGCCACTCAGCTAAAGCGTCTCCTGGACCTCGAAGTCGTTGGTAGCTCAGGTACCGCAGCCAGAGCCAGCTCTCCTGAGGATGCTCGGTGCCGGCACTCATGGTGTACCCATAGCCATTTGCAGACACGAGTGGCTCGCCGTCAGTAGGAAAAGGTGCCACTCCCACTTCCGTGTCTAGATCTCGCCGAAATGCCGCCAGCGCGTACGTGTCCAGGGGATAGGTCCACATCGCCGCTCTGCCGCTGTCAATCAGATCCTGTGCCCAGTCATACGATCCGTCCTTATCCGGCAAGGGAGCTGGCATGACCTCGTACAGCCGCACCAGATCTGCATACCACTGCGCAGCCTCGACGAGAGCAGGTGCCGTCAGCGGAGGATTGCTCTCCAAAGGGTTGGTCAGATGGGCCAAAACAAGAGCTTTCTCGGCGGATCCCGGCCAGTCGACGAATCCATACTGCGCGATTTCCCCACCCTCGCGCCGAGTCAGCCCTCGTGCAGCAGCCAGAAAATCGTCTCTTGTCCAGGTCAGGGTGGGGTAAGCAATTCCGGCATCATCGAACTTCTGTTTGTCGAAGTAGAGTGCCCGCATCTGGACCTGCGATGGCAGTGCCCATGTGCCACCCAGTGCTTGGAATGCCCCGAGCATGCCGGGGAAGAAATCCTCAGGCGCGAGATCTGGGTCGGCCTCGACAAATGGCGTCAGGTCGCGCAGCAAGCCCGTAAGTGCGCCACTCAGATCGACAAGGTAGTAGGCCGCATCTGCTCCCGACGCCAACTGAGGATAGAAGTTCTGCCAATCCTCAAGGTCATCTATGACATCCTGAATAGCAACGACCTCGACGGCGATTGTAGGGTTCTGCTTGTGAAAAACCGCAGCCAGCGATTCAAACTCGCTCAGGTTCTGCCTAGGACAGGCGAAACGTAGGGTCACAAGTCCTTGGGCATCCCCCGCGGGGGCTGACCGGTTGCTAGGGCTCTCCGTGGTTGGGGCAGCCACGGGCAACTCTGAAGCACGCGGCGCCACGGTCGTCTGCATGGACGGGACCGGAGTGAGGGCTGTCTGGCCAACTGCGCTCTGGCTGTGCGCCTTGAAGTGCTGCCACGCAACGAACGCCAGGGCAACCAGCGCGATAGCCATACTGGCAGCCAGAGCTTGCCCCGCCAGGCGCGTTGCCCGGCGCACGATTAACCCCTGCCTCATCCGCGTGTAGACCCTCTCCCGGATGCGGGCGGAGGCCTCAGGCGACAGCATCGGGCGGCGTGTCGTCTGCAGACGGAGGGCGCTCTCCATCGCCTGTGCCTGGCGCAGCGACCGGCCGCAAGATGGGCAGTTGGCGAGATGATCCTGGAAGGCTGCCCTGTACTCCGGAGTGAGCCCGTCCTCCAAGTATGCCGTCAGCATGGACTCAACCTGCTGACAGGTCAGCGCTCGTCGGTCGGCACGTCTTGACCACATGGGTACGCCTCCTTTCGTTCCTGTCGATTCAGGTCGTCCTGGAACATCACACGCAGTCTTGCCCGGCCCGTGTCCAGATAAGAATACACCGTGCGCACGGGGACGCCGAAGACCTGAGCGATCTCCGCGCAGGACAGGTTCTCCTGGTAGCGAAGGATGAGCGCCAACCGATGCCTCTCCTCCAGCCGATCGACCATCGCCCACAGTGTCTGCTGTTCCAGTCTCGCAGCGACGGTGTTCAGCAACTCGGAAGCTTGTGGATCTGAGCGCTCGGCCCCGCGTGCCAGCGAGAACCACTTCCGCACTTGCCGCCTGCGCAGGCGATCACGGCAGACATTGAGCACGACGGCCGTCAGCCAGGTTTCGAACGAGGCATCTGCCCGGTAGCCCTTGATGCGCTGAAAGACCCGCAGACACGCATCTTGCGTGGCGTCTTCGGCGTCCTGCTCGTGATGCAGGATCGCCGCCGCGAGACGATAGATGCGCGCTTCATATCGGCGGAACAGCTCGCCGAAGGCATCCAGCTCGCCTCGTTGGCACTGGGAAATCAGGTCATCGAGCTCAGCCATGCACCAACCAGAACGACCTCCTATCTATTGGACGCACAAGGAAGCCAATATTACGGTCGACGCAGCATGCAGTTCGGGCAGTAGCCTGAGTCCTGAGCACCCAGGCCTTTCCCCAGCACCGCCAGCACGTCCTGCGCGCAAAACGGGTGCTGGTTCTGCTCCTACCTGCCGCCCAGACGGCGCAGCCCTGCACCTGGCAGCGCGCGCAGACGATACAGCACACACTTCAATTCTATACCCAACCTACGTGGAGAGTGCAAGTACCCCAACCAAGAATCAAGCCGGCCCGCAGGCCGGCTCACCAGTAGAACCTCACCGACTTTGGTGGGGCTTTAGAGAGTGCCCCCAGGGACCCTGGGGGTTGGCGTGGTCGCCACATTAACAAAACTGCAACCCCAGCGCTGACATCATACCACAAGTGGAGTCAATCAGCACAAATCTAGGTGTGATCACTCAGTCTCGAATAGCGACCGAGGCAGGCCAGACTGCCTGATGATTCCCAAGAGCGTACCCATCTTCAACTCATCGTGGTCTGGTACGGGTACGGTGATGGTGGTGTTCCCTTCCTTCTTCTGCATGATCAGATGGCTGCCCTTCTGGCGTACCTGCTCAAAGCCGTGCCTAGCCATGATCTTGCAGACTTCTCTACCGGATAGGACGCGCAGCTTAGGCACCTTGCGGCCTCGCTACGTGCTTGGTCCGCCTCGACGGTATCGTCGGCATGATGGGCATGACGTAGGTCTCTGTTTTCAACCTGCGTCGAATCTCGGACGGTGATGCCACCTCAAAAAAGCCTTCCACGGCCTCGACCAGATTCAGCCGCGCCTCCTCAACGGTTTTGCCTTGGCTGACAACGTCAAGCTCCGGGCAAGTGGCGACGTAGCCATCCCCTTCACGCTCGATCACAGCGGTCAACTGTCGCATTCTATCCATGTGATCTCCTCTTGCACAACAGGGGGAGATCTTTGTCAGACTCCCCCTGTATAGGCACCCAATTGTTCGGCAGCGGTGTTCCACTGCCGCTACGTTCCATCGTCCACCAAGCGAGCCAGGCTCTGTCCACTAGGTTGACATAATGCCCCCAAGGGAATTCGAATCCCTGTCGCCGCCTTGAAAGGGCGGTGTCCTAGGCCACTAGACGATGGGGCTTTTCTATCGCCGCCCCTACATTACCATGTAAGGGCTGCGGCATTATTCCAGCGTTTTCCAGGTACAGGGCTGCGTATTCATTTACCTCATTCGTGGCGCTCGGCAGCCCACTAGCACGATTGTACCACGGTTGGGGCTACTGTCAAAATGGCAACGCTACAGATGTTCACTCCCAGCCTGGCCCGAAGAATCCA
>DAOUGI010000075.1:0-2570 GCA_034429215.1 Anaerolineae bacterium | reverse complement strand
TCGTACAGCCCCACCGCCCCGCTGCCCAGCCCGATCGCCGAGGGATAGGTCTGGTTGCTGGCCCCGTCGCCGCCGGTGATCGTTACGTTGGCCCCGCTCATGATGTCATAGCCGGTCAGCGTCGTCACGTTGGTGTCGTCGGCGATGTAGGTGGCGTGCAGGTAATTGGCGAAAAAGGCGTCGGCGTTGATGTCATAGCCGATGTCCTGCCCGCTGATGAACAGCTTGCCGCCGCCGTTCAGGTAGTTCGCCAGGTTCGTCTCGTCGGTGCTGCTCAGCGTCGCCGTATAGTCGCTGCCGGTCAGCCAGATGACGATCCCGTACTGCGCCAGCGTCGCCGCCGAGGGCGAGCCCGAGCTGGACACCGTCCAGGTGTCATAGCCGCGGCCCAGCGCCGCCAGCGCCGCCGCAAAGTAGGTCTGGTACGACGAGCCCGCGTCGTCGTCCACCAGCAGGATCCCCTGCCCGGGCACCGGTGTGTTGGTCGGGGTGACCGGGGTCGGCGTGTTGGTCGGCGTCGGCGATGGGCCGGTGGTCGGCGTCGGCGTGGGCGTCGGCGTCACGACGGTCCCGAACTTGAACGCGCCGATCCGCGTCACCCAGTTCGAGGCGCCGCTCGTCGCGATATACTCGGTCGTGAACCAGAAGGTGGCGTCGTCCGCGGGGTCGATCTGCATCGCCGAATAGTCGCCCCACCGGCTGTAGCTGCTCGACTGGTAGCCGGTGCCGCTGATCAGCGTCGCCTCGGCCTGCCCCATCGTCCCCAGCGTGTCGCTCGCCAGCCGCCCCACGTAGCGGATGCTGGGGTAGATGCTGCTGCTCGACGCGCTAAAGCCCAGCGCCATGTTGCCGCTGCCGTCCATGGCGATGCTGCCCATCCAGCGGTTGACGCTGTCGCTCAGCCCGTAGGTCCCCTGCTGATACATCGCCCAGTCGACGCCGGTGTTGCGCAGCTCGAACCAGTGGATGCCGGCGATCCCCGCCGGGTTGTTGGTGTCCACCGTGTGGTTGCCCACCAGCGTCTGGTAGCCGCCAAAGTTCCGGTACTGCACCCGGTGCATCAGCCGGTCAGAGATCTGGTCGAGGTTCACCGTCGTCCCCGGCTGGTCGATGCAGTAGCTGCTGCTGCACACCGTCGGGTCGACGTTGTTGGTGTTGATCGTCCAGTTGGGGCCGCCCGCCGAGCCCGCCGCGCCCGTCCCCAGGTACGAGTTGCCCGGCGTCGTCCAATCGACGTGGAACTTCCAGATCTTGAGCGAGTCGGTCGTGCCCAGCCCCCAGGTGGAATCGTCCCACTCTAGGATCAGGCCCGGCGCTCCGCTTGCCGGCTGGGTCGATCCATCCATGTCGGCCGGAAGCTGCCCGCCATAGTTCGAGTTGACGCTGTACAGGGTAAAGTAGACCATCTGCGCCGTCGCCCCCGTCAGCATCTTTGCTCGCTCATAGGCCGCCACCCCCGCCCCGCGCCACGCGCCGCTGGAGTAGACGAACTGGTTGGCCGTCATATAGTACGCGTCGGGCCACAGCCCAAAGTGGGGATAGTCGTTCATCAAGCTGTTGGGCCAGGTGTACTTGTAGCGGTACCACGACCCGGTCGGGTCCGGCGTCGTCGATACGGCGATGCACTGGTAGCAGTTCCCGGTCGAGTTGACCTGGAACTGGCTCATCATCCACCGGTCGGCCAGGTAATCGTACACCGTGATCGGATCGCCGTCGTTGTTGTTCGCACAGTCGGTGTCAAAGCCGCTCCAGATGGTGTTGCCGTTGGCCGGGCCGTACAGCACCGTGCCCGACTTGTTATAGATCGTGAACGCCAGGTTCACCCACTGCACATAGTGGTTGGGGCCCACGTCGCCCTGCGTGTCGGGCGGCAGCACCCCGTTGACGTTGCTCGTCCCCGCAAAGTTGGC
Organism: Anaerolineae bacterium; assembly: GCA_034429215.1. Taxonomy (GTDB): domain Bacteria; phylum Chloroflexota; class Anaerolineae; order JAAYZQ01; family JAAYZQ01; genus JAFGOG01. The sequence goes on along the minus strand of DAOUGI010000075.1, from coordinate 660 downwards.
GATGGGGGCCGGCATGGCCGTGATCCCGGCTTCCGTCTGCAGGCCCACGTCCACCCCGTCAAAATCGCCCAACCCGGCCCTCAGGGAGGTCTCATTCCAGCGGAGCAGGGTCTCTGCCGCCGCCACCGGCACGATCTCTGGGATGTCACGCAGCGGAAGCGACTCGTCGACCTTGTCCGGCAAAATAACGACGACCTGGTTATTGTACACCGTGTCGTCGTCCTGTGCGCCCCCCCTGATCAACCCCGCCGACGCACTCGCCTCGTTGAGCGTGCGTCCGCCCTGGTCCGCTGCGGCCTGATTAGAGGCCGCCCGGTCCGGCGCCACCACCCACACGACCGCCGCCGCGACTAGCAAAATCGCGACGACCCCGGCGCCAACCTTCCACCATCTATTTCGCTGCATCGCTCCTCCATTGGTTAGAATTGACTACATCTGCCGATAATATCATTTTCCGCCCATTTCGTCAAGCTAGTACTCAAGTACTAGGCCCTGTGTTAATCTTGGGCGCGGCAGGGGCAAACGCATTTGACCGCCGGTGAGAGGGCGAGGCATTCCAAGTGACCACCTGCCGCCTGAATCGCTGCTAATTGGCCAGGACCACCTGGCCTTGCACGCGATTCCCAGGAATGCTTGTGCCGCATGTAGCTGGCGGCCCTC
>DAOUGI010000074.1:0-53411 GCA_034429215.1 Anaerolineae bacterium | reverse complement strand
CCGGCCACCTGCCCATCTGCCACGGCGAGGTGACCGTCTACGACGTGGACCTCCACTACTGCTTCCTCAAGCTGCCCGACCGGATCATCGAGCGGATCCGCGACGCCCTGATCGACACGATCGTCGATCCGCCCCACATCATCAAGCCCGAAGAGCTGCCCTTCTGGGATGACGACTGGGACGAAACCACGCCCCGGCCGCCCTTCCCCCCGCCCCCTCCCGATCAAGAGATCGAGCAGCGGCTGGCCAAACTGCCGCCCGAGTGGGCCTTTGCCCGCGAGCGCTACAAGGCGCTGGACAGCGCCCGGCCCAGGTTCAACGCCATCCTGGACAGGCTGGACGTTGCCGGCAAGCAGGCCATGCTCGACCGCGAGGCGGTCCAGGGCATCCACATCCGCGACATCATCTACACCAACACCGCCCAGTTCCGCGACCTGCTGATCAATCGCTTCCTGTCGTTCCGCTACTGGCTGTGCTGGTGGCCCTGGATCCACTGGCTGTGGTGGCCCCTGTGCCGCTGGTACAGCCTTGAAAAGCTGGGCACGGCCACCCTGCGGCCCGACGGCAGCTTTACGCTCAAGGTACGGCTGTCGATCTGCCGCAACGACACCCCCGACCTGTGGTTCGTGGTCCGGCAAAAGATCGGCGCCACCGAGCGGGTCATCTACCGCCGCCGGCCGGTGCCCTGCCACACCTACTGGAACCACAAGAGCGGCGATCCGGTGGCGCTGCTCGTCACCGACCCAGACGCCTACGCCTGCGAGGAACAGCCGCCGGTCGACCAGGACCCCGACGACATGTGGATCGTGCCCCTGGCCATCGGCAACTATTCCCTCAAGGACGTCTATGGCACCGGGGCCGGCAAGAACCCGCCCATCACCCCGCCCGGCAACAACGGCGAGCCCGACGTGGGCAAGTACCGGGCGATCTACCCCGGCGCCGGCACGCTCGACCCGTTCGAAAGGGGCCCCTTTGCCGGGACGATCGGCCTGCGCTACCTCTTTTCGCCGGCGCTGCTCGCGGCCGGGGTCAAATACTACCGGATCAAGTACCGGACCAACCTGGCCGGCGCCTGGCGGCCGCTCACCCACCCCGTGGTGCGCCACTATTCCAACTGGAACACGGTCACCGACTCGCTCGAGTTCCTGGCCTACCCGTTGGGGCCGGTGCCCGGCACCGACTATCTGTACGAGCTGCAGCCCGACGATCCGCCCAACATCGGCACCTACGCCTGGGCGCGGTGGGAGGTGCTCGACGCCACCGTCGACCTCATGTCGGGCTATCTCGACACGGCGCACATGTACCTGGACGATTTCAGCACGGTGAACCATGGCGCCGTCGAGTTCAAGATCGAGCTGTTCAACGCGGCCTACACCCGCATCAGGCCGGCCGACCTGGGCATCTACTTCCGGCTGCCCCACACCAGCTACCCGTGGGACACCATCCCCACCGACGATCCGGCGGCGGTCAACACCGACCTGGTGGGGCCAGACCCCGAAGCCCCGGCCTACGGGACCTTTATCTTCCGCCTGGCGATCGACAACCGCGGGCCCACCGCCAACATCCTGGAGCCGGTGCTGGCCGGCGGGACCGCGGCCGGCCCGTGCGGCATGATGCACTATACCCCGGGAGAGGGCATCGCCCTGCGATACGTGGCGACCCACCCGGCCGGCTTTGCCAAGCACCGCTTCAGCCTCGTCCGCGGCGCCACGCCGCTCCCCGAGGGGGCGCCGCCCATGGCCGAGGGCCCGGTGATGATAGCGGGCACCTTTACCGCCCCCGTGGCGACGGTCGGCGACATCATGGGCGCCTGCCCCGAGGCGGCCTTCTCCGAGAACCTGTACATCTGGAACATGAACTTTAACGGCTGGTCGCGCGTCGGCCCCGACGCCAGCTTTGTGCGGGCCTTTGCCCTGGCCCTGACCTGATCCGCCCATGGGGGAAAGACCTGACAGGTCTTCTCAGACCTGTCAGGTCTTTTATCGTAGAGGGTCCCTGCGGTCGGAAACCGAGCTTCTTTCGTCCGCCTGCCCCGGAAAGTAAGGGGACGGAAATGGAACAGACTTGATGCTTTGGGAATCGATCGTGCAGCTACCCTTGACCCCGGCCGTACTCAGGGCGTGTATGATTGGCATACAATCAGTGGCAGGAAAACTAAACGCGGTGGCGCTAGGCGGACCAACAAGGGGTAGTCCCTGAGCTGTAGGCCAGGAATCACCAGGGTCTCGTTCTCGGTAACTGTGTTCAAGGCCTGTTGAAACCCGTTCAGCACGTCGATACCATAGGCAACATGTTCGGAGAATCCGGGCAATTCAACTGTCGCGCCGACGCCAATGTCTTCATCGGTAATGTCGACGCTTCTCCAGATCGCGACGAGGTGATCGCCGTTGGGCAAGGCAAATGCATAGCCGATCGCACTCGTGATGGTAGTGCTGATGTCGATAGCCGGAGCTTCTTGTGCTCCGGCCATCAGGGTCCCCAGCCGTCCGAGCACCTGCACCTGCGAGTCCCCGGTCACAACCACTCCAGCAGACACGTCCTCGCCCAGGTGATGCACAATCTCTCGGACCAGATACTTGCTGGCGGTTCGGTCAAAGACAGTGCACGGATTGGTCGAGCCAGGTGGGCGGACGGCAAAGCGCAGTTCGTCGGCGTGGAATTCACCCTGGAAGCCGTGGGCGGTGGCGATGGATTTGATCTGTGGGAATACCGTTTCCCAGTAGCGATCGAAGAACTCCCCGCCGCACTCGGCAGGATCGAGGTGGACGATGAAGGGATGCCAGGCGATCCCATCCACCAGGGGCATCAAGTCCGATTCCAGGATGCGAAAGAGATAATTCTGGTAAAGCTCAGGGGGATCCCAGGCGTGATAGCTGGGCACGACGATCCGGGCGCCCGGATCCTCCTGGCGGATCAAGGCGATCGCTCTCTGGCCGACGTCGATGTAGGTTTCGACCGGAATGCACTGAATGGCCGCGGGGAGCGGTTCGTTACACTCGGGATCGTACCCAGGCTCGTTCCACAGCTCCCAGGAGTCAACCCGATCGCCAAATGTCTGCACCATCAGATGCACAAAGTCCAGGTAGCGCTGGATTTCTTCTTCGGTCTGGAAGCGCGGCAGGCTAATCTGTCCGGTTTGCCGGTAGTGCTCCTTATCCCAAAAGATCAGGATGTAGGTCATCTCGATGCCGTTCTGCGTCAGCCCGGTGATCATCTGGTCAAAGTTTGCGTGGATCAGGAGCTCGTCGGTGGTCCAGTCGATGGAGAAGGCATCGGGATCGTTCATCTGGCCGCGGGCATGTTTCACGCCCATCTGGTTGAGAACGTTCGCATCGGCGATGCCGTCATCCACCCAACTCTGATCCTGCACGTAAAAGCCAATCCGGTTGTCTACCAGTTGGTCGGCACGCCTGACCGGAATGGTGCGGAAGGGATTGGTGTTGCCGACCTGCAAGCCGACGGATCGGGCGCCGATTGTCGGCACGGAAAACATGCCGGTTGTGCCGCCGGCATCGGTCGCGGTGGCAGTAAGGTGCGGGCCTGTGAGCGCCCAACCCTTCTCAAGGGAGAACACCCCGGCGGCATCCGCAACCGCCTGGCCCTCGAATACCTGGCCTTGGTCGTACTCGTCGGAGTAGATCTGAACCAGGCAGTTCGGGCAAGCCAATCCACTCGCGGTACCCGCAGCAAGATCAAAGGCCGCGACGGCCGGCACGCGAACGAGCTCTAGATTCTCGTTCTGCAAGACGATGCCGTTTTCCTGGTTATCGTAGATGCTGTTGTCCAGAATGGTATTCCCTGGCGCGAGTCCCCTGATGATGCCGATCCCACCGCCGCTGTTGTTGGCAATCACGTTGCCGGGTCCGATGGTGTTGCGGTTGGCGCCATCCGAAATCACGATGCCTTTCCAGGAGTTGGGGAGCGGGGTTTGTCCATCGCTGCCCACGCCGATCAGGTTATCTCGTACCGTGTTGTAGGCGCTGTCGGGCGTGCAGCAAATCTCGATGCCGGCCCCTTGGTTGCCGCCGATGACATTGTCGGCGATCAGGTTGTGATGGGCGCCGTTGATGTGCACCCCATCGCGCTGGTTGCCCCAGGCCAACAGGCCGGCGGGATCGGTGCCGGTGAGGTTGCCGCTGATCGTGTTCGAAAAGGTTTCGGCGCCGAACAGGCCGATTCCCGAGTGGCCGTTGTTGCTAAGCAGGTTGGCCTGCCCCAGCAGGCCATCGCCCAGACTAGGATCGCCGCCAATGACGTTGTTCTGACCACGCAGCTCGATTCCGCAGCCACTGAAACCAACGATCTGCAGGCCGCGCACAGTCACGCGGTCGGCATTGATAGTCAGCCCAGGGGTCATCTCCCCGCCAGCAGCGCTGCCGTCCAGGATCACCCCTGCGTTGCTGGCATCGAGAGTCAGGCCATCTTGACTGATGCCGGGCAAGGGGCTGGCGAGCGAGATCGTGACCGGTGTGGCAGGGTGGAAAACCATCGGGTCAAAGGTGATGGCATCACCGGACTGGGCATCCAGCAGTGCCTGACGCAGGGTGCCGGGGCCGGCATCGCTATTGCTGGTGACGACGAGAACATTCTGGGATCGGGACTCTATGGATTGAAGGATGTAGCTGGATCGAGGTTGTTCGCCATGATAGCGATCCGAGTCCGGCCGATCAGAGAGAGACATGGTGTCCGGCTTTGAGGGGCACGATGTAGGCCAGCCCTCGTCCAGATCATCGGCTACCAGGCCGATGTTGTCCAGGGACAGGACAAAGGTCAGCGCGGCCAGTAGGAGAATCCCTGCGAACGCCAACCGACGCGAAGGAGTTTTTCCCATCGCAGTACCCCTCTTACACTGAATGGGCGTGAAACTGCCCTGCCCGCCATCAAGGCACGCCGGTCATTCTAGCATCAACCTCGGACTCGAACGCAGATGTCAGGCAGTTTCGATTCTTCTGCTCAGACAGGATCATACACACAGATGTGTTTGCATGTCAAATCGGGGAGCGTGAGGTACAAGTGAATCGGTTGGAACATGAACTTAAACGGCTGGTCGCGCGTCGGCCCCGACGCCGGCTTTGTGCGGGCCTTTGCCCTGGCCTGATCCGCTCATGGGGGAAAGACCTGTCAGGTCTTTTATCGTAGGGAGTCCCTGCGGTCGGAAACCGAACTTCTTTCGTCCGCCTGCCGACATTTATATAATTAACGTAATCTTAATACGCAAATCAACGATCCGGGGGTATAATATAGGCGGCAGGGTCGCGAGAGCCATGCCAAGATGAACAAGATCGACATACAGGCTTTGAAGCAGGGGTACGAACAGGCCTGGCCGGGCAGCTTGCAGGCCCGGGCGCCTGCCCCGGAAAGGAAGGGGACGGAAATGGAACAGACGGTGATGACGCGAGAGATGGAAGCGGTCCTCGATGACACAAAAGAGGACGATGCCAAAAAGGGCGGCCGGGTGGTCGCCTTGGAAGATGTTTTGATCCCGCGGCTGCGGGCCGCGGTCAAGGGGCGGGTCATCGCCCCCGGCGACGCCGGCTATGACAAGGCGCGCACCGTCGCCCTGGGCGGGTTCGACCGCCGGCCGGCGGCCGTCGTGCGGGTGGCGGGCGCGGACGACGTGTCGCGCGCCGTGGTGCTGGCCCGCGAGGCCGGCCTGGAGCTGGCCGTGCGCAGCGGGGGCCACAGCGCCGCCGGTTACGGCGTCTCGGAGGGGGGGATCGTGATCGACCTGGCGGGCATGAAGGCGCTGGAGATCGACGCCGAGCGGCGCACCGCGTGGGCCGAGACCGGGCTGACCGCGGGCGAGTATACCGTCGCGGCGGGGGCGCACGGCCTGGCGACCGGGTTCGGCGACACCGGCTCGGTGGGGATCGGGGGGATCACCCTGGGCGGCGGGGTGGGCTACCTGGTCCGCAAGTATGGCCTGACGATCGACAACCTGCTGGCCGCCGACGTGGTGACCGCCGACGGGCGGCTGCTGCGGGCAGACGCCGACACCCATCCCGACCTGTTCTGGGCGATCCGCGGCGGCGGGGGCAACTTTGGGGTGGCGACCCGGTTCCAGTTCCGGCTGCACCCGGTGGACACGGTGGTGGGCGGGCTGCTGGCGCTGCCGGCGACGCCGGAGGTGATCGAAGGGCTCATCGCCGCGGCCGAGGCCGCGCCGGACGAGCTGTCGGCCATCGTCAATATCATGGCCGCGCCGCCGCTGCCGTTCCTGCCTGTGGAATATCACGGCCGGCCGGTGGTGATGGCGACGCTGGCCTACGCCGGCGACGTGGAGGCCGGCCGGCGGGCGGTCGCGCCCTTCCGGGCGCTGGCCGCGCCGCTCGCCGACATGGTCCGGCCGATGCGCTATCCGGAGCTGTACCCGCCGGAGGAGAGCCATTACCCGACGGTGGTGACGCGCACGATGTTCATGGACAGCGTCGATCGCCGCATGGCCGAGGCCATCGTCGACCAGATCCGGTCCTCAACCGCCCAGATGGCCATCGCGCAGCTCCGGGTGCTGGGCGGGGCGGTGGCCCGCGTGCCGGTCGAGGCCACGGCGTACGCCCACCGCAAGCGGCGGGTGCTGGGGAACGTCGTCGCGCTCTACCAGCGTCCCGAGGAGGCAGCGGCGCAAGCGGCGTGGGCTGCCGGCCTGGCGGCGGCGCTGAGCCAGGGCGAGCCCGGGGCGTACGGCAACTTTGTGGGCGACGAGGGCGCGGCCAAGGTCCGCGAGGTCTATCCCGGGCCGACCTGGGACCGGCTGAGGGCGGTCAAGGCCCGCTACGACCCGACCAACCTGTTCCGGCTCAACCACAACATCCCGCCGGCGGGGTAGGCAAGGCCTCGCGCAGGTTTTCAACCTGCGCGAGGCTTTCAGTTTCAGGGGGGTCGACGGCCTTGGCCCCTGGCTATGGGCCGGTCCTCAAGACAAGCGGCAGGTGGATGGTGTAGGGCAGGTTGAAGAGATAGGCCGAGCCCTGGTTGGCGTTGGCGCCGATGTCGTCTTCGTGCGCCCCGACCAGGAACGTCCTGCCCGACAACGCCACGGCTACGCCAAACAGGTCGCTTGCCGCGCCGTCCGGGGCGATCATCTGCGCCTGCTCGGTCCAGGCCGCGTCGCTGCCAATAAAGTAGTAGGCCGAGCCCTGGTCGGGGTTGGCGCCGACCGAGTCGTCGTAGGCGCCCACCAGGGCCACGCCGTTCCCAAGCGCTACGGACCGTCCAAAAAAGTCGTCGTCTTCGCCGTCCGAGGCGGTCAGTTGGGCCTGCTGCGCCCAGGTATCGGCGGTGACCTGGGTGAAAACGTAGGCCGAGCCCTGGTCGTCGTTGGGGCCGACGTCGTCGTTATAGGCTCCCACCAGGGCGGTGTCGCCGTAGATCGCCACGGAAAAGCCGAACCAATCCTGCGCCGCGCCGTCAGAGGCGGTCAGCTTTTCTTGCTCGGTCCAGGTGGCGCCGCTCCGGGAAAAGACATAGGCCGAGCCCTGGAGGGTGTTGGCGCCGACCTGATCCCGGGGCGCGCCCACCAGGGCGAGGTCGCCAGAGATCGCCACCGACCGGCCCAAGTTGTCGCCGGCCGCGCCGTCGGCGGCGAACAGTTTTTGCTGCAGCGACCAGTACAGGCCGCCAGAGGTAAAGACATAGGCCGCGCCCTGGTCGGCAATGGCGTCCGGGTCGCTCAGGAAGGCGCCCACCAGGGCGGTGTTGCCATCGGCCGTGAGGGCCACCGAGATGCCAAAGGCGTCGCCGTCATCGCCGTCCATGGCGGTCAGCTTGGCCTGCTGGGTCCAGGTCGCGCCGCTGCGGACAAAGACATAGGCCGCGCCCTGGTTGGCATTGCCGACGCCGTCGGCAGAGTAGGCGCCCACCAGGGCTTTGTTGCCGTCGCCCGAGAGCGCCACCGCATAGCCGAACAGGTCGGTCGCCGCGCCGTCGTCGGCGGTCAGCTTTTGCTGCAGCTCCCAGCCCGCCGCGCCGCGGACAAAGACATAGGCCGAGCCCTGGTCGGCGTTGGCGCCGATGTCGTCGTTGGGCGCGCCCACCAGGGCCGTGTCGCCCTTGACCGCCACGGCGATGCCGAAACTGTCGCCCGCCGCGCCGTCGGAAGAGGCCAGTTTCTGTTGCAGGCTCCAGGCGGCCCCGCTGCCGGTCAAGACGTAGGCCGAGCCCTGGCTGGCGTTGGCGCCGACGTCGTCGTACATGGCGCCTACCAGGGCGGTGTCGCCCGCGAGCGCCACCGAGATGCCGTAAAAGTCGCCGCCCACGCCGTCGGCGGCGGTCAGGTAGGCCCGCTGGGTCCAGGTCGCGCCGCTGCGGGTAAAGATATAGACCGAGCCCAGGTTCTCTTGGGCGCCGGCGTCGTCTGTGGGCGCCCCGATCAGGGCCGTATCGCCCACGAGCGCCACCGAGCCGCCAAAGTGGTCGCCCGCCGCGCCGTCGGCGGCGGTCAGGTGGGCCTGCTCCGTCCAGGCCGCGCCGCTGCCGGTAAAGACATAGACCGAGCCCTGGGCGTCGTTCGCGCCGACGTCATCGTAGATCGCCCCCACCAGGGCCGTGCCGCCCGAGAGGGCGACCTCTTCGCCAAAGCGGTCGGCCTCTGCGCCGTCGGCGGCGGTCAGTTGGGCCCGCTGCGTCCAGGTCGTGCCGCTGCGGGTAAAGACATAGGCCGAGCCCTGGCCCTGGTCCGAGCCCCAGTCGTCAAAGGGCGCCGACAGCAGGGCGGTATCGCCTTCCAGCGCCACCGAATAGCCGAACCCGTCCGACTCGGCGCCGTCGGCGGCGGTCAGGTAGGCCTGCTGGGTCCAGGTGGCGCCGCTGCGGGTAAAGAGATAGGCCGAGCCCTGGTTTGTGTAGGTCGCGTCGTCCTGCCACACCCCCACCAGGGCCGTGTCGCCCGACAGCGCCACCGAGCCGCCAAACGCGTCGTTTGCCGCGGCGCTCGTGGCGGTCAGCTTTTGCTGCTGGCTCCACACCGCGCCGCTGCGGACATAGACGTAGACGGAGCCCTGCCCGCCGTCGTCCAGGTGGGCCGACACCAGGGCCGTGTCGCCCGACAGGGCCACGGCGTGGCCGAACTCGTCTGCCCCCGCCCCGTCGGCGGCGACCAGTTTCTGCTGCAGGGTCCACAGGCCGCCGCTGCGGGCAAAGAGATAGGCCGCGCCCTGGTTGGCGTTTGCGCCGACGTCCTCGATCGGCGCTCCCACCAGGGCGGTGTTGCCGTCGGCCGAGAGCGCCACGGCCAGGCCAAAGTAGCTGCCGGCCTCGCCAACGGCGATGACCTTTTGCCGAAAGTAGGCGAGTGCGTCGATCGTAGCGGGGCAGGCCGCGCCGAGCTCGCTCGCCTGGGCTATCGCCTGTCCACCAGGCGCGGCCTGCGCCAAGCCATGGGCAACCGGCGAGATCAGGGCGGCCAGGGCCAGCAGGCACGCCAGCAGGGTGGAAAACGATCTTGCAAGTTTGGCAACCATTTTTCCTCCTCGATGATAGTCTGGTGTGCAATATGGGTCTGACAGCGCCTGTATTATACACCCGGGGCGCACTTTTCGCCAAGCACGGGAATCTGCCCATGATGGTGGGCGCCTGGGGGGCGGCATTCCCCCCTCACCCCAGCCCTGCCACCTGGCAGGTGGCAGGGCTGGGCGAGGGAGAAAAGTAAATTTTTGTAAACGCATGGCGGCGATTTGACACAAAAGGTCAATTTTAGTAAAATAGATACCGGTGGGTCGGTTTTCAAGGAACACACAATGGGCATGCAACGACGAGCAGAAAAAACCAGAGAGCGGATCCTGCACGCGGCCGAGGAATGCTTTGCCCGCGACGGCTATGACGCTGCCGGCGTGGCGGTCATCTGCGAGCGGGCCGGGGTGACCAAGGGGGCTTTTTACCACCATTTCCCCAGCAAGCAGGCGCTGTTCCTGGCGACGCTGCAGGGCTGGCTGGAGGGGCTCGACGCCGGCATGGAAGCGATGCGGGCCGGCGCGCCCACGGTGCCGCACGGGCTGCTGCGCATGGCCGGGCTGACCCGGTTGATCTTTTCCGAGGCGAGCGGGCGCCTGCCGATATTCCTCGAGTTTTGGGATCAGGCCAGCCACGACCGCGAGGTGTGGCAGGCCACGGTGGCGCCTTACCGGCGCTACCGCGACCGGTTCGCCGAGATCGTCCGGGCCGGGGTGGCCGAGGGCAGCCTGCGGCCGGTGGACGCCGACACGGCGGCGCTGACGATCGTGGCGCTGGCGGTGGGGATGGTGCTGCAGGGGGTGCTCGACCCGGAGGGGGCCAACTGGGGCCAGGTGATGCGCGACGGGATCCAGATGTTGTTGAATGGGATGGCGGTTGAAGAGGTTGGGACGCAGATAAACGCAGATGAACGCTGATATTGTTTTGTGTGCGAAAATCCGCGCTCTATGAGTGGAGGAGAGCTATGAACGTACTGCTTACGGGGGCTTTTGGAAACGTGGGGACCAGCGCGCTGGGTGAGCTGTTGAAGCAGGGGCACCGGGTGCGCTGTTTTGATCTGCACAACAAGGTGAACGAAAAGGCGGCGCTGCGGATCGCCGGCCAGGCCGAGGTGATGTGGGGCGACCTGCGCAACCCCGGCGACGTGGCGGCCGCCGTGCAGGGGCAGGACGTGGTGGCCCACCTGGCTTTCATCGTCCCCAAGCTATCGGCCACGGGGGTCGAGTCGGAGAAGCAGCCGGAATGGGCGCGGGCGATCAACGTGGGCGGCACGCGGAATGTCGTCGAGGCGTTACAGGCCCAACCGCACCCGGCCAGGCTGGTGTTTGCCTCGTCGCTGCACGTCTACGGCCAGACCCAGGACCAGCCGCCGCCGCGGACGGTGTCGGACCCGGTGCGGCCGGTGGAGCACTATGCCCGGCACAAGGTCGAGTGCGAGCAGATGGTGCGGACGTCAGGGCTGGAGTGGGCCATCCTGCGTTTTGCGGCGGCCATGCCGATCTCGCTCAAGCTGGACCCGGGCATGTTCGACGTGCCGCTGGCCAACCGGATGGAGTTTGTGCACACCCGCGACGTGGGGCTGGCGGTGGCCAACGCGACGGCCAGCCCGGCGGTGTGGGGCAAGCTGCTGTTGATCGGCGGGGGGACGCGCTGCCAGTACTATTACCGCGAGATTGTCGAGCGGGTGCTGACGGCGGCAGGGGTGGGCATGCTCCCGGCGGCGGCGTTTACGACGGCGCCCTTTGCCACCGACTGGCTGGACACGGCCGAGAGCCAGCGGCTGCTGCACTATCAGCAGCGGGACCTGGGCGATTACTGCAACGACATGGCGGCAAAGATGGGGCACCTGCGGGCGCTGGCCCGGGCCTTTCGGCCGCTGGTGCGCTATGCGCTGGTGCGCAAGTCGCCCTATTTCCCCTGGCCGTGGGATTGGATGTGGGAGCGGCGGGCGGTCACGAGGACGGCGTAGCCGGACGTAAAAAAAGACCTGACAGATTTTGTAAAACCTGTCAGGTCTTTTCTAATTCAGCTGCTCACCACCACAGCCCGAACAGCGACCCCAAACTGGTGGCGGCCAACCGCTCTTCCAGCGCTTCTAGCTGGAGGGAGGCTTCGGGCAGGGGCAGGTAAAGCACCTGGGCGGTGGGCAGGGGGGCCGGCGCCTCGGCGACGACCTCGACGCGCAGCCCGGCAGGCAGGGCGACGCTCATCGCCCGGAGGGTGGCGTGCGGGTCGGCCCGCAGGCGGCGGCGCAGGTCGGGGTCGGCGGCGGCGCGCTGCACCACCGCGGCGATCTGGCCCAGCGCCTGGGGTGAGACGGCGGGCAGGGCGCTCAGCACCCGCTGGGGCATGTCGGCCGGCGGCTCTACGTCGGGCAGGCAGCCCAGCGCGTCAGAGGCCCGCCGGGCCAGCTCAAACCGCCGCCGGCACCGCGGGCACTCGTCCAGGTGGCGCTGCCAGGCCTGCCGGTCGCGGGGGGACAGTGCGCCTTCGAGGGCCTGGTCGAGCCAATCGCTAGCCTGCTGACAAGCAATAGTCATCATCGTAACCTGTCATGATATCCACATAGCATACCACAGAATCGGCAAAAAAGTTCCCAAGGCGGTCACTCCCCAACCTTGCCCAACCGGTCCCACATGTCGCCCGCCGACCGCTTGCGCTCGGCGCGGCCGGCCAACGACGCCTGGAGCGACGGCCCTCCCCAGGCCCGCAGCCCCTGCTCGCTGAGCCTCTGCTCGAGCATGGTCCAGCAGGCCACCGCGTCCTCGGGAAAGATGGTCCGCACGTAGGTCATGCAGTAGACGCCGACCTGCTTGCGGATCGCTTCCATCTCGTCGTGCAGGGCGGCGATCTGTTTGGCGAGATCCTTTTTTTCGCCGGGGTCCTGGCTCATGGTCTGGGCTTTGCGCTTGATGCCGAGGTGGGCCTGCTTGAGCAGAAACTCTTCGACCTGCTCGGCCTTTTCCTCGCCAAAGCGCTCGACGATCGGCTCGAGCAGGTCGTCGATCTGGTCGTAGCGGCGGACCACGGCCACCTCGCCGCGGGTGACGCCGCTGCCGGCGACCAGCGTCTCGACGATCCAGCGCTTTTCCTCGGCCAGCCCCCAACGGATAAAGAGGATGATCAGCGCCACGCCGCCCAGGCCCAGCCCCAGCGTGCCGATGACCGCGCCGGCCGACGGGCCGGCGTTGACCAGCCGGTTAAAGGCCATGTGCAGGCCGATGGCGGCCGCCCAGCCGAGCAGGGCCGACAGGAGGCGGCCGGCGCCGTGGCCGTAGCGGAAGCGGCCGATGGCGATGCCGACCAGGGCCGAGGCCGAGCCGTGCATGAGGCAGGTAGACAGGGACCGGGCCAGCATCTGCCCGCCGGCCGAGCCTGCCCTGGCGTCGAGCAGGTAGAGGATGTTTTCCAGGATGGAAAAGGCGATGCCGGCGGCAAAGCCGTAGATGGCCCCGTCGACGAAATAGGTCATCCGCCGGGCCAGGGCGATCAGGATGAGCGATTTGAGGATCTCTTCGACGATGGGGGCCACGGTGGTGCGCAGGGTGGTGGCGGCCGCCCGGGTGTTGCCCATGGCGTCGAGGGCGAAGGTGTTGGCGGCGTAGGCCAGGCCAAAGGCGACCAGGCCCCAGACGAAGGACAGGATGACGTGCTTGAACTGGCCCTGGCCGTACAGGTCCTGGATGCGCACCAGGTAGAGAAAGCCCAGCGGCAGCAGCAGGGCGATGGCAAAGGCGACGACGATCATCGGCGGTCCTCCTTGGGCAGGTGCGCCTCGATGCACTCGCCCAGCCGCTCGCGGCCGCGGTGCAGCCGGGTGCGCACGGTGTTGAGCGGCAGGCCGATGCTGTCGGAAATCTCGTTGTAGGATAGCTGGGCGATGTGGCGCAGGGACACCACGGCCCGATAGTCGGGGGGCAGCTCCTGCAGGCACTTTTGGATCAGCCGCACGATCTCGGACCGCTCGGCGGCGACGTCGGGCCGGCTGTCGTCGCAGGGGTCGGCCAGCTCGAGCGGCACTTCGTCGCGCTCTTCGCGGCGCTCGCGCATCTCGTCGAGGCTGACGATCTTGCTCGACGCTTTGATCCGGTTGATGGCCAGGTTGGTGGCGATGCGGAACAGCCAGGTGGAAAAGCGGTAGGTGGGGTCGTAGGAGGCCAGCGACAGGTAGGCGCGCAGGAAGGCTTCCTGGGCCAGGTCCTCGGCGTCGGCCGGCTGGCCGGTCATCCGCGCCAGGTAGCGGAACAGACTGCCGTTGTAGCGCTCGACGAGCAGGCCATAGGCGTCGCGCTCGCCGCCGAGCACCCGCCGGATGATGGCCGTTTCCTGCCGGGCCTGGTCGCTACTCATGGTGGTCCTTCATCCAAAAATCAATGCCGCCAGAATGGCAATCATGGCCAGATTATACACCACAAACCCCAGTCCGTACCAGACGAACAGTCGGGCGTGACCATCTGGGGCGGCGACCGGGCGGCGGCGCAGGCGGGCCCAGCAGTAAGTCAGGGCGCGGCGGTGCAGGTTGGGCACGCCCTGCCATTCGCCCAACGCCTCCGAGCTGTCGTAGCCGGCCACCGGCACCAGGCCGGTCAGGGCGTTGAGCGACGTCACCAGGGCGACCGCGCCGGCGATCAGGTGGACATAAGAGCCGGCCGGCGTAAGGTCCCACACCAGCGTGGCCAGGCCCGCCCAGGCCATGGTCACAGCCGGGCCGGCCAGGTAGACGGTGATGCGGGCCTGCTGGGGCAGCAGGTAGAGGTCCGAGACGTCGGCAAAGGCGGCCGGCAGAAAATGGCGGACCATCAGCCCAAACCGCGAGACGCGCCCGCCAGAGTGGACGCAGGCCAGGGCGTGGGCCAGCTCGTGGCTTAGCACCACCGGGATCATGATCAGGTAGCAGGCGAGCAGCACCACAGGGATGATCGCCGGCTTGCCGGCCAGGAAAGCCACGTCGGGCCCGATCGGCGACCGGGAGAAGATGATCAGTCTAGCCGGATGCATAAAGCCCACGAAGGCGAGAACCCAGATCGGGATCGATGGCGGGCTCCGGAAAAAGCGGTACAGCTTCTCAAGCCGCTCCCCGGCGCCAGGCAGGGTCCACACCACCAGCGGGCCGCTGCGCTGGGGGGCGGCCAGGCGCTGCCACAGCCCGGCCCGCTGCTCCAGCAGCCCGGCCTGGCCCAGGTCCCAGATGAACCGTTCGACCGCCTGGTCGGGCAGGGGGCCAAATCGGGCGGCGGCCTCGCGGGTTATGGCCGGAAGGTCGTGCCGGCCGTCGAGCAGGGCCAGGATAAAGGACTCGCGCTCGCCCAGGTGAAAATAGCGCCCACTGGTTGGATCGTTCAGAACGCAAGTCACGCTCTCGCTGAGGTTCAGATTGACGATGCGGTTCAGCTTGACGACGAGGTCGGGGCGCAGCTTGGGGCGGGGCTGGGCGGCCGCCAGGCGCTCAGACAGGGCCGGCCACAGCGCGCCGCTGGCGGCCGCCTCACCCTCTGGGCGCAGTTCGAGCCGCTGCCACAGGCCCGGCGCGCCGGTGGGGTTGTCGTCCGCGCTTACGGTGATCCCCTGCCACATGGTGGCTTTCTCCCCCTCGGGGACATTATAGTCGAGAATGGGATTTGTGTAAAGCAGCGGAGACAGACCTGACAGGTTTTCACGCAGATCCCCTTTGGGGACGAAACCTGTCAGGTCTTGCCCCGGAACTTGCAGAAGCGGCGGGGATGGGTACAATGGGGTTACCAATCGGGAGGGATGACATGGAACCTACAGTGCTGATTGCGATTGTGATCGTTGTGGTGGTGACGGCCGTTGTCCTGCTCGTCCAGTACCTGCAGCGCCGGGGACAACTGCGCGCCTGGCAGGAGGCGGCGGCTCAGGCAGGGCTGGCGTGCGAGGGGGGCGGCCTGCTGCGTTATCCGACGGTCAAGGGGATCTATCGAGGGCGCGAGCTGGAGATGTACGTCCACCAGCACACCACCGGGGCGGGGAAGAACAGGCGGACGTCGACCAGCACGCGGATCGCGATGACCGTCGACAATCCGGCCGGGCTGCGCCTGGATCTGTCCGAGGAAAAGATCCTGGGGCGGATCGGGAAGCAGTTGGGGATGCAGGATATCCAGGTGGGCGATGCAGAGATCGACCGGCGCTTTATGATCAAAGGGGACATGGAGGA
The DNA here is from genome assembly GCA_034429215.1 of Anaerolineae bacterium. Lineage (GTDB taxonomy): Bacteria > Chloroflexota > Anaerolineae > JAAYZQ01 > JAAYZQ01 > JAFGOG01. The sequence goes on along the minus strand of DAOUGI010000074.1, from coordinate 37,792 downwards.
CGAGATCGGGCGGATATTCGCCTCCGAGACGCTGCGGCAAAAGCTGCTGGCCCTGCCGTCGCTCAACCTGGAGCTGGACGGGACGACGCTGCGCTATGAAAAGCCGGGGGCGGAAAAAAAGGCGGAGCGGTTGACCGGCCTGTTTGAGCTGATGGCCGAGCTGGCGGCGGCCATCGATCGGGCCGGCTAGCCTTCTTGGAGTTTGGGGACAGACCTGACAGGTTTCGGAAAACCTGTCAGGTCTTTGTTTTGGTGGGGGAAATGTGGTAAAATGCAAATGGGAGGACTGATGAAAGCTACATTTGACGCCGTCATCATCGGGGGCGGCATCCAGGGGCTCAGCCTGGCCTACCACCTGACCCGGCTAGTACAAGCGCCTAACCGATTGGATTTTGCCTTTCACGTCTTTATGTGCTACACTTGTTTACGTGGAGGGAGAGATGGAAACAAGGAATATCACCTTGGCGATTCCCAAAGAGGTCTTGCTCAAGGCTAAGCTGATTGCCGTCAGGCGACAGACATCGGTGTCCAAATTGCTGACCAATGCGCTCGAAAAACTAGTGCAGCAGGAAGACGCCTATGCCCGCGCGCAGCAGCGCCACATGCAGTGGTTGGAGCAGGGCGCGGACCTGGGCACAGGCGGCCAGGTGACGGCCCGGCGCGAGGAGCTTCATGAGCGAGCGTAACCCCCTACAGTTCGTCGATACCAACGTCCTGATCTACGCTCACGACCTGTCGGCCGGGGAAAAGCACGGGCGCGCTCGGGATCTGATCCGCGAGTTGTGGCAGTCGGGGCAGGGCTGCCTGAGCATCCAGGTCCTGCAAGAGTTCTATGTGAATGTCACGCAAAAGGTAGCCAAACCTTTGGCGCCTGAAGAAGCCGGGCAGATCATCGCCGACCTGGCGGCCTGGCAGGTGCACCGCCCCGGGGTAGAGGATCTCCTGGACGCGATCGGGCTTCAGGGGCGATACCGGATCTCGTTTTGGGATGCGATGATCGTCGCCAGCGCTGCCCAGATGGGCTGCCAGACGATCTGGTCCGAGGACCTCAACCCAGGGCAGGTGTACGGCCAGGTCGTCGTGCGCAATCCTTTCGCCGGGTAAGCCGGGGAGCGAAAGCCTTGCGCGAGGCAACGAAGAAACCCGGTTTCTTGTTTCGGGTCAGGGCAGACGCACATCGATTTCCATCTGTGTAAATCTACGTTTATCTGCGTCCTACATAGCCGACTTGCCTTGCTTCTCACTCGTTTGTGTGGTACACTGGCCTGCGCGGGGCGATAGACAGGAGTAGACGCCTGGGGGGGGAGGAGATGCCATGAGTCTCGAACAAGCGGCCGGGAATGCGGTGCAGCCCGGCGACATCCCCTCTCCGATCGTCACCAAGATCCGGGTGCCCCGCCGGCGGGCAGACCTGCTGTCGCGCCGCCGGCTGGTGGACCTGGTCCACTCTTACCTCGACCGCAAGCTGGTCCTCATCTCCGCCGCCGCCGGGTATGGCAAGACCACGCTGCTGATCGATTTCGCCCACGACACCGAGCTGCCGGTGTGCTGGTACAGCCTCGACCCGTTTGACGCCGACCTGCACATCTTCCTGGAGCACCTGATCGCCGCCATCGCCCAGCGGTTCCCCGCTTTTGGCGAGCGGTCGCGCGCCTTTTTGCGGCAGGTGGCCGACCCGGGCCGCAACCTCTACCCGCTGGTGGCGACGCTGGTGCAAGAGATCTATGACACCATCCCCGAGTATTTTTGCCTGATCCTCGACGATCACCACGCGGTCGAAAACCAGGAGGCGATCAACGAGTTTCTCGACCTGTTCGTGACCTACATGGACGAGAACTGCCACCTGATCATCGCCTCGCGCACGCTGCCGGCGCTGCCCAACCTGTCGCTGCTGGTGGCCCGGCGGCAGGCGGCCGGCCTGAGCGTGGACGAGCTGCGCTTTACCCCGCAGGAGATCCAGGCGCTGGCCCTGCAGAACTATGATCTGCGCCTGGCGGCCGAGCAGGCCGGCGACCTGGCCGAGCGGACGGGGGGCTGGATCACCGGGCTGCTGCTGACGGCCGGCCAGCGCTGGGAGCAGGCCCAGGGGGAGATTGTGCTGCGGGGCCGGATCAACCTCGAGCTGTACGACTATTTGTCCAGGCAGGTGCTGGACCGCCAGCCGGCGCCGCTGCGCGATTTCCTGCTCGAATCGTCGGTGCTCGACGAGCTGAGCCCCGACCTGTGCGCCGCGGTGCTGGGCGGCCAGGCGGGCAAATGGGCCGAGCTGATGGGCCAGGTGCGGCTGCGCAACCTGTTCGTCACCGAATACGAGGAGGACGACCGGCTGCGCTACCACGCCCTGTTCCGCGAGTTCCTGTTCTCGTCGCTGAGCCGGCAGGATGGGGCCCGTTTTCAGGAGCTGATGCGGCGGGCGGCCGATGCTTACCGGGCCCGCGGCGAGTGGAAGGAGGCGATCAGCCGCTACCTGTCGCTGGCGACCTACGAGCCGGTGATGGACATCATCGAGCAGACGGCCACCCAGCAGTTCGAGGCGGGCCACTGGGACACGCTGGCCGGCTGGATCGACGCTCTGCCCGAGCCGGTCCGGGAGATCCGGCCGCACCTGCTGATGCACCGGGCCAAGATCCACGCCGAGCGGGGCGAGTATGGCGCGGCCCTGTCGCTGTACGACCGGGCGGGCCGCACCTTTGGCCGGCGGGGAGACAAGATCCACAGCGCCCACGCCCTGGTGCAAAAGAGCCAGGTGCTCCAGTTCGAGGGGCACTATGCCGAGGCGCTGGCCCGCTGCCGCGAGGTGCTGACCATGCTCGGCGGCGCGGCGGCGGCCAAGCCCACGGCGGCGCTGGCCTGCCGCCACGCCGGGGCGTGCCTGCTGCGGCTGGGGCAGCTCGCCGAGGGCCGGGCAGGGCTGGAAGAGGCGCTGCGGCTGTACGAAGAGCTGGACGACGCCTATAACGTGGCGCTGATCCACCACGACCTGGGCCTGAGCCAGGAGCTGGCCGGCAACCTGGCCGGGGCGGTGGACCATTACGAGGCGGCGCTGGTGTGCTGGCAGCAGCTCGGCAGCCCCGGGCCGTGGTCCAACACGCTCAACGGGCTGGGGGTGGTCTACCATTCGCAGGGCCGGTACGACGACGCGCTGCGGACCCTGACCGACGCGCTGACCAAGGCGCGGCAGGCCGGCAACCTGCGGGTCGAGGCGTTCGCCTGGGCCAGCCTGGGCGACCTGCACCGCGACCTGGGCGCCTACGAGCAGGCCCGCCAGGCGTACAACGAAGGGCTGCAGGGCGGGACCCGCGCCGGGGAAGGGTTTGCCGTCACCTACAGCCTCGACGCCCTGGGCAACGTGGCCCGCCTGCAGGGCAACCTGGACCAGGCCCGCAAGTGGCTGCTGGAGGCGATGGCCCACGCCGAAAAGCACGGCTCTGGCTACGAGACCGGGCTGTGCGACACGTCGCTGGGCATCCTGGCCGGCCAGGAGGGCGACCTGGTGATGGCGCGGCACCACCTCGACCGGGCCGCCGAGCGGTTCGAGGCCGGCGGCTTTGGCCGCGAGCTGGCCCGGGCCTGCCTGCACCGGGCGCGGGTGGCCTTTCTGGCCGGCAACCGCCAGGAGGCGCTGGACGGGGTGGAACGGACCCTGGACCTGGTCCGCCGGCTGGGCTTTGACCAGTTCCTGGTGGCCGAGGGCAGTCAGTTCGCGCCGCTGCTCCGCCAGGCGGCCGCCGGCCCGGATCGGGGCGACGCGGCGGCGCGCCTCCTGGGGCGGATCGAGGCCTACCAGGCGTGGCTGGCCAGGCGGCCCGAGCCGGCGCTCCAGTCCGAGCCGCACATGGAGCTCAAGATCCACGCCCTGGGGCTGCCCCGGGTAGAGATGGACGGGGCGGCCGTGCAGTGGACGACGGCGCAGAGCCGCGACCTCTTTTTCTGCCTGCTCCAGCACCGGCGCGGCCTGCGCAAGGAGGAGGTGGGCGCCCTGTTCTGGCCAGAGCACTCGCCCCAGCGCCTGGACAGCATCTTTCGCTCGACGCTCTACCGGCTGCGGCGGTCGCTGTTCCGCGACAGCATCGTCTTTGAAGACGGGCTGTACCGCTTTAACCGGGAGTGCTCCTACCGGCTCGACGCCGAAGAGTTCGAGACCGCCGTGGACCGGGCCGGGCCGGTGGCCGACCGGGGCAAGCGGATCGCTTTCCTGGAGGAGGCGCTGGCCCTCTACCAGGGCGATTACCTGGAGGGGATCTATGCCGATTGGTGCATCGTGGAGCGCGAGCGGCTGCGCGAGCAGTACCTGGCCGCGCTGGGGGCGCTGGCCGGACTGTACGCCGAGCAGGGCGACCTGCTCCGGGCCGTCGACCTGTATCAACGCCTGCTGAGCCACGACCCTTACCAGGAGGCGGTGTACCGGGCGGTGATGGGCTGTTACTGCCGCCTGGGCGACCGGCCGGCCGCGATCCGCCAGTACCACACCTGCGTGCGGGTCCTGCGCGCCGAGCTGGGCCTCAGCCCGGCGCCCGAGACCGAGCAGCTCTACCGGCAGATCACCGGCGGGGCCTGATCGGGGCGCCCGAGAGCTGCCGGCTGCCCCGCGGGGCAGCCTTTTTTGTCTGCGCCTTGTGATATGATCGTCTCGTACAGAAACTGGGTTTACTGTACGCGAGTGGTGAGTGGATTGGTGAGCCTTTTGGTGAGGGGTATCTGTTACACTTGCAACTAGACCGGCTGGATCCTGACGCAGCAGCTACACGGAATCAACGGGGCGGCCGACAATTCAAAAACTGCAGAAGGACAGGAGGTCGAACATGAAGACGCTCAACTATGTGTGGAACCGCTATGCTACACCCACCAACCGAAAAATCGTATACATCCTGCTCATCCTGGCGGCATTGGCCGCGGCAGGCGGCGCGCCGGGTGCGACCGGGGGGGTGGGCGGATAGCCTGACCTGCCCGGTATGATCCTGGCGCTGGCCGTCGTCGTCGGGCTGCTCGCCGGCCTGATCCGCTACCGGGGCTGTGCCCTGGAACGGATAGCGGCGATCTCGCTGCGCCACGCCTGGCTGGTGCTGCTGGCCCTGGCCCTGCAGCTCCCGCTTCTGCGGGCTGAAGCGGGCCCCCGCCAGCATATTGCCGTGCAGCAGGCGCTCTTCCTGGCCTCGCACCTGCTGCTGCTGGCCTTTGTGGCGCTCAACCGGCGGTCGACCGCGATCAAGATCGCCGGGGTGGGGGTGGTGTGCAACCTGATCGCCATCCTGGCTAACGGCGGCCTGATGCCGATCTCGCCCGAGACGCTGGTCCAGATCAACCCGGGCAGCAGCCTGGCCCAGTTTCCGGTTGGGAGCCATTACGGCTTTTCCAAGGACGTGATCCTGCCCCGGCAGGGCACGGCGCTGTGGCTGCTGTCCGACATCCTGGCGCTGCCGCCGCCCTTTCCGTGGCCTGCCGCCTTTAGCCTGGGCGATCTGATCATCGCCGTGGGGATCATCGTTCTCATGCAGGGCTCGACCGCCGGCCAGGGGGCATTGGCCGTCGAGTCCGAGCAAGCTTGAGGCTGCTCTTGTTCTGACCCCCCACCCCTCGGATCTCGAATTCGGGGGGCAGGATTGCAGCCGGCGATATCGATGTTTACAGGATTTGAGGAGGACCATCGTGCAACACAAGAGCTTGAATCAACTGCTGTGCGCCGCCACGGTCAACGGCCGGTTCTGTGAGACCCTGCTGCACAACCCGGCCAAGGCGCTGGCGGCCGGGTACTGCGACCACACCTTTGCGCTGACGCCCGAAGAGCGGGATCTGGTGCTCGGCATCGAGGCCCACCGGCTGGAAGACTTTGCCGCGCAGGTCTATGGCTGGCTGTTGACGAACGGCCACATGCAGGGCGGCCGGGTGTGGCGCGAGTCGACGCCGTTGTGCGTCAATTAGGAGGACCCTCACCCCGGCCCTCTCCCTTTGGGAGAGGGTTGGGTGAGGGGGAGGGAGCCATTTGAATTTGGGGAGCCTGGCCGAGCCGATCTTGCAGGCTGTGCCCTGCGGCGTGGTCGTCGAGGACGACACGGGGCTGCTCATTTTCGCCAACCGCGCCGCGGAGCGGATCGCCGGCTGCGAGCCGGGCAAGCTGATCGGCCGGCGCTGGACGTCGCTGATCCCCAGCGCGGTGCACCAGGCGGTGGGCGCGTGGCGATCGGGGCTGCTGGACGAGGGGGCCGGCCCGTACGAGATCGAGGTGCAGCGGCCGGATGGGACGTCGGCCCCGGTGCAGGTCAACGCGTCGCTGCCGATCGACGGCGACGAGCCCAGGGCGATGGTGTGGCTGTTCACCGACCTGACCGAGCGCTGTCACCTGGAAACCCAGCTTCGCCAGTCGGAAAAGATGTCCTGGCTGGGCCAGTCGATCTCGAGCGTGGCCCACGAGCTGAACAACCCGCTGACGGTCATCCTGCTCCAGATCAAGCTGCTGCACGCCATCGCTCCGCTGCTGCCCCGTTTCCAGGAAAGCCTGACGCTGATCCAGCAGCAGGCCCAGCGGATGGTCCACATCATCGACAACCTGCTGACCTTTGCCCACCCTCCCGCGCGCCAGGTCGGGCTGACCGACGTCAATGCCGCGGTGCTGCGCACGGTGGACCTCCAGCTCTACCAGCTCCAGGGATGCGGCATCGATGTGCTCACCGACCTGGCCCCCGATCTGCCTGCCAGCCGGGTGGATCCGCACCAGCTCGAGCAGGTCTTTATCAACCTGATCAACAACGCCCAGCAGGCGCTGCTGTCCAGGGATCAGCCCGGAACGCTGGTGATCCAGACCCGCCGCGCCCCCTGCCAAAACGGCGACTCGGCCGGCGCCCAGGTGCGGTTCATCGACAACGGGCCGGGCATCCCGCCGGAGGTGATGCCCCACATCTTTGAGCCCTTTTTCACCACGAAAGAGACGGGCAAGGGGACGGGGCTGGGGCTGGCGGTGTGCGACCGGATCGTGCACGAGTACGGCGGGCGGATCTGGGCGCAGAACAACCCGGGGGGTGGGGCCACCTTTACGGTAGAGCTGCCGGCGGAGGAGAAGGGCGGCTAACCACAAAGGACACAAAGGCAACAAAGGTCGTGGTTGCCTTTGTGGCATTCTGATGTGCAGGGTCGTTCGCCGCCGCCGCTCCCGTCCCCTCTCCCCGCCACCGGCAAGGCGGCAGGGCTGGGGTGAGGGGAAAATGCCACCTAGTTGGCGGCTGCCTGGCGGGGCAGGGGCCGCCGTTATTTGCCCGCAGGGGCGCACGGCCGCGCGTGCGCCCCTGCGGCTTTCCTCTCGCCAGGGTGAGAGGGCAAACCTTGCCTTCCACCTGGTTGTGTGGTACACTCGGACCCATTCCATGGCGTGCGGCTGCGCGCCAACGAGGAGAGGGTGACCCATGAAAGAGTATGACCGGGCCGACGCGGCGCTGTACGACTATTATTCTCTCGGCACGGAGGGCGACGCGGCCTTTTACGTGGAAGAGGCGGTGCGGGCCGGCGGGCCGGTGCTCGAGCTGGGCTGCGGCACCGGCCGCATCCTGATCCCCTCTGCCGCGGCGGGGGCCGACATGACCGGGCTGGACCGCGCCCCGTCGATGCTGGCCATCGCCCGCGACAAGGTGGCCCGGCTCGACCCGGCGGTGCGGCGGCGGATCGACCTGGTAGAGGGCGACATGCGCGATTTCAGCCTGGGCCGCCGCTTCAAGCTGGTGACCATCCCCTACCGCGCCTTTTTGCACCTGCTGACCGGCGAGGACCAGCGGCGGGCGCTGCGCTGCGTGCGCGACCACCTGGAGCCCGACGGGCGGCTGATCCTCAACAACTTTGACCCGCGGCTGGAGACGATCGTGGCCCATTTTGGCTCGCTGGGCGGGGCGGTCAAGATGGTCGACGAGTTCGTCCACCCCGACACCGGCCACAAGGTGGTGGTGTGGGACACGCGCCGGTACGACCCCGAAAAGCAGATGATCGACCAGTATTTCATTTTCGAAGAGCTGGACGACCAGGGGCAGGTGGTGAGCAAGGTCTACAGCTCGCTGGTGCTGCGCTACCTGCACCGCTACGAGATGGAGTACCTGCTCGAGCTGTGCGGCTTTCGGGTCGAGGCGCTCTATGGCGATTTCGACCGGGGGCCGTTCCACTATGGCCGGGAGCAGATCTGGGTGGCCCGGCCGAGATCCTGAGGGTTTTTGGAAACAACAGAGGCGGCTTAAACGCCGCCTCTGTTGTTTTCAGAGAGGTTTTTTCTACTTGGCCGCTTCGGCGGCCTTTTTGGCCTGGTTGAGCTTGCTCTTGGCGCTGTTGAGCTTGCTCTTGGCGCTGTTGATCTCGTTGTCGGTGACCCAGTTAATGATGCCGGTGCAGACGATGATCTTTTTGGCCTCTTCGAGGCTGGTCAAGGCGCTGCGGTAGTTGTTGTAGGCGGTTTGGAGGCTCGAAAAGCGGCTCGGGATGGTCAGCTTGGTGTCGCCAAAGCTGGTCATCGCGATCAATGAGCACGAGACTTTGGTGCCGCTCGACAGGGTGTTGAGCAGGCCGCTCAGCGCGTCGGCCCCCTTTTGGGCCTTGACCACGGCGGCCAGCAGCTTGTCGGCGTAGCCGCCCCGCCAGGTGGCCTCGGCTTGGGCCAGGCTGGTCTTGGCCTGGCCGGCGGCCTCGGTGCCCGGATAGTCGCCGATGATCCGCTCGTAGGCGCTGACGGCGTCGGCATAGTTGCCCGCCAGGTGCTGGATGTCGGCCCGCCCCAGGTAGATCGACGCCGCGGCCTCGGCGGCCTTGGGCGCCCAGGTCGACTTGGGGAAGCGCTGGCGCAGGGTGGCGTAGGTGGTCAAGGCGCCTTCGCCGGCGCCCAGCGACTGGCCCCAGGCGTAGTAGGCGGCGGCCGCGCCCTCGGCGGCGCCGGACGCGTACGGCTGGAGGGTGGGGTCGTTTAGCGCCAGGTCGTATTTGTCGATGGCGCTGGAGTAGCTCTCGGCGGCGGCGTACGAGTCGCCCCACGCCCAGTAGACGCCGGCCAGCAAGGCGTTGGCTTGCTCCAGCCGCCCTTCCCCGGCCAGTCCCTGGGTCCGCAGGCCGGCGGCGGCCGCGCCGGCATAGTCCTTGGTGGCCGACAGCTCCTCGGTCCAGGCCAGGCCGGTGTCGAGGGCGGCATCGACGGTGGAGGTGACCACGGCGCTGAGGCGGGGGTCGGCCAGGATCTCTTCGTAGCGGTCCATGGCCTGGCCGTACTCGTGCCGGGATTGCAGCAGCTTGGCCCAGTCGTAGGTGGTCTGGGCCAGCCCTTCGACCGCCTGGGAGATGACCTGGCTGGCCGTAAAGTCGGACAGGATCGTCCGGTAGTGCTCGACGGCGGGCTCGTAATCGCGCTCGGCCCGCAGGGCTTGGGCCCAGTCGTACAGGGTCCCGGCCAGGCTCTCGCGCGCCCCGGGGACCAGGTCGCTGGTGGGGTAGCGGTCGAGGATGATCTGGTACTTTTCGGCCGCCAGGGCATAGCCGGCCTGGCCGCGCAGCTCGCCGGCCCAGTCGTTGTAGGTCTCGGCGGCCTGGCCCGGGGCCCAGATCGCCGGCGGCATGTTGGGGTAGCGGTCGAGGATCGCCTGGTAGTTGGCGACGGCGGCCTCATAGTCGCCTTCCTGCCGCTGTCGGGCGGCCCAGCCGTAGTGGGTGTTGGCGGCCAGGAACGGAGCCTCGGCGCCGGCCGGGGTGGTGGGATAGCCGGTCAAGATCGCTTCGTACTTGGCGATGGCGGCCTCGTAATCGCCCTCGTCTCGCAGCCGGGCGGCCCAGTCGGCGTAGGCGCCGGCGGCCTGCTCGGCCGCCTGAGCGCCGGCCGGGGTGTCGGGATAGCCGGCCAGGATCGCTTCGTACTTGGCGACGGCCTGGTCGAATTGGCCTTCCTGATAGAGCCGGGCGGCCCACTCGGCGTAGGTCTCGGCGGCCAGCGCCGGGGCCTGCTGAGAGGCGGGGGCGGCGGGGTAAGCGCTGCGGCCGGCCTCGTACGTGTCGATGGCGGCCTGAAAGTCGGCGTTGGCGCGCAGCGCGCCGGCCCACTCGCCGTAAGCGGCGGCGGCGTTGTCCCGGACATGGACGGTCAGGCTGCCGCTGGGGTAGGCGACCTGGTAGGCCTGGTAGCCGGCGATCGCTTCCTCGAACCGGCCGGCCTGGCGGGCGCCCGCGGCGTCCAGCAGCGGGCTGCACTCGGCGCACTTGTCCTCGGCCACCGGCACGTTGGCGCTGAAGGTCAGCTCGCAGGCGCTGCCGACCATGCCGAGACGGTCGGTGGCGGCGCCGCAGCTCCCCTGTTGATAGTCGATCATGCCCAGCAGGAACTCGCGGGTGCACAGGTCCTGGTACAGCCACAGGCCGGCGACTTCCAGGCCGATCAGGGCCACGGCGAGGGCGGCCGGCAGCCAGGGCCGGCGGGCGGCCCACTCCTGGCGGCGGGCGGCCAGCCAGCCGTCGACGGCCATCCACGCCAGCCAGGCGCCCAGGCCGATCAGCCAGGGCAGGGGGTAGCGGGCCGCGTTGGTGTACCAGGCGGCGGCCAGCATCCCGGCGGTGACGGCGGCGTGGAACAGCCAGCGCAGCGGCCGTTTCAAAAAGAGGTAGCCGATGCCCAGCCCGGTCAGGTTGAGCAGGGCGATCAGCAGCGGGTGCCGGCGGCCGCGGCTGCGCTCGGCGGTCAGGATGGCCTCGGCGTCGCGCAGGAGCGACTCGTCGACTTGCAGCGGGGCCGGGCTGGGGGCCTCTGTGGGCGGCGGAATCGGCTCTCGGGCCAGAATGGGGACATCTTCGACCGGCGGAATCGGTTCTTCGGCGAGAATGGGGGCATCTTCGATCGGCGGAATCGGCCCTTGGGCCGGGATGGGGACCTCTGCGGGCGGCGGAATCGGCCCTTCGGCCGGGACGGGGACCTCTTCGACTGGTGGAGCCGACTCGATGGCCGGGATGGCCGTTTCGGCGGGCGGCAGGTATCCTCGCTGCCGGGCCTGCTTGACCAGGTCGGCGCTGCCAAACACCCCAAAGGTTTTCACCAGCCTGGAGATGATGAGGCTGGCCCCGTCCTCCGAGATGCCCATCTGGGCGGCGATCTCTCCAAACTGCCTGCCCTCGGCTATCAGGGCCAGGACCTGCTGCTCGTCGGCGGCGAGGCCGGCGTTGGTCGTTTTTTCGCGATCTGAGGTCATGGTGTGCTCCTTCTTGGATAGATTTCCCCCTCACCCTGCCCTGCCGCGCTGCGCGCTGCACTGAACAGCGGTCTCCCCCAAGGGAGAGGGTTGGGGTGAGGGTTCGGTCATTTCTTGATCGAGACCTGGATCGGGCTGCTCTGGCTCAGGATCTCGTACGGGCTTAGTTGGACGACGATCACGTCCATGAAATAAAAGTCGTCGCCGTGCCGCTTGTAGCTTTCGGTGTAGCCAAAGTTCAGCTCCAGCTCGGTCTTGTCGGTGGCGGGGGCCACGCCCATCGGCCCCTGGTCCAGGCGGTGCCAGACGCGGACCTCAAAGCCCTGGTTGAAGGCCAGCGCCCTGCTCCAGGTCCAGCGGACGGTGGTCGGGCGGGCGGCGCTGACCGTGCCGTTGGGGTCGGGGAAGGTGAGCCTGGGCGCGGGCAGCAGGCCGGCCTCGGTGGGGGTGGGCGGCGGCGGGGAGCTGGGCGGCGGCCCCCAGGTGATCCGCTGGTCGTGCCAGGGGTGCGGCCCGGCGTCGTAAGCGCCGCCGTTGGGCAGGTCCAGCCGTTTTTTGACCCCGCCCCCCTGGCGGTCCATGGTGTACAGCGCCCAGGCGCCCGACCGGTCCGACAGGAAGGCGATCGTCTTGCCGTCGGGCGAATAGGCGGCCGGGCCGTCGCGCGACGGGCTGTCGGTCAGGCGGGTCGGCGCACCGCCGCCGAGCGGCACGCGGTAGACGTCCCAGTTGACGCCCTCGGCGCGCAGGAACAGCAAGTCGGCCGAGGTGGCGTCGGTGGGTATGTCGCCGGTCTGGTCGGTGATCTGTTTGGGCACGCCGCCGGGGCTGACCCGCCACATGCCGCAGTGGCTGTCGCTGCCCCAGCCGTAATCGCAGCCGTTGAAGGCGATCTCGCCGGTGGGCAGCCACAGCGAATAGCTGCCGATGATGAATTTGGTCAGGTGAGAGGAGATCGGGTTTTTGCCAACGTACAGCCGCGATACGCCGTCGCCCTGGCGGGTCGAGCTGACCAGCACCTGGCTGCCGTCGGGCGACCAGGTGGGAAAGGCGTCGTCGCTAAAGTGGCCGGCCACCTTGCGCCGGTCGCTGCCGTCGTACTTGATGTTCCACAGGTCGTCGTTGCCGCCCTCGTAGCCGTTGACCGCCAGGCGGACGCCGTTGGGAGAAAAGTCGGGCTGGTAGACATAATCGGCGATGGCGTGCAGGTCGCTGCCGTCGACCTTGGCGGTGTACAGGGTGTAGCTGCGCAGGCCGGCGTTGTAGACGGCAAAGGCGAGCTGGCCCTGGACGCCGGCCGGCGGCGAGGTGGGCGCCTTGGTGGGGGCCGGGGAGGGCCGGGCGGTGGGCGGCGGGGTATCGGTCGGCGGGGTGGTGGGGGTGGGGGTGCGGCTGGGGGTGGGGGTGCGGGTGGGCGTGCAAGTGCGGGTGGGCGTCGAGGTGCGGGTCGGCGTGGGCGTGCGGGTGGGCGTGGGGCTGCGGGTCGGGACCGGGCCGGCGGCGACGGCGGGGGCCGTGGCCGCCGCCGGCCGGCCGGTAGCTGCCGCCACGGTGGGGCCGGCGGCCAGGTCGAGGGCGATGCGGGTGGCCGTTCCCTTGAGGTCGGCCTGGGACGAGCCGCACGCGCCCAAAAGCGCCGCCAGCGCCAGGAGGGCAATCAGCCCCAGGACGCCCACGCCGCGGCCAGGGGGTTTTTTCTGTGCCATGAACCTCCTCCTTGAGCGTGCTATAGCCGCAAACCCCGTTTTCATTCGGGGAGGGGTTGGTCTCCAAAAAAAGGCGCCCGCCTCACCTCAGCGGTGGGCGGGCGCGCTGCCTCATCTTTTCCCTGGAGCCCTGCCGCTGTTGCCGGAATGAGCCCCTGCGTAAGTCGCCGGTTAAGGTTGCGTGGATGCAGGCCGGCTATATTATAGCACAGCTTGGGAGAAAGTCAAGACCTGAATGCAACGCTTTTTATGAAACCCCAGCCATGGTGATCTTATGGCTGCAAAACCCCCTCGGTCTGGCCCTCGACGGCAATGACCACCTCGGTCACGGTCGAGAACTGGAGCAGGGTCTGGGCGATCTGGTCGCGGATCAGCTTGACCCGCAGCGAGCCGCCGCCGTAGGCGTTGATCTCCTTGGAGAAATCGGCGGTGGCCACCCCGTTGATGATGGTCAGCTTGAGCAGGCGGACGCGCGGGCCCCAGCCGGCCTCGCGGCCGGCGTAGGACAGGACCTCCTCGGGCGAGGGGATGGCGGACTCAAAGCCGGCTAGGTTGTTGGGCGGCGGCCCCCACAGCAGCTCGTTCAGCGCCGCCGAGCCGACCGCTTCGGTCTCGGCGATCAGCCGCTGGGTCGCCTGGAGCTCTTCGCCCAGGAGAAAGTAGACGGTCACGGTGCGGACCTCGGGGTCGTCGGCGCTGAGGACGGTGAGCGCCTGCTCGGCCAGGAGCTGGCCGTCCTGGTTGTGGATGGCCAGGGTCGCCGGCTGGCTGGGCGGCTGGGGCGGCTGGCCCTCCATGATCCAGTCGAGGCTGCCGATCAGCAGCCCCTGCCCGTCCTCGCCGGCCAGGATGCGAAACTGGCCCTGCAGGAAGGTGCCGTCCTGCCAGGTGAGGGTGGCCATGGCCTGCTCGCCGGGCGTCCCGACGCGGGCCAGGATGTGGAGCGGCAGCACGGCATAGACGCCGGCCCTGGGGATCTCGATGCCGCCCGACGAGGGCGAGCCGGCCAGGACGACGTCGACCGAGGCGCTGACGACCACCGAGCCGTCCTTGGCGCTCAGCTCGGCGACCTCGATCCGGCCCGGACCGCCGGCGGTGGAGCTGAAGGTGATCTGGTCGGCAAAGCTGCCCGGCTGGCCCATTTCGGCGTCGACCATGATCGGCCCACGGCCGATGACCTGGCCGGCGGAGTCGTACACCTGCCACAGCAGGGTCGATTCAAACGGGCTGACACTGACCGAGCCGCGCAGCTCGAGCGGGCTGGACACGGCCGCGCCCGGCGCGGGGGCGTCGATCCAGATCTGGCGCGGTGGCGTGGTGGCAGTGCTTGCCGGCTGGGCCGGCGGCGCCTCGGTGGCGGTGGTCGACTGGACCGCGGTGGGGGCCTGGTCGGCGGTTGGCTCCTGGCCGGCGGCAGGGACCCCCGCCGTGGGCTGGACCCCCACGGCCTGGGTTGCGGCCGGGGCCGGGGTTGGGACGATCGATTCTGGGGCGGTGGCGTCGGCTCCGCACGCCGCCAGCGGGACGATCAGGACCAGGGCCAGCAGCAGGCCGGCTATCGTTTTCATGCGCATGGTAGAACACCTCCGTGAATAGTTCGCCATAATATAGACGTCCACTGTCGCAATAGGTTCCCCTCGATTGACCGACTCTATTATACCCCCGCCGCCCGCCCGGCGGGTGATGCCCGCCGCGCGCCCGGCCCACGCCCGGGCGGCGCTTGCCCTACGCGGCGGGCCGTCGACGGCCAGTATAGCACACTTGGCCGCGGGTGTCCATGTGGTACGCAGATGAACGGCCCTAATTCGTCCGCAGCCTGTCCTTGACAGAATAGGGCTTGTGGTGCACAATGGGCTTACTTTGCGGGCAGGGGTGCCCAGAATGCAGAAAGGATCGACACACACATGAAACGGAACATAGTGGTAGGCGTGCTGCTGCTGGCGCTGGCGGCGCTGTTGTTGGCCGGATGCGGAGGCGGCGGGGAGGCTGAGTGGATCGAGTTCAAGTCGGAGGCGGGCGGGTTCTCGATCATGGCGCCCGGCACGCCTACCGAGGAGACCCAGTCGCAGGAGACAGAGCTGGGGAACATCGACATCCACATGTTTACGTACGAGACAACAGACGTGGCCTACATGGTTGGGTACAACCTGTTGCCGGCGGCGCTCATCGAGCTTTCCGCCTCCGACGCGATGCTGGACGGCGCCTGCGATGGGCAGGTCTCGTCCACCGGCGGCACGGAAGTGAGCCGTAAAGAGATCGCGCTGGACGCCTATCCGGGGCGAGAGCTGGAGATCCGGGTGGACGATGCCAGCGGGGTCAAGACCCTGCACACCTACATCTACCTGGTCGAGGACAAGCTGTATCAGATCCTGGTGGTGGGCGGCGAGAACCAGAGCCGGGCGGAGGACACCCTCAAGTTCCTCGACTCGTTCAAGCTGCTCCAGCAGTAGCTTATGCCGGTGCGTTGCACCTGCCTTTGGCGCAACGCACTCAAGCCCGCCGGAACAGCGAAAAGAACTGGGGCGAGCGGAACAGGTGAAACTCGCTGGCCAGGTGCTCCAGCGGCAGGGGAGCGGCCAGCCGGCGGAGGCGGGCCGGGGTGAGCCGGTGGCAGTGCACCTCGGCGGCGCGGAAGGGGTTGCGGTAGAGGATAACGGCGGTGGGAATGGCGAACAGCCCCTTCACCGGCTCGGCGGGGTAGACCAGCAGCAGCTTGCCGCCGGGCTTGACCACCCGGACCATCTCGGCCAGCGCCCGGTCGATCGGCGGGATGTGCTCGATGGCGTGAAAGGAGCACAGCAGGTCAAAGCTGGCGTCGGCAAAGTCGAGCGACTCGCCCCGCATGGCGCGCAGGTTGCGGGCCACGCCGTGCTCGACGGCGTAGGGGTTGGCGTCGATGCCCACCGCGTCGATGCCCTGTTCCTGGAGCCGCCTGGTCAGGTGGCCGCGCCCGCAGCCGACCTCCAACAGGCGCATGCCCGGCGCCGGGGCCAGCAGCCGGTTGACGGTGTGCAGGTGGCTCGAATCCCACCGGTTGTGCAGGGCGTAGCTCAACGATCGATAGGTCATGGTTTTCCCTCACCCTAGCCCTCACCCTGGCCCTCTCCCAGAGGGAGAGGGGACTTGCCCTCTCCCCTTGGGAGAGGGTGGGGTGAGGGTCGGCGGCCATTATAGCAGACAATAAGGCGCTTGTCGAATAGGACGACCTGTGGTATAATCAGCCGGCATTGAGAAAGGAGGAGATCATGCAGTACACCGCATCATCCGTTCCAAGCTCGGTACTGATCGTCCGCCACACGGGACAGGAGTTTCCTCTGACCCAGGCGCCGATCACCATCGGACGGCAATCGGACAGCGCCATCGTCCTGGCCGATCCCCAGGTGTCACGCCAGCACGCCACCATCTCCTACCAGGCCGGACGCTACGTGGTCCAGGACCTTGGCAGCGCCAACGGCACGTTTATCAACGATCAGCGCCTCGCCGCGCCCCAGGCGCTGCGCAACGGCGACCAGCTCCGACTGGGCAACACGATCTTTGACGTGCGCCTGGCGGCTGTGGGGGGCATGGCGGCAGCCGGAGGCGCCGCGCCGACGATGTACGGCCAGGCGGCGATCCCCTACGCGGCCGAGGCTGCGCCGGCGGCCGGCGGGGGGATATCGACCAAGCTGATCGCCGGGCTGCTGGTGACCGGCATCGTGGCGGTGGCGGCGATCATCGCCGTGCTGCTGCTGCTCAACCGGCAGACCGGGACGCCCGCGGTCACGATCATGTCGCCGCCCGACGGGGCCCAGATCGCCACCGGCGGCCAGGTGGTGCTCCAGGCTTCGGCCACCGGCGCCAAGGACATCACCCGGCTGGAGATGAGCGTCGACGGCCTGGTGGTGGCGATGGCCACCAGCCCTGACGCCGACGGCGCGCCGTCGCTGAACGTCAGCCACTCGTTCACCTTCGACCAGCCCGGGGCGCACACCATATCGGCCACGGCCTATACCGCCAGCAGGGCGGCGGGCGAAACGAGCTCGGTGAGCGTCAACGTGGGCGGGGTGGTGGTGACGCCCACCGCCACGGGCCAGGCCACGCCAGAGCCGACGGCCGAGACGCCACAGCCCAGCGAGACGCCGCAGCCCAGCGACACGCCGCAGCCCACCGACACGCAGGGGCCCACGGCCGAGTCGCCTACCGACACGCCGACGGCCACCAACACGCCGACCGCTACCCCCACGCCGACCACCACCAACACGCCGACCCACACCGCGACGCCGACGCAGACGCCCACCGCCACGCCGACGGTCGGGCCGGTCATTGAGTTCTGGGCCGATCCTGCTTCGATCCTGCCCGGCATGACCTCGACGCTGCGCTGGCACGTCCTCAACGTCAGCGCGATCTATCTCGACGGCAACCCGGTCACCGGGCCGGACGGCTCGCACGTGGTGGCCCCGGGGGCGACCACCGTCTACCGGCTGCGGGTGGTCTACCCGGGCGGCGAGGTGACCCGCGAAGTAACGGTCACCGTGGCGGCCGGCGGGCAGAGCTGGACCCACCCGCTCAGGCTGGCCGAGCGGCGGGTCTACTTTTATCTCAAGCTGACCGGGCCGGGCCAGATCCGGGCCTATGCCGAGTGGACCGGGACGCAGGGTGAGCTGGCGCTGATCATCAACGGGCCGGGGCAAGAGGGCGCCTACGCCCGCGAGGACGGCGGCAGCGGGCTGGAGGTGGTCTATAACGTGACCGCCGCCGATTTCGCCGCCGGCAACACCTGGCGGGTGGCGGTGGCCAGCTTTGGCACCGGCGAGGCGATGGGCACCATCTACCTCACCTATCCCAGCGGCTCGGGCGCCTCGGCGCCGGGGATCACCTTTGGGGTGTCGCCCAACTATGGCTCGGCGGTCAGCCTGATCGTGCTGCACAGCGCCGGGGCGGTCAGCGGCACGGCGAACTGGAGCGGCACGCCGGGAACGATGGCCGCGCTGATCAACGGCCCCGCCCAGGTGGGCTATTACGCCCGCCAGGACGGCGGCAGCCCGCTGACGGTCAGCTACAACGTCACCCCCGGCAACCTGGGGGGAGGCGACCTGTGGAGGGTGTCGCTGGCCGCCTTTAGCCCGCCCGATGTGAACGGGAGTATCACTATCACCTATCCATAGCCGGATTTTGGATTTTTGATTTTCGATTTTGGATTGTAGGGCAAGACCTGACAGGTTTCGGAAAACCTGTCAGGTCTTTTCCAATTAAAAATGAAACCCACACCTGGCCATCGGCTCGAGCAGCTCCTGGGGCGACGCCAGCCACTGGCCCGTCTTGCGCGAGATGTGCTCGGTCCAGCTATAGGTGTCGTAGGTGTAGGTCTCTTCGCGCTCCCCCTCCAGCGGGATCATCGCCTTTTGCTTGCGGTAATAGTCCTGGGCCAGGTAGCCCTGGTCCATCTCGGCCATGGCCCGCTCGACCGCCTCGTCGCCCAGCTCCGGGTAGCGGTCCTCGAACAGCGTAAACTCGAGCGGATAGCGCGGCCGGGGCGGCCGGTCCTCGGCCGGGTAGCCCATCGTCAGCCCGACCAGGGGAAAGACCCGCGGCGGCAGCTTGTACTGCTTGATGATCTGCTCGGCGTGGTAGGGCCATCCGCCCAGGAAGCAGGAGCCCATGCCCAGGCTCTCGGCGGCGATGACCATGTTCTCGGCCATCAGCGCCGCGTCCTGGATCCCGAACAGGAGCAGCGACAGATCGTTCATAACGATCTTCCAGCCCCGCCTGGCCATGACCAGCTCGTGGCGGTGCGAGTCGACGCACACCGTGAACAGCAGCGGCGCGTGGAACGGGTTCTTTTTGCGGTTGCGCGACAGGAGCAGGCTGCACAACTGCATGGCAAAGGGCGCCTGCTGCCCGGCGCGGACCACGGCGGCGAGCACGTCGTCGGCCGGCTGGTCCTCCTTGTATTTGCGGAGCGACTTGCGGTTGAGCATCGTCTCGATGACCGGATTGGTGGGCATGGGTTCATCTCCTTTGAGAATGGTCTAACCACGAAGGACACAAAGGGCACGAAGGATCAGGCTGCGGGTGGATCCGCGGCCTGATCGAACTCGTCGCGCAGGATGCCCATGCGCAGGGCGTCGTGGTATTGGCCGTTGTGAAAGCGGGCCTGGCGGCGGGCGCCCTCGTGGCGAAAGCCGGCCTTTTCGTAGCAGCGGATGGCCCGCTTGTTGTCGGCAAATACCTCCAGCTCGACGCGGTGCAGGTTCAGCTCGTGAAAGGCGTAGCGGAGGATGGTCCTGGTTGCCTTGGTGCCGTAACCCTGGCTCCAGTACTGCTTTTCGCCCATGGCGATGCCAAAGATGCAGGCGCTGTTCTTCCAGTCCACATTGTGCAGCCCGATGTTGCCGATGTGGACCCAGCGGTCGTCGATGAGCGCCTCGAGGGCGAAGGCGAAATCGTCCTTGCGGCCGGCCAGGCCCTCGAACCAGCGCTCCTCCTCGGCGGTGCTCATGGGGCGGTACATGAGGAGGCCCTCGCGGACCTCGGGGTCGTTGAACCAGCGGACAAAGGTCGGGATGTCCTCGCGCTCGATGGCCCGCAGGCGGACCCCATCTCCGTAGATCATGGCGTGCTCCCTCCTCCGTAAGATGGGGCCATGATAGCGCAGGTAGGACATTTTTGCAAGCCGGCGGCGGGGGGGATGGAGGGGGTGAGGGGGCGAGGGGGAGCCCTCACCCCGGCCCTGCCGCAGCCGGCGCGGCAGGGAGGAGTCCTACCCCCTCTCCCCCTGGGAGAGGGCTGGGGTGAGGGCGCCTGCTGTGCGCATCTAGCGAGCACATCCGGTGTTTGCTTTACTGGCGAAAAGCCTATATAATGCGCAAATAGCGCCGTAGGGGCGGGGGCTCCCTGCCCTGTGGGGCGCTGCGATGAATGAAAATGCAGGGGCGCACGGCTGTGCGCCAAGTGAGCCTATTCTCAAAGGGGAGGAAACCAGCCGGCCTGGCGCCAATTTATGACCAGATACAAAATCATCGTCAACCCGGTCGCCGACCGCGGAGGCGGCGAGCGGGCCATCCCCACGATCAAGTCTTTGTCGGACGAGAACCACCTGGATTATGACCTGGTATGCACCGAGCGCCCGTGGCACGCCGCGGACCTGGCCGAGGAGGCGGTCGCGGCGGGCTATGGCTGTGTGGTGGCGGCCGGCGGCGACGGCACCGCCAACGAGGTGCTGAACGGCCTGATGCGGGCCAAGCTGGCCGGGACCGGCGCGAGCGCCCTGGGGGTGCTGTGCGTGGGGCGGGGCAACGACCTGGCCTTTGGCCTGGGCATCCCCGCCGACCTGGAGGCGGGCGTCCGGGCGCTGGCCGGCGGGCAGCGGCGCACGATCGACGTGGGCCGCGTGGCCGGCGGCCTCTACCCCGACGGCCGCTATTTCGGCAACGGGGTGGGCATTGGCTTTGACACGGTCGTCGGGCTTGTGGCGGCCAAGATGACCCACCTGTCGGGGTTCCCCCTGTACCTGGCGGCGGCGCTCAAAACCCTGTTCCTCTACTACCACGCCCCCCTGGTCACCATCGAGTGTGATTCCTGTGGAGAAAAGATCACCCAACCGGCGCTGATGATCTCGATTATGAACGGCCGGCGGATGGGCGGCGGGTTCATGATGGCTCCCCAGGCCGAACCCGACGACGGGCTGCTCGACCTGTGCATCGCCCGCCAGGTGAGCCGCACCCGGGTGCTGGCCCTCATGCCCCACTTTATGCGCGGCACCCAGGCCACCCAGGAGCCGATCCGCACCGAGCGGGCCCGCCGGGTTGTGATCACGGCGATCAAGGGGACGCTGCCGGCCCACGCCGACGGCGAGACGCTGTGCGTTGACGGGCAGCGGCTGGAGCTGGAGCTGCTGCCGGGCCGGCTCGAAGCGATCGCCGCCGGGCAGGAGGCCGCATGAGCCTGACCCACCGGCTGGTGACCTGGCTCATCAAGCGGCTGGTCCGCATCCTGTGCCGGGTACACGACCGGGAGCTGGCCCGCGTCCCCAAGCAGGGGCCCCTCATCCTGGTGTCCAACCACATCAACTTTATCGAGGTCCCGGTCATGTACACCCACCTCCACCCCCGCCCCATGACCGCCTTTGCCAAGACCGAGACCTGGGACAGCCCGCTGCTGGGCGGGCTGGCCGACCTGTGGGGGGCGATCCCGCTCCAGCGGGGCGAGGCCGACACGACGGCGCTCCGCGCCGGCCTGAAGGCGCTCGATGAGAACCTGATCCTGTGCATGGCCCCCGAGGGCACCCGCAGCGGCGACGGGCGCCTCCAGCGCGGCCACCCGGGCGTGGCGCTGATGGCGCTGCGCAGCAACGCCCCCGTGCTGCCGGTGGTCTTTTACGGCGGGGAGCGGTTGCGGGCCAACCTGCGCCGCCTGCGCCGCACCGATTTCCACATCGCCGTCGGCCGGTCGTTCTACCTGTCGCCCAACGGGACCAAGGTCACCCGCGAGGTGCGCCAGCAGATGGCCGACGAGATCATGGGCCAGATGGCCGCGCTGCTGCCCCCCGCCTACCGGGGCGCCTACTCCGACCCGGCCGCCATCACCACCACCTACCTCCGCTTTGTCGACGGCGGCGAGGGCTAGGTGTTGTAATACTGAGCCTTGTCCATTGGCGGATGCTCCCTGCCGTCTAGTCGCCCAACAACAGCTCCAGCGCCCTGTCCCTTATCCTGCCCATCGCCGGGAGATCGATATTCTCCTCGGCGAACTCGACCAGCAGGCTGAGCCGGCCGGCGCAGGTCACCGCCCCCAGCACCAGGCCGACGGTGGACAGCGGGTAGGCGGCGCCCGGCTTGATGATCAGGCGCTCCAGCTCCAGCGGGCCGTACCGGCGGGCAAAGTCGAGCCGGGCCAGGTTGGTCACCGCCGTGCCCATGGCGATCTGGTCGAGCGAGGCCATCCTTTCCCGCTTCAGGATCGACCGGACGGTGTCGTCGCGCCCGCCAAAGGCGGATAGCTTGTCATAACGGGGCGAGTCCGGCGGGACGAGCCCGCCCAGCTTTTTATAGTTGATCGCCTCCAGGATGGTGGGGTCGAGGTAGCACCAGGCGAGCAGGCCTTCGAACAGCTTCCGGTCGGTAAACAGGGGGCTAACCTGGCGGTGAAACCGCCGGGCGTTGTCCCAAAAACCGCGACCGCCGTCGTAGCCGAATTTCGGCCTGACCATCCCGGCGTAAAAGCCCATGACCTCCCCGGCAGGTCTTGGCAGGCGGTCGCGCAGGCTGGCGGCGACGCCGACGCTCGGATGGAGTGGCTCGCCCAGGACGGCGACCTGCGCGCCGACGAAAGCGGCGCACAGCGCCGAGTTGGCGGTCACCCCCTCCTTCCGGCAGCGCTCGACCAGGGCGGTGGTCTGGGCCTCGCTCAGCTCGACCGGCAGCGCCTGGTGCTGATAGCGGGTCCAGTAGGCGTTGTTCACGGCCCGATAGTCCTCCTGGTCAAAGAGGACCTTTTCGGCGGCCCATTTCTTGTTCATCCGGTTGATCATGAACCGGACCAGTCCGCTGGCGGCAACGCCCGGCGGCATGTTGTCCAGGCCGATGGGCGCCGGGTCGGGCAGCGGCTCGGCCGGCCGGCCGGGATCGCCGAGGTGGGCCAGCAGGTCGCGGGCCAGATAGGCCAGCGACAGCCCATCGCACAGCACGTGGTGGCACACGATGATCAGCTCCGACGCGGCGGGCGACCCGACCAGGATAAAGCGGACCGCCGGGCGGGCGTCGAACTCGAATGGGACCTGGCCCCACTGCCGGACCACCCCGATCCAATGGTCGTCCGACGCGCGGGACACGGTCTCGACCTGGATCTCGCCGGCCCCTTCGGAGGTGAGCCACGGGTCGCCGTTCTCGTCCGGGACGATGCGGACCCGGAGGTTGGGGTGGCGCAGGCGGACCTTGTCCAGCGCGGCGCGCAGCATGCCTTCGGTGACGGTCCCCCGGATGCGGGTGACCATGGTGACGATGGAAAAAGGGGAGCGGAAGAGGAATCGCTCGATGGGAGTGACCGCTCGTTGGTAAGGCTTGACGTCTGGCATGGTCCTTGGCTCCTTTCTCAGGCCGGCTCGATTATACCACGAAAGGGCCGTTTATGCTTGACATTCGGCTGACAAAAGTGGGGCTTGCCGTTTGCGGAGGTCTGGGCTATAATAGTGACAACATAGAAAACGCCCCGCGATGCAGCGGCATCCAGGGCTCTAGCTGTGTCGATGCGGACGGCCGGGCACGACCAGTTTGGCCGGTGAGCCGTTCGCGTCAGGCGGGCGGTTTTTGTCATCAGGGATCGCACGAAAGGAGTCCTGTCCATGAGGCGCAGAGTCTGGCTCAACCTGTTCATGGCCTGCGGCCTGCTGCTGGCGTTCACCGCCGCGCCGGCCGTCCCTTCCCCTGAAGCGCTGGCCCAGGCGCCCCACGGCGCCGGGTTCTGGACCTACACCGGCAGCCTGCACACGGCGCGCTACGCCCACACGGCGACGCTGCTGCCCAACAGCAGGGTGCTCGTGGCGGGGGGCTCGGACAGCGCCAACGCTCAGCTCGACACTGTGGAATTGTACAACCCGGCCACCGGGCAGTGGACCTATACCGGCAGCATGATCTCGGAGCGCTGCGCCCACACGGCAACCCTGCTGAACAACGACCGGGTGCTGGTGGTGGGCGGCCTGGACGGGGCCAATGCCCCGCTGTCTACCTCAGAGCTGTACAGCCTGTCCACCGGGCAGTGGTCCTACACCACCATGAACGTGGGGCGTTATCAGCACAGCGCGACCCTTCTGCCCGATGGCCGGGTGCTGGCGGCGGGCGGCCGCAACGCCGGCGGCTACCTGGCCGCCGCCGAGCTGTACGACCCGGCCGCCGGGCAGTGGACCTACACCGGCAGCCTGAGCGAGGCGCGCGGCTACCACACGGCGACGCTGCTGCCCGATGGCCGGGTGCTGGTGGCCGGCGGCTACAGCGACGCGGGCGGCGACCTGGCCAGCGCCGAGCTGTACGACCCGGCGACAGGGGGGTGGAGCCTGACCGGCGCCCTCAACCACGAGCGCCGGGGGCACACGGCGACGCTGCTGCCCAACGGCCTGGTGCTCGTCGCCGGGGGCTATAGCGGCGCCAACGCCCAACTGGCCAGCGCCGAGCTGTACAACCCGGCCACCGGGCAGTGGACCTACACCGGCAGCATGAGCCAGGGGCGCAGCTCGCACAGCGCGACCCTGCTGCCCGACGGCTACCTGCTGGCGGCGGGCGGCAATGGCCTCGACCCCGCCGGGGCCGAGCTGTACGCCCCGGCGGCCGGGCGGTGGATCCGCACCGGCAGCCTGAACGACGCGCGCGGCTACCACACGGCGACGCTGCTGCCCGACGGGCAGGTGCTCGTGGCGGGGGGGTACCAGCACGACGTGGGCGGCGCTCAGGCCAGTGCGGAGCTGCACACCCATCCCGACAACCTGCCGCCGGCGGCGGCGGACGACTTGTACATGGCCGCCAAGGACACACCCCTGGCCGTTTCCGCGCCGGGGGTGCTCTCTAACGACACCGACGCCAACGGCGACCTGCTGGCGGCCGTCGTCGATACGCCGCCGTTCAGCGGGACGCTCGAGCTGCTGGCCGACGGCTCGTTCACCTATACGCCCGCGCCCGGCTACAGCGGGGTGGTCGCCTTCACCTACCATGCCAGCGACGGGGTGGTCAGCTCGAACACGGCCACGGCGCGGATCACGGTCATCGGCTGGCGCGTCTACCTGCCCCTCGTCGCTCGGAGCTATCCCGATCCGGGCTAGGCCGGGCGAACGGGGATTTGCCGGAGGGGAGGGTGCTTTATGGAAGAATGGCTCAGGTTGCTCATCCCGTGGGGCACTGAGGTCCTGGTCCGCCTGCAAAGCCTGTGCGGCAGCCAGGTCGATCCGGTCTGGAAGTTCTTTACCTTTCTGGGCAACGCCGAGTTTACCGCGCTCCTGCTCGCCACGGTCTACTGGTGCATCCGCAAGCGGACCGGCGCCGTGCTGATCTGCCTGTCGCCCTTTTCCACCTGGCTGGGCGACGCGGTCAAGTACGCCTTCAACATCCCCCGGCCGGCCGACCCCCGGCTGCGCCTCCAGTGGGTTGAGCTGACCCCCTCTTTTCTCAGCGGCCACTCGCTGAGCGCCGTGGCCCTCTATGGCCTGGTGGCGGCCCGCCTGCGCAAGCCGGCGGTGACCGTTGTCTGCGCCGTCGTCATCGCCGGCATCGCCGCTTCGCGGATGTTCCTCGGCTTTCACTTTCCGCAGGACGTCATCGGCGGGCTGCTGCTGGGGCTCGCGCTGCTCGCCGTCCTCCACCGGGCCGAGCCGGCCGCAACCCGCCGGCTGGCCGCCCGGACGGTCCCGGTCCAGCTCGCCGTGGCGGTGGCCGTCCCGGCGATCCTCATCTTTGTCCATCCGGCCAACCCCCTGGCCGGCTATCCGGCCCCGGGGGCGGTCCGGACGATGGCCATGCTCATGGGCGCCGGGGTCGGCCTGGTCATGGAGCGCGCCCTGCTGCGCTTTAGGGTCGACGGCCCGCTGGGGCAGCGCGCGCTGCGCCTGGCGCTCGGCCTGGCGCCGGTGGTCGTGATCTATTTCGGCTTGGGGCTGCTGGTCGACTGGATGGCGCCCGGCGGCCTGGCCTACCCGGCCGAGCTGGCGGCCGCCTTGCTGCGTTACGGGCTCGTGGGCTGGACGCTGACCTTTGGCGCGCCGTGGCTCTTTTGCCGCGCCGGGCTGGCGGGGTGGGAGGGGGCGGATCGGGTGGCGGCTGGGCGGCTGGGGTGAGGGGGCTCCAGCCGGGGGAATTAGCCACGAGAGGGAAAAGACCGGTCAGGTTTTGTGCTTTGGGCCTGATGCCAGGTCCTCCGGGTAACCATCGGCGATAAGCCGCTTCATCTCGGCGCTCATAAGCCAGGCGATCCAGCCGAAAATCCGCGAGGAGAGAATACCTTTGATCGTGCCCCTGTAAGCGTCCATTCTGCGATAGGTGGCCAAATCCCTCTCAATGTTCCACCGCTTCAAGAGCACGGCGACGGGAAAGACCACAACCCAGAGCCCTACGCAGACGAGAGGAAAAGCCGGCCACTGGTCCGGGTACGGGCTCATGAGTGGTTGGAGCGCCCCCGCCAAGGGAATGCACATAGTATATGCGAACATGACGATGGTCGCGCTTTTCCATTTCTGCCCGTTTGAGGCAGCGAGGAGCGTATAGGGTCCGTTGTACTTGCGGTCCAGGATGAAACCCCACACGAGCACCACGAGGCACAGCCCGATGGTGATGATGGCCGCTACGATGACTAACCACTCGGGAGTGTTTGGTCCAAGCCGTAAAAGCGGGAATCGAAACACGGTGAGCCTCCGTTAGTCAGCAGCGATCGGTCTGATTCTTCTTGCGCACAGTGTATAGCTCGGGCTCTTCGCGGAGGGAGCGACGACAGGGCTTACCTAACCTTGACCCCGGCGTGTTGCTCCATCTCCTGATCAATGCGCTCCTTTAGAAAGACCTTGATCAGGGATTGGTACGGCACATCGCGTTTGTTGGCAATAACTCGCAACGCATCCAGCATTGCCTCCGGTAGCCGCAGGGAGATCGTCTTGGTTGATGGTTTTAGCTGTGGCAGGATGATGGATTCAGCGCTATCCCAATCAATGTACTCTGTCGAGTCGTGGGTGGCCCAAAACGCACGCTCTTCGTCTTCATCTTTGAAAGCTGGTATCTCTTTCAATTCTGTCACCATATTTTCTCGTTTCCCTCTGATTCATATCACGGGCAGAGAGCACCCTGATCAAAGCATTCCGAACCACAAACGCGATAAAGAGCCAGCGGTCTGTATCCGTCCGCCCTAGAGCGTAATACCGTTGTTCCTTTTGCGAGTGCCTTTTATCTGGAGCAACGATCAGGGGCAGATTGAAAAAGACCTGTTCACATTCACCGTTAGTGACCTGATGAAGGTACCAGTTCTTGTCCTCGTTTCCTTCATCCCATTGGAAACCTTTGCAGTCGGCGATGGCTTCTTTCATGGTGTTTGTATATTACACCAATATACACTTTTTGTCAATCGGTCTCGAGACGTTGGCGTTGGCCGCTCCCCCCCTCTACGCCACCTCCCGCCGCACCGTCAGCGCCCCCAGGGCGACAATGATCACCGCAAACGCGGCCAGGATCAACAGGTTGGGCCAGATGTCGCCCAGCCCCAGCCCCTTTAGCATCACGTCGCGCAGGGCGCGGTTGGCGTAGGTCAGCGGCATGGCGTAGGCAAAGGGCTGCAGGTAGCCGGGCATCTCCTCGATCGCCCAGATCAGCCCGCCCAGCAGCGCCTGGGGGATGATGATCAGGGGGATGAACTGCACCACCTGGAACTCGTTGCGGGCAAAGGTCGAGCACAAAATGCCCAGGCTGACCCCCACGATGGCCAGCAGGCCGACGATCAGGAACAGCAGCCACAGGCTGCCCAGGTAGTGGATCTGGATGATCCCCACGGTGAACAGGACGATCACCGCCGCCTGGATCAGGGCGAACAGGCTCAGCCCGCCGATATAGCCGATCACGATCTCCAGCCGGCTGGCCGGGGTGGCCAGCAGCCGCTCCATCGTCCCCTGCGACCGCTCGCGCAGGAACGACACGCAGGTCAGGATAAAGACCAGGAAAAAGACCAGGAAGGCGATGTAGGCCGGCGCCACAAAGTCCATCGTGTCGAACGACTCGCCGGCGTACAGGTAGCTGGCGTTGACCGTGACCGGCAGATCGGCCGCTCCGGCCGATGCCCCCTGGGCCGACAGCATCTGCCCGGCCAGCGCCTTCATGGCCGCCTGGGTGACCCGGGCGGCGATCTGCTGGCTGCGGGCCGGGTTCGAGCCCTCCAGCCGCAGGTCGATGGTCGCCTGGCGGTTCTTGTAAAAGCCGGCGGTGAAATCGGCCGGAAAGACGACGACCCCCTGCACCGTGCCGTCGCGCAGCCGGGCGTCGATCTCGTCGCCGAACAGGGCGACGATGGAAAAGGCCCCGCTGGCCTCCATCTCGTCGACGATGAGCTGGCCCATGACCATCTTGCCCATCGGCGCCGCCATCCCCTCGTCTTCGTTGACCACGCCCAGGGGGATGAGCGCCGCCTCGGCGCGGAAGAGGATGGCCCCCAGGGTGATGAGAAAGATCGGCATCACAAACACCAGGGCCACCGTCCGCCGGTCGTGCATGATCTGGCGGATCACCCGCCGGGCCAGGCTGAATATGCGTCGTGCTTTCATGATCTCCTCCTTGTTCGCCTATCCGGCCTCGCCGGCAAAGTGCAGAAAGGCCTCTTCCAGGGTGGCCGCGCCGGCCTGGGCGCGCAGGTCGGCCGCCGAGCCGTCGGCAAGCAGCTTGCCGTGGCGCATAAAGCCCAGCCGGTCGCACCGCTCGGCCTCGTCCATGACGTGGCTGGACACGATCACCGTCACACCGCTGCCGGCCAGGCGGCGAAAGTAGCTCCAGAAGGTGACCCGCAGTTGAGGGTCGACGCCCACCGTCGGCTCGTCGAGAAAGAGCAGGCGGGGCCGGTGGACCAGGGCGCAGGCCAGCGACGTGCGCTGCTTCATGCCGCCCGACAGGGTGCGCACCAGGCTGCCGGCCCGGTCGGTCAGGTCGACCAGCTCGAGCACCTCGGCGATCCGCGCCCGGCTGTCGGCCGGGGGCAGGCCGCACATCTCGGCGAAAAAGGCGACGTTGTCCTTCACCGGCAGGTCGTCGTACAGGGCGCTGACCTGGGTCATATAGCCCACCTGCGACAGGATCGCCTTGTCGGGCATGTCCCGGCCAAGGATCGCCGCCCGGCCCGACGTGGGCTTGAGCAGGCCGATCAGCAGCCGGATCAGGGTCGTCTTGCCCGAGCCGTTGGGGCCGAGCAGGCCATAGATCTCGCCGGCCTGCACGGCCAGGTCCAGCCCGTCCACGGCGCGGATCGGGCCGAAATGCTTGCACAGCGCTTGGGTCTCTACTACGGTGCTCATCGTTCCTCTCCTGTGGGCTGGGGGACGGCCAGCGTCCCCTGCACAAAGATCTCTGCGAACAGGTCGGCCAGCGCCTCGGGCGTCATGCCGGGGATGATCGGGTCGGGGCTGACCATTTGGTTGATGTTGTAGGCGAAAAACATGCCGAAAAAGACCTGGCCCATCGCCTCGGGGTTCAGGTCGCGCACCACGCCCCGGGCGATCTGCCCGCGCAGGTAGCCGCCCAGCATCTCGCGCAGGCGCTGGGGCATCGTCCCGATGATGTCGCGCAGCTCGGGCAGGTGCTCGGCCTCGCAGATCATCATCCGGATCGCCTCGCGCCGCTCGGCCAGGAACCCCTGGAAGATGCTCGCCAGCAGCCGCATGTCGCGCCGATAGTCGCCGCTGATCTGGTTGGCCAACAGGTCGGCCAGGTCGGGCAAGGCCGAGTAGCGGTCGATCGCCGCCATGGCCAGGTTCTTTTTGCTGCCGAAATGGCGAAACAGGGTGACCTCGTTGACCCCGGCGGCCGCGGCGATGGCCCGGGTGGTGGCCCGGATGTAGCCCTGCTCGGTAAAGACCTTGGCCGCCGCGGCCAGGATCCGCTCGTGGGTGGGATCGGTCGTTGGTTCTATAGGACCATCGTCCATGACATCTCCTTGGCTGCCTGTGGGGCGCACGGCCGTGCGCCCCTACAAAACAAAATGCAAGCAAGTAATTACTTGCTTGCATGATACACCCGTTTTTCGGTTTTGTCAAGACCCCAATTTCAGGATCCCGGCAATTTTAACCTGGGCGACCTTGTTCCTGCTCGACGCGGATCACAATCCGCGCCTGCTCAAGTTCCTGCTCGGCGCGGATCACAATCCGCGCTTGCTTCAAGACGCTAGCCCTGGGTCAGGACGATCAAGACGGCCGCTATCAGGCACAGGAAGGCGATGGCCACCACCGCGATCAGCAGCGACTTGGGCAGGCCGGTGGGGCGCGCCACGGGCTCGGCCGGCAGCGGGGCAGGCTCCTGGATGGGGGCGACGGGCTCCGGCTCGTAGGTGTACGAGTCCTCGGTCAGCCGATCGCGGATATTGACCGGCTCTGCCGCTGCCGTCGGCCGGTCACGGAAATAGGCCGACGGCGTCGTCATCGGCGGCTCGTCGCGAAAGTAGGACGGAGGCTCCGCGGCCGGCGGCTCGTCGGGGTAGTGGGTTGGCTCTGCTCGGGCCTGTTCCAGCTCGCGGAGCCACTCTGGCTTTTCCTCGGCCGGGGCCTCCTCGCGGCGCCAGTCCGGCTCGGCCTCGGCCGGGGCCTCCTCGCGGCGCCAGCCCGGCTCGGCCTCGGCCGGGGCCTCCTCGCGGCGCCAGCCCTGCTTGGCCTCGGCCGGGGCCTCCTCGCGGCGCCAGTCCGGCTCGGCTTTGGCCGGGGCCTCCGGGCGAGCGTAGCTTGGCCCTGTCGTCGGCGGGGCGCTCGCCGCCGACAGGGCCTGCAGCTCGACGGTGGTGAGCGGGCGTTTCAGCAAATACTGCCGGTCGGTGCGGCCTATGTGCTGGTAGATCCAGCGGTCGCCGCCCAGCCACATCAAAGCCGAGCCGCATTCGGGGCATTCGTACCAGATAAAATGCTGTCCTTTGACATCTCGCATCCGGCGGTTCAATCCGCGCTCGGTTTGGCAGATAGGGCAGCGAGACAGCTCCATCTCAAACATCGGATTTCTCCTTCCTTCCCCCCAAGGGGGACGGTTCTTCAAACCCACCGGCGCCGCCGGTCACCCACCGGCCCGGCGGGGAGGTTGTTCGCATAGTCACTAGACTGATTAAAGTTAATAGTAAATTTCCTCTGAAAGGAAGAGTGACTATACGAATACCCTATGGCTAAAGAGAAACCGAGTTCCTGGTAGAAACTCGGTTTCTGGACCTTCTCAGTCGCCTGCCGAAGCGCCGCGCAGCGCCCGGGGCGATATCCCACGGCCGAGCCCGGCGTCTTCGCCGCGCTCTTTCAGGACCAGCCACAGCCCCTGCCGGCTCAGCCGGGTCCCGCGCGCGTTGAGGAACAGGGGCATGCCGGGCAGATCCTCTTC
Source organism: Anaerolineae bacterium (assembly GCA_034429215.1). Taxonomy (GTDB): domain Bacteria; phylum Chloroflexota; class Anaerolineae; order JAAYZQ01; family JAAYZQ01; genus JAFGOG01. The sequence goes on along the minus strand of DAOUGI010000074.1, from coordinate 6,859 downwards.
CCGGACCGTGCCTCCCAGGCGCGGCCAGCCCTTGGCCAGGTACAGCTCCAGGTCGGCCACCACCGCCGCCGGCAAGGACACGACCCGCTCCCGGCGGCGCCGGCCCCGCACCTGGACCACGCTGCCTTCCGCTCCCAGCTCCAGGTCCTGGCGGTTGAGGGCCACTACCTGGCTGGTCTTGAGCCCCACGCCGGCCACCAGCCCCATCAACGCCCGGTCGCGCAGGGACAGGGGGTTCTGGTTGGTGACGCTGTCGAGGAGCTGCTGGGCCACTTCCTGGGAAAGCTGCGACGGGGAAGGGCGCACCGGGGCGCTGGCGCCCACCTGCAAGGTCGGATCGTCGGTCAGGACATCGGTCAAAACCAGGTAATGGAAGAAAGAGCGCACGGCGGCCATCTTGCGGGCCACCGTCGCCGGAGCGTATTCGCGCGATTCGATGTCATTGAGATAAGCCAGGATGTCGGCCTCGGTCACGGCCGCCCACGACTTGGCGGTCGAGCCGGCTTCCATAAAGGTCCAGAACTGGCCGAGATCGTTGCGATAGGCCATGATCGTGTTCTCACTGCTATTCTTTTTTTCCACCAGCCAAGTCAGAAAAGAATCGATCATCTCACGCATGTTCCTACCCTCCCTTAGAAAACAGACTCGTCCTTCGCCGCCGCACTCTGTACGGCGCTAGACAACGGTCTCCCCAGGCGGGGAGTGTGGATCCTATTATACAAGAAGTCGCCATAATGTGCAAGTCTACGATAATAGATGATCCGCTATTCCGGCAGCCCGTCCAGGAAGCCGTTCACGGCGTCCAGGAAAAAGTCGGGGCACTCTTCGTGCGGCACGTGGCCGCAGTTGGGCGCCACCGCCAGCTCGGCGTTGGGCAGCTCGCCGGCCAGGCGGATCGACTGTTCGGTGGGCACGATCCGGTCGTCGTCGCCGGTGACGACCAGGACCGGCGCGCGGATCTCACCGAGCCGCTCGTCGAGCCCCAGCGACCGGCCGGCCAGGACGACCTCGTACAGCCCCCTGTCCCAGTTTTCGGCCCGCAGCGGCTCGAGGTAGCCGTCCCACACCTCGGCGGTGATCTTGGACGGGTCGTGCCAGGCGCTGCGGCCAAAGTCCATGCCCCAGTCGCGGACCGAGCGGACGAACAGCGGCCCCACCCGGCGGGCCTGGGGCGCGCCGAGCAGCCAGCGCGCCGCGCCGGGGAGCTGCCGTCCGCCGCCGTAGACGGCCGGATCGACCAGGACCAGGGCCTGCACCCGCTCGGGGTAGGTCAGCGCGGTGAGCACCGCCACCGCGCCGCCCGCCGAGTTGCCCACCAGCACCGCCCGGTCGATGCCCAGCGCGTCCATCAGCGCCACGGTCTGGGCGGCCTGGGCCTCGGCGCCGTACGGACTCGGTCCCTGCCACTCGCCGGGCAGGGGCCGCCGGGTCAGGCCAAAGCCGGGCCGGTCAAAGGCGACGACGGTGTGGCTCTCGGCCAGCGGCCCCATCACCTCCCGCCAGGAAAAGAGGCTGGCGGCAAAGCCGTGCAGCAGCAGCAGGGCCGGCTGCCCCTGGCCGGCCACCTTGTAGTAGACGTGCACCCCGTCCAGATCGGCGAACCGGCCGTCGGGCCCGGCCAACTGCTCGACCGGCACGGTCCCCTCCGGCGGCCGCACCGGGATCAGCAGCGGGACGACCAGGGCGAGGAGCAGCAGGACGGCCAGCGCGATGAGGACGGCCCGCAGCATCCGCTTCATGCTATCCTCCTCCAGATCTCCCTCCCCCTCTGGGGGAGGGTTGGGGTGAGGGTCCCCTACAGCAGCCCATCCATATACTCCTTGATCGACGGCACGGCGGTCAGCTTGTCGTAGAAAAAGTTGTTGACGATGTTGATCACCTCGGCGCGGGCCGCCTCGGCCTCGGGGATCAGCTCCTGGCCGGGCTGCTGGCGGGTGAGCGCGTCGCGCAGCCGCAGCAGGAGGCGGACGATCTCGGCCTCCTGCCCGCCCTCCAGGATGCGGATGACGGCCATGATCAGCTCGTCGGCCTGGGCCAGGGCGCTGTCGATGGCGATGCTGGCCCCCGGCTTGGCCGTGTCGTCGATGGTGCGGATCAGCGACCAGACCTGGTACAGCAGGGTGGACGGCTCGTCGAACAGCTCGCGCAGAAAGGCGGCCTCTTCGTAGCAGCCGGTCAGGCGAAAGATGTTGTACAGCCGCTTGGCCACCTTGCCATAGTTGACGTCCTTGGTCAGGTATTTGCGCACCTCACCCTGGAGCTGGGCCACATACTCGTCGAGGGCGTCGGCCGAGACGTGCTGGGCCAGCTTGGCAAAGATCGGCACCGACGTCGCGTCGAGATAGACCTCCTGGAAATAGGGGTCGAGGTAGCCGTCGAGGGGGGTGATCGTCCCGTCGGGCGCCTCCCAGGTGACGTCGAGCATGTTGCTGGCGTTGGCCAGGACCTTGCGGACCGGATCGGCCACCACCCAGTCGAGCTTGCACCAGCCGGGGCTGGCCGCCACGCCGTCCCAGGTGACCGTCGCCGGCGCGCCGTCGGGGCTGAACGCGTCGATCTGCCCGGCCTGGATCTCGGCCGGCGTCCAGCCGATCGGCGATCCGGCCTTGACCTTCTTGTCGCCGCGCACCAGGTCGGCCGGGTACTGGCCGAACTTGACCTCGATGAGCTGATAGGTGGGCCCCTTGGCCGTGCCGAGCGCCTTGTCGCGCATGATGGCGGCCAGGATGCGGCAGGCCTCGTCGCGCGTCGGCGCCTTGATGTTGACCCGCTCGAAATAGTCGCTGTCGCCCGGGTAGGACTGGATCTTGGACTGGGCCGCCGAGCCCGACAGGGCCAGCGCCGTCTCGACCACCCCGGGCTGGTCCTGAAACTCGACCAGCCGGCCGACCTCGCGGAAACGGGCCAGCTCCTGGTCGCTAAAGTCGAGCATGACCACCTTGTGGCCGAACACGCCGGTGCGGGCGTTGACCGTCAGGTCGCCGCCGGCCTGCCAGGTGGCCATGGCCGTCAGCCATTGCAGGGCATCGGCCTCGTCGACCTCGATGCCCAGCCGTTGGGCCGATTCGCAGATGCGGGCGATCTCGTCGGATAGGTTTTGTCCTTCGCTCATTGGTTCATTCTCCTTTGTTGATTCACCCCTCCCTTGGGGGAGGGGCCGGGGGAGGGGGGAATCTCCCGTCAGGGGCAACTCCCCCTCACCCCAACCCCTCTCCCCCCCAGGGGAGAGGGGCTCTTGCTAGCTCATGGCCGCCGACTGTTCTTCCAGCATATCGCGGAACAGCTTGCCCTGGTCGACGGCGTCGTGCAGGGCGTTGTGGGTGAGCGGATCGGTGATGCCATAGCGGGCGGCGACGTGGCGCAGGCCGGCCTCGTACCACCCCGCGCCGGTGACGCCCATGTAAAAGCTGCGGATGTCGAGCGCGCCGTGGCCGAACGGGTTTCGGCCCAGGAAACGATGATAGTAATCGTTGACGAACATCCAGTCAAAGGGGGCGTTAAAGCCGACAAAGACCGGGTGCAAGCCGGCCGGGACGACCTCCTCCAGCCAGCTCTCCAGGCGGGCCAGCGCCTCGGCCGGCGGCAGGCCCTGCTCGGCCAGGCGCTCCAACGACAGCCCGCCCACCGCCAGCGCCTCGGGCAGCGCCCCCAGGCCGGGGATCGGCTGCAATTCGACGTAAAAGGTGCGGCTCGGGTCGGCCACCAGGCAGGCGCCGATCGACAGCAGCGAGTAGCCGGCCGGGCTTGGCCCCGAAGTCTCGACGTCGACGGAAATGAAACCGGGATCGATCATGGCTTTCCCCTCATCCACCGACCTGACAGGTTTTCGCAAACCTGTCAGGTCTTTCCCCTTCAAACTACATAATAACACGACGTGCCGTTTTCGGCAAAAGCCGCGACTTTTCTTTTCAGGCCGGTGGTGCTACAATAAATCACCCTCACCCTGCCCTGCCACCTTGCCGGTGGCACTGTACAGCGGTCTCCCAAAGGGAGAGGGTATTAGCCCCTCTCCCAGGGGGAGAGGGGTTGGGGTGAGGGGGAGTTTCCATGAACAAACGGTTTCTCTGGATCATCATCGCCGCCGTCCTGCTGTTGCTGCTGTGCGGCGTCGCCGCCGCCGTGCTGGTCTCGGTCGCGCCGGGCGAGTGGCGCGAGCGGCTGGCCGGCGAGACGCCCCAGGCCGAGATCTCGGCCTATATGAAGGCGATCCTGCGCGGCGACCGCCGGGCGGCCATCGACCGCTGGGAGGTGGCCGCCTCGGAGGCCGAGCGGACGGCCCGGCTGGAGCAGCGGCGCGAGCAGGTGACCGGCGAGCTGCTGGGCCTGGGCGCGTCCGAGTTTACCGTGTTCGAGCCCCAGTGGTGGACGACCTGCTGCGAGCCGCACGTGACCTGCAGCTCGCGCTCGGCCGGCGGGGCGCGCGTCCTGGTCCAGGTCCTGGACCGCGACGGCATGCCCCAGATCTATGTGTTCGACGTTTTCAGCCGGGAGCAGCCCTACTGGGGCGATGCGATGGGCAGCCCGCCCCGCGATTGGGTGGTGCGCGACGTCTTTGCCGTGGACCAGGAGCCGATCTACTGGCGGATGGTGTACGAGTCGAACGTGCGCTGGCTGGGCGATCCCACCGCCGAGCCGGCCGAGTGAGCGAGCCGCGGTGGTCTATCCCACCCGCCAGACCGATCACTACATACTTGCCCTCCCTGTCTCTATGTGCTATAATCGCAAGCACTTAAGCGGTGAGGGGATCTCATGTTCGAACAGATCCTGGGACGCATGCGCGAAAGGATCCGGACACGCCAATATGTGATGACGCTCCATGATATGTGATATCTGCGGTCAAGAGGGCGCACGAGTCTATCGGGTTGCCAGAACCTATGGCAAGGGAAATGACCTGTTGGTAATAGAAAACATCCCGGTGATCAGCTGTCCTCACTGCGGGGAGAGTTATCTCACCGCAGAGACCTTGCACGAAATTGAACGCCTCAAGCTTCACCGCAAGAGTCTTGCCGTCGAACGGCCTGTAGAGGTCGTGGTTCTGGCATAGCCGAACAAAATCAATAGGACCTCAACACCCCATGATCGACAAACGAGCCGCCGCCATCGTCCTGGCCCTGTGGGCCGCCTACACCGCCGTCTATACCGCGCCGCTGAGCGAGGGCCTGCACGCCGCCCTCGAGTTTCTGCCCGGCCTGCTGGCCGTGGCCGTGCTGTGGCGGGCCGGCTACCGCAACGGCGATTGGACGGTGCGGGCGGGGCCCCTGTCGCGGCCGGGGCTGGCAGCGCTGATCCTGGTGGCGCCGGTCCTGCTCGCCCCGCTCCTGTCGGGCCGGTGGGTCGGCTTTGACCCGCTGCGGACGCTCGCCTGGCCGCTGGCCAGCGGCGTGGCCCAGGAGCTGTTTTTCCGCGGGGCGCTGCTGCCGGCGTCGATCCGGCTGTGCGGGGGCAGGCCGCTGCGCGGCATCCTGCTCCAGGCGGCGCTGTTTGGGCTGTGGCACGCGCCCAAGGCTTTCCTGCAAACCCCGGCCGGCGTCAGCCCGTGGGTGGGGGCCATCGCCCTGACGGTCGTCACCCTTCTGGCCGGCCTGGGCTGGGGCTGGCAGGTCCGGCGCGACCGGACGGTGGTGTGGGCCATGGGCGAGCACGTCATCTTTTTGGCGATCATGTCGCTGTTTGGGATGTAGCGGCCCCCGGCGGGACCTGTATGCGGGACGCAGATGACGCTGATGTTTGATCAGCGTCATCTGCGTCCAACCCTCCTACTCGGCGAGGGGCAAGTACAGGTCGAGGATCAGGTCCGCCTCGGGCACGCCGGCGACGCTCGCTTCCAGGCAGTGGCAGCCCCAGCGGTAGGGGCTGTCCTCACACCAGGCCACCAGCTTGCTCCAGGTGGGGCCGATCTCTTCCAGGCCGTGAGAGCGGGCCACGGCGTACAGCCCCCCGCCAAACTCTTTGATCGGCACGTCGGGCTCGGGCTGCACCTCCGGCCCGACCTGAATCCAGAACTCGTAGCCATAGTTGGGGCTGCTCGGCGACGGGTCGGGGTTGTTAAAGCCAAAGACCCGGTGATGGGCCGGATCGGCCAGGTACCCCCTCGGCCGGGCCCACGCCGCCAGCTTTTCCCAGGCCACCGGCTCGGGGCTCGGCCCAAAGCCGTGAAAACTCGCCACCCGCATGGGGGGCAGCTGCTCGAACCGCACTTCCAGATCGCTCATGTCAATCCCTCCTTCGTATCGCTTTTGCCGGAAATTAGAACTGCCATATTGTACACGCTTTCGATATTCTGTACTCGTTATACCACACTATACCTGACATCTTGTGTCAGGTATAGTGTGGTATAATGGGAGTATGCGAGCTGACCGTCTGTTGTCGATGCTGATGCTGCTCCAGGTGCGGGGCAAGATGCCGGCCCGGGCGCTAGCCGATGAGCTGGAGGTGTCGGTGCGCACCGTCTACCGCGACCTCGACGCGCTGAGCGCGGCGGGGGTGCCGGTCTACGCCGAGCGGGGGCCGGGCGGGGGGTGCGCCCTGCTCGACAGCTACCGCACCACACTGACCGGGCTGACCGAAGAGGAGGTCCGGGCGCTGTTCATGCTGACCATCCCGGCGGCGCTGGCGCAGCTTGGGGTGGGGCAGGAGCTCAAAGCGGCCCTGCTCAAGCTGAGCGCGGCCCTGCCGGCCGAGCGCCGCCGCGACGAGGCCTGGGTCCGGCAGCGGATCCACCTCGACTGGACCGGCTGGCAGGCCGAGGAGCCGGCGCCCCATTTGCAGGCGATCCAGCGGGCGGTGTGGGCCGACCAGCGGCTGTGGCTGGCCTACCGGCGGCAGGCCGGGCCGGCCGTGCGGCGGTTCGAGCGGCTGG
>DAOUGI010000073.1:0-8921 GCA_034429215.1 Anaerolineae bacterium | reverse complement strand
GATCGCTGCTACGGCGTGGCCATCGACATCGGCACCACCTCCAACGTCGTCTACCTGGTCGATCTGATCCACGGCAAGGTCATCGATCGCGCCTCTGCCTTCAACGGCCAGATCGCCGTCGGCGAGGACGTCATCTCGCGCATCGTCTACGCCCAAAAGCGCGACGGCCTCCACCGCCTCCAGCAATTGGTGCTCAAGACCTTGAACGGCCTGCTCGACGAGCTCACCACCCGCAACCAGATCCCCGCCGGCCAGATCGACAAAGCCGTGATCGCCGGCAACACCACCATGCTCCACCTGTTCCTGGAGCTGGACCCGCGGACCATCCGCGAGATGCCCTTCATACCGACCCTCAGCCAGCCGGTCCCGATCACCGCCGAGGAGATCGGCCTCAACATCAACCCCCAGGCCGCCGTCGACTGCCTGCCCATGGTCGGCGCCTACGTCGGGGCCGACATCAGCGCCGGCGTCCTCAGCTCAGGCATGTACGACACCGACGCCGTGACCCTGTTCATCGACGTCGGCACCAACGGCGAGATCGTCCTGGGCAACCGCGACTGGCTGATCACCTGCGCCTGCTCGGCCGGACCCGCCTTCGAGGGCAGCGGCGTCCGCCACGGCATGCGGGCCACCGCCGGCGCCATCGAAGAGATCTGGATCGATCACCACACCTACGAGACGAGCTACGAGACGATCGGCCAACTGCCGCCGCGCGGCATCTGCGGCTCGGGCATGATCGGCCTGCTGGCCGAGATGTTCATCACCGGCGTCATCGACAAGGGCGGCAAGATCCGGCGCGACCTGCCCACACCCCGTGTCCGCGTGGGCGACCACGGCGGCGAGTATGTCGTCGCCTGGGCCAGCCAGTCCGACATCGGTCACGACATCGTCATCACCGAAGTTGACATCGAGAACCTGCTGCGAACCAAGGGCGCCATCTATGCCGGCTTTTCGGTCCTCGTCCGCAGCGTCGGCCTCGAGTTGGCCGAAGTCGAGCAGGTGCTCATCGCCGGGTCGTTTGGCCAATACATCAACGTCGAAAAGGCCATCCAGATCGGCCTCCTGCCCGACATGCCCTGGGACCGGTTCCACTACCTGGGCAACACCTCGGCTCTGGGCGCTTTTTACACCCTCGTCTCCCGTCCCATGCGCCGCGAGCTGATCCAGGTTGCCCGCAAAATGACCTACCTGGAGCTGTCTGCCGACAACAGCTTCTACGACCAGTTCATGTCGGCCCTGTTCTTGCCGCACACCGACCTGGCCGCTTTCCCGGCGGTGATGCGCGTATTAGCCAGTAGGGGCGCGGTCTGAGACCCGCCATCCCTTTTGACAATCTCCCGGTCCCCGAGGCCGGGAACCAGATACGAGGAGGAGCATAAATGTACATAATTGGTGAAAACATTCAGATCCTATCGCCCAGGGTCAAGGCAGCCCTCCAGGAGCACGACGCTGCCCCCCTGCGCGAGATGGCCCGCAAGCAGGTCGAGCATGGCGCCAGCATGGTCGACCTCAATATCGGCCCGCGCAAGAAGGACGGTGTCGAGATCATGCAGTGGATCGTCGAAGAGGTCTATGACGAGATAGGCCCCGTGCCCCTGTCCCTCGACACCACCAACGCCGCGGCCATCGAGGCCGGCCTGATCAAGTGCCGAGAGCTGGGCATCGAAGCCATGATCAACTCCACCTCGGCCGACCCCGACCGGTTGAACGTCACCATGCCGCTGGCCGCCCAGTATGGCGCCAGGATCATCGCCCTGGCCATGGACAAGAACATCCCGTCCACCGCCGACGGGCGCGTTGCCCTTGCCATGGAGGTTCTCGTCCCCAAGGCCGAGGAGCTGGGCATCCCCATGAGCCACATCTACCTCGACCCGTTGGTCCTCACCGTCAACGGCTGCCAGGATCACGGCCCCGAGACCCTCAACGCCATCCGCTCCTTCAAGATGCTCTGGGATCCGTCCCCCATGACCACCGTCGGCCTGTCCAACATCTCCAACAGCGTGCCCCACGAGGGCCGCAGCCTGCTCAACCGCACCTACCTGGTCATGTTGCTCGCCGCCGGCCTCGACTCGGCCATCGCCGACCCGCTCGACCTGCCTCAGAACGAGCTGATCCGCATCGTCGAGCAGCGCGACGACAGCACCGGCCTCGGCCGGGCCTACCTGGCCCTGTACGACACCGTAGCCGCCATGGAAGAGTTCACCCCCGACCACGTCGACATGAGCGACCCGGACCAGGTCGCCGTCTACAAGACCGTCCGCATCCTGGAGAACAAGGTCATCTACGCCCACGGCTACCTGGCCACCTAGAACCCTGTCATTCTGAGGGAGCCAAGCCCCATTGTCATTCTGAGGGAGCGAAGCGACCGAAGAATCTCTCGTCGACCATCCAAGAGGTCACACCCCCGTGTGACCTCTTGATCTTACCATGATCCCCTTCGGGGATTTGACAAACACGCCCGCACGTGTTAGGATCACCCGATTTTAGTCGAATCAAGAAAGGAAGCATGCGATGAAACACCTGCGACTGATATGGCTTGTCCTCCTGCTGGCCGGCCTGGTGCTGGCCATAGCTGCCTGCGGCGGAGACAAGGCAACCTCCGAGCCCGCCGCGACAACCGCCCCGGCAACCTCCAAACCCGCCGATACGCCGGTTCCCGCAGCCACCCAGAAGCCGGCCGACACGCCGGCGCCGACGCTGGCGCCGACCTCGGCCGCCGAAGAGGAGCTGGCCCCCGACCAGGTAGCCAAGGTCTCGGACATGAACAGCTACCGGGCCACCATCGACATTCAATGGCAGGGCACCACGACCAGTAGCCAGAAAATCGAATCGTCGATGAACATGATGGTCGAGTACGTGCGCGAGCCCAGGGCCGAGCACCTCAGCATCTACGGCACCTCACTTGCCTCCCAGGGATTCACCAAGGACCAGCCGATGGAAATGTACATCATCGGCGACACGACCTACATGTACGTGATGGGCATGTGGATGCAGACGCCGTCCAGCGACAGCACCGAAGGCCTCGGCGACACCTTCCTGATGACCTCCGATGACGTGCTCAAGAACGCCAAGAACAGCAAATACGTGGGCCGCGAGACGGTCAACGGCGTGGACGCCAAGCACTACCGCTTTGACGAAACAGCCCTCGACTCCGCCGACATGGCCGGCTCCAAGATCGACCGGGCCGAGGGCGACGTCTGGATCGCCGTCGACGGCAGCTATGTCGTCAAGATGGACGCGACCATGTTCGGCAAAGAGATGAGCGTGCCCGGCGACACCGGCGACGAGGTCGCGGCCGACGGCTCGATGCGCATGGTCATGAACGTCACCGACGTCAACAAGTCGATCGCCATCGAGGTGCCGCAGGAAGCCCTCGACGCCAATCAGCCGCCGGAGGACATCCCCGTCGCCGACGACGCCGCCGACGTGAACAACCTGTTCGGCATGATCACCTACAGCACGGCCAAGACGCCCCAGGAGATCCACGACTTTTACAAAGCCGAAATGCCTAAAAACGGCTGGACCGAAACCGGCGACGATTCCTTTGGCGACATGTTCATGATGCAGTACACCAAGGACGGCTCCACCGCCAGCGTCACCATCACCGCCGACGCCACATCGGGCAAAACCTCGGTGATGATCACCGTCCAGGAACCCGAATAGCGGCAACACACCAGGAGGTCCTGGAGGTTTGTAAAACCTCCAGGACCTTTCTATATGGCTTGGCCGCCCTCCCATTTGACCACACCCCCTTGTTTGGGTATAATACCTTCCTGTTCCTGGGCGGGGCGGCAATGGGGCCAGGCCGCTGCGGTCTGCTTCCCACTGCTCTCGCCGCCCAGGCGAGAGTTCTGATTATAACGGCACGCACCATACCGGCAGAGAGGAAGTCAAGCATGAAAGTCCTAGTTACCAACCAAGATCTGTGCGTCGCCTGCTACCTGTGCGAGGAGGTCTGCTCCCACGCATGGTTCAAGCAGGTGGATCGCACCAAATCGTCGATCCGCATCACCGCCCTGGGCAACGCCGAGGTCGGCATGGCCGTCTGCTCCCAGTGTGGCGAGTGCATAGACGTCTGCCCCACCGGGGCCATCTCTCGCGACAAGACGGGCGTGGTCCGCATCGACAAAAAGCTGTGCGTCGGCTGCCTGTCATGCGTCGGCTTTTGCCCAACCCTGACCATGTACTACCACGCCGATCAAGTTGAGCCGTTCAAGTGCATCTCCTGCGGCATCTGCGCCAAAGAGTGCCCCGCCGGCGCCCTGAGCATCGAAACCGTCGAGGACGCACCCCTAACCGTCACCGAGAGGAGAAAATAACCCATGCCAGCAGCGCACATCACCCCACAGCGGATAGAGACCCTGCAAGCAGGCCACCGGATCCTGGCCGAGTTCCATTACGAGCCGCGCCCCGTCGACAAAGGCTACGCCGGCCAGACCCTCTACGTCAACGTCTCCGACAACACCATCGCCGCCAAGCCGGTCGACGACCGCATGAAGCGCACCTTCACCGGCGGCCGCGGCTTTGACCTGTGGCTCTTGTGGAACGCCGTCACCGGCAAAACCAGGTGGGACAGCCCCGAAAACGAGATCGTCATCTCTTCCGGCCCCATCGGCGGCACCACCCAATACCCCGGCACCGGCAAGTCGATCGCCGCCGCCATCTCACCCCTGACCGGCACCGTGGTCGACAGCAACGTCGGCGGTTACTTTGGCCCCCTACTAAAGTTCGCGGGCTTTGACGCCATCGAAGTCCAGGGCATCGCCGCCCAGGAAGTGATCGTCTTCATCGACGGCAACGCCGGCCTGGTCCAGATCATGACCGCACCCGAAGAGTCGGTCAACACCTACGAGCTGGCCGAAGAGATGGTCGCCCTGTTCGGCAAGACGCCCGAAGAAAAGCGCGGCGTGTCGTCGGTCACCTCCGGCGTCGGCGCTGAGGGTTCCCTGATCGGCTGCCTCAACTTTAGCTTCTACGACATCCGCCGCCAGGTGACCCGCCTGAAACAGGCCGGCCGCGGCGGCATCGGCACCGTCCTGCGCCACAAAAAGGTCAAGGCCCTGGTGGTCAAGTGGGTTGGCCTCAAGGGCGACAGCCTCCACCCCGACGACCTTGCTACCATGCAGGACGTGGGCGCCAAGATGCACCGCGAGATCTACGAGCGCGACCCGATCATGTTCACCATGCGCTACGACGGCACCAACCACCTGACCAAGATCATGAACGATTACGACATCTTGCCCGTCCACAACTTTCAGTACGGCGCCCACCCCGACGCGGTCAAGATCTACTCGCCCGAGTTTGTCAAATACTTTAGCCTCGGCATCCCCGATGGCTGCTGGTACGGCTGCACCCTGGCCTGTGCCAAGTGCGCCGAAAAGTTTGAGCTCTACACCGGGCCGCTCAAGGGCGAGCGGGTCACCGTCGACGGGCCCGAGTACGAGACCGTCGCCGGCATCGGCGCCAACTGTGGCATCTGGGACGCTCACGCCGTGCTCGAGGCCAACTTTTACTGCGACAACTATGGCATCGACACCATCTCCTTCGGCACCGGCCTCGCCTTTGCCATGGAGTGCTACGAAGCCGGCATCCTGAACAAGCAGATCACCGGCGGCCTCGACCTGAGCTTTGGCAACGGCGACGCCATGCTCGACATCCTCCACCAGATCGGCTGCGGCGAGGGTTTTGGCGTCATCGTCGGCCAGGGCATCCGCCGCATGAAACAGATCTTTGCCGAGCAGTACGGCGCCGATCCCCACTTCCTTCAAGACATCGGCATGGAGTGCAAAGGCCTGGAATACAGCGAGTACGTGACCAAAGAATCGCTGGCCCAGCAGGGCGGCTACGGCCTGGCCAACAAGGGACCGCAGCACGACGAGGCCTGGCTGATCTTCATGGACGCCGTCAACAACCAGATCCCCACCTTCGAGGACAAGGCCGAGGCGCTCCACTACTTCCCCATGTGGCGCACCTTCTTCAGCCTCAACGGTCTGTGCAAGCTGCCCTGGAACGACGTCGAGCCGGCCGCCAACCGCGTCGACTACAAAGGCATCCAGGCCGCCAAGGTGCCCGAGCACGTCCAGAATTATGTCGACTTTTTCCGCGCCATCACCGGCCGCACCGACATCGAGACCGGTGAGGACCTGGTCGCCATGTCCGAGAAGGTCTACAACTTTCAGCGGCTGTTCAACTTAAAGATGGGCTGCGGCACCCGCGAGCACGACGCCATCCCCTACCGCTCCGTCGGCCCGGTCACCGACCGCGAGTACGCCAGCCGCGCCGAGCGCTACGACAAGCAGCTCCGCGAGCTGGCCGGCATCGACCCGGCCGGCATGACCACCGCCGAAAAGCGGCTGGCCCTGCGCCGCTACCGCGAGGACCAGTACGAAAAGCTGATCGACGCCGTCTACAAACGGCGCGGCTGGAATGAAAAGGGCATCCCTACCCTGCAAAAGGTGCGGGAGCTCGGCATCGACTATCCCGACGTGGTCGAGCTGATCCAGAAGCACAACGGCTAGATGATCGATACCCTCCCGCAGGCGAGACAGCCTGCGGGAGGGTCAGGAGTCACCATGGTTCGAGTGAACGACCGGTGGGACGTCCCCTGGCATGAGGGCATGACGGTCGGCGACGTCCTGGCCGCCTGCAGATTTACCCACCACTATGTCGCCGTATCGATCAACGGCGTGCTGGTGCCGCCTGTGCCGCATGCTTCTGGCGGCCCTGTCCGGCACGCCGCCCAGCCTGTAGCTGACGGCGACCAGATCCAGGTCATCCACATCATCGGCGGCGGCTAACGGATCCTTTGCAAGTGCAAAGACGCGAAAGGTTCCTACCCTTTCGCGTCTTTCGTATTTTTCGCGCCTATTCGCGTCCCTCGTGGTCCAAACCCGTCCGCCGTCCGTGCAGCGCCACGATCTCTGCTGTCCTATCCCCCTTTGACCCCCTCCATCGCCAGGGTAGCCGCCCCGATCAACGACACGTCATCGCCCAACACCGGCGAAACGATCGGGCACTCTTTCCAGTAGACCTCCTTGATCCGCTGCCGCACCGTAACCCGCATCGGCGCAAACAACAGATCGCCCGCCTTGGTCAGGCCGCCGCCGATGACGATCGCGCCCGGGCCAAAAAGGTACATCAGGTTGACGATGCCGACGCCCAAATACACGCCTGCTTTGCGCCACAGGTCCACCGCAACCGGGTCGCCGTCGTCGGCTGCATCGTGAACGGTCTTGGCGCTGATCCGCTCCACGTCGCCGCCCACCAGGTCGGCAATGCGGGTCCGGATGCCGGCTGCGACAAGCTCGCGCGCCTGCCGGGCCAGCGCCGTGCCGGAAGCCATCGCCTCCAGGCAGCCAATGTTGCCACAGTTGCACACCGGACCGTGCGCCTCCACCGTCATGTGGCCCACCTCGGCACCCAGGCCCTTCCGCCCGATGATCAGGCGGCCGTCGCTGATGACCCCGCCGCCGATGCCGGTGCTCACCGTAATGTAAATCAGGTCGGTGTACCCCTGCCCGGCGCCGTGCCGCTGCTCGGCCAGCGCCGCCAGGTTGGCGTCGTTCCCCAAAAAGACAGGGCGGTCAACCGCCTGGCTCAGCCGCTCGCCGAGGGGGACATCCTTCCAGCCCGGCAGGTTCGGCGCCCACAGGATCATCCCTCGCCATGGATCCAGCGGGCCCGGCGCCGACACCCCGATAGCTTTGACCCGATCCCAGCCCACCTCATCGCCCACCGCGCGGACGCTGGCCACCATCCGGCCAAGCACCGGCTCCAGGCCTTCGGCCGCCTTCGTCGGTTCCGCGTGGCGGACGAGCATCTGCCGGCCGCCGCTGCACGCGGCCACCCGCAGTTGAGTTCCTCCCAGATCGACGGCAATCACCAGATCTTCCATGATCCAACTCCCGGTCAAGATGCCCCATTATACCACTTTTCGCCCAATTTGTCATCATCCGCACTCGATGATATAATCCCCCCATTAACCACAACTCATTACCCTTTCTGTCCCGGCCTGTTCGGCTAGAACAGGCCGGGACAGAAAGCAAGGAGGAACACATGCCAGAAGTAACCCTCGCCGTCATCGGCGGATCGGGAATATACAACATGGAAGGTCTGACCGAAGTGGAGGAACGGCGCGTCACCACCCCCTTTGGCGACCCGTCAGACACCCTGGTCATCGGCACACTGGCCGGCAGGCGGATCGCCTTTCTGCCCCGCCACGGGCGCGGCCACCGGCTGACCCCCACCGAGGTCCCCTACCGGGCCAATATCTGGGCGCTCAAGAGCCTGGGAGTCGAGCAGATCATCTCCATCAGCGCCTGCGGCAGCATGAAGAAAAAGTACGCCCCGCGCCACATCGTCATCCCCGATCAGATCTATGACAACACCAAAAAGCGCGACCTGTCCTTCTTTGGCGACGGCCTGGTGGCCCACATCAGCTTTGCCGAGCCCTTCTGCCCCCACCTGCGCCGGGTGCTGCACCAGGCCGTCCAGAATGCGGGCGGCGTCGTCCACGTGGGCGGCACCTTTGTCACCATCGAGGGACCTCGCTTCAGCGCCAAGGCCGAGAGCCGTATCTACCGCTCCTGGGGGGTTGACATCATCGGCATGACCGCCGTGCCCGAGGCGCAGCTCGCCCGCGAGGCCGAGATCTGCTACGCCACCATGGCCCACATCACCGATTACGACGTCTGGCACGACACCGAAGAAGCCGTCAACGTCCAGATGCTGATCGACAACCTCGCGGCCAACGCTGCCCTGACCAAGCGGGCCATCGCCGAGCTGGTCCCGCTCCTGTCCGGCGAGCGCCACTGCGACTGCGGCCAGACCCTGGCCACGGCCATCATCACCCGCCGTGACCTGATCCCGCCGGCCAAGATCGACCAGCTCCGCCCCATCGTCGGCAAATACCTGGCCTAAAA
>DAOUGI010000072.1:0-2100 GCA_034429215.1 Anaerolineae bacterium | reverse complement strand
CTTGTGCTGCAATGGCAGCGGTGGGTAGAAAGCTCAGCAGGATGGACACAATGATCGAGAGATCGAGTCCTCGCCAGGCAGATAGGGCGAATCTCTTTGTCTTCACGGCAGCACCTCCTCACCTGACGTCCACACTGCTCATATGCCAGTGCGAACTGGCTCCGGCATATGCGCCAGGCCTACTCAGATAGCGATAGGTGCAGGCAGACGCGGTGAGAGCTGGTTGTGCCGGCTTTGGCCTGCTCCTTGTGCTGGTGGCGTGCAAGTAGAGGGAGTATGTTGCTGTTGTGGCGAGCTACGGCATCGCCAGATGCAGACACAGTGTACCACAAGGACGGCAACTATACAAATGTGGGGAACCACAGCGCGGCATGCCCGTGTCTCCGCCCAGCCAACGCCCATGAGCGGGAACTCTTCGGCGCCGGCATTGCGATCCTTCAGGCGCGCTACCCCTGACTCAGGATCGGCGAATTGCAGGCCGGCACGGCTCTGCACTGCCAGTACTGCCTCGATGACGTCCGCTGGACAGTGCCTTGCGCACCGTTGGCGTCCGGGCAGAGAAGGGGGAAGACAACCCAGAGGTCCAATTGCGGCGTGGGTGTCGCTTTGCCGGTCGTCCATCATCCTGACGTCTTCATGGCCTACTGAAGCCGTCGCTATCTCGTTCCGACAGACCAGGCCGGTTTGCCAAAACGATCTCTGCGCGGCTGACCATCGTTCGCTGCACATTCTGGGACCTAACTGGCCTGACCCGGCCCTTCAACTCCCTACCTCGCTCTCGCCGGCTGTATCCCGTGGGCTCCATGCTCCACTGCCCGCTACCAGTTGCCTCTCCCCTCATTCAATCGCTGCGCAGACCCCTGACCTCTGCACCTTGCCGTTTTGGCCGTTCGCTGCTAGAATGACACAGTCCTGCGGAGTGTCTGGCCGGGCTTTGGACCGAGACCGGCAAGTGACAAACGAACTATCGGAAGGTTTCTGGCATGCAAGATTTCAGTGAGAAACAGCTACGATTCGACACCGGCCCTCGTGAGCTGGTGCGACTGCTGCAGAGTTACGCCAAGGCGCAGACAGGCCCTTTCTATTGGAAGTTCCTCCACGAGGGCCGCGAGCTCGGCCTGTATCTGATCGTCCAGAAGTCAAGCAAGGACGGCTTCGAGTGTCTGGTCAAGACCATCCTCCGCCGGCGGCCATGGCCCAGACCATCGGCGAAGGCGCGCAGGCCGCAGGCGCCGACACAACGTTGGTCAATACCAACGGGCAGCGGCTGGACCTCGATCAGTACCGCCGTTTCGATGGCGTCGCCTTTGGCACGCCTGACTATTGGGGCTACCTTGCCGGCGGATTGAAGGTTTTTCTGCACGATTGGTATATCGCCGGCAAGTCCGACCGGCAGGGGTTGGAGAACAAGCCCTATGGCCTGTTCTATTCTCACGGCGGTGGGGGAGCGGTACGCGGCCCTCTGGAGGAGTTTTTGGCCGGATGGGCCGGCAGGTTGGCAAGACCATCGAGTCGTACGGCAGGCCGAACCGTGCCGTGCTGGACGCCTGTCGCGAGCTGGGGTGAAAGCCTGCAGATGCCACCAAAGAGGGAAACCGTTAAGTCGTATTCGGGACAACGCGGCGAAAGAGCTAGAACATTGGAGGAGAACGCGTAGATCATCAGCAGACGGCCTGCCAGCCTGAAGCTCAGGCCGGCAGGCCGTTCTTGGATACCCCCGGGGGAATACGAACAACAGGACCGCACAGCGTTGTGCCAATCAATCTGTGTCCAACTCTTCGGCCAAGGTCTCGGCGCTGAATGTGGGTTCCATGCCTCGGGCGTATGCATGACGAGCGAATTTGGATCGCGACACGCCGGCGATCAAGCAGGAGTTAGGGGATGTGCGGGGACGCCGGCCGGTCGGCATTGATCTGGCCCGGCTCATCCCGCATGGGTGACTGCATCTTTCGGACGTGTCAGGCCGCCGCTTGCGTTTTCCGCCCTCTTGGGGTAGAATCCAGCACGAGGCAGGCATTCAGAACCGGTCTCACGTTTTGTGTCGTGTCCAATGCAACAGAAGGAGGCGCACAGATGTTTACCCGGTCTTCTCCCAACCGT
>DAOUGI010000071.1:0-64822 GCA_034429215.1 Anaerolineae bacterium | reverse complement strand
CCACCTTAGGCAAGGGGTAGATTGTTAATGAGCAAACATGGGTATTACCTGATGAGTATTTACATCCGAGCTTCCTGGAAGGTTCTTCCCTCAAGGCAGCGGCTCGAACTTGAGCACCTTCTGCCCATCCGGGTCGGTGACATAGATATAGCCGGCCTGGTCGATGGCGATGCCGGTGGGCATGGTGAAAGCGTCCATCTCGTAGCCGTAGCGGCCAAAGGTGGCCACGATCGTGCCCTGGTTATCAAAGACATAGACCCGATAGGCCTCGGGGTCGGTGACATATGCCCGGCCCTGGCTGTCAACGTCGATGTACGGCTTGTTGGTCACATTGGTGCCAAACCACCCCTCGACCGGCCATTCGCGGATATAGTTATAGCCGGGGCCAAAAAACTGGACGCGCCGGTTCCACGTATCGGCCACGTACAGGTCGCCGTCCGAATCGAGGGCCAGGCCGACTGGCTCTTCCAAGCTGCCGGCCGTCAGTCCGCCGCCGCCCCACTGGGCCAGGTAGGTGCCGTCTGGTCCAAAAACCACGATCCGCTTGTTGCCGGTGTCAGAGACGAACAGCCGGCCCTGGTTGTCCACGACCAGGTCGCGCGGCCCGTAGAACAGGTCCTCGCCGCCCGAGGCGCTCGACAACTGGCCTAACCTGCCCCACTTGGTGACAAAAGCGCCGTCGCCGTCGAACACCTGGACGCGGTGGTTCCAGGTGTCGGCCACATAGACCCGAATGGCTCCGCCATTCGCATTGCCGTCGACGGTGATGCCCCAAGGCTCCTTGAACTGGCCGTCGCCGGCCAATAACGGCCCATTGCCGTCAGGGTCAGCGCAGCCGCTGCCCGTTTCCATGTCACAGTAGCTCCCCCATTGCCGCAGAAAGCTGCCCTCAGGACTAAAGACCTGGATCCGGGCGTTGTCCGAATCGACGACATAGACCTCGCCCTCTGGCCCGATGGCTACGCCCCGGGGGCGGTTGAACTGGCCGGGCTCGGTGCCGGCGGTGCCCCACGAGCGGGCGACGGCCAGATCGACATAGCTCTCGGCATACAGATCGGCCGGCATCTCGTACGACTCGGGCGGCATGGCGCCCAGGTCCCAGATCTGCTGGGCGATGTCCTTGCGGACGTACATGTAAAAGTTGTGGACATAGTACCAGTCGTCGGTCGTGCGCGGATATTCACGCCAGTAGAGGATATCCCACAGCTTTTGGCGTTTCTCGGATGTGGACAAAATAGTCCAGATCCTCTGTGGGGTCAGACCGCGATAGTCGTAGGTAGGCCACCACACCAACCGCCGCTTGAAGCGAATATACTTGTCGGCCATGTAGGGCTGGACCTTAGAGTCGTTCTTGTCGCCGGCCAGGACGATCGGCACGTCCATCTGCTCGCGGCCGGGGTTCTCGCCGTAGAACACCCGGTTGGGGTATTCGCGCATATACCATTCCAGCGGCCAGGACACATCGCTGTCGTAGGCCACTTTGATCTGCTTGTCGCCGGCGGTCCGGCG
Organism: Anaerolineae bacterium; assembly: GCA_034429215.1. Taxonomy (GTDB): domain Bacteria; phylum Chloroflexota; class Anaerolineae; order JAAYZQ01; family JAAYZQ01; genus JAFGOG01. Next base: position 63,313 of record DAOUGI010000071.1, on the reverse strand, counting down.
CGAGATCTCGGCAATCTCGTCCATAGTCCGGGTGACGTCGGGAGTGCCGTGGGCAAAGGTCATCAGCTCGGTCGAATAGTCATAGGTGATGTAGGCAAAGGTCCAGGCGGTGCGCACCGTCAAGGCCGCCAGCAGGAGGAACAGCGTCGCGCCGGCGACTGACCAGGATAGCCGCCTGCCCAGCCGGCGCACGACCAGGACGGTCAGGGCCAGCAGCAGTAGGGTCACCAGCAGCGCCGCCAGCCAACTGCCCGTTGCCTGGAGATCCGATACCGACAGGCCCCGGAAAGGCCGCTTGGTGAGCAGGGTTAGGATGCCGAACAGCGTGACCGGCAGGAGCAGGATCAGCAAGGCGCCGCCCCGCCGCCATGCCTCACGCCAATTCACCCGCTCGATCAGCTCGCCGCCGAGCTTGCCGCTGATGAGGATCATCGACAGCGCCGGGTGGACGGTCAACCAGGCCATCCGCTCGCCGGCCCAACTGTACAGGAACAGGGTGGCGATGTTCCAAAAAACCAGGAAAGCGATAAACAGCATTTCGGTGTCATGGGTCTTGCGGGATGCGACAGCCTTGTCGACGGCAGCGCGGCGCCGGCCCTCTGTGGAGGGTGACGATGCGCTGTCGCCGGCTGGCTCTTCTGCTCCCTCCTTCTCAGCGGCCGGCCGGCGCACCAGGTAATAGATCGTGGCGATGGTGCCGAACAGGAACGGCAGGTATTCGTACATCGTCAGCGTCAGGAAATAATAGTACCACGGCTGGTCGCCGCGCACGACGTTCTGTTGGGCCATCCAGTAGCTGACCGAGCCAAAGATGCCGGTGACAAAGCCGGGCGGGTTGGTGAAAAAGGTGGTGAACAGCAGGCTGTAGATGATAAACATCACCACAGCAGCGATGATCCAGGTCGACCGCGGCACGGCGCGGATCGTCTCCGCCACCGATGCCTGTCCTGACCGCCGGGACCGCACGATCAGGGGGCCGCAGATCGCGGCGATCAACACGGTGCCCCCCAGCATCAACAAGATCGACTTGATTAGGTTCAGAGTGTTGCCGACCGCGGTAATCTGCTCGGCAGAGACCTCAGCGCTGCCTAGGAAGACCTGGGGATCAAGGTGGCCAAATAGGTAACTCCCGGCCAACAAGATCACTGCGGCAACAATTCCCCCCCCGTAGAGCCAGATCTGCTTGCGTGGGCTGATCTTCTGCCATGCCATGGCCATAACCAAGAAAACCAGGCCCATCCAGCCAAAGATGTAGGCCGTCTCCTTCGTCGCCATCGACAGCATCAGCACCGCCGCGCCCGCCACCAGCCAGCCCGGCCGGCGGTCGCGCAGGTAGTAAAAGAGGGCCGCGATCAGCAGGATCGTCCACACCGCCATATAGATGTCGTTGCGGATGTAGCGAGAGTGGTACAGGATGGCCGGCGAGATCAGCAGCAGGATCGAGGTAAGCGCCGCCCCCACCCGGCCCAGCCAGGGCTTGAGCAGGAGCGGGAGAAAGACCAGGACGACGCCAAAGATGGCCGGCACGATGCGGGCGGTATAGTCGGTGACGCCAAACAGAAAATAGATCAGGGCACTGGCGTGAAACAGGAATGGCCCGTGCATCATCGGGTTGTGCTGGTAGCCGGTGCCGTTGTACAGGTAGAAGGAATAGAGAGCGTGCAGGCTCTCGTCGTGGCTCATGGCCCGCGCCCCGAGGTCCCAAAAGCGGGTTGCTACCGCGATCACAAAAATGACGAGGTAAAACCCCTTCTCCCAGGTCGGGTTTAGCAGTTCCATGAGTGGCCGGTCCAAGATCGTGCGCTTGTCTGACAGTTCCATACTAGACCTCACTGCGTAGTACCGGTGTTGTCCCGGCGTAGAGTTGTAACCCACAGCACCACTTCCCGGTCGACGGTGGGCTGTGGGGCTTCGACAAAGAGGAACCAGCGGAGCCATTGCCGCCCATCCAGGTTCCACGGTTGCCATTGGGTGCGCAGCGGGAAGGATTGCCCGCTAAAGGTCTCGCCGATGGGCAGGTTTTGGGCAGCCAGGGTTACGACGGCTTGCGTTTCGGGCGGAGCCGGCTGGTTGGCCAGACTATCGACGGTGATCTGCTTTTTAAAATCGCGCAGGTACCACGCCACTACCGGGCCGGCTTGGGTCTCGACGGTGACCGGCAGGGCGTGGGTGTCGTTCACACGTGCCTCGGACAGGGTTTCCAGGTCGGCCGCCAGGTACCGCACTTCGAGCGGAGTTGGATCGAGGTTCAGCAGATCGCGGGGGTCGGCGACGTTGGCAAAGCTGGCTCCCCACATGGCCCGGAAGCCAAACAGCGCCAGGGCCACCACGACGGTCAGCCAGGCGCCGGCCAGCACAAACTTGGCCCCCCGCCAGTACCAGGCGACGGCGCCCAGGGCGACCAGCAGCAATGCTGCCAGCGCCACCAGAAGCAGATAGCCGGTGGTAGTGTACAGGGTCAGGCCGAGGATTGACACGGTAGAGGAATCGGCCGTGAGCGTCGCCCTGGCGATCCACAGGTAGAGAAAAAGGAGCACCCCCGAGGCTGCGGCAGTGACGACGGCCAGGTCCCGCCAGGAAATGTGCCAGGCCAGCCAGTGCCGGGTCTGCGCCAGGGCCTGGCCGGCGAGCAGCGCCAGGGGCACCACGACGAGCAGCAAGCTGCCCGGCAGGCGATCTCCTGCGACCAGCGCCAGGATCGCCGCCGCAGCCGCCCAAAAAACCAAGAGCTTGGTGTGCGACAATGCCTGTCCTGGTTGGTCCTGTGAGGGCAGCCAGAAAGGGGTAGATATGTGGAACCGGATCCACCAACCGGCTGCAACGAGGCTCAAAAACAGGATGAGCAGCTCGTAACGCAGCATCACCAGGAGGAGATAGACAGGGTGCTGGCTGCCCGTCCCTGGCACAAAACCCCTGATCCATGCACCGAACAGGTCGGCGGCATTGCCGATGCCGGCCGGGTGGAGGACAAATGTGGTGGCCGCCAGGCCAAACGCGGCCGCCAGGGTGACGCCGAGCTTGGTCGGCAGGCCGGGCTCATTCCGCGCGGCCGTCCATGCTTCCGTGAGCGCCGGCCGGCGCGCCGAAATAACGAGCCAGGCGGCATAGATGCCCAGGATCAGCGCCAGGGTCAGCATTGCCGGCCCGGCGCACAGGCCCACGCCCAGCGCTGCGGCCGCCAGGTAGAGATGGACGGGCCGGCGGCCGTCCAGGTAGTTGATCAGCCCGACCACCACGGCCAGGCCGCAGGTGGCCACCAGGATGGCGCCGTCGAGCGCGCGCGAATAGTAGACGGCCACCGGCGACAGGGCCAGGAGAAGCGATGCGGCCAGCGCCCCGCCCCGTCCCAGCCGGCCGCGCAGCCCGTAGGGCAGCAGCGCCAGGATCAGCCCGGCAATCGCCGGCAGCCAGCGGGCGACGGCGTCGCCCCCTCCAAACAGGGTAAAGGCGGCGACATTGCCGGTGAACAGCGCCGGGACGGTGCCGGCCGGGGCGGTCTGGATCGCGCCGTGGCTGAAATTCAAGGCAGCCAGCGCCTGCGTGGCCTCACCCTCGGTCAGGGGGCGCAGTCCAAGCTGGAAAAAGCGCAGCGCCCCTGCCAGCAGCCCCACGCCGATATACGCCGCCCGCTCCACCGTCAGCCACGAGGTCGAAGCACGGCTGTTGTCTATCGACTCCACAGTCCAATCAGTTGCTTCCACTCGAACTCTCCACAGGATCGGCACACCGGTGCATCATCATTTGCCGATTTTGTAAATGGTCACACCGTCGTTCTGATAGACGGTTTCCATGAATCGCCCAAACTTGTCCAGGCCGCGCGGGTCGTACTCGCTGCGCTCCAGCAGCCCGACGTAGACATAGCTTATACCATATTTGTCGAGCAGGGTCAAAGCCTGATCGACACTCAGTGTATTATAGATCGTGGCAATGTCCGGCTCGCGGGCGCTCTGCACCTCATAGCTGCCGCGCCACTGGCCCTCGTGGCCGGCCCAGCCGAGGAGCGTCGGCAGGCCGGTCAGCGCCGAGACCCGCCCCTCATAGATATAAGAGCTTCCCCCGGTTCCGGGCTTTTCCAGGATCACCGGCGCGCCGGTCACATTCTCATTCAGCCAGGCGATGGCAGCATGGTCGTCGGGCTGGGCAGCGGCCAGGTAAGCCGTGCCGTCCAGGTTGGGCTGGTGGTCAAAACCTCCGGCCCGGCTATAGTTCCCCAACACCGGATACACCATCCCCAGCGCGAACAACACCCAGAACCCCACCAAGGAAAGCGACCGGACAATCCTCCCTACCCTTGTTCCAGTCAGCCGTTCCCCGTTCTCCTTCGTTGCCTTGGTGTCCTTTGTGGTTAAATCGCTCAAATAGTAAACGGCAAAAGCGCTGGCCACCGCCATCAGCACCCACCCCTGGAAATAGAACTTGAAGATGGTGTTCATCCGGACCATAAAGTTGTCTTGCAGGTAAAAGAACTCGACAAACAGGGTCAGCAGCAGGCCCACGACCGCGCACAACACGACAAAAACGACGCTCGAATGGCGGGCCGGGTTGCCCGGCTCCTCTTCCACCTTGGCAGGGCCGGCCTTGCCCAAAAGCGCCAGCCCCAGTGCCGCCAGGCAGGCGACCACCAGCGGCATGACCCAGGTGCGTAGCTTGACCAGCAGCAGTTGGCTCAGCACCGCCGGCCACGACGCGTCGCCGACGATGGCATACACCGCCGGGACCCGGCGCACGCTTTCCAGGAACTCGCGGCCCTCACCGGTAAGCAGCAGCCCGAGCGACACGATCAGCATCAGCCCCACCGGCGCCAGCAGCAGGCCCGCAGTCCAGCCGGCCCACCGGCCGAGCAGCCGCGTGCCGGGCGCCTGCCGCCTCAATCGGATGGCCAGCACGGTCAGCAGGCCGCCGATGGCCGCCAGGAATGGCCCAAAGATGACAAAATAGTGGCGAAAGCGCGTGCCCACATACAGCGCGGGCAGTAGGCCGCCCGCCTGCGACTGCAAGCCGATGTAGAACGGCAGGTAGAACATTAAGCCGAGCACGGCAGCCGCGCCGCCGGTGAGAGCTACATCCCGGATCAAGGACCGGTTGAGCCCTCCGTAATGCCGCCACCGCCCCAGCCCGTGAGCTATGGCAAAAATGGCCAGGTAGATGGGAAAATCCCAGGTGTTGAGAAAGCCAAGCCCGCCGAGGCACAGCGGCGCCAGGGGCGACAGCCGGGCGATCGGCGCCAGCCAGCCGGCCTTGCCCGATCCGGCCGGCTCCGGCTCCTCGTTCCCCTGCAGCAGCGCGTTCAGGGCCACGGCCAGGGCCAGCAGGACAAAGGGCAGGGCCAGGACGTGGGGGTGCATGTCGCCCAGCAAAAAGCTAAAGCCGGGAAACTCGTCGATCGGCTGGATGCCCATGCTGACACCCTGCGGGTCCAGGTCGTTGATGACCCGCGAGGCCTTCCACCACCACCAGCCGCTGCGGGAGGGGATCAAGCTCGGCGCCGTGGCCAGGTTGAACGGCGCGTTGATCTCCTCGATGTCCAGCCACCGCCAAAAGCCCTGGGGCAGCAGCCGAGCGCTGTACAGCACCTCTAGAAACCCTTCCAGGTTGCCCATGACGGCAACCAGGATCGTGCCCAAGAAGCCAAATGGGATGGCCCGGCTGCGGGCGGCCTGCCGCTCCCGGCCTGTCCTGCCCGATAGGTCAAGGTCACGCTCGTGGCCTCTGACCAGGTTGTAGACCAGGCCAAAGGCGCCGGTGCAGGTCAGGGCAAAGAGAAGGGCCAGGCCGACGTTAAAAGTCAGGTGGGCCGCAAAGCCCGACAGGCGGGTCAGCATGGCGATCATGACATAGCCAAAATAGTAGTAGCTGATGCCATAGCCGCTCAGCCAGGCGTCGTTGGGCGGAAAATAGTCAGAGCGGCCGATGCTGTTGAGGTACATGATCTCCATGAACTTTTCGCCGCCGGCGGTGGTCAAGTCCGGGCTGTAGGCGCGCAGCAGCGCCCACACGCCCAACGCCGCGGCAAACAGCAGCTCGACGGCCAGCGCCAGCCGCCAATGGTCACGGAGCCAGTCCGCCAACCCCGGTTCGCCGGGAACGCGATTTCGCCGGTAGACGACGAGCGACGCCACGGCCACGGCCAGCAGGCTGAACAGCGCCCCGCCGGCGCTGTTGCGCAGCAGGCCAAACGAGCCGCCGATCCACAGCAGGTAGCTGACCAGCAGCAGCCCAAGAGGCCGGGCGAACGCATAACCCCGGTCGGGCAAGCGCCGGAAAAAGCGAAAGGCCAGCGGCAGCGCCGCCAGGCCGATCGCCTCCATCCACAACCACCAGATGAGGACGATGGTCATCCGCTCACCGCACCGACCGGGCTGCACGCATCAGCTCGTCCTCGGTCAAACTGGCAGACGACAGGGCCAGGATCAGGTCACCCTGCTCCCAGACCACCTCCTGCCAGAGCGTCTCGGCTCCCTGATCTCCCAGGCGCAGCAGGACGCCGGGCTTGCCGTCCACGTCCACGTCGACCACGTCCTGGATTGGCGTCGCCTCCAGGTTCAAGCGCGAGATGCTGGCTCTGTCGCCCAGCGCGATCGGGTACAGGCGCAGCGCGACCTGCTGCCCTTGGTCGTCGTAGACCAGCTCGATGCAAAAGGGCTGCGGAATCCAGGCGGGCAGGTCCGGGTAGGTGTAACTTTGAACCCTGAGCAGGCGATAGCCGGGCGGGAGATCGGCCGGCTGCGGGATCGCAAAACTGACCTGGGTCTGGGCCTGTTCCAGGGTCAAGGCCTCGACCACGGCCGTGCTGCTGGCCGCCGCCGTGGCCGTCGACGTCAGATGGGCTGGGGTGATGTGCACCTCGGTGCGGCCCAGGCTAAAGACGGCCATGAAACTCGCCAAAGCGGTCTGGCCCAGCGGCGTCAGGAGGGCCACGGCCAGCAAGATCGCCGCCAGAGCCCCCACCGCCCACCCCGGGCGGAAACGGGGCAATCGTCTGGCCGGTGCAGCCGCCGCCTGGCGCTGCCGGTTGCGGGCGATCCGCTGCTCCAGCGCCGGATCCGCCTCCCCCAGCTCCTGCACCAGCCCCGCCAGGTAGCGCGCCGTATCGACCAGCCCGGCATCCCCGGCCTCAACCTGGCCCGGCTGGACCTCTAGCCCGCCAAGCACCTGGTCAACCGCCGCCGAAACCCGCTCGGCCCGCACCTGCTCTATCTTATCCCCAAACCTGTTCATCCCACGCGCAATCCTAAATCGAAAATCAACATCTGCGTCATCTGCGCAAATCCGCGTCCAACATCCCCCGCAGTTTGTGCAGAGCCCGAAAAAGGAGTACCGCCACGTGGCCGGGCTTGAGCCGCAATATCTGGCCGATCTCCTGATTGCCCAAGGCCCCTCCGAACTTCAAGCGGATGATCTCCTGTTCCCGCTCCGGCAGCGCCTCCAGGGCCGCTCGGAGGCGCTCCACCTCCTCCCGGCGCATGACCACTTCCGGCGGAGCGGGATCGGGCGCCGCCTGCGCTGCGGCCTGCTCCAGCGAAACCGCCGGCCGCCGGCTCCGGTAGTGGCCTGCCACGGTAGTCCGCGCGATGCTGAACAGCCAGGCTCCAAACGCTTCCTGCCGGCGGAGGGTGTGCTGCCGCGATACAGCCCGCTCCATCACCGCCGCCGTCAGGTCCTGGGCCACATCCTCACCGCCGACCCGCAGCCGGACATAGTTGAGGATGCGGGGCAGATATTGGCGATAGAGATCGGCCCAGTCGTCGGATTGGCCCACTGGCGGTCCACGCTCCTGTAATAAGATGCAGCCGCAGGTCGGATATTACAGCCCGGCGGCCGGTCGAGCACTATCTTCCCGGGCGGGCCGCGATCCGGTTGGCGCACGCCACCATCACCACGGCAGCGGCCAGCAGCCCGACGACCAGCCCATACGCGTCCTGGATGCCCACCCGGTCGGCCACGCCGCCCAGCGCCAGCGGCGCCGTCAGGATCGCCAGCCCTGCCGCCAGCGAGATGCGGGCGCTGGCGGTGTTGGCCTGGCCGGCAGCGGCGCTGGCGGCCGCTGACAGGGACAGCGGGTACAGGTTGGCCACCCCCAGCCCGGCCACGAACAGCCCGGCGACGTTCAGCGCCGGCGCCCGCGCCAGCCAGAACAGGGGAAAGCCCAGGGCCGCCACGCCCAGCGCGCCAAGCAGCAGCCTGCCGGTCGGCATGACCCACGCCAGCCGGCTGCCGATCACCCGACCGATGATCATGGCCAGGTAAAACAGGCCAACGGCCGTTGAGGCGACGCTTGGCGACAGGCCCGCCACGGTGGCCAGGAAATCGGCGCTCCAAAAGGCCAGGCACCACTCGGCGGCCACGCACAGCACGATCACCAGCCAATATGCCCAGTAGGCCGCCGGTAGCCGTCGCGCCGCCCGCTGCGGGCCGCTCGCGAAAGCCCCGGGCGCCGGCAGCGGTTCGCGCCACATCACCGCCGCCAGCCCGGCGGCCAGTGCCACCATCAGCCACAGCGCTGCGCGCCAGCCGATCCCGGCCTGTTGCAGCCCGCCGACACACAGCGGCGCCAGCGTGGCGCAAATGCTGGCCACCACATTCGACTCGGTAAAGGCGATGGCCCGCCGTTCGCCGTGCCGGTCCGACAGGCTGGCCTGGATCGTGATCAGCAGCATTGAGCCGAACAGGCCCATGATCCCCGCCCCGCCGATCGTCACCGCCGCATGGCGGCCCAGCGTCAACAGGGCCGTCCCGGCACCCATGCCCGCCGCGCCGCCCCAAAAGGTCCGGCGCCTGCCCAGCCGTCCCGTTACCCGGTCGGCCGTCAGTCCGGTGGTGATCATCCCCACCGCAAACGCGCTGAAATGCAGACCGCCTGTCGTATAGTTTATCCCAAGGTCGGAGCGCAGGAACGGCATCAGTGGGCCGTTGGCAGCCTGGAGATAGGCGTAATAGCCCAGCATGAGGTAGGCGAGCCATGTGAAACGATCGCGGACGAACGTCGGCATCTTATTCGACAACGGTATAGATCGTCACGCCCTCGCTGCGATAGACCACCTGGAGCGTTCCGTCAGCTTCCATCCGGTCGAGCTTGGCCAGGCCTTCAGGCGTATAGTACAGGCGCTCCAACGGCCCGACGATGACATATTGCACATCGTATTTGCCCAGGAGTATTGCGGCCGCCTCGGGATTGGTCGTGTTATAGATGTCGGTCACGTCCTCGGCCCGCTTCCAGACGTCCTCCTCGCCCGCAGCGGCGCGCTGCTGGCGCTGGTGCCAGTTCCAGCCAAGCACCGTGGGCAGCCCGGTGTTGATGCTGTAACGCGCCCCCCAACGGTACTCGCCCACCTGCCCCTCGAGGATGGTCGGCGTGCCGACCACGTTGTCCAGCAGCCACTGGATCGCCTCCAGATCCCATTTCAGCTCATAGCTCCCGCCCTGGGGGTCGTTATAGGTCGACGTCGTCATATAGGCCCAGCCGTCCAGGCCTGACCCCAGACTGCGATCAAAGCGGTCGTTGATCTTGGCCCGCGTGGCAAGCAGCGGGTACAGGGCAGTCAGCAAGACAAGCACGGCCAGGATAGTCAACCACGCGGTCTGTCCCGCAGTTCGCCCTCCCGCGGGCCTGCGAGGGATCAGCCAGGCCAGGGCCGCGGCGGCAGCCACGCCCCACATCAGCCACACCTGCAAGTAGAACTTGAACACAGTGTTCATCCGGCCGATGTCGCCCTCGAGAACGATCACCTCCACACCGAGGGTCATCGCCAGGCCCAGCAGCGCCAGCCAGACCCACAGCCGCTCCGTAGGCGACACCCGGGCGCGGAACAGGAGCAGCAGCCCCAGGACGGCCAGCGGCAGCCCCAGGCCAAAAACGGCCCAGCTTGTGTAGCCAAATCCCGTCTCGCTGGCCGGCGCCGGATCGACCCGGCCGGGGACCAGGCACGCGATCGCCGCCACGATCAGCGCCGCCAGCCCCACCCACGCCCATCGGCTCACCGGCAGGTTCCGGACGCCGGCAATCTGCGCCGCGCCCCGCAGTCGGGCGCGGCTGGCGCGATGGCGGACCGTCAGCCACATGCGGCGCAGGAGCGGATCCGGGCGCAGCCCATCCCCCCGGCCCGCGGCGCGCCCGACCAGGTAGCTGCCAATGGCGAACAGGAACAGCCCGTGGACGATCAGATAAGCCCACAGCGGCGTGCGCGCCCCTTCCCACCAGGCGACGCTGTCATAATAAGAACCATAGCTGGCCCAGAAAGGCCGGTAGAGCAGCCACCAGCTCAGGAAAAACAGCAGGGCGAGCTGCCAGGCCACACTGCCTGCTGCCCGCCAGTCGAGCCGCCCGCGGCGCGAGTACTCGGCAATGCTCAGCGCGCCCAGCGCCACCAACAGGTGGGGCGGCACGTCCCAGCTATTGGTGCAGCGCATCGCGCCGATGGCCAGGGCCATCAGCAGCAGCGGGCCCAGACGGGCCGGCCATGTCCCCGAACAAAGTGAGCCCCATAGCGTCAGCGGAGTGGACCGCCCCGCTGCCCGCTCCTCCTCCCCGCCCTTGACCAGGGCCAGCGCCGCGGCCAGCGACAGAAAGGCCAGCGGCATGGCGATCAAGTGGGCGTGCAGGTCGGCGTACAGGAAGGTAAAGAACGGGAATTCGGTGATGACCGATTGGCCGGGCGGCGTCGGGATCGCCCGGCTGGCATTCCAGTACCATTCGTTGATGCCGACCGGCAGCGCCTGTCCGCCAAAGATAGTCTCAAAAGCCCCGATCGCGGCCCGGACCAGCCACGCCAGGCCGGGGATGGTGCTCTCGAAACTGCTCGCCGCCCCTTCGCCCAGCTTGAGCAGCAGCAGGTGGATCTCCCCCAGGTTGCCGAGCACCGCCACAAACAGCGCCCCCACCAGCCCAAACACATACGGCCGTGTCCCCTTAGCACCCACCCAATCTTGTGGCTGGCAGCTTTTGCCAGCCACAAGATTAAAAGTAACACTAAAAGCCCCCATCGCCGTCATCGCAAACCAGAGCGGGATCGCCAGGTTATAAGCCACCGCCGGCACGATCCCGATCAGCTTGATCCAGGTGCCGACCATCACCTGCCCAAAATAGTAATAGTTGAGATACCCGCCGGCAAACCAGGGATCGTAGGGCGGAAACTCAGTGCTCTTGATGACGGCGTTGAGATAGGCCAAATCCATCGGCTTTTCGCCGCCCATGTAGGGGTGCCACAGGTCAGGGTTGCCCCACCGGATCAGCCAGAATAGGACAAAGAACAGCAGGAACAGCAGCTCGCTGGCCACGATCAGCCGTTTCCGCGTCCGCCACAGGTCGACGAAGCGGCGGCGCTGCCCGGCGAACAGGAAAGTGGCCGCCGAGGCCAGGGCGATCAGCCCCAGCGCCAGCAGGATCGTGCCTCGGGTGTACTGGAGCGGCGTGACGTTGGTCAGCATCCATGACAGCCAGGCGAGCAGCAGGACGCCGGCCGGGCGGGCCAAAATATAACCACGGTCGGGCAGCCGGCCCAGCACGGCGACGGTCAGCGGCAAAGTGACCAGCCCCAGGACGGTCACCAGCAGATACCAGGCCACCGTCGGCCGGCGGTTGGCCAGGCTGCCTCGGTTAAAAATCGAGGCCCAGGTGCCGCCCTCCTCCTGCACCTGCCGCTGCTCAGGCGTGAGCAGTAGATCGTTGTTCTGCTGGTGGGTCCGCTTCCACTCGGGCACATCGCGAGGGTTGAGCCAGTGGGCCACGTTGGCCCAGTCGATCCCCTCGTTCAACAGCGCCCGCACTTTGGCCCGGTCGTATGCATCCGTTTTGCGGTAGATCAAAACCTTGGGATGATCGTAGACGGTAAACTGCTCCTCGGCGCTGTCGTCGTTGAACTCGATGCCAAACAGGCGGGGGTAAGAGTGGAACTCGACCGCCTTTTCAAACCCCAGCTTTCCCGCCAGCAGGAGCTCGTAGTAGCGGGTGGTCATCGGGTAGCGCATCGGTAGGCGCGGGATCGAGGTCGACAGCCGGCCGCTGCTCATGAGGATATAGTCGGCCTGGTCGAGGGCATCGAGCAGCATCACCAGCTTTTCGGGCGTGTCCTCGTCGTAGAGCTGTAGCTGGTCGATCTTGTCTTCGCTGCCGGGATAGGTCACACTCAGGCTGTTGTACAGCCCGCCCGGCTCCCAGGCCAGCTTGCCAAACATGTTGAACGGCAGCGGGTCGTCAAAGTGTTCGTTGGCCAGGACCGATCCCGGCTCGATGTTGTCATAGATCCACTCGGTCGCCTGCACCCGGGTGACCGGCTCGGTGTAGATCTGGATAAAGGCAAAAGCCCAGGCCAGCGTGCCGACCAGGACAAAAGCCGCCAGCGCCCCGGCGGCGACCCTGAGGGCGAGCCCTCGTCTCCTGGCCCAGTCCCAGGCGGCGACCACCAGGTAGGCGGCAAAAAGAGCCAGACAGGGGTAGATCGGCAAAAAGTACCGGATCGACTTGACGAATTGGGCACCCTGCCACACAAAGAGGAGCGCCACCCAGGCCAGGGGAATAAGGATCAACAGCCACCGGCCGTTGTCGGAAGGCGACACTTCGGGGGCCGGCTCGCTCGGGTTGCGGCGGCGCCAGGCGCGCAAGAGATGGACGGAAACGACGACGACCCCTGTCCAGGCGCCCAGACCCAGCGGCACCCCCAGTCCCCACAGGACCATATTCTCCATGGGATAGACCCACCGGGTCCGCTCGGTCCACTGCCGGCCCCACGGCATGTCGGCCTCGCCGGTCTGCTGCGTGCCGGCCGACATGATGTCGGCGATCCACTCCGGGCTGGGCATCAGCACTGCCCGGATCGGCTCGGGCACCTTCTTGAACAGGCTAACCCGCTCGCGCCACGGCTCGGGAAGGTTGTCCCAGCCGTCATAGTTCGGTCCGGCCCACGCGTAAGGTTGGGCCACCCGAAAAACAGCCAAGGTGGCAACGCCGGCCAGGACCAGCCCGGCCAAAACGCGCAGCCCGGCGTGTCCAGAGTATGGCTGCTCGGCTAGCCGCCGGCGCAGTCCGATCCAGGCGCCGACCAGGACGATCAACACCAACAGGAACACGCTGACCTTGCACGAGATGGCCAACCCCAGACTGAGCCCGGCCCCCAGGAACGAGCCCCATCCCTTGCCCTCGGCCAGGTCGAGGGTGAACCACAGGGTAAGCGTGACGAAAAGGGTCAGGAACGTGTCGGTAACGAAATAGTGAGAGCCCTGGATGTTTAGGACGGCCAGGGCCAGCAGGAACGAAGCAGCCAGACCAACCCGCCAGTCGAATATGCGCCGGGCCAGGAAAAAGAGCACCAACACCGTGGCCAGGTCAGATAGAGCAGAGAGGACACGGCCGACCAGGTGGATCTGGTCATAGCCGGTAAAGCGTGGACTGGCAAAATCATTCGGCCCGCTAAACGCCTGGTCGAGCTGGATGGCTATGAACTTGGTCAGGAATAGCGGCATCGTGCCATAGTAATAGGTGCGGTCGACATTGCTGGGGTTGAGCAGCGACCGGCTGGTGTCAAAATACTCGGCCAGGCTCGACGGCCACTGGATGGCGGTGACGACCATCGCCGTATTCCGCTCATCTGGGTGGATGTGGTAGGTATCCTTGTCCCAGTTGACGTTGTACAGGCGAAAGGCAGCGCCCATCAACAAGATGGCGAGCAGAGCCACCTGTATGGCCAGCTCCTGGCGTCTACTCTTCACTGTGGCTTTTGGGAACATGGCTGGTTAGGACGTGCCCCCCTTCTCCTTGGCCTCAAGCATGAAAAAGGGGGCTGCTCCGACCCCCAATTGCTGCACATGGGCGAAACAGGGTTTGAACCTGTGACCCCTTCCTTGTAAGGGAAGTGCTCTCCCGGTTGAGCTATTCGCCCGCACCTGCATTATATCCAGAAACAAATCGCCTGTCAATTGACACAGGCACTGTTCCGTGTTATCCTAAAAACAGCCATCCGGCTCGTATTGTAGTGGTGACTTTCGCTCAGTGCGAGTCTGATTCGGAGGAGATCAATCAGCGTTAATCTGCGTGAGCCTGCGTCCAATTCAAGATCTACCGGAACGTCAGGATTACAGCCGTCGCGACGGCGGCCAACGCGATCAGCGCCAGCCACCAGTTTTGCCGCAGCGCCTGGCCCCAGCCGATCTCTTCAGGCCGGGCCTCGGCAGCGGCAACCGGGCCCGTCGGTGCCGCGCGGGCGAGCATCTCCGCCCAGGCAGCCACCGATGGCGGCCGATCGTTGGGGTGCAGCGCCAGCGCCGCCATCACCGCCTGCTCCACCTCGGGGGAAATGGCCGGATTGACCTCGCGGGGCAGCGGCAGCACCTGCGGATCGAGAAAGCGGTCCTGGGCGCTGGCCGGAGGCTGGCCGGTCAGCAGATGATACAGCGTGGCTCCCAGGCCATACACATCACTGCGGGTGTCGGTGTGCCCCAGGTCGCCGGCGTATTGCTCGATCGGCGTATAGGGCAGCGATCCGATCCCGTGCAGCCCGGTGAGTGTCTTGGGGTCGTCGGGGTCGAGCGGCTTGACCAGGCCAAAGTCTACAAGTTTGATCCGGCCCTCAGGCGTCAGCTTGACATTCGCCGGCTTGACATCGCGGTGCAGGACCGGTGGTTCCTGGCGGTGCAGATAGGCGAGCGCGTCGCACAACTGCTCCATCCAGCCCAACACCTGCCGTTCCTCCGGGAGACGGCTTTCACGGTGGGCTTCCTGCACCACTTGATACAGGTCCTGACCGGGCACATAGTCCATGACCAGGTAATCGCGCTCGGCGTCCGGCCTGTCGTCGCCCAATGGCGACAGGCTGAAATAATCGGACACCTTAGGCAAGTTGGGATGGTCCAGGCGGGCCAGCGTGCTCGCCTCACGCAGGAACTGCCGGCGGGCCTGGGCCAGCGCTTCGGCGCTGATGCCGGGTTGCGGCCAGGTTTCCTTGACCGCACACAACCGGCCGGGCAGGCGGCGGTCGGCGGCCTTGTAGACCGCCCCCATGCCTCCCTGGCCGATCAGGCCCAGCAGCTCGTAGCGGTCGCGCAGCACGGCGCCCGACGGTAATTCCTGGTGCATAGGCAGAATAGTATATCATTCGCTATCGCCTGTCAAGTAGGGGCGGTCCCCTGTGGCCGCCCTCCTGAAGGAGGCAAGGGATTGTGGAACAAAAAGAGGCAGCCCTCCTGGTGTGGATGGAGGAGGATGAGATCAAAGGTCGCTGGCCGTTGGCCCAAGCGATTACCACCATCGGCCGCGCCGAGGATAACGACATAGTCGTGGACGACCGCTGGGTGTCGCGCTACCATGCCCAAGTACGCCGCGAAGAAGGGCGCTACGTCGTCGTCGACCAGGACAGCAAGAACGGCACCCTCGTCAACGGGCAGCGGATCGCCGGGCCGGCCCCCCTGGCCGACGGCGACCAGGTGCAGGTGGCGCCTCTAATCAAGCTGACCTTCGTCGATTACGGATCGACGGCGCCGCTGCCGGGTGAGGCGCGGCCGGCCGGCCTGGTGCTGGATCGGGACAAACGCCAGGTGTGGGTGCAGGGTCGGCAGCTGGCTCCGCCGCTCTCTTATGTCCAGTTCGCCTTACTGACGCTGCTCGGCGATCAACCCGACCGGGTCTACAGCCGCGATGAAATCATCGCCGCCCTGTGGCCTGAAGACAGCGCCGAGGGGATCAGTGACGAGGCGATCGACGCCCTCGTGCGCCGCATCCGCCTCCGCCTGCGCGAGCTCGACACCGACCACGAGTACGTGGTGACGGTGCGGGGCTATGGCTTCAAGCTCCAGACTGCTACAAAATGAATACTATGAAGGGAGTTGCAGCTCTGGGCGGGCTTGGCGTCTGGTGCCATTTGTGGTATTATTGTAACCATCCTATCTAGGCGATTGTGTCTGCGGAAAGGAGCGCGCTATGAAAGCGGTTGTGATGGCCGGAGGTGAAGGGTCCAGGCTGCGTCCTTTGACGATCAACCGGCCCAAGCCGATGGTGCCGATGGTCTCCAAGCCGGTCATAGGCCACATACTCGACCTCCTCAAACGCCACGGTATCACCGAAGTCGTACTCACCCTCTATTATCTGCCCGAAGACATCCAGGAATACTATGGCGACGGCCACAGCCTGGGCATGAAGATCTATTATGCCATCGAGGAGACCCCCCTCGGCACGGCCGGCTCCGTCAAGAATGCACAGCAGTACCTGGACGAGCCGTTTATCATCATCAGCGGCGACGCGGTGACCGACATCGACCTGCAACAGGTGATCGAGTTTCACCAGACCAAGCAGGCTGAAGCGACGCTGACCTTGTATCGCGTGCCCAACCCGCTCGAATATGGGGTGATCATCACCGATCCCGATGGCAGGATCACCCAGTTCCTGGAAAAGCCGTCGTGGGGTGAGGTGATCTCGGACACGGTAAACACCGGCATCTATGTCATCGATCCGTCGGTTCTGGACCTGATCAAACCGGGCGTGCCCACCGATTGGAGCAAGGACGTGTTCCCCAAGCTGCTGGAGGCCGGACGTCCCCTGTATGGCTATGTGGCCGGCGGCTACTGGTGCGATGTGGGCGATATCGGCGAATATATGCGCACCAACGGCGATGTAGTCCATCGCCGGGTGCAGGTCGAAGAACTGGGGCAGCACATCGGCGGCAACATCTGGTGTGGAACCGGCGTCGAGATTGCGCCCGATGCCCAGCTCTACGGCCCAATCTACCTGGGCAACGAGGTCAAGATCAAGGGTGGGGTAATTATCCACGGTCCGACGACTATCCGGGACTATACCATCGTGGATAACCGGGCATTCATCGACCGTAGTGTTCTATGGCGTAACTGTTACGTTGGCGAAGGCGCCGAGATCCGCGGCGCCATCGTCGGCAGGCAGTGCACGATCAAGACCAAGGCGGTGCTGTTCGAAGGGGTAGTGGTGGGCGATAACTCGATCGTGGGCGAGGGCGCCGTCATCCACGCCAACGTCAAGATCTGGCCCGACAAGGAAATCGAGCCGGGCGCAACGGTCAAAACGAGCATCATCTGGGGTGCCCGAGGGCGGCGGATCCTGTTCGGGCGATTTGGCGTGACCGGCGTGGTGAACGTCGACCTGATCCCCGAGTTTGCGGCCAGGCTCGGTGCCGCGTTTGGGGCCTCGATGCCCAAGAACAGCACAGTCACCATCAACCGCGACCCGCACCGCACCCCGCGCATGATCAAGCGGGCCATCATCTCCGGCCTGCCGTCGGCCGGCGTCAACGTCGCCGACCTGCAATCGATGCCGATCCCGGTAGCTCGCTATTACACCAAGGCCACGCAGACTGCCGGCGGGGTCCACGTGCGTTTGTCTCCCTTTGACCGGCGGGTGGTGGACATCCGTTTCTTTGACAGCCAGGGCCGCGACCTGAGTAAGGACGCCGAGCGGAACATCGAGCGGGTTTTCTTCCGCGAGGACTTTAGGCGGGTGTACCTGGACGAGATCGGCACGATCGAGTACGCACCCCGGGTGGTCGAGACCTACAGCAAGGGGTTCTTAGATGCGGTCAAGAACGCCGAGGCCATCCGCCAGGCCAAATTCAAGATCATCGTCGATTATGCCTATGCCCCGACCTCGGAGGTGCTGCAGCCGATCCTCAGCGCGCTGAACGTGGAAGTGGTCCCCCTGGCCGCTCGCGTTGACGGGGAAAAGATGTCGGTGCTGCCCGAGGAGTTTGACAAGGCGCTGCAAACGTTGCAGATCATCACCGGCGCGCTGGGGGCACAGTTGGGCGTGCGGCTCGACGTGGGCGGCGAAAAGGTCTTTCTGATCGATCACCACGGCCACCTGGTGCCGCCGGTATCGGCCAGCGCCGCGCTGGCGATGCTTACCTGGCGCGCCAACGAGGGCGGCACCATCGTCGTGCCTGTGCACCTGCCCGGCATCTTTGAAAAGATCGCCAAGGACCTCGGCGGGCGGGTGGTGCGCTGTAAGGCGGACCTCCACGACCTGGCCGAAATGGCGGCCCGCAGGGGAGTGATCATGGCCGCCGACGGGTCGGGAAACTATATCTTTCCCCAGTTCCAGGCATCGATAGACGGGCTGATCACGATAGTCAAACTGATCGAGTTCCTGGCGGCGCAGCAGACGACGCTGGCCAATGTCGTGGCCGGGCTGCCTCCCTACTACATCGACCATCGCGAGGTGTCCTGCCCCTGGGAGGTCAAAGGGACGGTGATGCGCTTGCTGAACGATCAGTACAAGAGCCGCCGTGCCGAGCTGATCGACGGCATCAAGATCGTGATGGGCGAAGGGGAATGGGTGCTCATCCTGCCCGACCCCGATTTCCCCAAGTTCCATGTCTATGTCGAAGCGCGGAGCGACAGCGAGGCCAAGGCGTTGGCCGACCGTTACGTCCGGATTGTGGAAGGCCTGCGGGATTAGCGATGCATCCGATACTCTTCACCATCGGCAAATACAACATCTCTAGTTATACCGTCTTCCTCGACCTGGGGCTTATCCTGGGCCTGGTGGTGGCCTACTTTGAAGGCAAACGGGGCTTGCGCAACGGAGAGGCAGCGTTGGACGCCGGCTTGTGGACCATCGTCGGCGGCATCGTGGGCGGGCGGCTCGGCTTTGTGCTTGGCAACCTAGCGGTGTTTAGCGAAGACTGGGTCCGGGCGCTGCGCATCTGGGAAGGCGGGCTGTCTTTCCATGGGGCGTTCCTGGGCGGGTTGGCCGCGCTGATCCTGGTCGGCTACTTGCAGTCCCGATCGGCAGGGAAGGGCAGCGTCTTATCCTACATGCTCAAGCTGGCCGACACGCTGACGCTCAGCCTGGCGGTTGGCTTGGTCTTTGGCTGGATCGCCTGTCTGCTAGGCGGCTGTGTCTACGGAGCGATGGGCGAAGGGCTTGGCTACGCAGTGCTGCCCGATCTGTATGGCGTGGAGGCTTCGCGCTTTGCCACGCAGGCGGTGGGGGCAGGCTTTTCTCTGATTTTGCTGGTCGTTTTCTGGCTGCTGCGCTGGCGATGGCCTTTCCCCGGAACGGCCTTCTTGATGCTCATACTGCTGTACTTCACCGGGGTCTTTTTCCTCGAGTTTACGCGCGGCGACGAGGCGATCTATGTGTCCGGCTGGCGGCTGGCGCAGATCATAGATCTGACCCTGGCGGTGCTGGCCGGCGCAGGGCTGTTGGCGCTGTGGTGGTCGAAGCGGGGTGAGGAAGAACTCCTAGAAGCTGGGGAACCGGTACAGGAAACGGAGGAAATGGAGGAGCTCGCAGAAGAAACTGAGGAACAAGTGCCGGAAGCCAGGGAGCTAGAAGAGGAACCCGCCACAGAGCTGTAACGTCAGATCACGAAATACAGAGAACGCGAAAGCTGTCCGTGGCTTTCGCGTTCTTGCGCGTTTTTCGCAGTCCAATCGTCCCGTCAGGGCGATACCTCATAGGCGATGAATCGCAGCCTCTCCTGATCGTCATGGAACTCGCGCACCCGGCCGCCTGGGAAGGCTGCCTGCACCCACTGTAGCTCGCCCGCACGATCGGGCAGAAAGACAAACAACTCACCCTGACCCACGTCGGGCAGATCGGGCGGGCCGGTGAGCGGCTGCTCGATGTCATGCCCCTCGACCTGCGGCGCCAGGAATTCCATCGTGCCGAACCCCCAATAGATGCGCGGCGCGCCCAAGAAGTAGACCTGGGTGCCGGGCGCCTGGTCACGCAGGTAGTGGCCGATCATGGTCGCCGTCTGGCCGTTGGCGCTTCCGTAGCGGTGCGATGGGATGAAGGTGGAGAAATAGTAGTGGATGTTGCCGGCAGCCAGCGCCGCGATGAGCAGTCCCAGGACCAGCTTCTCGGTGACGGGACGCACGCCGAGCAGCCGCCGGGCCAGGCTTACAGATGCCTCGAGCCCAACGGCGACCAGCAGGCAGACGGCGGGAATGGCCATCACCAGCCGCTGGCTGGAAGGTGGACCTTCGGTCAGCACGCCTCCGGTGAAAATGACGCCCCAGAACCAGATCAATGTCAGAAAGTAGCGCCGCTCGCGCCAGTGGGCAGCGGCCCAGGCCATGCCCAACAAAGCCAAGATTCCGGCCAGAAAACCGAGTAGGGGCCGGTCGGCGCCGTACCACACAGTGCGGTCGGTATAAACGTGAAAGGCGCCCGCCGATCGCAGGACCTGCTCGCCCAGGATCTGAGCAGTGCTCTTGCCGGTCAGTCCCGGCTCGCGGGCGAGCCAGCCCGATTGGATGATGCCGATCTGGTTGACGCGGGCGTTCCAGTCATTGGGATGTGCCAGGGCAAAGCTGAGAACCGGCCCGGCGACGATGACCAGCGCCACGCCGATCACGGCCAGCGGCCGGATCAGCTCACCGATCGAAGCTCCGTCAGCCCGCCGCCGCCGGAGCCAGACCAAGATCGCATACACGGCGATCAGGATCGGCAGCAGCCGCGCGCCGGTGTAAAAGTAAAAGGCCAGGCCAAGCACCAGGCCAGCAAAGATCAAGGGTCTTACTCGAAGGGGCGCAGAACCCTCCTGGCTTTTGGCCAGGCCGCGGTCCACCGCCCAAAAGATCAGCACGGCGAACAAGGGGTCCCAGATGTTGTTGGCCCCCAGTCGGCTATAATGGATGTGATAGTCGTAGCTAACCAGGAATAGCGTGCTGAGCAAGGCGGTGCGCCGGCCCCACAACGACCGCACCAAGCCATAGAACAAGGGGACAGTGATCGTACCGGCCAGGGCCGCCGGGAGCCGCAGCCCAACCATCCCGTCGCCAATCAACCACAACGACCAGCTCAACGGCCAGTAGAAAAAGGTGGGCATCGACATGTAGCCCATGACAAAGGGGTTGCGCATCTCACCGCGGAGCACCTGCCGGGCCAACAGCCCATGCCATGCCTCGTCACCACCCAAGGTGAACGGCACGCTGTCCAGGGCAGTGGCCCGCAGCAGAAAGGCTAGGAGGGTGAGCGCGATAACGGTGGCGATTTCGAGCCAGGTGCCGCGCGAGATGCGGCTCAGCCAATGCAAGCAGCCGCCCAGCAAAGCGCTGGGCCTGGCAGCCATGACCTCGGGCAAGCGTCTGGCGGTTGTTGGCCATAGGGCGGCGGCTACGGCGCAGGCGATGCCGATCAACCATATAACAACGGCATCGGTCGTGGTCTGACTCCAGGTGCGCCCCCTCAACATCAAGGTAGCGACAAGGGCGAAAAACAGGCCCGCGGCCAGAAGGATCGCCTGAACCGGCCAGCGACCCGCTTCAACCCGCAACCGGGTGGTGTGGGCCGCCGTCGCATGAGGAGAAAGCTGCCTCCAGGCCAGCAGGAAACAGAGCACGGCCAGCGCACAAAAAACAACGCCGTCCCACACATAGTCCCGCCGGCGGAAAAAGTAGTACTGTCCCAACGTCGCCAGACCCAACGCCGCGGCCAACAGCAGCAGCGCTACCGCACGCCGGCCTTTTGTCACGCCAAGCCCTCCCCCGGTGCGTTCCGGCCGCCGATGAGCTCCGCGAACAGCGCTTCGTAGCCCTCCATGGTGCGCTCCAGGCTGAACGCCTCCTCGATCTGCCCGCGCGGTCGCATATAGTCATCCCGGTGCTGGATGACGTGGATGATGGCCTCGGCCAGGGCAGACGAGTTGCCGATGGGCACCACCTCGCCCATGCCGGTCATGCGCGGCGGTTGGCGGACGCCGGGCAGATCGCTGGCGATCGATGGGGTACCGCACAACATGGCTTCAACCTGCACCAGGCCGAACGTTTCGGTCGAGTTCAGGCTGGGCACAACCAGCACGTCGCAGGCAGCAAAAAGGCCAGGCATCTGCGCCTGGTTCAGCACGCCGAGGAACTCCCAGTGCTCTGCGCCCAACTGCTCGATCATCGCCATGATGCGGCGATAGTAGGCTTCCTCCCCCATCACGTCCTGGTATTGCCCGGCAAAGAGGACCTTGAGCCGGGGAAAGACAGCCAGCAGCCGGGGCAGAGCCTGGATCAGCACTTCGACGCCCTTTTCGGTCGCCAGCCGAGCGGCCATGCACACCACCGGCCGGTCGGTCAGATCGTGCTGGACTCGGAACGCCTCGACGGCGGCAGGATCGGGCGGCGGCATGATGACCGGCGGCGGGATAACCCGCACCTTGCCGACAAAGTGCGACAGGTAGCCGGAATGCTGGGCAAAATCGTCGGTGTAAGCGACCACGGCGTGGGCCAGACGGCCGGCGATATAGTTGCTGACAAAGATCACCCGGTCGGCCAGCCGATTAAACCAGCCTTTGGGCAGGCGCAGGTCGGAATGGTAGGTCAGCGCCACCGGCTTGCGGGCCAGGCGGCCCAACAGGGCCAGCAGGCTGGCTTCAAACTGGGGCAGGTGGACGCTGGCTACATCGTGCCGGCGCATGAGCCACCAGGCCAGGAAGGGGAAGGTGGGCATAATGCAGCCCTTGCTGATGCGGAATAGAACCGGCGCACGGATGACCCGCACACCATCGATCGTCTCCTCACGAGGGAGGCCGCGCTCATAGTGTGAAGTGAGCACGGTAACCTGGTGACCACGCTGAGCCAGGACGGTGCCCAGGCGTTTGACATAGATGGTCAGCCCACTGACGTGGGGGTGGTAGTAGGTGAGGGCGATCAGGACTTTCATGAAGGTGTTGAATCCTCCGTGGATATTCGCTTTTGGATTTCCGAGTAGGTGAGGTTCTGCTGGGCCATGCCGGCCAGTCCCAACAGGGTGAGGGCGACATAGACGATCGCGTGGGCAACGAGGGCGTAACCCAGGGCCGTCTCCTTCCCCATGCCAAAGAGGCCCTCCATCGTCGCGCGGGCTAGACCCTCAAAGACGCCGATGTAGCCGGGCGATGAGGGGACGGTCATGCCCAGCGCGGTCACCGACGAAACGGCCAGACCGGCGACAAAGGGCTGAGTCTGGTCAAAGGCGAGCAGGACGATCCAGTAGTAGACGGCGATGTCGGCCCAGATGATCGCCGACCAGAGGAGCAGGACCGGTCCCAGGCGCAAGGTGGTGATGCCGCTCAGGCCGTCGATCAAGGAACCGGCAACACTGGCCAGCCGCGGACGATCGACCCACGGCAGTCGGGCCAGAAAGCGCAGATGGGTCCGCTCGGCCAGGCGACCCCAAAAGAGGGTCATCGCCTCGGCGTCAGGCCAGTGCAGCGCCCGGAGGATACGATCCAGCAGGCGGAGGGTCCACTCCCGCCGCCGCACGAGCACGACAAAGAGGATTAGAGCGGCCAGCACCGCCGCGCCCACGATCAGGCCGGAGCGGATCATCGAGTCGGGGACGGGCGCAAAGGGCAGGACGATGAAAAACCCGGCGACGGCGAACAGGGCATCGAGCACCCGTTCGGCCATGATGGTCGAAAATGCGACCGTCCGGCTGACCTCTTCGGTGTCGCCGATCAGGTAGGCGCGGGCGACGTCGCCCAGGCGGGCAGGCAAGATGTTGCTCAGCAGGTAGCCGATGTTGATGACCGCCAGGAGGTTGCGGATGCGCAGGTCCTGTTTGGGATAAAAAAGGAGCCGCCAGCGGTAGGCGCGCAGGACGACAAAGAGGAGCAACGGCAGCAGGGAAGCGGCCAAAAACCAGTAGTTGACCCTGGTTATCGCCGCCCAGACTTGGCTCAGGTCGATCTTGCGGAAGGCGATGGCCAGGGCGATGATGCTGATGACGATGCCGATCCAGATGCGCGCTTTTTTCAAGGGATTCCTCTCAGGCGACCGATTATATCACCGTTTGGCAGGGATGGCAAAGGTTCCAGCCCAGCGGGCCGGGAAGGTTCCAGTCCAAAGGGTCGGGAAGGTCCCGGCCCCGTGGGCCGGGACTGCCGCCAGGGTACAAGCTCGGACTAGGGCGCCAGTCGTCGCAGGAGCTCAGCAGGCGACAGACGCTCGGCGTTGCGAAAGATCAGCGCCCGCGGGTGGTCATAGACGACAAAGCTTTCGTCGGGGATGGCCAAGCCGGCGGTGGCGCCGGGCAAAGGCTGCACGCGCGGGTTGAGCCAAGCCGGACCGCGGGTGAACTCGCCGACCAGCTCGAAGCCCAGATCGCCGGCCAGCAGCAGATCGTAATAGCGGGTTGTGACCGGGTAGCGATCGGGCCGGCGTGGGATCGAGCCGTACAGGCGCCGGCTGGCAACAATCACATAGTCAGTGGCGGCCAGGTCGCCGGCTATCGCCGCCCACTTGGCCTCATCGTCCGGTTCGTCGTACAAGGGCAAGGTATGCATCTTGTAGCTATCCACCCGGTATGATCGGCTATTTATGTCTAGTGGCAGCGGCAACGCTGTGTCCCAGCCCTCCACGGCCAGGGTGCTGCCGGCGGGGATATGGCGGTAGATCCAGTCTGAGGCGGCCAGCCAAGAGTGAGGAGATGCGTAGGTAGTGACAAAGGCAACAGCATAGCAGAGCGAGGCGATCACGACTGCCCAACAGCCGATGGCCAACAAGCGCTGCCTCGTCCCCAGCCTCAGGCGGCCCTGCAGGTGACGGGGATGTGCATCGGCTGCGCGGGCACGCTGCTTCAGATCATAGTAAAGGTGGGCGGCCAGGAGGCACAAGATCGGGATCAGCGGCAGCATGTAGCGCAGGTATTTGGCGTAAAGAATGCCGGAAATGGCCAGGTAGGGGCCGGCCCAGGCCAGGAGCAGCGTATCGGGCCAGGCGCCATGGCGCAGCCAGCGGACGAACGCCACTGCCAGGGCAATCCAGGCAGCCAGGCCCAACGGCAGGCCGAGCCCCCACAGCGCGATCTGGCGGATGGAGTAGAGGTAAGGCAATGCGCCGGCGTACTGCCGGGTGTAGGGCGCGTCCAGCCGACCCCAGGCGATCTGCGATTCGCGGGCAGCCTGCGTCCAAAATGCCTGCCAGTCGATCAGGGTATAAGGCTGGGCAATGATAAAGACTGCTCCGGCACAGGCCAGGGCGAGCACCAGATACTTGAGCCGTGATGCCGGCTTTTGACCCCCGTCCCCACCGGTCGAGGGTTGTACGCCGACGGCTCGATAACCCATGAACGCAGCCAGAACCGGCAGGATGAGCGGCGCGGCGGCCAGCTTGGTAGCCAGGGCCAGGCCCAGCGCGACGCCCAGGGCAGCGCTGCGGCGCGGACCGGGAGCGCGGGCCACGCCGGCAACCAGGTTCAGGGTGAGCATGACAAAGAAGGTGAGCAGGGTGTCGGCAGTGTAAAAGTGGGCGATCTGGATGTGCAGGACGGCCACGCCGACCAGGGCGGCAGCCAATAATCCGATGCTCGCGGAACTTGAGCGCGGCGAGTGCGGCTCTGAGCCGGGGCCGGCGGTTGGCCACAGGGTGCGGGCCAGACGGTAGGTGAGGCAGACGGTGCCCAGGTCGACCAGGGCCGACAGACAGCGGGCAGCGAGGTGCAGGTTATCCGGATCGCGGACGGCCGGCCAGACCAGGGACACGAGCCCAACGACCAGCCGGAGCAGGTAGAAAGGGAGCGATCCGTAGGCGAAAAACTTGGGGTTGAGCGGGCTGGCCGGGCTCAGGGCCTCACCGAGGCTGCCGGGCCAGTCCAGCCCCAAGGTGACAAAATAGATCTGCCGCTCGTCGGGATGAAGCCACTGACCGCCGTCCCAGTCCAGGCCGTAGAGGCGCAGCCCGGCGGCGACGGCGAGGATCAAGGCCAGAAGGAGACTCTCGCGATGAGCCGACAGCCAACGGGCCACCGGTCAGCCCTCCTTGACCGCAACCAGGGCGCCGGCTATCTTGGTCACGTCCAGGTGGCCGTGGCAGGCAATGTACGCCTCGGCCTCGGCGCGGATCAGGTCGAGGGCTGCCTGCCACTCGGCGCCGGTGTGGCCGGGGCGCATCGTGAGCGTTCGGGCGCTGTCCGCATAGTCGACGAACGGCTGGGCGGTGGGAAAGCGCAGGGTGCCGAGCAGAGTGTGGGTCTCGACGCAGCCAAAATGGGACGCCAGGAATGCTGGGGCGCTTTCCAGAGAGAAGCGGTCGGACACAGGCTCGGCGTTGATGAGGCCGGGAAAGCAGGCTGCCGCCCGCTCCAGGTAGGCCTGGTATTCGGGCATGGTGCGGACGCCGTTGGTGGTGGCCAGGAATCTGCCGCCGGGGCGGAGGACGCGGGCAGCTTCGGCCACGGCCCGGTCAATGTCGGGCACATGGTAAAGCATGTGGCGGGCCATGACCACATCAAAAGAGGCCTCTGGAAAGGGCAATGCCTGGGCATCGCCGACGAAAAAATGGACGGGCAGACCTTCGGCCTGCTCGGCAGCGCGGCGAGCCATGCCCGGCGACAGGTCAAAACCGACCAGCGCCCACCATCCCGGACGCTGGCGGGCCATCTC
The DNA here is from genome assembly GCA_034429215.1 of Anaerolineae bacterium. Classification (GTDB taxonomy): domain Bacteria; phylum Chloroflexota; class Anaerolineae; order JAAYZQ01; family JAAYZQ01; genus JAFGOG01. The sequence goes on along the minus strand of DAOUGI010000071.1, from coordinate 37,007 downwards.
CCGCAGCAGGTCGCCCGGCCCGCAGCCCACGTCCAGGACCCTTTCGTCACCGCGCCAGGCCAGCCGTCCCAGCGTCCATTGGCCGAAATCGACCGGATCGACGGTGTAGAGGGCGTGGGTGCGATAGCGGACGTTGAGGCGGGTGTCATCGGCGTAACCGTCAAGCAATTTTGGCCCCTCGCCCTGCTCAGGATGACAATTTTGGATTTTGGATTTTGGATTGGATTCCACACTCTGATTTTACCATGCCTGGCGGCGATTGGACAAGTTGGCGGGTTGTCTGGATTGGGCGGCAAGCGGCAGGTTATGGTATACTGGATACGAAGGACGGAGGAAGTCATGGCGACCGAGATGACGCTTGAGGAGTGGGACGCGCAGTTCAGCCGGCAGGCGGACTGGACGCGGGCCACGCGGCAGTACCTCTACCGGCGGGCCAACCTGCTGCGAGCCAGGCGGGTGCTCGACATGGGCAGCGGCACGGGGGTGGTGACCGAAGAGCTGGCCGCGTCGACAGAGGGCGAGGTGATCGGGCTGGATATCGATCCGGCCATGGTGGCTTTTGCCCGGCAGCGCGGCGGCCGCGCCGAGTACCGGCAGGGCGACGCCCACGAGCTGCCCTTCCCCGACGGCTGGTTCGACGTGACCGCCTGCCATTTTGTCCTGCTGTGGTGCCGGGATCCAAGGCGGGCAGCGGAGGAGATGATGCGCGTGACCAGGCCAGGGGGGGCGGTCCTGGTCTGCGCCGAGCCGGACTATGGCGGACGGATCGACTACCCCGACCTGCCGATCGGCCGCTGGCAGGCCGAGGCGCTCCGCAGTGAAGGAGCCGATCCGCTGCTGGGGCGCAAGCTGAGGGCGCTGTTCTCCGCCGGCCACCGCCTCGGGAGCGGTACTCCGCAGATCGAGATAGGAATCATCCCCGGCCTGTGGGACTTGAGCACGCTGCGCGCCGAACTCGACCGCGAGTGGGGGCTGTGGATGCGGTCGCTGGCCGGCATCGTGCCGCCGGACGAGCTGGCCCGGCTCCAAGCCGCCGACCGGGCCGCCGTCGAGGCCGGAGAGCGGCTCGTGTTCATGCCGGTGTTCTATGCGCTGATTGTGAAACCCGGCGCTTTGTGATATAATGGATCTGTCACTTTTGAGACACAGGAGGCCGGTCGGCCAATGGTCATCGCAGTAGCAGCGATCCTGGGAGCGCTGATCCCGACAGCAGCGTACGTGCTGCTGTTGTGGTGGGTCGACCGCTACGAAAAGGAGCCGGTCGGGCTGCTGGCGGTGGCCTTTTTGTGGGGAGCCGGGCCGGCCGCGATCCTGTCGATCATCCTCGAGGTCGCCTTTGCCATCCCGATGTCGGCCCTGGGGGCAGAGAGCCTGCTGGGCCGGCTGTTGAGCGCCAGCGTGGGCGCTCCGCTCATCGAAGAAAGCGCCAAGGGCATCGCCCTCCTTTTCCTGCTCCTGGTTATTCCCAAGGCGTTCGACGGCATACTGGACGGCATCGTCTTTGGGGCGATGATCGGCTTTGGCTTTGCCATGACCGAGGACATTGTCGCCTATTTTGTCCCGATCATGAGCGAGCATGGGCTGGGCGCAGGGCTGATCAACGTCTTTTTGCGGACCATAGTCTTTGGGTTCAACCATGCCTTGTGGACAGGACTTCTTGGGGCAAGCGTCGGTTATACGCGGATGATCCGGAGCCGCAAGCGGCAGTTATTGGTGTTGGCGATCGGGGGGACGCTGGCCGTCGTGATGCACAGCCTGCACAACTTGGGAGCGACCATGGTTGTGCAGACGGTATTTCTGTCTTTGGCCTTTAGCGCGCTCGTGGACTGGACCGGCGTGGTAGCATTGGGCGTTGTGATCGCGCTGGACCTGCGCACCGAGCAAGGCTGGATCGAACGTGGATTGGACGAAGAGGTACGCCAGGGGGCATTGAGCCCACAAGAATTCGACCTGCTGCGCTCGGCCAGAAATCGCTGGCAGGTTCATTGGCGGGCGCGGCGCCAAGGCGGACGAATAGGCGCCCGGGCAGTGGGGCGCTATTTCCACACCGCCACACGATTGGCCTTTGACAAGCAGCACCTGAAAACACTGGGCGACGAGGGGAGCAGCCTAGCCGAGATCGAGCGACTGCGGCTCGAGCTGGCCCAGCGCCAGATTGAGGCCTGGCCATGGCTGTGGCCGGGCGAATCAAAGGAGCAGGAGCGGCAGTCTGTCGTTTGACTTCCAGGGTCGATTCTGCTACAATAGGTACTGTCGGCCATCGGCGCGGAATGGATCCTGCCGGGGTTGGAGTATTTCAGGGAGAAGAGATTGTGACTGAGGAAAGCGCAGATACCAGGCTCAAGATTCTGTGCGTTGAAGACGAGGCCGGGATGCTCGACCTACTGCGACTGATCCTGGAATCAGCCGGATATACCTTCATCGGCGCCAAAGACGGCCAGGAAGGTCTGGACGCCATGCGCCGTGAGCGACCCGACCTTGTACTGCTGGATCTGATGCTGCCCCAGGTAGGCGGCGCCGAAGTCCTGCTCCGGAAAAAAGAAGACCCTACCATTCAGCACATCCCGGTCATTGCCGTCACGGCGATGAGCTCGCCCTTTGACCAGATCATGTGGAAACACCGGACGGAGATCGAGGACTATATCACCAAGCCGTTCATGCGCAAACAATTGCTGAGCTCTATCGAACGGGCGCTTACCGGAGCGCCGGGCCGACCGGACTGAAGCCATGATTGCCGCAACGCAAGGAGAGCCGGGGGTGACCAAGGCCAAGATCCTGTGCATCGAAGACGATTCGGATATGATAGACTACCTCAAGCTGATCCTGAGCAAGGCCGGCTACGAGGTGCTCGGGGCGCTGGGCGGGCGTGAGGGGTTGGAGGCGATGCGTCGCGAACAACCTGACCTGATCCTGCTCGATCTGATGATGCCTGAGGTAGACGGCGCAGACGTTCTGCTGCACAAGAAAAGAGACCCTAGCATCCACGATATCCCTGTCATTGCCCTGACAGCTCTCGATTCACCTTTTGACCAGGTCATGTGGCGGGCCCGCACAGACTTGCAGGATTTCATCGTCAAATCCCGGCTGCCGCGCCGGGAGTTGATCGCACGCATCGAGCGAGTTCTCGAGCTCCATCACCGAATGCCGAACCAGGATCAATAGCGGAGATCCGGCGAGAGTAAGGGGGGAGTATGCCATCCTGGCTGAATCCGTTCGACGTTTTGATCGCCTTTGCCCTTATCGCGGGTGTGGTTTGGGGATTCATCCACGGCCTGGTGCGCATGGCCCTCAACCTGTTGGTGCTATACCTGGCCGTGGTGCTGGCAATGAGCTTTTACGTGCAGGTAGGCAAGTGGATAGTTTATCTGAGCGGGGGAGGGCTGATCCAAGGCGCCGCCGAATTGTCTGCCTTTTTGATCATCTTGATCCTGGCCACGACCATCGTCAACTTTATAGTTGCCCGCGCCTTTAAAGACACCGAGCTGCCTGCCATACGGCAGATCGACCAACTCGGCGGGTTAGTTATCGGTTTTGTGCTGGCAGCGACCTGGATCAGCGTGGTGCTGGCGGGTCTGGTTTTTGCCATGAATACAACAGGCGTTGGCAGCGACGCGTTCCGAGGAAACATTCTCGGCTATATGCGCAGCTCCTCGTTGGTGCCAATCTTTAGCGACGTTTGGCCGATCATGCTGGCTACGCTCAGGCCATGGATGCCCAAAGGCAAGCTGCCCTCGATCTTTGCCGGGTTCCAGCTTCTCTAACGCACCTGGATGGACAAAAAACACCTCGACACCCTCGAATTTCCCAGCGTTTTGAAACGCCTGGCACAGCATACAACCTTTTCTGCCGGTCACGAGATGGCCCTGGCATTGCAGCCCTCACCCGTCCTCGCCGAGGTCGAGCAGCGGCTGCAAGAAACCCGCGAGGCCCGTTACCTGCTCGATACACAGGGGGGCGTATCGCTGGGCGGCTCGCACGACATCCAGCCGCTGGCGCAGAATGCCAAGCGGGGCGCTATCCTCATGCCGCCCGACCTATTGGACATCCAAAGCACACTGCTGACCGGGCAGCGCGTGCAGCGTACCCTGGCCCGGCTTCACGACCGCCTGCCGCTCCTATTCGACATCGCCAGCCGGATCGAGACATGCGAAGGGCTGAGTGACGAGATTGGGCGCTGCATCAGCGATCGGGGGGAAGTGCTGGACCGCGCCAGTGACAAACTGGCCCATATCCGCCGGGAGATGCGCACCGTCCACGACCGGCTACTGGAGAGGCTCAACCGGATCACCGCCGACCCGAATAACAGCCTTTTGCTGCAAGAGGCGCTGATCACGCAACGGAGCGGCCGCTATGTGATCCCGATCAAGGCCGAATTCAAAGGACGCATCCGAGGCATCGTCCACGATACGTCGGCCAGCGGTGCGACCCTGTTCATCGAGCCTCTGGCGCTCGTGGAGATGGGCAATCAGTGGCGCGAACTGCAACTGGAGGAGGCAAAGGAGATCGAGCGCATCCTGGCTGCCCTGTCAGGGCTGGTAGCCAGCCTGGCCGAAGAGCTGGCCTGGACGGTGGAGGCCCTGGCCCGGCTCGACCTGGCCTTTGCCAAGGCCCACTATGCCAACGCGATCGACGCCACCGAGCCACAGGTAGTCAAGATGGGCGCCGCAAGCGACAAGACAGAGACCCAGGGCCGGAAGGCGCAAGACACCAACTTGCAGCCCACGCCGCAGGCCTCCGACTCGCGACCGCCGGTTCGCCATCCCGGTTCGACGCTACGCCTGTGGCAGGCCCGGCACCCGCTGATCGATCCGGAGAAGGTGGTACCGATCGACGTGCACATGAGCGATCGGTACTTTGTCCTGGTCCTGACGGGGCCTAACACCGGCGGCAAGACTGTGTCTCTCAAGACAGTCGGGTTGATGGCGGCCATGGCCCAAGCGGGCCTGCACCTGCCCGCCGGCGACGGCTCGGCCCTGTCGGTCTTTGAGGGCATCTACGCCGACATCGGCGATGAGCAGTCGATCGAGCAATCGCTGTCCACTTTTTCATCCCACCTGACGAATATCGTCCAGATCCTGGATAGGGCCGATGAACGGAGCCTGGTACTGCTGGATGAACTGGGCGCCGGCACAGACCCGGTAGAGGGCTCGGCCCTGGCCCGGGCTATCCTGTCGCACATCCTGGCGCGGCGGATCACTACGCTGGTCGCCACGCACTATTCCGAGTTAAAGGCATATGCCCAGATGACTCCGGGCGTGGAGAATGCCGCGATGGAGTTCGACATGGAGACGCTGTCGCCCACCTACAAGCTACAGGTAGGACTGCCCGGGCGCAGCAACGCCTTTGCCATCGCCGAGCGGCTGGGGTTATCGCCGGCTGTCGTCCAGGCGGCGCGGGACCTTGTCTCGCCCCAGGAGATGGAGACCGAGACGCTGCTGACCGAGATCGAAAAGGCGCAGCGGCAAGCGGCAGCCGCCCGAGACGATGCGGTGCTGGCCCAGCGCCGTGTGGCAGAGCACGAGCGGCGGCTGGCGGCCAGGCTGGCGGCCATCGAAAGTGAGCGCCTGGCGATTCTCAGCGAGGCCCGCAGTCAGGCACGCCACGAGCTGGGGACGATACGCCAGGAGATCGAGTCATTGCGGACCGGGCAGGCGTCTCTTGGCGGGGACCTGCGCCAAGGTCTATCCTCGCCCGATCGGGCGAAGGAGTGGCTGGCCGAGGCCAGGGCGCGCCTGGCAGAAAAGGAAAAGCTCGTCGCGCCTCCCGCCCCACTGCCTGAAGAAGAGATGTCGATCGGTGGAGAAATCATCCCCGGCGATACGGTGTGGGTCAGCGGCCTGCAGACCACCGGCCAAGTCATTACCACGGCCGATGACAGCGCTGAAGTGCAGGTCGGCAGCTTTCGCGTGCGGGTTAAGCTCGACTCGCTGGAACGCCGCAGCCAGCCAAAACCGGCCGACCTGGAGCCGGCGGAAGGGCGGCAGGGGTTTCATCCATCGCCGGGCGTCGAGCTGGATCTACGCGGAATGCGGGTGGAGGAAGTGGCCGAGCAGTTGGACAAGTACCTGGACGATGCCTTTCTGGCCACCCTGCCGTTTGTGCGGATCATCCACGGCAAAGGCACCGGCATGCTGCGGCGAGCGGTGCGCCAACAGTTGGATCGCCATCCGCTCGTTCGTTCCCATCGTCCCGGTGAGCGGGGCGAAGGGGACGAGGGCGTGACGGTAGCCTACCTGACCGGCAGCGAATAGCCCTCAACCTCCATCCTTCCATCTTTTATTGACGGCCTGAACAGAATCTGCTATAATATGGAGGCCTGTTGTGTGTCGTGTGTGGCAGACGTGATCCGGCTAGTAGTCAGGTCATCCGGTTGAGGAGAGCGACTATCGTATGGACTGAGGAATGCCTGCCGATGTTCGGGCCAAGATGTAGGATCGAGCGTCGAGGCTGAGGGAAACAGTCAGTCGTGCCACCGGCTGCCGCCACACGCGATGAGCGGGCAGGCCGGTTTTTTTTGTGTCTGTCCGCACCCTCGGCCAAGGGCAACCCTCGAGCCGAGGGCAATAGGGGAAGAACGGACGACGGGAGGGAGGTGAACCCGGTTGGCAACAGTAACTCTGCGTGATGGTGAAACGCAGGATGGTTTGCTCAAGCGCTTCCGCAAGGAGGTCATGCAAGAGAGGATCCTGAGCGATGCCCGGCGCAAGCGGTGGTACATCGGGCCCAGCGAAATGAGGCGCATGAAAAAGCAGCGCGCCATCCGCCGCGCCCGACGCCGGCAGCGACAGCGTGAGGCAAGGCAGCAGTAGGTTTGCGTTCTGGAAAGGAGCCGTTTTTTGGCTAAGGAAAGTAAAGACAAAATAGAATTACAGGGCACGATCGTGGAATGCCTGCCCAGCACCCAGTTCAAGATACGGCTGGACAATGACCACGAAGTTTTGGCCTACCTATCGGGGAAAATGCGCAAGTATTACATCCGCGTGTTGATGGGTGACAGGGTCATGGTCGAGCTTTCGCCCTATGATCTCACACGGGGGAGGATCACCTACCGCTTCCGCAAGCGTCCCGCTGCTGGCGAGACCGGCAAACCCGAGTAACGCCAGATTAGGCAACCAACAACAAAGCCACCTGTCGCACTGACAGGTGGCTTTTGTCATTTACAGATGACAGGGTTATGGCTGCACCTTGAGTATTGCCAAGGTCAGATCGTCGGCCTGGGGGGCGCCGGCGCAAAAGTCCGCCACGTGGCCGGCGATGCCGGCCAGGATTTCCCCGGCCGGGCGGTCAGCCAGATCCCGAACCGCAGCGGCCAGGCGCTTGGTGTCGAACAGCTCCATTTCAGGGTTCAACGCTTCGGTGACGCCGTCGGTGTAGAGCACCAGCGTATCGCCGGGATCTAAACAGCGCTCTTGCGATTCGAACAGGCGGCCGGGCATCAGGCCGATGGCTACGTCGGTAGGCGCCAGCCACTCCTGCCGGCCCGAAGGGGTGTGGTGCAAGAGCGGCGGGTTGTGGCCGGCGTTGACATAGGTCAACAGCCGGCTCTGCGGCTCATAGACGGCGTAGAACAGGGTCAGAAACATCACCGGCTCGCGGTGATGAGTAAGCAGATAGTCATTGGTCTGGCGGACGGCACCAAGGGCAGCCAGTGCGCCCAGCGAGCCGCTGCGCATCAAGCGCCGGACCTGAGCGCTCTCCAGAGCGTCGGTCAAGTAGCGCGGCTGGGCGCTGAGCGAATGGGTCCGCAACAGGGTGCGGGCCAGGGCCATGTAGAGCGCGGCGGGTATGCCCTTGCCCGCCACATCGGCGATCAGCAGGCCCAACCGGCCGCCGGGCAGGGGGATGGCGTCGTAAAAGTCCCCCCCCACATCGCGGGCAGGACGCATCGACGCAGCGAGCTCGGCTCCAGGCAGGCTGGGCAACCGCTCGGGCAGAAAGCTTTGCTGGATGCCGGCTGCGACCTCCAGGTCGTGTTGGAGAAGGCTGTCTACCCCGTCGCCGATCACTACTTTGTCCCCTTGACCGGGCGCCAGTCGCCATGGTGGCCCACCGGTCCGCCCATCTGCCAGTAGTTGCCGCCGACGTAGGTCAGCGGCTGAGCCCGGCCATAGTCCAGCCGGCCTTCGGCGGTCAGCAGGTCCTCGTCGGTCTGGACGGCGACTATCTGGCCGAGAAAGAGATCGTGGCTGCCCAGCGACAGGCGGTGAATGACCCGGCATTCCAGGGCAACGGGGCACTCGGCGACGAGGGGGACGCGGACCTGACTGGCCAGGGCGGGCGTCAGGCCACAGGCAGCCCACTTGTCGACGTCGCGCCCCGACGCGTTACCGCAATAGTCAACGATGCCCACCTGGTCAGCGCGGGGGATGTTGACCACGAACTCGCCGACCTCATCGATCAAGTGGTGCGAGAAGCGGCCGGGCCGGACGCCGATGCCGATGACCGGCGGCTCGGAGCAGGCGACGCCGGCCCAGGCCAGGGTGATCAGGTTGGGCCGGTCGATGCCGCAGCTTACCAGGACAACCGGGACGGGGTAGAGAGCGGTCGACGGCGGTTTGACGATTTTCATATTGACTCCTCTACATCGTCAGGGCCATGACCGCCTTTTGCGCGTGCAGGCGGTTCTCGGCCTCATCGTACGCGGCCGAGTTGGGGCCGTCCAGCACGCCGTCGGTCACTTCGATGTTGCGGTCGGCCGGCAGCGGGTGCATATAGATCGCATCCGGCTTGGCCAGCGCCATCTTGCGCTCGTCGGTGATCCAATGCGCATACTTTTTGATGAGCCTGGCGCTTTCGTCGGGATCGGCCGTGTGCACCAGAGGGCCCCACGACTTGGCATAGATCACGTCGGCGTCCCGGAATGCTTTGTCCATGCCGTCGGGGTCGCTGATGACCTCAAAGCCGGCGCCGAATTTTCTGGCTTGCTCTCGGGCCTGATCCATGATGTCGGGCATCAGCTTGAACTCGGGCGGATGGGCCAGTACCACGTCAAGGCCGAAGCGGGGCATTTGCAGGATGAGCGATTGCGGCACAGACAGCGGTTTCTGATAGGAAGCCGCATAGGCCCACGACACCACCATCTTTTTGCGGCGCAGGTCGCGTCCCTTCTTTTCCATAATCGTCATCAGGTCGGCCAGGCATTGGAAGGGGTGATAGATGTCGCATTGCATGTTGAGCACCGGCACGCGCGAGGCCTGGGCCACAGCATTCACATAGTCGTTGCCGACGGCCCAATCGCAGTGGCGGATGGCAATGCCGTCAAAGTAGCGGCCATAGATCTCACCGATCTCCTTGGGCGTGTCGCCGTGCGCGATCTGGGTGGTCTTGCTTTCGATAAACGCGGCGTGCCCGCCCAGTTGGGCCATGCCGGCTTCGAACGAACCGCGCGTGCGCGTGCTGCTGAAAAAGAACAGCATGGCCAGAACCTTGTCGCGCAGATAGGGGTGCGGCTCGTTCAACGCGCGCTTGCGCTTGAGGTCAAAGGCGACGTCCATGACGGTTTCGACTTCTTCTTTGCTAAAATCGAGGTCGCCGATCAAATCGCGGCCGTGTAGATAGGTCTGCATGACAATCTCCTTTCTATTCCATCGCGCCCAGCACAGAAGCCAGCAGCGCCATCCGCACCACCACGCCATAGAACGCTTCTTGCCAGTAGCGCGACCAACGCGTAATATCAACGTCGGTCGGAATCTCGTCCATGCGCGGCAGCGAGTGCAGGATGATAACGCCCGGCTTGCCCTTGGCTTCCAGCAGCTCGCGCGTGATCTTGTAGTTGGCCGGGGTCGAGCCGGCATCGCCCCTGCGCTCATCGCGTGACTTGGTATAGTCGGCCTGCACCACCGGCTCCACCAGGATCACATCGGCCTTGTGAATGACCTGCTCTACATGCTCGGCCTCGGAAAAATCCAGGCTGTACTGCTTAAGCTCGGACTTGAATTCGCCGGGCAGCGACATGTCTGGCGGCGAGACAAAGGTAATGGGGCAATCGAACTGGGTCAGTGCATAGCCCAGCGAGTGCATCGTGCGCATGCGCATGTCGCCCACCGCCAGCCAGTTGAGGCCGTCGATGCGGCCCTTGTCCTGCAGCACGGTGTACAGGTCGGACAGGATTTGGGTGGGGTGCTCGCCCCAGCCGTCGCCACCGTTGATGACCGGGACAGAGGCCCACTTGGCGGCCTCGTGCGGCGCGCCCTGCTGAAAGTGGCGCATCACAATCACATCGCCATAGAATTCCAGCATCTTGACGGTGTCTTTGATAGATTCCTGGTAAAAGTCGCCGGCGCGCGTCATCTTGACGTCCGAAAAACCGGTCACGTGCCCACCCAGGCGGTGCATGGCCGCCTCGTGCGCCAGGCGCGTGCGGGTGGAGGGCTGGTAGAACGCCGTCACCAGCGTCTTTTCTCTGAGCAAATCGCTGTTGCGGCGGCTGCGCGCAATTGGCTCCAGCTCTTTGGCCAGATCAAAGAGGTGAAGAAACTCGTTCCGCTCAAAATCCTTGAGTGAAAGAATATCACGACCAGTGAAACTACGCATGGGCATCTCCTCCTTGAGATAAGATATTCGTTAACTATTGATGACCTCTTGCCACGAGGACATGGGGCAGCCAGGCGTACCATTCCGCGGCGCGCACCACGTCGTCCAGCGGCACATTCTCGTTCATTGTGTGCGCCGTGACCTCATCGCCCGGCCCAAAGCCAATCGCCGGAATCTGCGCCTTGCCCGCCCAGTACGTGCCGTTGGTGGAGAAATCCCACGTGCCCAGCGGCCGCGCCTCGCCCCACAGCTCCTCCACCGTCTGTTGCCCTGCCTGCACCAGGGGGTGCGTATCTTCCAGCGCCCAGGCCGGGAAATACTTGGTCACCGGCCAGACGAAACCGGTGTACGAGGGAGTATCGTACAGCAGCTCTTCGACCACGATCTCGTGCTGCATGTAATCGGCGATGAGGCCCCTGATCTGGGCGACCACATCGTCGTGCGTTTCGCTCAACGTGATGCGCCGGTCAAGGTAGATGGCAAACTGATCGGGCACGGCGTTGAGCGAAGCCGTGCGCGCCGAAACATCAGTCACGGCGACCGAGGCGTGTCCCAGCAGCGGATGCTTGCCGAGGCCAAAGCGCATGCGGCGATCCAGCTCGCGTATTTCCAGGATCACCACCATCATTTTATACACGGCATTGTCGCCCAGATAGTGGGTGGCCGCGTGGGCCGATCGGCCGGTTGCCGTGATTTTCAGCTCGATGCGGCCTTTGTGTCCGCGATAGACCTGCATCCGGGTCGGCTCGCCGATGACGACGAAATCGGGCCGCACTTGCGGATCGGCCTCCACAAAGGCGTTGGGCCCAATGCCGTCGCACCACTCTTCCATGTTGCCAAAGTAATAGACCGTGTAGCCGTCGAGCAGACCCAGGTCGCGGGCGATTGCCAGGCCATGGACCATGCCGGGAGTGCTGCCTTTTTCATCGCACGCACCGCGCGCATAGAGCCGGCCGTCTTCCACCTTGCCCACGAACGGGTCCCAGGCCCATTCGTTGGGGTCGCCGATGCCGACCGTGTCGATGTGCGAGTCGTAGACGATCACTCGGGGCCCGTCCCCGATCCGCCCGATGGTGTTTCCCATCTTGTCAAAGCGCACCTCGTCGTAGCCGAGCTTGCGCATTTCTGCTTGAATGCGCTCGCCCACCGGGCCGATCTGTGAATTCATCGAAGGGATCGCACAGATGTCACGCATGAAGCGAATAATGTCCTCGCGCGCGGCCTGCACACGTTGTTGAATATCAACGATCAATTGTCACGATCTCCTTTTGGTGTTGTGAACCGGCGAGAGCACAGGAGACACGCCCGTCTCGGCGCTCTCGCCGGTCGAAACACTAGCGTTTGCCAAGCAGGTCAATCGCCAGGCGGGCATAGACGCGGGCGGCGTCTACAACGTCGTTGAGGCGGACCTGATCGTCCACGGTGTGGGCGTAGCGTTCTTCGCCGGGGCCAAAACCGATGGTGGGGATGTCGGCCAGGCCGGCCGTGTAGGCACCGTCGGTGGAAAAGGCCCAGTAGCCCAGGCGAGGCCGATAGCCGAGCGTCTCCCGGACGCTGCGGACGGCGGCCTGCACCAGGGGGTGATCCTCCGGGATGACCCACGCCGGGAAAGCCTCTTTGATCTGGCGACTGTAGCCGGTGTAGCTGGCGCCCTTGTATTCGGCTACTTCTACCTGGGCGTTGATCTCTTCAGTGGCGATGATATTCTGGATCTCGGCCAGGGCTTTTCGCTCAGTCTCGCCAAGCGTCAGCCGGCGATCGATGCACAAGGAACAGGCATCGGGCACGGCGTTTCGGCTGGCACCGAAGCTGTTGATGTAGGTGACCGCCACTGTGCCCTGGCCCAGAAAAGAGTCGGTAGCCAAGCGGGAAGCCAGCAGCTCGATGCCAAAGATGAGCCGCGCGGCATTGTGGATGGCGTTCTCGCCCAGCGCCGGCGAGGAAGCATGAGCTGCCCGACCCTGAATATCGACCTGTATTTCGATCCGGCCGCGCTGGCCGCGGCTGATCTGGAGGTTTGTCGGTTCGCCCAGCAGCACAAAATCGGGGCGAAGCCCTTCTTCCTCGACCAGGACGCGCACAGCCAGCCCCTCGCACGGCTCTTCCTGCACAACGGCAGCAACATACAGGTCACCGCCAAGCTCAACACCCGAGTCGAGCAGCGCCTTGGCGCTGTAAATCATGGCCGCCAGCCCGCCCTTCATGTCGCAGGCGCCACGCCCGTACAGGACGCCGTCCTCGATCACGCCACCGTAAGGCGGATGGGACCAGCGGGCCGGATCGCCCACGTCGACCGTGTCCATGTGGCCGTCGAAGAGGAGATTGGGGCCGTGTCCGGGGCCGATGCGGCCGATGACACTGCCGATACGGCTGGTCCAGACATCGGCAAAGCCCACCCGCCGCATCTCTTCGGCGACGCGAGCCGCCAGCGCACCTTCCTGGGTAGATGGACTGGGAATGCACACCAACTCTTGGAGAAACCTGGCCAATGCCTCGGCGTCGCCGACCGGTAGGCGGATGATCACCCTCGAGACCTCCCATACTATAGATATCCGGGCCATTGTACGCCAAGGTGGGCGGGGTGTCAAGCAGTGTAAGACAAGTTGCCAAGTCCGATCACGAGTGGTATACTTGCGCCTTGCCGGGAGCATGAGGCGATTGTGTCAATTCTGAGTGTAATCTATCTCGTCACGGTGGCGCTGGTGGCCCTGTACGGCGCAAATGCGTTGTTACTGGCCGCCCTTTACCTGCATCGCCGGCGACAACCGGTCAGCCCGGCCCCAGAGCCGGAGACCTGGCCGGCGGTAACAGTCCAACTGCCCATCTACAACGAGATGTATGTGGTGGAGCGGCTGATCGACGCTGTGGCCCGCCTGGACTATCCGCGTGACCGGCTGCAAGTGCAGGTCCTGGACGATTCGACGGACGAAACGACCCGCCTGACCGCCGAGGGCGTGGCCCGCCAGCAGACAAGCGGGCTGGAGATCGAGCTGGTGCACCGGCAAAACCGCAGCGGGTTCAAGGCCGGCGCGCTGGCCAACGGGCTGCAGACGGCGCGCGGCGAGCTAATCGCCGTCTTTGATGCCGATTTCGTACCCCCGGCCGGCTTTTTGAAACAGACGGTGCCTCACCTGGCCGCAAATCCGCGCCTGGCATTCGTGCAGACGCGGTGGGGACACCTCAACGCCGACTATTCGGCCATGACCCGCGCCCAGACGCTGGCGCTCGACGGGCATTTTGTGGTCGAGCACATGGGCCGCAACCGAAACGGCCTGCTGGTGAATTTCAACGGCACGGCCGGCGTGTGGCGGCGGGCAGCGATCGAAGGGGCAGGCGGCTGGCAGAGCGACACACTGACCGAAGATGTAGATCTGAGCTTCCGCGCCCAGTTGGCCGGTTGGCAGGCGCTGTACCTCCCGGAAGTGGAGTCGCCGGCGGAGCTGCCGCCGCAGATGGCTGCCTTTAAGCGGCAGCAGGCACGCTGGGCAACCGGCGCTGCCCAATGTCTGGTCAAGCTGGCCAGCCCGCTATGGCACGGCCGGCTGCCAGATTCATTTCAGACTGCCACGGGACAGACCGGGGGCGATATGAGCAGCAAGAGGCGGACACCGGCGCTCGCCTGGCAGGCCCGCCTGGAAGGGCTGCTCCACCTCAGCGTGTGGTTTGCCCATCCGATGTCGCTCGTGCTGCTGATTCTAACGCTGCCGATGCTGTTGGGCCGCATCCCGTTGGCCTTTAACCTGACGATCTTTTGGCTGATGACGCTGGGACCGATCTTGAACTATGTCCTGTCACAGCGGCACCTCTATCCCGATTGGAGGCGGCGCATGGCCTACATGCCGGTCCTGGCTTTGCTGGGGACCGGCCTGGCCCTGTCCAACAGCCTGGCCATCGCCCGAGGGCTGTCGGGGCGGAGCCTGCCCTTCCGCCGCACGCCCAAGTTTCGCGTAGAGGAGCAAGGCGACCGGTGGATTGGCAACCGCTATGCCCTGCCGTTCGAGTGGGTCACGGTGGGGGAGCTGATGCTGGCGGCGTATAGCCTGGCGCTGGTCGGCATTGCCCTGGCCGTGGGCAACTATTTTGCGGTGCCCTTTTTGCTGCTGTACGCAGCCAGCTATGGCTACATCGGCCTGCGGGGTGTGATCGATGCCCTGGCAGTAACCAGGAGTTGGAAATTGGAGGCCGCAGGCTAGAAACCGTAGCCGCCCGGACCGGGCATGGCTTTGGAGCGCCCAACAAAACTGTCACGCTGAGGGATCGACCGAAGCATCTGACCTGCGATGCCGGAAAGCACTGCTGAGGTTGGGAACGAGATCCTTCGCTACGCTCAGGGCGACAGGCTCTATGACTGTTTTAGGAACTCTTGGCGCGCATGTGACAGAGCAGTCACTTGCGCGCGTTTGTTGTCTTGCGCAGCAGCCAGACGAAGAGAAGCAAGCCGGCCAAGCGCAGAGCCGCCGAAATGACAAAGACAGGGCGCAGGCCGATCCAATCGGCCATGCCCGCGCCGAGCAGCGGGCCGGCGAATGCGGTGACGTTGATCAGCGCAGTGTGAAGAGCGATATAGGTGGGACGGCGATCAGAGGGGCAGACGGCCAGCATGAGGTTGAACAGCGCCAAGTTACAGCCGGCCCAGGCCACGCCGCCCAGGATGGCGATGGGGATCATCCACTCGATCGACGGCACGAGCGCCGTAAAGAAAGCATAGAGGACCACGCCGACCGACGTGACGATCAGCATCCAGCGGTCACCTCGCCTGGCGCCGACCTTACCCCAATAGAGATAGCCGACGATGATGCTGGCGCTGTTGACCGTGGCGATCAGGCCGATCCAGCCGTCGCTGGCGCCAAGCTCGCGCACACGCAGGATCGACCACAGGGCAGCGGGCAGGTAGATTCCCCAGTAAAAGACAAAAGCGGCGGCGGTAAACCGGACAAAGCCACGCTGGGCCAGAACCCCGGCCAGGGTCTGGCGCAGCGATGGCCGCCCGGCCTCACCCTTGGGCACGGCGCGACGGGCTAGCGCAGAGGAAGCAGCACTCCGCAGGGCCGTATCTGGCACCCGGATACGGCGCAAATAGCGCACGCTGAGCAGTGACAGAACGGTACCGACGCCGATGACCACCTGGTAGTTGAGCGGCACAGGCAATAGCCCAAGAAGCTGGCCTCCGATCAGCGCCGCGGCCGTCTCGGCAGCAGCCATGAGCAGCCAGCGGACGCTGACGGCCGATCCGCGGCGATCGGGCGAGACCAGCTCGGGGATCAGGGCAGTGACGGCGATGTTGATAACCGCGCTTGGCACCGCGATCAGGGCGCCGAGGACGATCAGCGCCGAGATCTGGCCGGCAGGGAGAAAAGGCACGACGACCATGGCCAGATAACCGACCCTTTGCAGCACGCCAGAGACAAGGATGATCGGTATAGGCCGGCGTTGGCGCTCGATCAGCCGGGCGGCAGGGATGAGCCACACGATGTTGACCAACGCCGGCAGTGCAGTCAGCCAGCCTACCTGGCCGGTAGTTGCGCCGAGGCGCAGGGCAAAGACGGCGACATAGGTGCCGGCCAGGCCGCTGAGCACGCCAAACCAGATAGTTTCGAGATAGAGGTTGTGGAGGTTGCGTCCTTCGACGGTATCGGCGGAGGTGTACCAGGGCATCCGCTGCCACAGACGGCGCAGCGCTCCAGTCCCGCGCGCCGCCAGCCGGGCGGGCGATTTACGGATGCGTTTCACCTCGTCCCTCGGGATCGACCAGGGCATCCAGAGCGGCCTTGAGCAGGTCGTAGGTCTGAAGCCAGGTTGCAGGCACGACGCGCATATCGCCGACGACGGGCATAAAGTTGGTGTCGCCGTGCCAGCGAGGCACGGCATGGAGGTGGACGTGGTCGGCAACGCCCGCGCCGGCGCACTGACCGAGGTTTGCCCCAACGTTAAAGCCGTCAGGCCACATCGATCGGCGCAGGGCAGCCAGACCACGGTTGAGGAGCAGCATCATGTCGGTCAGAGCCGGCGCGTCGAGGTCTTCCAGGCTGGGAACGTGGGCATAGGGCACAGCCATAAAGTGGCCGTTGTTGTAGGGAAAGCGATTTAGAATCAGGAAAGCGCGCTCGCCGCGGAGCAACACCAGGTTATCGCGGTCAGCCGAGGAAGCGGCGGCGTGGCAAAAGATGCAGCCATCGGTTTTGGGCGCGGTCAAATAGTCCAGCCGCCATGGCGACCACAGGTGTTTCACAGTTGGCTCTCCTTTTTTCTTTCATCGAGCAGCCGGGCGATGAGCGCTTTTTCCTCGTCGACGGTGTGTATCTCGCCGTCGAGGTGGGCGTCGCGGACGGCGTCGAGCAAGCGGCTGAAGAGGGGAGACGGCTTGAGGCCGAGGCCCATCAGGTAGGCACCGTCGACGGCGGGCTGGATGTGACGCAGCTCTTTGTCGTAGCACCACAGCCGGGAGCGCACCCGCTCCGAGTCGGCGCACAGCCAGCGGACCAGCACGGCTGCCGGGCTGAACTGGCGGAGCAGGGCATAGACGGCGTGGTTTGGCAGGTCCGGCCGGTCGAGCTCGGCCTCACGGTCCTGCAAGTCGCCCGCCTGGCGAAGCAGTTTTAGATCATCGTGAAAGATGTGAAGCCGGTCGATCAGCGCCGCCAGGTCACGGCGCTGCAGGCGGGCGGTCAACAGAGCCAGGTACAGGCCGGGGGTTGGGCGGCCGTTTTCCGCCGGCACGTCCCACAGCCCACCGGCCATTGTCTGCCGCGCGCGGGCGAAAAGCGCCTTGAGCTGCTCGTCACAGCCCAGGCGCGGCTGGATGTGACCCAGCACATTCAGCCTGTCCAGGCGGCACAGCGCGCGCTCCGGCTCCTTCTCGCACAGGATGAGGTACAGCTCGTGCCGGATGCGCTCGCCCGAAACGCGGGCCAGCATAGGCAAGGCGTTGTCGATCAGCTCGGCGGTTCGAGTTTCGATGGCAAAATCGAGGCGCTGCTCAAAGCGGGCAGCGCGCAGTATGCGGGTTGGGTCCTCGATGAAGCTGAGGCTGTGCAGGACGCGGACCAGCTTTTCCTTCAAGTCCTGCTCGCCGCCGTAAAAATCCAGCAGCTCGCCATAGTGACCCGAGTCGAGGCGGATAGCCAGGGTGTTGATCGTAAAGTCACGGCGGTGCAGGTCGGCCTTGATCGAGCCGCCCTCGACCTCGGGCAGAGCGGCAGAGTAGGCGTAGAATTCCAAGCGAGCCGTCGCAAAATCCAGGAATGGGATACCGAACTCGGCTTCACGGCCGGACAGGATGATCTTGGCCGTGCCAAACTGCTTATGACTGCGGGAGGGGGCGCCGATATCCCTCGCCAGCCGCCTGGCCAGCTTGACGGCGTCGCCCTCGACCACCAAGTCCATGTCGAGGGTGGGGGTGCCGAGCAGCAGGTCACGGACAAAGCCGCCGACAACGTAGAGCGGATACCCCATCTCCTGAGCCAGGCTGCTGGCCCGCTTTAACAGATCCAGCAGCGGGCCGGGCAAGGCGGCTGCGATCTTGGCCGCGATCTCGCCGTGGCGGGCCGCAGGCTGAGCCGGCCGGCTCCACAGCTTGATCAGATCGGTGCGGGTGACCACACCCACGATCTGGCCGTCGCTGACTACCGGCACCTGGCCCACGCCAAACTGGGTCATCGCTTGCTGCAACCGCTCCACCGAGTCGGCCGGAGTGACATGGATATCCCCGGCGGTCATGTAATGGCTGACCGGCATGTTGCCCAGGTTAAGGCGGATGGCGCGATCGATCTCGCGGCGGGAGAGGATGCCCACGATCTGCCCGCCGTCGACCACCGGAAAGCCCTCAAAGCCATATTTGACCATGATTCGCGCTGCCTCGTCGGCAGTCGTCTGCGGAGACAAGGTATGGACACCGTGCGACATGATCTGAGCGACGGTCACACTGGGGTGAATGTGCTGTTCCAAGAGCTCGACGAGGCGCCGGCGCGTCTCGTCCAACGTAGCGCCGCGGATGAGAGCGGACGCAGCCCGCGAGTGGCCGCCGCCGCCCAGGTGTTTGGCGATGTGGCCAACATCCACGGCATCGCTGGTCGAACGGGCGACCAACTGCACATAGTCGGACAGGCCGACCAGCAAAAAGAGTCCGGCCGGGTCGTACAGGTCGCGGATCGTGTGGGCCAAGGCCGAGATCTCTTCCACCAGGCCATCGGTTTGGGCCGAGGCGATGACGACAGTGTGCCCGGCAAAGTCGAGCGCTTGGGCACTGGACAATAGCGCATCGTACAGGGCCAATTGCCGGGCGGTGAGCGGATGGTGCAGGAAATCGCTCACGACCGTGAGATTGGCGCCCTGCTCCAGCAGCCAGGTGGCGCAGCGCAGGTCACGGACGGTAGTGGTGGGATAAGTCAGCGAGCCGGTATCTTCATAGATACCGAGCGCCAGCAAAGTCGCTTCGATGGGTGTCAGTGACAGCCGGGCGGCGATGAGCTTTTCCAGCAACAGGGTGGTAGTGGCACCCGCTTCCTCGCCGGAGTAGGTCCAGTTGGGCGGCAGCTCACGGGTGAGGAGGTGATGGTCGACGATCTGGACCGCCGTGTCGCCGCTCATGCCTTTAGGGGTGACCAGGTTCTGAGTATCGACCAGGACGATCAGATCGACCTCGATCCGGCGCGGCAGGTCCTCGTAGTGGACGAAAGGCAGCTCATCGGTGTACAGGGTGATAAAGTCACGCACGTTGCGGTTGAGGCGGCGGGGCAACACCGGTTGGGCATGGTGATAGAGCTTCCAGGCCGCAAGCTGCGAGGCCAGGGCGTCAAAATCGGTGTTCTCGTGGGTCAGGATTAGCTGCATCTGTCTAAGGCCACCAAACAAGGAAACAAGCCGGCTGATTTTTAACCGTCGTACGGCTCGTCCGGGGAGACTTCCAGCTCTTGGCTCTGGACGATGGGCGGCTCGCCTACACCGCCGAGCAACAGCACTACGCCAAGAATAATGATCAGCAGGCCGGCGGCTCCCGTGCAGCAGACGGGGGTCTCGGTCAAAAGTATGTACAAGAGGTTGCTCTCGCCGGCCAGCCGGTTGGCCAATTCTCCCCACAACCAGGCAGGTGTTTCCGCACCGTTCACCAGAGCACCCACGACCGAGTAGACGCTACTGATGAGATAGGGCAAAAGACAGCAGCTCAACAGCAGTCCCAGGCCGGCGACGACACATCCCAAGTTCACACCTCGTCGTTCTTCCATAATCAAGCTCCTTGATGAAAATGATTGATTTCAGGCACGTCGGCATAGACGCCGCGATACTCGGGTGGGAGCAGCGCCGCCAGGCGGTGCATGATCTCCTCTGTAAAGCCGTCCAGGTGGACGGTGGTTACTTTGCCTTCGACCGGCGGCGGCTCGAATGTTGGGCCAAAGACAACACGCACCCGCGCCCGGCGCAGACGCAGCAGAGAAGAGATCACACGTTCCTGCCCGGTACAGACCACCGGCAGCAGGCTGACACCCGAATGGTAAGCCAAGTAGGCGGCACCGCTGCGGCCGCGCTGCAACCCGCCCGTCTTGCTGCGTGTCCCTTCGGGAGCCATCCCGAGAACCCCACCGGCCTTGAGGGTGGCCAACGCCTCGCGCAGCGCCTTGCGGTCCACCTCGCCACGGTTGACAAAGATGGCATTGACCGAGTGCAGCAAAAAGCCCACCAAAAAGCGGCCGGCCCATTTTTCGCCGGCAAAGACGCGGGCCGGGTGGGGCATGACGGTGAGCAGCACTGGCGAGTCCATCCAGTGCAGGTGGTTGGCGACCAGGATGTAGGGTCCCCGATCGGGGGCCAGCTCCAGGCCCTGCACCTCCAGCTTCGTCAGGGTCCTGACAAGGAAGGCGATAACGCCTCGGATGGCGGGATACAGCCGCCCCAAGTAGAGGGGATCGCCCTGTTTAGGCCTAGCCATGTCGCGCACAACCTCCCCAATTATATCAGCCGGCAAAACCGGTCACGGCCCGGCCGTGGCCTGGGGCTGGGCAGTTGCAGACGGAACCACATAACCTATCTGCCAACCCTGCACCTGGACGTCGTACCCGGCTACCGGGCCTAACGGCGTCAGTGTTATGTCAAACGGGGCGTTAGCCCCAACCAGAAATCTCTCCGCCGAGATACCGACCGTGCGAGAGCCGACAACGTGGCGATCGGCATCATACAGCGTGACGACTAGAACAACCTGCTCGGCCTCAGCCTGGCCAACATTGCGCACCTGGCCCTTAACCTGATAGTTTGAACCGTCCAGCCAATCGCCCTTGTCTTCGACCACGACCAGGTCGGGATAGCGCGGGCCCAGATGGGTGCTGGGCACACCACTGAGGACGCGCGTCTGGTACTGGGCAAAATGGGCAGGCGGCGCGTCGAACAGGATGGCAAAAGGCGCCCGTCTCCCACTGGCCACGATGTCGAGCTGGGTGAACGCCACCCCAGAAGCGAGCAATTGTCCCTGTTCGTCGTGGAGCGAGATCTGGACCTGCACCTCCTCGGCCGGCCGCGCCGACAGATTTAGCACCTCCCCCAGGCACCACAGGCTGTTGACCGGCGTCCAGTGAAAGGCCAGCCCTTCGATTTTGAGCGCGACCGGTGTGGGCGTGGGAACCGGAGTCGGCTCGTCCCCTGCCTCCTTGGGGGGGACGATCAACTCCTGGCCTATGCGCAGGCGGCGCGGGTCATCAATGCCGTTGGCGCTCTGAATGTCTTCCACGCTGACGCCAAACTGGCGGGCGATGACCAGCAGGGTGTCCCCCTTGACGATGGTATAGATGACCGGCGTCGGCGTGACGGTTGGCGTGGGCGTGTTGGACGGCGTGGCCGGCACCGGCGTAAAGGTCGCCTGGCGAGTGACGGTCGGCAGAACCGTTGCGGTCGCGGTCGCCGTCGAGAGTACGACAACGGTCGGCGTCGGCACGGGGATCAGACGGCCGCAACCGCCGAGCAGTACGGCCAGCCACAGCAAGGCCCCCATCCGCCAAGTTATAGAGATCCCCCGCCCTTGGGCAAGGGGACGCAATTTTGCCAAGCCTTTCCCCTCTCTTTTGCCATCCGAATTGTAACAAAAGAGGGACCGAAAGTCAAACGCCGGCCGTCCGGTTTGACGGAGGCGGTCAGCGGTGCTATAATCAGACAATCTTCAGGAGGGCAAGAACGATGGCCGATCCCCGTGTGGAAACATTGGCCCGGATCCTGGTGGACTATTCGGTCAACATCCAGCCGGGTGAGTTTGTGCGGATTAGAGGAGATTACGAGGGCGCGCCGCTGCTTCGGGCGGTCTATAGGCGGGTACTGGAGCGAGGCGGCCACCCCTGGCTGCAGATCGGACTGGACGGCGTGGAAGAGATATTCTACAAGGTCGCCGGCGATGAGCAGCTCACCTACATATCCAAGCTCGACCGGCAAGCGATCGAGGAGATTAACGCCAGCATCACCGTCTGGACCGAAGTGAATACCAAGGGGCTGACCGGCATCGACCCGGCCAAGCAGGCAAAAGCCCAGGCGGCACGGCGTCCGATTTTCGAGCGCTTTCTCGAGCGAGCGTCCAAAAAGGAACTAAAGTGGACTTTGACAGCGTATCCTACCCACGCCTTTGCCCAGGACGCCGAGCTGTCGCTGACCGAATTCGAGGATTTCCTGTATGGGGCGGCGCTCGTCAGCGCGCCAGATCCGGTAGCGGCATGGCAGGCCATCTCGCGCGAGCAGCAGCGGCTGGTTGATTGGCTGAACGGCAAGCATGACATACGCCTGATCGCCCCGGACACAGATCTGACCCTGTCGGTTGCGGGGCGGACGTGGGAAAATTGCGACGGCCACGAGAACTTTCCAGACGGCGAGATCTTTACCGGGCCGGTCGAGGACAGCGCCAACGGCACGGTGCGGTTCACCTATCCGGCGTGTGAGGGGGGCCGTGAGGTGGAGGACGTCCGGCTGTGGTTCGAGAAGGGCAAGGTGGTGAAGGCTACGGCGGCCAAGAACGAAGAGTACCTGCTGGCGATGATCGACACGGACGAAGGAGCCCGTTACCTGGGCGAGTTTGCGTTCGGCACGAATCAGGGGGTGCAGCGCTTTACCAAGAATATCCTGTTCGACGAAAAGATCGGCGGCACGGTACATATGGCATTGGGATCCGGCTATCCCGAGACCGGCAGCCAGAACCACTCAGCCATCCACTGGGACATGATCTGCGACCTGCGGCGGGGCGGCGAGGTATGGGTCGACGGCGTGCTCTTGACCAAGGACGGCAAGTTCCTAATCTAGGATCATTGCTTATTTGACGGCAGGCGTAAAAGGGATACAATCACACAGTTGGCAGCCAGAGACCGGGCACCTGATGGCAGGGCCCGGTCACGTTGTCTGGCATCGGGTAGAAAAGTGGGCACGAGCAAGATCGAGGAAGAAAACGGGACAGCGGTAGTGCACCGCACTATCAACTATACGCCGCCGAGGTCGTGGCGCACCTGGCTGATCGGCCGGCCTTTGGCCACGGCCGACGCGCCGCACCAGACGATCCGCAAGATCGTGGGGCTGGCTGTTTTTGCTTCGGACGCGCTATCATCCACGGCTTATGCCACCCAGGAGATGCTGGTCGTCCTGGCCGTGGCCGGGACGGCGGCGTTTGGCAATGCCTTTCCGCTGTCGATTGCCATCGTGTTGCTGCTGGCCATCGTGACCATTTCCTACCAACAGACCATTCACGCCTATCCCGGCGGCGGCGGCGCGTACATCGTGGCCCGCGATAACTTGGGGGAGCTGCCTGCCCAGACGGCCGGGGCGGCGCTGCTGACCGGCTATATCCTGACGCTGGCGGTGTCGATCTCGTCGGGCGTGGCACAGCTCGTGTCGGCCTATCCGGCGCTGTTTCCGTACCGGGTGTGGCTGGCCGTAGCGATGGTGCTGTTCACGATGGTAGTGAATCTACGCGGCGTGAAGGAAGCGGGCGCAGCGTTTGCCATCCCAACCTACTTTTTTGTAGCGACCATGTCGTTGACCGTAGGCGTGGGGTTTGTCCGCTACCTGACGGGCAGCCTGGGGATGGTAGCCGACCCGCCGCCCATGGAGATGATTGGCACGGCACAGGCGGTGTCGCTATTCCTGATCCTGCGGGCCTTTTCCAGCGGCACGACGGCCATGACCGGCGTTGAGGCCATTTCAAACGGGGTTCCGGCGTTCAGGGAGCCAAAGAGCCGTAACGCCGGGATCACCCTGCTGTGGATGTCGGCCATTCTGGGGGTACTGCTGATGGCTATCACTTTCCTGTCCGTCCAGATCGGCGCCATCCCGTCGGAAGAAGAGACGGTCATCTCACAACTGGCGCGCACCGCTTACGCCGGTCGGGGGGTTCTGTACCTGGCTCTTATCGGGGGGACGGCCACCATTTTGATCATGGCCGCCAACACATCATACGCCGGCTTTCCACCGTTGAGCGCCATACTGGCGGTAGACGGCTTTTTGCCCCGGCAGCTGGCCTACCAGGGCAGCAGGCTAGCCTACTCGCGGGGCATCATGGCCCTGGCCTTGATTGCCTCGGTGCTGATCATCATCTTCCAGGCGAGCGTGACGGCGCTGATCCCGCTGTATGCCATCGGCGTGTTCCTGTCGTTTACGCTGTCGCAGGCGGGCATGGCCCGCCGCTGGTTCAAGATCGGCCGCCTGGCGCCCGGTCAGGAGGTGCACGAGCGCGGCTCAACCCTCCGCTATGACCCGGGCTGGCGGCTCAAGATGATCAGCAACAGCTTGGGCGCCGTGGCTACGGCGATAGTGACTCTCATCTTTGCCGTCACCAAGTTCCGCGATGGGGCGTGGATTGTGATCGTGCTGATGCCTGTGCTGGTGTTCGCCTTTTCGCGCATCCAGCATCACTACCAGAGCATCGCGAAGCACCTGTCACTGGAGGCCTATGGCGCCCCGCCACCGGTTCCCCGGCACCGGGTGATCCTGCCCCTGGGCGGGGTGCACCGGGGGACGCTGCTGGCCCTGCGCTATGCCCACTTGCTGTCGGATGATGTGACGGCGGTGCACGTATCGATCGACTCGGCCGAGGCAGAGCGGATCAAGGACAAGTGGGATTTGTGGGGCGAGGGGGTGCGGTTGGTGATCCTCGACTCGCCTTACCGGCTGCTGCTGGAGCCGCTGCTTGGCTACATCGAAGAGGTGGCGGCCCAACGCCAACAAAACGAGACGATCACGATCGTGGTGCCCCAGTTCGTGCCAAAGCGGCGGTGGACCAATCTACTCCACACCCAGACGGCCTTCATGCTGCGGATGGCGCTGTTGTTCAAATCGGGGATCGTCATCACGGACGTACCGTACCAGGTAGAATAGCGAGAGGAAGCAATGAATGTGATTGTCGTAGGCTGTGGCCGGGTGGGAGCTGAACTGGCCTACCGGCTTTACAAGAGGGGAAACCAGGTGACGATCATCGACGAGGTGGAAGCTGCTTTTGGCAACTTGCCTCCAGATTTCCGCGGGCGCACGGTAGAAGGCCAGGTGCTAAACCAGGACGTGCTGCGGCGGGCGGGCATCGCCAAGGCCGACGGGCTGGCGGCAATGACCAATCTCGATTCGACCAATGCCGTGGTAGCCCACATCGCCCATACCGTTTACCACGTTCCGAGCATCGTCGTGCGCAATTATGACCCGCGTTGGCGCCCACTGCACGAGGCCTTTGGCCAGCAGGTGGTCAGCTCGGCAAGCTGGGGGGCGCAGCGCACGGAAGAGATGCTCTATCACGAAGAGGTCTATACCGTGTTCTCAGCCGGCAACGGCGAGGTGGAGATCTATGAATTCCCCATTCCAGAGGCCTGGCACGGCCGCCGCCTGGGAGAGCTGGTGCCGGGGAGCGAATGTGTGGCCGTGGCCCTTACCCGCGCCGGCCAGGCTATGCTGCCCAATGCCGACAGCCGGCTGGAATGCGGCGATTTGCTGCACGTGAGCGCAACCATGGACGGGAGCGCGGCGCTACGAAAACGCCTGGCCGGGGTAAAGGAGGGTCAATGTTTGTCCTGATTGCTGGGGGTGGGCGCACGGGATCGCAGCTCGCTGCACTGCTGGTAGCCCAGGACCACCAGGTCCATCTGATCGAGCATCGGCACGAGATACTGGAGCGTCTGCATCGCGAGCTGCCGACCGAAGCGATCTATGAAGGCAAAGCAACCGATCCGCAGGTGATCGAGGCGGCGGGCATCAAACATGCCACGGCGCTGGCCGCATGCCTGCCGGACGATGCGGACAACCTGTCGCTGTGCTTCGTGGCCCGCAGCCGCTACAAGGTGCAGCGCACTATCGCCCAGATCAACGATCCGCGCAACGCCTGGCTGTTCGATGACAAGTTCCACGTGGACGTGGCACTGAACCAGTCGGAGATCTTGGCCAGGCTAATCGAAGAAGAGATGTCGCTGGGCGACATGGTGACGCTGCTCAAACTGCGCCGGGGGCAGTACTCGTTGGTGGAGGAAAAGATCCCGCCGGGAGCCAAGGCGGTTGGCGTTGCCATCAAAGACCTGGAGCTGCCAGATCAATGCGTCATCGCTGCCATCATCCGCAAGGGCAAGATGGTGATGCCACGGGGGTTGACGACATTTGAGGCCGGCGACGAGGTGATGGCCGTCACCGACCGCAAGGGAGCGGATCAGTTAGCGGCTCTCTTTGCGTCGTCTGAGAACAACGGCCAGAGCAAGAGTCCATAGCAGCTAGCCACAGACCCGGCGGGTTTGGGTCCCTTCCGTTTCGCTAACAGACTCGCTTACGCAAAACTGGACCGGTCTTTGTGGACCGGTCCAGTTTTTTCACACTCATACGACGATGTTGACCAGGCGGCCGGGCACGACGATCACCTGTTTGGATGGCCGGCCATCCAGGCCGGCCTGCACACGAGGGCTGGCCAGGGCCAGGCGGCGCGCCTCGTCGTCGGCTATGCCAGCCGGGACGGCGATCCGGTCTCGCACCTTGCCGTTGACCTGAACGATCAGCATCACGGTTTCATCGGCGGACAACGCCGGGTCGTAGGCCGGCCATGGCTGCTGATGCACCGAAGCCTCCCCTCCACGCCGAGACCACAGCTCCTCGGCGATGTGGGGGGTAAAGGGGGCCAGCAGCCGGATCAGGACGCCGGTGGCTTGACGCAAAGCGGGCGTCGCGCCATGCCCCTCCAGGTGCGCAGCCAGGGCGTTGAGCCACTCCATCATCGCCGCCAGCGCTGTATTGAACTTGAAGGCATCGACGTCGTCGGTCACCCGGCGGATGGTCTTGTGCATCCCCCGCCTCAGCGCCTCTTCCGCGGCTGCCTGCCCGTCTGCCCCCCCGCTCGCCTGCCCCTCTGCACCCCGGCAGATGCGCCATACCCGGTGCAGGAACCGCTCCGAGCCGGCGATCCCCTCCTCGTCCCAAATCACGTTGTGGTCAAAGGGAGCGATGAACAGCA
Source organism: Anaerolineae bacterium (assembly GCA_034429215.1). Lineage (GTDB taxonomy): Bacteria > Chloroflexota > Anaerolineae > JAAYZQ01 > JAAYZQ01 > JAFGOG01. The sequence goes on along the minus strand of DAOUGI010000071.1, from coordinate 10,051 downwards.
GGTAGACGCGCAGGATGTCGGCGCCGTAGCGCTCGACGACCTCGTCGGGCGTGACGACGTTGCCCCGGCTCTTGGACATGCGCTTGCCGTCGCCGGCGTGGACGATGCCCTGGCTCCTGAGCCGGGGGAACGGCTCGCGAAAGCCGACCAGGCCGGCGTCGGCCAGGACCTTGGTCCAGAAGCGGGCATACAGCAGGTGCATGACGGCGTGCTCGGCGCCGCCGACGTACAGGTCGACCGGCAGCCAGCGGCGGACCGCCTCAGGGTTGAACGGCCCGGCCTGATAGCCGGGATCGGCAAAGCGCAGAAAGTACCAGCTCGAGCAGGCAAAACCGCCCATGGTGTCGGTCTCGCGCCGGGCAGGGCCGCCGCAGGCCGGGCAGGTGGCGTCGACAAACTCGGGCAGGTTGGCCAGCGGCGAGCGCCCGTCGCCGCGCGGTTGATAGTCAGGCATGTGGGGCAGCAGCACCGGCAGGTCGGACTCGGGGACCGGCACCACGCCGCAGTGCTGGCAATGGACGACCGGGATGGGCGTGCCCCAGTAGCGCTGGCGGCTGATCAGCCAGTCGCGCAGGCGGTACTGGACGGTCCGCCGGCCATAGCCGGCCTGCTCCATCATGGCGGCGATGCCCTGCCAGGCCTGGGCCGACGGCCGGGCGTCGAACAGGCCGGAATTGACCATGATGCCCTCGCCCTCGTAGGCCCGATCGTTGTCCTGGGCTTCAGGCGGGCGGATGACCTCGATGACCGGCAGGCCGTACTGCCGGGCAAACTCCAGGTCGCGCTGGTCGTGGGCCGGCACGGCCATGATCGCGCCGGTGCCATAGCCGGGCAGAACGTAATCGGCGACAAAGATCGGCACCGGCCGGCCGTCGACCGGGTTGACGGCGCAGGCGCCGGTGGAGACGCCGTCGCGGCGGCGCTCTGTGCTCAACCGCTCGACGTCGGTAGTGCGTCCGGTCCGCTCGACGTAGGCGGCCACGGCTGCCCGCTGTTCCGGCGCGGTGATCTGGTCCACCAGCGGGTGCTCGGGGGCCAGCACGGCAAAGGTCATGCCATAAACGGTGTCGGGACGGGTGGTAAAGACGCGGAACGACAGGCCGGGACGGCCGGCAACGGCCATGTCGAACTCGACGCCCTCGCTGCGCCCGATCCAGTTGCGCTGCATGGCCAGGATGTGCTCGGGCCAGTCCAGGCGGTCGGTTTCGGCCAGCAGCTCGTCGGCGTAGGCGGTGATGCGAAAGAACCACTGCTTCAGGTCGCGCCGCGTCACCGGTTGGTGGCAGCGCCAGCAGGCGCCCTCCTCCACTTCCTCGTTGGCCAGGGTGGTCTGGCAGGCGTCGCACCAGTTGACCGGGGCCAGCGCCTGGTAGGCCAGCCCGCGCCGGTAGAGCAGCAAAAAGATCCACTGCGTCCAGCGGTAATAGGCGGGATCGCTGGAGCTGATCTCCCGCTCCCAGTCGTAGGAGGTGCCGATCATCTGCAACTGCCGCTTGTAGTTGGCCGCATAGCGGGCCGTGCTGTCGCGGGGATGGACCCCCTTGCCGATGGCCTCGTTTTCGGCGGGCAGGCCAAAGGCATCCCAGCCCATCGGGTGGAGGACGGCATAGCCCTTCATGCGGTGGTAGCGGCTGATGACGTCGGTGGGGACATAGTTGCGGCAGTGTCCCACGCTCAGGCCGGCGCCCGACGGATAGGGGAAGAAATCGAGGCAGTAGAAGGTGGGCCGGCCGTCCGCGTCGGGCGTGCGGTAGAGGCCGGCGCCGGCCCACCGCTGCTGCCACTTGGCCTCGATGGCGTGAGGATCGTAAGGTTCGATTTTTTTCGACGTGTCCATGAGATATTGTCCTCCTTCTGCTGCTGATTTTAGACAAACAAAAAAGACCTCCCGCGCCTGGGAGGTCTTTTATGAGCCGGAAAGGTTACGCTGTCCTGGCTGCTGCCTGTCCCAAGCACGGATAACTCCTCTCAAGGAGGAGCGAGCCAAGGAGCAGCGCCAAGACGAATGGTTGTGTGTTCATGTACCCTTTACCATCACCAAGTATACCACATTCCGAAAATCTGTCAAGATCCGGGAAACGACCATTGGGTGACGCCATCCCGGACCCCGCTCCTGATCTTGCCCTCCAGCTCCAGCACGTCCAGGTGGCCGATCACTTCCGAAACGGCCAGGAAGGTGTCGAGGGGCGAGCGGTTGGGGAAGAGGATCTGGACGACGTCCCAGGTGGTGCGGGCGCCGTCGCGCAGGGCGGCCAGGACCTGGGCCAGCCGCTGCTCGTGAAAGGCGAGCCGCCGGGCCACCAGGCCGGCGACGTCGGCGATGGCCGGGCCGTGGCTGGGCAGAGCCAAGGCGATGTCCATGGCCGCCACGCGCCGCAAGGAGTCGCGGTAGGCGGCCAAGCTGCGCAGCCGCTCGGTCTGGCCGGGCGGGGGCGGCTCGACCACCGGGTTGGAGGAGATGTCGGCCAGCAGGTGGTCGCCGGACAGGAACAGCCGCGACTGGGGCTCGTAGAAGCAGATCAGGCCGGCCGAGTGGCCGGGGGTGTGGATTACCTGCCAGTCGCGGCCGGCCAAGCGGAGGGTCTGCCCCTCGTCGAGCGTGGCCGAAACGGCCACAGGCCGGGCAAAGTTCTTCATGCCCTTGGTGACCCAACCGACGGCGGCCAGCACCTCGGCGGGGACGGCGGAGCAGCGCAGCAGATCGGCGTAAAAGGCGACGGTCTGCTCCCGGTCGGCATCAAAATCGCTCAGCCTGTCGATGTTCCAGGGGTGGCTCAATACCCGGGCGCCCGAGGCATCGACCAGGTCGGCGGCCAGGCCAATGTGGTCGACGTGGGTGTGGGTGAGAACGATCCGCTCCAACCGGGCCGGGGCGCAGTCCAGGGCAGCCAGGCCGGCTTGCAGCGCCGACCAGGTGGGCGGATGGAGCGGGCCGGTATCCAGCAGGGTCAGCGGCTCGCCCGGCGCATCGGCCAGGTAGACAGTTACCGGGCCGACGGGAAAAGGGGTCGGCAGCTCGATGGCGTGCAGATGCTCAAAGGGTGTGTTGGACATGACCTTCCTTATAGCAGGGTAATCGGATCGACATCCAGGCGCCAGCCACGGGGCAGGGACACATCGTGCAGCAGCAGGGTGGGGTCGGGGCCGCGGATCACAATCTGCCAGCGATAGCGGCCCTGGATGCGGCTGAAAAAGCAGGGGGCCGGGCCGATCAAGCTCGCCGATTGGTCCAAACGGTGGATTTCGGCAGCCAGCCACCGGCCTAGCTGCCGGGCCTCGGCCTCACAGCGGCTTGGGTCGAGGTCGCTGAAGCGAAGCGCCACCAGACGGCTGAAAGGCGGATAGCCAAGCTGCCGGCGATAGGCCAGCTCCTGGCGGTAAAAGGCGGCATAGTCGTGGCCTGCCGCCGCCTGGACGGCATAATGGTCGGGGTTGTAGGTCTGGACGATCACCTGCCCACCGCGCGGGCTGCGGCCGGCGCGCCCCGCCACCTGGGTCAGGACCTGGAAGGTGCGCTCGGCGGCACGAAAATCGGGCAGGTAGAGGCTCGTGTCGGCCGAAATCACCCCGACCAACGTGACGAGGGGCAGGTCGAGCCCTTTGGCGATCATCTGCGTGCCGACCAGGACGTCGGCGCGGTGGTCGATGAATGCCTGCAAAAAGCGCTCGTGGTCCGGGCCGGCTGCCGTGTCCTGGTCCCAGCGGAGCAGGCGCGCCCCGGGAAATAGCTGACCGACCTCGGCTTCGACCCGCTCGGTGCCCAAACCAAAGTAGCGGATGTGCCGCCCGCCGCAGGTGGGGCAGGCCGAGGGCGGCGGCTCACGGTGGTTACAGTGATGGCAGACCAGGCCGGGGCGGTCCTGTTGCCATGAAGCAAGAGCGCGATGGTAGGCGAGCGGGATGTCACACCTGGGGCAGCGGGCGATGTAACCGCAATCGCGGCACAGGACAAAGGTGGACTGGCCGCGGCGGTTGAGGAAAAGGATGGCCTGTTCGCCGGCCTCGAGGGTGTGGCGCAGGGCCTGTTGCAGAGGCCGGCTGAAGATGGAGCGATTGCCGGCGTGCAGCTCGTGGCGGAGGTCCACGACGCGCACCGGCGGCAGGGGAGCGCTGGCAGGCGGGCCGTCGCCCGGGGCATAACCCAGGATGCGGCGGGGCAGCTCGAGGAGGCGACAGGCGCCCTGCACGGCCCGGTAGTAGGTCACCATGTCGGGGGTGGCGCTGCCCAGGATAACCGGGGCGGCGGTGAGCCGGCCCAGGGCCACGGCGACGTCGCAGGCGTGGTAGGCAGGCAACGGGATCGGCTCGCCCTGTTTGTAGGAGCCGTCGTGCGCCTCGTCGACGACGATCAGGCCCAGGCGGCTCACCGGCGCCAGCAGGGCGGAGCGAGGGCCGATCAGCACGTCGGCCTCGCCGCGCCGCACGCGATCCCAGATGTCGTAGCGCTGCCCCAGGCTGAGCTGGCTGTGAAGCACAGCCACGCGGCCGGGAAAGCGGGCCTCGAAGCGGCGGACGGTCTGGGCAGTCAGGCTGATCTCGGGCACCAGGGCGATGGCCCGCCGGCCGGCGGCAAGCGCCGCCTCGATGGCACGCAGATAGATCTCGGTCTTGCCCGACCCGGTGACGCCGTGGAGAAGGGTGACCGACGATCCCGGTTCCGCACTCTTGAGAGCTTGCCAAACGGCCTCTTGGTCGGGGGTCAATTGGGGCGGCGCTTCGGGGTCGGCGGTGGCCGGCCGATCATACTCTTCGGCATGGAGGCTGATCAAGCCGTGTCCGGCCAGGTCGCGCAGCACCGGCAGGCCGGCGCCGGTCTGGGCATAGATGCCGCCGACCCACACCCGGCCGGGCGCGCCGTGCAGCAGGTCCAGCACGGCCCGCTGTTTTTCGGCGCCGCGCAGCTCGACTACCCGGTCGAGCACCTGGCCGGCGGGGAGGGTCAACAGCACCAGGGGAGGTTCTTCTACCTGCCGCAACAACCCCTTCTGCTCCAGCTCGCGCAGGACGGCAGCCGATCCGCCCGACTCGCGCAACAGCTCATCCCGCTCGACCGGTCGGCCATGCTCGATCAGCGCTGCCAGGGCAGCGGCTTGCCGTGGCGCGCGGCTCAGCCCGGCCTGCCCGGCGCCCGGCAGGGGCACCACCAACCTGCGGGGCGCCGTGATCTGCACCCAACCATGGGCCGCCAATTCGCCTACCGGCCCTTGGCCACAACCGGCCAGCGCGCACAGCTCGTCGAGCGGCAGGGGTGCGCCGGCGTGGCGCGCGAGGGCCAGCAGGACGTCGGCTTGTTTCGACGAGCGTCCCAGGTAGGGCAGGGCAGCGGCGATGGCCTCGTCGTCGGCCAGCAGGCGCACGTACTGGACGCGCGGCGGGGCCGGCTTGGGGGGGACAAGGGTGTAATGGGCTTGTACCAGGCCCCGCTCGGCCAGGGCCTCGACGGCAGCCTCGGCGTCGAAGGCGGCAAGCTGACCGGCCAGGGCGTCCAGGCTCAAACGCCCGCGATGGCGCTTGAGCAGGCGCAGCACGGCGGTTTCGTCGGGCGACAGATCCGCGGCAGATGGAGCCTCGGCCGCCGGACCGACTGCAGCGTCAGAGCTGATGTGAAGAAAGGTGCGCGCCTCCAGGTCGGGAGGCAACATCAGGCGCATCGCCTGGCTGAGGGAAGCCAGGTATTCGCCGGCGATCCAGCGGGCCAGGGCGATCTGGGCCGGCGTCACGACCGGCAGGGGATCGAGGATGTCGGTTACGTCGCGGATCGCATCGGGCGACAGGGCGGGCGGCGGGGCATCGGCCAGGCCGACGATGACGCCCAGGACATGAGCCCGGCGCAGCGGGACCTGGACCAGGTGCCCTACCCGAGCCACGTCGCGCAGACCCTCCGGCAGACGGTAGGTGTAGGTGGCCGAGCGCGAAGTGTCCTCACGCTCCGGCGGGCTGCCGCCGGGCGGGTAGCGGAGGGTGGGGCGATTCAGGACGATATCGGCATAGGTCATTGGGATTTGTACAGCGCGGCAGCCATATACCCGACGGTGTATTGGCCCGGCCCGCGGTCGCCGGTGACGTCGCCCGAGTTGGTGTGGTACAGGACCCGGGTCTGGTCGGCGCCCAGAGCCTGGCCGGCGTGAAAGACGGTAAGGATCGGCATCCGGCCGCAGACTGTGGAATGCCGGTCCATGAGGGCGGCCGTCAAGGCTTCCAGGTCGCAGGCGGCGACGGCGTCTATCACGCGCCGGTCACGGCGGACCACCTGGTCATAGTCCTCGATGTGGTGCAGATCAGAGCTGGCGACGAGCAAGGTGCGTCCCAGGCGTTCGGGCTGCTCGCGGATCGTCTCGACCAGGGCGCTTGCCAGCCGCCGGGCAACGGCCGGGTCGTCGGCGCTCATGACGATCGGCACCAGGCGGAAATCGGCGAGCCGGCGCTGGAGGAAGGGCAACTGGATCTCGAGCGAGTGCTCGGCGTCGCGCCGGATGCGGGTGAGGGTCACACGGCCGGCCAGGGCGGCGATGAAATCGCCGTCGAGGGGGACGAGGCCCAGGGGCGTCTCGTAGGCGTCCTCGACGCTCACGGCATAGTCGCCTACCCAGGCTCGGTGGCTGGGGCCGACGAGCACGACGGTGTCCACGGCGCGCTCCTGGAGCTGGCGGTAGGCGTAGGCGGCGGTGGGGCCGGAATAGGCATAGCCGGCGTGCGGGCAGATCAGGCCTATGAGCCGGCCGGGCACGAGCGGCTCGGCGGCGACGCGAGCCAGGTAATCGTCTATGGCGCGGGCCAGGCCGGCTTGAGTGCCGGGATACCAGGACCCGGCGATCACGGACTGGCGGATCGACGGTGGCTTGGACATGGTCAAATCACCTCACGGCTAAGGTGCGTTCACAAGCTGATCTTCCTGGGCACTGCCCGACAGTGCTCGGCGCGCATGATGGCGATCACGTCGTCGACGGCCTCGTCCAGGGCGTCGCGCCGGTTGACGACGGCATAGTCGAAATGGGGCAGGCGGGCCATCTCCTGGTGAGCGGCGTCCAAGCGGCTTTGCAGCGCCGCCTCAGATTCGGTGTGGCGCTCGTACAGGCGGGTTATCAGCTCTTGCTCGCTTTCGCAGGTGAGAAAGATAGTGACGGCCTCAGTAATAAGCTCTTTGACCGTATCGGCGCCCTGGATGTCGACGCGCATGACCACGTCCTGCCCCGAGGCCAGCGCCTGGCGGACGTGGGCCTTGGGAATGCCCTTGTGCTGGCCGTACACGCAGGCATGCTCCAGGAGCTCGCCCTGGGCGATCATCTGCTCGAATTCGGCCGTGGTGTAAAAGTAATAGTCGCGGCCATCGACCTCGCCGGGACGAGGCAGCCGGTCGGTGGCGGTGATGACAAAGTAGAAAGGATAGCCGCGCTTTTTCATTTGCTGGACCACGGCATCCTTGCCCACCCCCGATGGACCGGAAATGACGATCAGCAGCGGTCGCCTTACCCGCCGGAACAAGTCGCCTGACTCTGGATGTTGATTCATCTATGCCGCCTTGCCTGATTCTAAACTTGAGCCTAACCGTATGTATGCGGTATAATTCCGGACACGGCACCGCCGGATGACCGGAGGCCGGATGGTCCCGGCCAGCAGGGCCGGGAAGGAACTGAGGTAGTGAGCCATGCCTATTTACGAATATCGATGCCAGGACTGCCGCCGCCGGATCAGCCTCTTTTTCCGTTCCTTCGAGGAGATCGCCGCCGAGCCGGTCTGTCCTCGCTGTGGAGGAACGCGCCTGTCCCGACTGATCTCGCGCGTGTCGGTGGTTCGCTCGGAAGAGAGCCATATCGAGAACATGGCCGATCCGAGTATGCTGTCTGACCTGGACGAGAACGATCCCAAGAGTATCGCCCGCTGGATGCGCAAGATGGGAGCCGAATCCGGCGAAGAGATGCCCACCGAGTTTGGCGAAGTGGTCGATCGGCTGGAATCGGGCCAGAGCCCTGAAGAGATCGAAGAGGCGCTGCCTGACCTGGCCGGCGATATGGGTGGCATGGGCGGCATGGGCGGCATGGATGACCTGGGGTAGTTAGAACCGCGTAAACTCGGTCACTTCCAGGACAAAGACGGTGGCTCCACCCACCTGAACCTCTACCGGGCTGGGGATATACATCTCACCGGGCTCCATCACCGGGGGCAGGGGGTTGACGTACTGGGTTCGGGTATGGCAGTTGTCCTTGATCAACTGCAGCACTTGGGGCACATTCTCGTCTTCGGTGCCGATAAAAATGGTGGCATTCCCCTGGCGCAAAAACCCGCCGGTTGTGCTGATCGTCGTGGCCCGGTAGCCCGCCTTGTTCAAGGTGTTGACCAACCGATCGGCGTCGTCGCTGTTGACGATACCCATGATCAGTTTCATCCAGTTCTCCCTCCTTGCTAATCTGACTTAAAGCCGCTGGATCAATAGATCCCGAAGGGTCGCCTGTATTTCATCCACCGTCCGGGTTGCGTCGATCACCTCCCAGCGGGCCGGTTCGCGGGCAGCCATGTCGAGGTACCCGGCACGGACCCGGTGGTGAAAGTCTATCTCCTTTTGCTCCATCCGGTTCCAGGCATCGCCGGCGCCTTGAGCTTTGCGCCGCAGGCCCACGTCAACCGGCACGTCGAGGCAGAAGGTCAGGTCGGGCAGCAGGCCGCCGGTGGCAAAGCGGGTGATCGCCCGCAACGCATCCAGGTCAAGCTGGTAGCCGTAACCCTGGTAGGCCAGGCTGGCATCGGCGTAGCGATCGCACAGCACCACCCCACCCCGCAGCAGGTGAGGCCGGATAACCTGGGCGACGTGCTGTGCGCGCGCCGCCGAAAAGAGCAGGAATTCGGCCTGCGGCTGCATTTCGGTGTGGAGTGGATCGAGCAGGATGGCCCGCACCCGATCACCGATCGGCGTGCCGCCCGGCTCGCGGGTGGTCAGAACGTCGCACCCCCGCTCCTCTAGACAAGCGGCCAGCCGGCGCACCTGGGTAGTCTTGCCGCCGCCCTCCGGGCCTTCAAACGTGACGAACAGGCTCATTATCAACCCCTAAGGATCTCCAGACCCTTGGGGGTATTATACTAGAAAAGGCGAATAGAGGCAAGCAGGCAAGGCGCAAAAAGAATGTGGGATATTTTTGGGATAATGTGGGATAAAATGAGCTTTTTGTGGGTTATGTGTGGGATATAGCTACTTGTAGCAGTGTACAGTGCGCCCGCAATCTGCCACCGCTGACTTTCCGCCTCGTGCTGGATTCTACCCCAAGACGGCGCAAGGTGCAAGCGGCAGCCTGCTAGTTCACCGGTATATGCCCTCGGCATGTCCTTACCGGCCATCGGACACAGTCAGGACAGCTTGCCTTTGGCCTTGAAACTCGCGCTCGTAGCTCAACAGGGTCTTGCTGGTGATCCGGTAGTTGGCCTGCGCCCAGCGGTCCTTGTTCACGATCTGGCCCTTGCTGCGGGCGTCGCGATAGTGCTCCACGATCTGCTGGCGCTTGTGATGGGGGTAGGAAAAGTGATCGGTTTCTTGCCGGGGAGCAGACCCTTGTTCGACCGGCGCATCAAGGCGCAGGGCACCCACAGGGCGATCTTGCCCGAGCTGCCGCAGTGTTTCTACCAGCTCCCCGGTAGAACAATGGCACAGCGCTGAGTAGGTCGCGTCGGACAGCAGCTCCAGGGCCAGCCGCTCGTCGGCCGGCTTGTCGGCAACTCCCGACGGCGATGAGCCCTGTACCACGCCGAGCACAGTTTCGACCGGCCACAAGCGGAGCGCCAGCCGGGCTGCCGACAGAAACCGATCGACGGCTTTGATCGCCTGCGGCGAGGGCGGCTGCCAGTCTGGCCTGGTCAGTTGCCGGACCGCCCTCAGGCGACCCACTCCCAGCCCCGGGATCGACAGGAGGATCCAATCGGATGCGCCGTCGACCTCGTCAAGGCTGCCATAGCCGGCCTGGGCCAGCTTGCGCAGGGCAGCCGCTGTCGAGAGCCCGTCGTCAATCGTCACGGCCTTTGCCAGGTTGTAGAGCATGTTGTCTTTCCACATTTCTACCTGTTCCCC
>DAOUGI010000070.1:0-8124 GCA_034429215.1 Anaerolineae bacterium | reverse complement strand
AAAGCGGCAACGATGGCGGCATAGACGATGATCTTTTGGCCGGTAGCCTGAATGATCATATCCCTTTCCAGCTCGATCGACGGGCCAAAGAAAAGCAACACCAGGTAGGCCGCCAACAACAGGATAAAGACGCCAAAGACGCAGGCGTAGCGGTTGGGATAGCTGCTGATCCGTAGGATGGCGGCGATGTAGAACAGGACGGCGATGAAAAAGGTCAGGAAGGCGACCTGGGTAAAGAGACGGTGCAGGCCACCGGCCAGGTTGATCGGCGTGCAGGCGACGCCGACGAACGACAGGCCCGATAGCAGGCCGGCGGCCGAGCCCAGCCGGCTGAGCCAGCGCGGCAGGTGGGACTGGCGGAAAAAGCGGGGCATGGCCAGGAAAAAGGAGGCGAGCCCCAAGCCGGCCACCGTCAGGGCCACGAAAAAGAGGGCCGCCGAGACGGTGTTGGAGGCCCCAGACGGGACCCAGGTGCGGCCCAGATCACTGAAAAAGTTGCGAAAGAAAGAATAGCCCCGCGCCGCCGGATCGACAAAGGTGCCGCCCGGGTAGAAGAACATGGCGACGACGGTCAGGACGACGAACTGGGCGCAGCCGAACATGGTGAACAGGAAAGGCCGCTGCTGCCTGGAAATTGACTGGCTATTCATCCTGCAAATGACCTTTAGCGGGCAACCGGCTCATGGGAGCGATTATACCCACCATGATGCAGCCGGTCAAAACATCACCCCGCACTCGTAGGGAACGAGCTCTGTCTCGCCGCTGTCGATGAGGGTATGCGGGGGCCGGCGCTGGAAGGTGAATGTCTTGTGCAGGAACCCTCCCCACCTGGTGAAAAAGACGAGCTTGACCGTGACGGTGTCATCTCCGAACTCGACGACAGGCTCAAGATCAAGGGCGCGGGCCTGCCTCGCCTGCGCAGCGGTGATCGGCTGGCCGAACTCGGTCTTTTCAAGGGCGGAGATGATCGCCTCCAGGCCCGACCGGTCACAGATGGCGGTGGCGTCGTTATAGTTGGCGTGCCACGACAGGTAGAACTGGTTGCCCATCAGGTAAAACAGGGCCAGCTCAAAAAAGCCCTCCGCCGTGCCATCCACCCGCAGATAGTCAAGATGGCTGCCCGGCCGCGAGGAAACGGCAGCCGTGTTGGTGGCGGTGACGAGCTCGGCATAGGTCAAATAGGGCGCCTGGTCCACGGGCCTGGCGTACAGGACGGGCTGCCCGCCGAGGAACTCGGAGTAGTAGGCATAGTCCAGGACATAGCCCGACTCCACGGACAGGCGGCTGAGCACGGAGAACGTGTCGTTGACGTCGAACTCCTGGCCGGGCCGCCTGGACTCGCCATCGGCCAAATAGCCGGGGAACTCGAGGTTGCCGTGAAGGGCAGCCAGGGCGTCGATGGCGCTCTGCTCGCAGACCGACGGCTTGGCCGGGGTCGGCGTTCCGCAGGCGGCCAAAAGCAGCAGGAGTAGGACACCTGCCAGAAGCCACGGCCAAGCCCTGCGTCCCATACTATTTGCCGGCAATCCACTGGATGTATTCAATGACGTTGTTGTCGGGATCGCTGACATAGACCCACCTCTCCTCGCCGGGGATCTCCAGGGGCCCTTTGACGATCGGGATGCCGTGCTCGCGGAACAGTCGCAGGGTCTCGTCCATGTCGTCTGTGGCGAGGGCCAGATGCGGACAATAGGGCGGCTTGATCTCGGGCTTATAGAAAGGGGCGCCCAGGTATTGGAGCAGCTCGAGGTTCCCCCCGTCCAGCTCGAGGAAAGCATAGTCTTCCTGCACCTCTTCGTTGACGTGGCGGAAGAGCAGTTTCAGCCCCAACGCATCGGTGTAAAAGCGGATCGAAGCATCCATGTTCGAGACCTGAAAAGCCACGTGATCGTTCTTTATCATCATTCCCTCGCTTGTGCCTGCCGGCAGACAGACTATACCACGATCTGGAAAAGACGGCAAACCGATGGATTGCCTGTTCGGCGGGGGGATGATGGGACGCAGATGAACGCAGATGAACGCCGATTGTTCTGCCTGGTGTGATCTAAGTCATAGACCTGGGCCAGTCGATGTTGTATAATGGAGACACCATTGGCAAGAGCATATTCGGGAGGAAGAAGATATGAGCAAGAATATAGACAATTCGAGGGCCAGAAAGGCAAGGCTGAAGGAGCTGCTGCTCAAACTCCACGCCGGAACCCCGGAGGAGGTCGTCCACCAGGAGCTGGTGCAGACGTTGGGCGCCATTCCTTATGGTGAGGTCGTAGAGGTCGAGCAGGAGCTTTTGCAGGAAGGGCTGCCCCAGGAGGAGCTGCTCAAGCTGTGCGATGTGCACTCGGCGGTCCTGGAGGGCCACGTCGATCTGAGCGCGCGCAAGACGGTGCCCCAGGGCCACCCCATGGACGTCCTCATGCAGGAGAACAAGGCGCTGGCCGCCGTGATCGACCAGGCGAATGCCCGGCTCGCCGCCCTGGCACAGGTCGACGAGGCCGAGCTGCGGGCGACCACGCTGGATCTGACCGCCCTGTTCAACCAGATCATGGACGTGGACAAGCACTATCTGCGCAAGGAGTACCTGCTGTTTCCGTATCTGGAACGGGGCGGCGTCACCGGGCCACCCAAGGTGATGTGGGGCAAGCACGACGAAATCAGGGACCTGTTGAAGGGAAGCCTGGAGGTGCTGAAAACGCCGAGCATGACCAAGGAGGAGCTGCTGGCGTCGGCCGAGATGGTCCTCCAGCCGGCGGCCAAGGGCGTGGCCGACATGATCGTCAAGGAGGAAGAGATCCTCTTCCCGATGCTGATGGACGCGCTGTCGGACGGCGACTGGTACGAGATCCAGAAACAGACGCCAGAGTTTGGCTTTTGCCTGTACGATCCGCCGGCGATGTGGGCCCCTCCGGGGGTCACGACGGCCGAGGCGGAGGTCACCCAATTGCAGGGAGGCAAGATCCAGATGCCTTCGGGGAGCCTGGCTGTGCAAGACCTGGTGGCTATCCTGAACACGCTGCCGGTCGATATCACTTTCGTGGGCAGCGACGACAAGGTCAAGTACTTTTCCCAGAGCAAGGACAGGATTTTCCAGCGGAACCGGGCGATCCTCGGCCGCGACGTGCGCCAGTGCCACCCGCCGGCCAGCGCCCACATCGTGGACAAGATCCTGGAGGATTTCAGGAGCGGCAAGCACAACCGGGCGCCTTTCTGGATCAACATGCACGGCAGGATGATCCACATCGAGTACTTTGCCCTGCGCAACGACGAAGGGGAGTACCTTGGCACTCTGGAGGTCTCACAGGACCTGACCGGCTACAGGGCGCTGGAAGGCGAAAAGCGCATCCTGTCATACGTGTAGAGGATGGTGAAGATGGCCGAGCTTGTTATCACACCCAAGACGAAGGTGGCCGAGCTGCTGAGCGCCTATCCGCAGTTGGAACAGGCGCTGGTCGGGTATGTGCCGGCTTTTGAGAAGCTGAGGAACCCGGTGCTGCGCCGGACGATCGCCCGGATCACGACCCTGCAGCAGGCGGCCACTATTGGCAATGTGAAGGTGGAGGATCTGATCAACAGCCTCAGGAAAGAGGTGGGACAGGACCGGTTTGCCGGCGAGGCGGCGGCGGCCTATAGGACGGAACGGCCGGCCTGGTTTTCGGAGGCGCGGGTGACAGGCGGGCTGGACGCGAGGGGGATGCTGGCGGCAGGGGAACAGCCGGTGAACCAGGTGATCGCCGACCTGCAAGCCATGGCGCCGGGGGAGGTCTATAAGCTGGCGGCGCCGTTTATGCCGGCGCCACTGGTGGACAAGGCATCCAGCCTGGGGATATCGCACTGGGTGACGCAGGGCGAGCAGGGATATGTGATCTATTTCTGCCGGGAATTGCCTGATGGCTGATGGGGATTTGGCAAGCTTGGCGGACCTGATAGGCCATGAGAGTGCAGAGACAACCAAGTCATTCTATGCGGTCTTTGAGCAAGGCGACCTACGGCGCAAGCATGACCGTTTCAGCGCGACGAGGTGGGGAACTTATGGGTACAACCTGATATTCAGAGGAGCATCCTCACGGCGCTGGCAGCGCAAGGCCATCTTCCTCCAGTACTACTGGCTCCGACACGATTTCACTACCCCAATAACCCAGCTTGATTGATTCGGTGCTCTCTCGTACAGCATAGATCAGCAACACTCGAATCGGCTCACCAAAGCTCTGTGAAGGTTGGTTGTCCGGGAAAGGTTCTCCTTCATCAGTTAAGAATACAATATCTGGGTCGCTGCCATAATTCTCGTCTGTCTCGCCATCAATTATGTCGATATCATCCAAATCGATACCTTCACTATAGCCAGCAAGCCCAACGTCAATGGCCACCAGCTTAGCACCCTTGACAGGTTCTATCCAGCTAAAGCCGCGATAGTTGTACGCTCGGTAAACCGTGACCTCAGCACCATCCAAACCGCGCGCCTGACCGTCCATGGCAGCTTGCACAGTCGCCTGCATTTCAGGTGAAAATGTGGCTACGGTAGTCGAATCCAGCTCTATGACATCGACTTGATCACCAGCCTTGCTCGTTACCCACAGCAACACTACTACACAGATTACAGTAAGAAGGAAAACACCCCCACAACTTCCAGCGACGAACCACCTGCGGCGAGAAACCTTGGGTCTAGGACCGGGGCTATCTGAAAAGGCATCCATGTCTTTTTCTTCGGTATTCATTCCTTACCCCCTGTTACGATGCCTATTGCCTTCATAGTGCCTATTGCCACAGTATGCAAACAGGCTCCCGTTTTCAGTGGGAGCCTGTTTGCTTTGCCATCATTCCTATTTCCTTCTAATGGCGAGGGCGGGATTTGAACCTGCAACCAAGGGCTTATGAGTCCCCTGCTCTGCCATTGAGCTACCTCGCCTTATAAAGCGATAGGCAATGGCAGATAGCTCCATCTGCTATCTGCCATTCCAGCTATCTATCAGGTAGCGGGGAGAGGATTCGAACCCCTGACCTTTGGGTTATGAGCCCAACGAGCTGCCACTGCTCCACCCCGCAGCGTGGGCAGATTATACCGGAGTTATTCAGATTCGTCAACTTTGCAGGAGGCTGTTACCGTTAGCCCAGTCCGTTCAGGGTCACCAGGGTAACAAACAGCCAGGCTGTGACCAGCAGGAAGACAAACGCGGCCCCGCCAAAGGCCAGGCGCAGCCACACCTGGCGGGCTATGGCGGGATCGAGCCGCTGGGGCGTGTCAGCCGGCGCCTCGACAGGGGCGCCCAGCTCCAGCGGGGGCAGCACAGGCCCGGGCGCCATTTCCGGCTCCTGGCCGGCCACGTCAATCTCCCGCAGGCGCGTCTCGGCTGTTTTCCACAGACGATGATCGGTGGTGTACTGCATGGCCGAGCGGAAAGCGCCGGCGGCCAGCGTCGTCCGGCCTTTGGCCAGATAGACCAGGCCCAGGTTATAGTAGGCGAGGGAAAAGTGCGGGTCCTGCTCGATGGCCTGCCGGTAGCGGACGACCGCCTCGTCCAACTGGCCCTGGTTGTGGTACTCGAGCCCGATGGTAAAATGGATGTGGGCCGGGCTGGGGAGGGCAGCCTCGCCAGTCTCGGCCGTCGCCGGCGCCTGGGGAGCCGATTGCCGCGACCCACCCCCCTTGAGGGCGCCGCGAATCAGGCTGACCAGGCTGACCAGGGCCGTAAAGCCGTCGAGCGGCGGTATGGGCACCAGGTTAAAGAAAGCCAGCAACAGGTTGACGTTGAGCAGGTAGCTGCTCAACGCCGCCGCGAGCCCCTGCATGTCGAGCCCAGGGGTTGTGGGGACGAGAAACAGGACCACGTCGCTGGGCGCCACCCCCTTGGCCGCCCAGACGATGAGCGCTGTTACCACCAGTCCCATCAAGACGACCAAAGCCAACAGGAGGTTGCCAACCGCCCCGGCAATAACTATCAGAAAGATGCCCAACGACTGGTTCTTGATGCGCAGCCGGCTATAGTCGATCCACACCGGCTTGGCCCAGCCGATGCCGATCAACAGAAAGAGGCCCAGGCCCACCCAGGATACGTGCCGGAGCGGGTTGAAGGTCAGGCGTTTGCGCTCCACCTGGCTGGTGTCGCCCAGCAGATAGGCGACCACGGCGTGGGACAGCTCGTGCACCGTAAAGCTCAAGAACAGCGCCGGCAAGAGCAGCAGCATGGTCCAGGTCGGCGGCCAATTGAGAAATCCCATCAGGCCGGCCCCTCCGGCGAGCCAAAGGAAAAGCACTTTTGTACGTGGTCAACCAGCTCGTCTCGGAAAAAGACCCCAACGTGCAGGGTGTGCACGCCCGGCTCCGGCGGCCGGCGCAGGACCAGCCTGCGGTCGATCTCGGGCCGGCAGTGGTCGATCATGGTCACGCTGACCAGCTCGGCGCCGCCGGGCTGTTCGACGGCCAGCTCGACACGGATCGCGTCACCGGAAGGGGTGAGGTCCACGGCGACGTCCACATAGCCGTAGGGGCAGACGGCCGCCTGCTCTTGCCCCGCTCCATAGCCACAGACACCCACGCTTTCGACGCGGACCTCGCGGCCGGGCACCGGCCGGCGGCCGGTATCCTTCGGAAAGGGTGGAAATTGGTCCACGTCACTCACCGTCCAGGGTAATCTGCTGCAAAAGCAGGCCGTCACCCTGCGGTTGCCCGGCCGGGTCGAACACCGGCAGCCGGACGCCGGTGGCCTCGTCGTAAAAGCCGGCGAGCAGGTCGTAACGGCCGGGGGCCAGCCCTGGCGGAAGCTCCAGAGTTACGTCGTCGTGCAAGTACTCGCCCGGCACCCAGGTATTGGTCGGCAGACTGGGATAGAGGTCGGCCTGGGCACGGATGCCGGCCGGGTTACCCGGATCGACCAGGTGGACAAAGAGCTTGTAGCGGCCGGGGGTGGGGGCGATGGACCGCCAATAGAGGGTGAATTCCAGGCTCCCCGGTACCGGGATTGAAGCCTCTCCCGCAGGCAGGTCGCAGCCGATGAGGCGGATGTAGGCGCCAAAGCGGGCGTCGGCAGGGTACCGGACGGCCGGCGGGGTGAGGTTGACGGAGCGGCCCAAGGCGTGGACGGTGACCAGGGGATAGGTAGAGCCAAGGCCAACCGAGCCACGGCGGACAGGCAGCCAGGCGCCGTCGGGACTGCGGCGGCCCACCAGGAGGTTGTAGACGCCCGGCGCCAGGCCGGCCGGCAGATCCAGCGAACAGGGCTGGCGGAGCACCTGACCGGCGGCCAGGGGGACCTGGCCATCCAGCAACTGCTCGGCCAGGACCTGCCCGGCGTCGTTTGACAGTTGAAGGACAACTATCCCGGCTTCGGGCGCACTGCCCAGCGCCCGCCAGACCAGATCCAGCGACAGCGCGCCGCCGGGGTGGTCGGACAATGACGACGCGCTCAAACCCACAAGCTCCAGCCCACGTCCGACGGTCACACCGGCAGGATAGTCCACCTCGGGCAGGGGCAGGGTCCACCAATCATCCGGCGCGACGACGGCCACCTCGCCCAGGGACAGCCTGTCACCCGCCGCCCAGGGCAGCCAGACGGGCTGCCCGTCGACAAACTGATACCAGCCGATCTCCAGCCGGTAGCGGCCGGGCGGCGTGCCCGGCAGGACGGACAGGCGCAGCGGGGTCCGGACCAGGCTGCCGGTTTGCCAGGCAGACAGCGGCAGGAGTGAGCCAAGCGGCCGGTCATCGGTCTGCGCCCAGCGCCGGCCGTCGGTGTCGAACAGGCCGGCAAAAAGGATCGCATCGCCGGTGGACGGCGCATTGACGTTCCAGACGAGGGCCAGGTCGAGACTCTGGCCCACCGCCACCTCTCGCTCGGGCGCCGCCGCTGCGGCCAGCCCAAGCGAGCCATCGGCCAGGGCAGCGCCGGGCTGCCCGACCAGGCGGGGATCGGCCAGCGGATCGCGCCCGGTGAGGTAGCCCTGCACCCGAAGCTGGCTTTCGCCGGTGAACACCTGGTCTTCAAACCTGGTTCCGCGCGCCTCCAGCCAAGCGCGGACAAAGCCGGCCGGATCGGTCACTGTGTCGTAGATGCGATAGACCCACACCCGGTCAAACCGGTCGAACAGCCGGGCCAGGGCATCGCCGGTCTCGGCCTGGGTCATGGCGTAAAAGTCGGA
>DAOUGI010000069.1:0-2216 GCA_034429215.1 Anaerolineae bacterium | reverse complement strand
GTGGAGGCCATCACCGCAGCGCCAACCGCCACCGTCGACATACTAAGCGCCTTGAGATAAGGCACCATACCTTCCAGGAAGCTCGGAAGCTTCCTGGAAGGTAAAGAAAGGAGCATCCGAGATGGACCCCGACGAAACCAACGAGACAGAGGACCCGGCCGGCGAGACGCCGCCCGAGCCCACCACGCCGCCCGCGCTCCCTCTCCCTCTGGGAGAGGGTGGGGTGAGGGAAATCGCCGCCGAGCTCGAAAAGACCCGCGCCGCCCTCAAGGCCGCCAACGCCGAGAGCGCAGCCCGCCGCAAGAAACTGGAGGCCTTCGAGACCTTCAACACCGAGCTCGAAAAGACCCGCGCCGAGCTGGCCGCCGCCAAGGCCGAGGCCGAGACGGCCAAGGCCAACACCCGCGCGGCCGCCATCCGCCACGCCGTAGAGGCAGCCGCCGCCGGCCTCAACTTCCAGGACCCCGCCGACGCCATGACCCTGGCCGACTTGACGGCCGTCCAGGTGGATGACGCCGGCGTCGTGACCGGAGCCGCCGAGGCCGTCAAAGCCCTCGCCGACAAGCGGCCCTATCTCCTCAAACCCGCCGGCGACGCTCTGGGCACCCCCAGACGCCAGCCGGCCCAAAAGCCCCCAGCCGACGCCAAGAAACCCGGCGCCCCGCTGGTGAGGTTGTAATACCTCACCCTCTCCCTCTGGGAGAGGGCTGGGGTGAGGGAACGGGCCGGCCGTGAGTAGAGGCGCATACATCGAGCTACCCATGGCAGCACGGAATCGGTTTGGCAACCAGCACACCGGCCGGCCCCACCGATTTTGCCTTGGGGCTTTTTCCCAGCTTCTCGTCGAGGCGCTGGGAACCCAATCCAAAATCCAAAATCCCTGTGCCGCACGTATCTGGCGGCCAAAATCCAAAATAAGGAGTCCCAATGTCTGACATCACCGTAACGGCCGCCAAGGTCGCGGCCCTCTTTCCCGACAAGGCCGAGATCGTCGACATGATCGCCGCCGCCACCATCACCGCCGGCCAGGCCGTCTATCAAGACACCGACGGCAAGGCGGGCGTCGCCGACGCCAACGCCAGCGGCAAGCAGCAGTTCCGCGGCATCGCCCTCAACGGCGCCGGCGCAGGACAGGCAGTCTCTGTCCTGGTCCGCGGCCACGTCGCCGGCTTCACCGTCTCGGGCATGAACGGCGACGCCCTCGCCTACCTGTCCGACACCGCCGGCGCGCTGGCTGACGCCAACGGGACGATGAACGTCCAATGCGGCCGGGTCACCTGCCTGACCGACAGCAGCCTGACCAAGGTCCTCTACATCTGCGCCGACTGGCTCAGAGCCTGGAGCTAACCAACACTTGGGGCGCCGATCGCGCTGGCCACCAGGTCAGCAGAGCCCCAACCAACACCACCACAAGGAGTTAACAACATGGCTGGAATCTTTGGCATCCTCGGACTATCGGACACGGAAAGGGTCTTTGCAAACACCGTGGGGCAGGCCGTCGTGTACGACGGCATTGCCCAGCTCGTCGACCGCTACAACGCCGAGCTCACCGCCGCCCTGTCCGTGTTCGTCGAGGAGCAGACAGAAAACTTCAAAGAGCGCTACAAGCTGCCCGGAGGCGGGCGCTTGCAGCGCCGCGGCGGCTACGCCGCCAGCGCCGCCGTCAAAGCCTACGGCGGCTACGACGTCGCCTATCCCCTGGAGGATTTCGGGGCCCAGCTCGCCGACTCGGACGTCGCCCTCGCCTACATGACCCTCCAGGACATCGACCGCCACCTGGACACCATCTTCGCCCAGGACGCCAACACCGTCCGCTTCGAGCTGCTCAAGGCCCTGCTGAACAACACCCAGGACACCTTCGTCGACCCGCTGCACGGCTCGCTCAGCATCGAGCCCCTGGCCAACGGCGACTCCAACACCTACCCGCCGGTCCTGGGCTCCGAGACCGAGGCCACCGACAACCACTACCTGGCGAGCGCCTACGCCGCCAGCGCCATCAGCGACACCAACAACCCCTACGCCACCATCCGCGACGAGCTGGAGGAACACTTTGGCGCAGTCCAGGGCGGGGCCAACATCGCCGCGTTCATCAACAACGCCCAGGTGGCCAAGACCGAGGCCCTGACCGACTATGTCGATCTCACCGATCGCTTCATCCAGGCCGGCCAGGACACCGCCACCCTGTTCAACCTGCCCGGCCGGCTCCCCGGCCGGCT
>DAOUGI010000068.1:0-9604 GCA_034429215.1 Anaerolineae bacterium | reverse complement strand
CTGTCGTGGGCCAGGCTGGCCCGGTCCTACGACGATCTCCCCGAGGTCTTTCGCGACCCGCTCGCCGCGCTGGCCGGCGGCGCGGGCGGCCTGCCCTACACCGTCCTCACCCCTTCGTTCCAGGGCTTTCTCAGGCGGCCGAGCGAAAAGCTGATCTGCGCCCTCGACGACGAGATCTGGGTGATGGAAAGGGCTCAGAACAAGGTCATTTCCACCCGTTACCCGGTCCGGCACATCAACACCGTCGAAGCCGGGTCGATCCTGCTCAAAGCCTGGATTACCCTCACGGGCCTGGACAACACCGGCGCCCTGAGCGCCTCGACGCTCCAGTTCAATGCCGTGGGCGAATCGCTGTTCGCCCCCATCCTCGCCAAGGTGCGGCCCCTGCCGGACATCTCCACCGGCGTGGACCACGGCGCCGAGATGGCCAAGTTCGACTGCCTTGCTCTGCTGAATTTCAAATTCATGAACTATGCCCGCCGGACCATCATCCCCGGCCAAAAGGTCATCCAGTTCATCCTCCAGCCCGAGGTCCGGGTTGGTGCGCCGAGGTTGCTCGGCAGATCCTGGTGGGGAACCATCCATCCGGCCCACCTCACCATCCTGACCTCCTGTAGGGGCGACCCCCTGTGGTCGCCCTCCTCCTGTATAATCGTCATCAGGGACGAAGCCGGCGTGAGGTGGAACCCCGACGCCAAGCACGGCGGCATCTGGACCTACATCCCACTGGACAGAATCACCGCGGCGTCCCTGGCCGAGACAGACGACGGCATGCTCGCCCTGTCGATCCACTTGCCGGGAGACGACCGGATCGACGCGCTGTTTTCAGCCTCGCAGGAAAAAGAGGTCGCCCTGCTCCTCGAAACTGTCAAAAGCATGGCCGGGTAAAGCCCTCCCCAGCCTGCCCGTTTGACAACCGGCCCAGAGGGGATATACTGTCCCGTACAGCGCCTGCCAATCTGTGGGGCGCATACATCGCAAGCAGCATCCTTTATTGCCTTAGTGTCCTTTGTGGTAACATAATTTCAAAGGAGAAAGAAATGACCATCCTTCTGGACGGCTCGGGATTGACCGTCGACAAACTGGTGCGCATCGCCCGCCACGGCGAAACCGTAGAGGTTCCCGCCGATGCCCTGGACCGGATCCGGGCCTGCCGGCAGATGATCGAGGCCAAGATCCAGGCCCACGAGATCATGTACGGCGTCAACACCGGCATCGGCGAGTTCTCGGAGGTAGTCCTCACCGACGAGCAGGTGCAGCAGTTCCAGCGCTACCTGATCTACAACCACGCTGCCGGCATCGGCGAGCCGGCGCCGATCGAGTATGTGCGCGGCGCCATGGCCGGCCGGATCAACGTCCACGCCCACGGCATGTCGGGCTGCCGGCCCGAGATCCCACTGACCTACGTCGAGATGTTGAACAAGGGGGTCACCCCGGTGGTCTGCCAAAAGGGGTCGGTCGGCGCGTCGGGCGACCTGGCGCCGATGGCCCAGTTGGCGCTGCTGCTGATGGGCGAGGGCGAGGCCTTTTACCAGGGCCAGCGCCTGCCCGGCCGCGAGGCGCTGGCCCGCGCCGGCATCCCCATCCCCGACCTGCACGCCCGCGACGGCCTGGCCGCCATCAACGGCTCGAACTTGTTGACCGCCATGAGCGCCATCCACCTGTACGACATGAACCGCTGGCTGAAACAGGCCGAGATCGGCTGCGCCATGAGCCTGGAGGCGCTGCTGGCCAATATGAAGCCGTACGACGAGCGGCTTCACCAGGTGCGCGGCTTTTCCGGCGCCGTCCGCTCGGCCCGGGCGATCATCAAGTGCATCGAGGGCAGCGACCTGCTCACCGGCAAATACAAGACCAAGGTCCAGGACGCCTATTCGATGCGCTCGTCGCCGCAGGTGATCGGCGCCGCCCACGACGCCGTCGCCTATGCCCGCAGCCAGGTCGAGATCGAGCTGAACGGCGTCGGCGACAACCCCATCTTTTTCCCCGAGCACAAGCTGACCCTCACCGGGGCCAACTTTCAGGGGTCGCCGGTGGCCCTGCCGATGGACATGGCCGGGGCAGCCATCACCATGGTGTCGGTCCTGTCCGAGCGCCGGCTGAACCGCATGACCAACCCGGCGCTGAGCGTCGGCCTGCCCGCCTTTTTGACCAAGGGGGCCGGCATGTTCTCCGGGATGATGCTCAGCCAGTACACCGCCGACATGCTGATCGTCGAGCAGCGCATCCTGTCGGCGCCGGCAAGCATCGGCTCGATCCCCGCCGCCGCCGACCAGGAGGATTTCGTATCGATGGGCATGAACACCGCCATCAAGAACGGCCAGATCCTGGACAACGCCTGCGGCGTGCTGGGCATCGAGCTCATGGCGGCCGCCCAGGCCCTCGATTTTCGCGAGTTTAATCCGGGGCGCGGCGTGGCCGCGGCCAAAGCCGTGATCCGCAGGCATGTGGAGCACCTGGACGTGGACCGGCCGCTCTACCCCGACCACAACGCCATGAAGGATCTGGTCAAGTCGGGCGAGATCCTGGCGGCGGTCGAGCAGGCCGTCGGCAATTTAGAGTAGGGGCGAGGCATTCCCAGTGACCACTTGCCGCCGGCATCGCTCTCACTGGTCGGCAGCCACTTGCTCCTGCATGCAATTTCCGGGAATGCCTCGCCCTGCGGCGCCATGGGGATGTCATGCTTGAGCTGAAAGACTTTTACCACCTGCCCCAGGTGGACACACTGTTCGACCAGCTCGCTGCCGGCGAGCCGGGCCTGATCGTCGTGGCCGGGCTCGACCCACGCCCGAGGACCGGCCCGGCGGCCGGCGACCGCTTCCTGCCCAGCGGCCGGTCGGCCATCTTTCGCATCCTGATGCGCCACATCCTGGCCGCCCGGCCCAGGTCGCAGGCGATCGTCGTCGCCGAGAGCGAGGAGGCGATCCGGCTGCCCAGGCAGATCCGCCGCCAGGTGACGCTGTCGCGGGTGGACGAGCTGGCAGCGTACGCCCATTGCATCGTCAGGGCGGCGCACAAGCGGCCCGACCTGCTGGTAATCGACCGGCTGTGCGCCGAGAACGCCGCGGCAGCTCTGGAAGCAGTCCGGCGCGGTGTGCGGGTCCTGGCCCAGATCGACACAGCCTACTATGGCGCCGAGGTGGCCCGCCATCTGGTGGACCTGGGCGTACCACCTGAGCAGATCCGCACCCTGCGCTGGGTGGTGACCGTTCAGCGCCTGGCCACCCTCTGTCCAACCTGCAAGCAGCCGACGCCGGCCGGCCCGGCCCAGATGGCCAGGTTGCAGCGCCTCTACCCCGACCTGGACCTGACCGGCGCGGTGGCGACCGAAGCGCAGGCCGTCTTTTTCCAGGCGCCCGGTTGTTCTGCCTGCGGCCACACCGGCCGCGAGGGCGAGGTGGCCGCCTTTGACATCTATCGCGCCGACCCCGACGCCATCGACCCTTTCGACCGGCCCAGCTTGCTGCCGCTGGAGACCTACCTGTTCGGCCTGGCGGCGCGCGGCTACCTGCCGCTGGACGACCTGCTCCACCTCAAGTCTGACCGGCTGCGGCGCGCTTATGGCCTGCTGGCCGGCAGCGAACAGGCGTTGTCCTCGGCCAATGCCTCGCTCGAAGCCAAGCTGGCCGAATTGGAGGCCGCCAATCGGGTGCTCCAGCAGCGCACCGAGGCGCTGATCTCGCTGCAAAGCATCGGCCAGGCGCTGATCACGTCGACAAGCCTGGACGAGCTGGCCGGCCGGCTGTGCCGCCACGCTTGTGACCTGTGCGGGGCCGAGCGGGCGATCTTGTACCTGGCCCACCCCGGCGGGCAGACGGCCGAGATATTGGCCGCCATCGGCTGGGACACGGCGCCGATCCGCCGGCCGCTCGACGCGGCCCAGGTGTTTCCCGCCGAGGGCGGCGGCGATCTGGTGCCGTTTGCAGGCTGGCCGCCGGGCGTGCCGCTGCGCATCACCGACGTGCCGGCCCGTGCGTTGGCCGGGCTGCGAGTGCCGCTCGTCGCCCAAAAGGTGCGGGTGGGGCAGATGATCGTCCATGCTTCCGACCGGCTCCAGTTCACGCCGGGGGCGACGGCGCTGCTCCAAACCTTTGCCAACCAGGCGGCGATAGCCATCCAGCGCGCCAGGCTGGTGGAAGAGCTCCAGACCAAGATCGCCCAGCTCGAAGCGGCGCAGGCCGAGCTGGTCAAGAAAGAGCGGCTGGAGCGCGAGCTGGAGCTGGCCCGCCAGGTGCAGCAGAGCGTGCTGCCGCGCATCTTTCCGCTGGTGCCGGGCTATGCCTTTGCCGCGCACAACGAGCCGGCCCGCCGGGTGGGCGGCGACTTTTACGACGTGATCCTGCTCGACGCCGACCGCTTTGGCGTGGTGATCGGCGATGTGTCGGACAAGGGGATGCCGGCGGCGCTGTACATGGCCCTGACCCGCAGCCTGCTGCTGGCCGAGTCCCGCCGCGAGCCTTCACCGCGGGCCGTGCTGTCCAACGTCCACCGGCTGCTGCTGGAGCTGGGCCAGCCGTCGATGTTTGTGACAGTGTTCTACGGCGTGGTCGAGGGCTCGGCAAAACAGTTGACCTACAGCCGCGCCGGCCACGAGCGGCCCGTCCTGCTGCGTGACGGCCGCGCCCATTTCCTGGGCGGCGAAGGCGCCTTCCTGGGCATGATGGAGGACATGGACCTGACCCTTACCGAAGAGCGGATCGATTTGGCCCCCGGCGACCGGCTGGTGCTGTACACCGATGGCCTGACCGATGCCCAGTCCGCCAACGGCCGGGCGTTCAACCTGGAGCGGCTGGTCGAGCTATTCCAGGCGCACGGCGAGCTTCCCCCAGACGAGCTGTGCACGACGGTATTCGCCGACCTGGCGGCCTACCAGGGGGATGCCGAGCAGTACGACGACATGACGATGGTGGTGGTGGAGGTCAACAGAACCGCTTGACCTCTTCATCTCCCAACTGCCAGGATCGTAGGCCAAGCGCTGGCATGGCGTCCTTGACGCGCGGTCCGGTGTGGAGTACAATGTAGACTAGCATGTCCCGACCAATTATTACACTGACGACCGACTTTGGCCAGGCGGACGGCTACGCCGGTGCGATGAAGGGCATCATCCTGGGCATCTGCCCAGAGGCCATTGTGGTGGACATCAGCCACGAGGTCCGGCCCCAGGCGGTGCAGCAGGCCGCCTATGTCCTGTCGACCGTCACCCCCCACTTTCCGCCGGGCGCCATCCACCTGGTTGTGGTCGACCCTGGGGTAGGCAGCGACCGGCGGCCCATCGCCGTCCGCTCCGAGCGAGCGGCCTATGTTGCGCCGGACAACGGAGTGTTGAGCCTGGCGCTGGTCGCCGACCCGCCGCAGGCGGCCGTTCACCTGCAGGCAAGCCAACCGATCGGCGCCACGTTCCACGGGCGCGACCTGTTCGCCCCGGCGGCAGCCCGCCTGGCCTGCGGCGTCGACCTGGCCGAGATGGGCGAGCCGATCTCATTGGCCGGGCTGGTCACCCTGTCTAGCCTGTCTCCGCAGCGCCGGCCCGACGGCTCGTGGCTCGGTCAGATCCTGCACATCGATCGGTTTGGCAACCTGATATCCGATATCCCTGTGCCGCATCCTCCTGGCGGACGATCTACAGGCCGCGGCTCGCAGGTCGCAGTGTGGGTGGGGGAAGAGCGGATCGCCGGCGTGATCCGCACCTACAGCGACGTGGCGCCGGGAGAGCTTGTGGCCTATGTGGGCAGCAGCGGCCACTTGGAAATAGCGGTGCGGGATGGGAGCGCGGCAGCCCGGCTGAGAGTGGGAGTGGGCGACCCGGTGCGGGTCGAAGGGCTGCCGTGAGCATCCATTATCGACGAGACGTTCCTGCCCGGTGAGGGGGATGCTTCGCTTCGCTGCGGCAGCATGACGGTTTCCGGGTAGGATCAGGATGATCTGGGAGGCAACTCGTGGAAAGATTTGTGATTGATGGGGGAATCCCCCTAAGTGGCACGGTAGTGCCAAGCGGCAACAAAAACGCTGCTTTGCCGATGTTGGCTGCCACCCTGCTGACCGACCGGCCGGTGACCCTGCACAACCTGCCGGACATCGGCGACGTGCAGACAATGCTCGAGCTGCTGGAAGACCTGGGCGTCGGCGTGCAGCGCCACAGCGCCCACTCGGCCACGATCCATGCCGCCGAGCTGCGCTCGACCAGCCCCGATGCCAAGCTATTCAGCCAGATCCGGGGCTCGCTGACGCTGATCGGGGCGATGGTGGCCCGCGCCGGGCGGATCCAGTTGGCCATGCCCGGCGGCGACCGGATCGGGCGGCGGCGGATCGATACCCATCTGCTGGCGCTGGAGGCCCTGGGAGCGCAGACCAGGCAGAACGGCGATTTTGAGATGTCGGCGGCCGGCCTGCATGGGGCGGACATCTGGCTGGACGAGGCCAGCGTGACCGGCACCGAGAACGCGGTCATGGCCGCCTGCCTGGCCCGCGGCCAGACAGTTATCCGCAACGCGGCATCAGAGCCTCACGTCCAGGAGCTGTGCCACCTTCTCAACCGGATGGGGGCTCGGATCGAAGGGATCGGCTCGAACACCGTGACCATCGAGGGCCGGGAGTGCCTGAAGGGCGGGGAATGGACCGTTGGTCCGGATTATATGGAAGTGGGCAGCTTTATCGGACTGGCCGCCGCGACGCGCGGCGAGATACTGATCAAGAACGCGGCTCCGGAACACCTGGGCATGGTGCGGATGATGTTCGAGAAGCTGGGCGTGCATTTTCAGGTGCAGGGAGAGGATATCCTGGTGCCGGCCGAACAATCGTTGGCGGTGGTGGATGACCTGGGCGGCGCTGTGCCCAAGATCGACGACGCGCCGTGGCCGGGGTTTCCCAGCGACCTGATGAGCATCGCCCTGGTGGTGGCAACCCAGGCGCGGGGCACGGTGTTGATCCACGAAAAGATGTACGACAGCCGGCTCTACTTCGTGGACCGGCTGATCGGCATGGGCGCCCGGATCGTCCTGTGCGACCCGCACCGGGCGGTGGTGGTGGGGCCGGCACAGCTCCACGGCGAGACACTGTCAAGCCCGGACATCCGGGCCGGGATGGCGCTGTTGATCGCCGCGCTGTCCGCCGCCGGGCAGAGCATCATCTACAATATCAACCAGATCGACCGGGGCTATGAGCAGATCGAAGCCAAGCTGCAGGGGTTGGGGGCCCGGATCAGGCGCGAGTGATACAAACTGAACCGGCGCGATCCATATCTCAAGGCCTCAGGGGGCATCTTGACGCCATTCGCAGAATGTGGTAACATGGCACCGGATCGGACCGCGATCTGAAATGTCGTCTGAGAGAGTGCAACTTTTTTCCTCTCATTACGTTATAGAAGAGAGGAAAGGGGGTGATCGTCCGGTAGTTTCGCCATAGCGAGACACCCAGTGGCCCACCGGTGCCACAGGTCTACTGACGCACTAATCCATAGACAAAAGGAGAAAAAACGTGATAGCTCGAATTATGCGTGTGTTCAAACTAGATTCCAGCGTCTTCCGAGAGATCGCCGAAGACAAAGCCGCGATGACGCAGGCCGCGATCATCGTCGTAGTGGTTAGCTTGATCTCGGCGCTGGCCATGGCCCTCTCGGCCGTCCTCACCGAAACCGGCAACGCCATTGGGGCCTTTTTCCTCACCTTCCTCTCGGGTGTCTTGCTGAGCTGGATCCTCTGGGCGGTCCTGACCTATGCCGTCGGCGTGTTTGTGTTCAAGGGCAAGACCGACGTCCCCGAGATGATGCGCGTGCTCGGCTACGCCAACGCCCCCAACCTGTTGGGCATCTTGGCTATTATCCCCTGTGTGGGATGGCTCGCCGCCATAGCCGGCGGGATCCTGTCGCTGATCGCCGGCATCATTGCCATCCGCGAAGCGATGGAGTTCGACACGCTCAAGGCCGTCATCACTGCCGTGATCGCCTGGATCGTTCAGTTCGGCATCAGCTTTGCCTTCCAGTCTATCTTCTAGGCGGCGGCCTTGCGCTTAGTGACAGAGAGAAACCCGGTTTCCACGCGGAAACCGGGTTTCTTGTGCTTGTTGGAGCCGGATGACGATTGAATAAGGCGGGTCCGCTCCTGCCAAAGGCACTGCTCCTCTTGGGCGGGCTGCTGATCGTGGCCGGCCTGGGCTGGGCCGTGTGGCGGTGGGCCGCCGCGCCGCCGCCGGTCGAGACAGAGGCCGGGGCGGTGGTGTTGGCCATCACCGCAACCCCAACGCCAAGCCCTGAACCGACGTCAACGCCCACACCCTCTCCGGCTGCGTCGGCCGAACCGGCTCCAGGCGTGGGCCCAACCAAACAGGTCCGGACAAGCCCCGCGGCGACGGCCGTGCCGGTTGCGCCGGCGACGCCGGTGCCGAGCCCCACTCCAACCGCCACCCCCATCCCCCGGCCACCGACGCGCATCGTCGCCCCGGCCATCGAGCTGGATGCGCCGGTCGTGGCGATGGGCTGGAAAATGGTCGAGTACCAAGGCCGGCAGGTTGCCGAGTGGGACGTGCCCAAGGACGCCGCCGGATGGCACGTCAATTCGGCGCCGGCCGGCCGGCCGGGTAACACCGTCCTGTCAGGCCATCACAACATCGAGGGCAAGGTCTTTCGCTACGTGGTAGATCTGGAGATCGGCGATGATGTCATCTTGTACGCCGGCGGTCGAGCCTACTCCTACATCGTGACCGAAAAGTATATCCTGAAAGAGGCCAGCATGCCGTGGGCGGTGCGGCAGAAGAACGCCCAATGGATCGCCCCCACTGCCGACGAGAGGCTGACCCTGGTGACCTGCTGGCCCTACGAGTGGCCGGGGAACACCCACCGGGTCATCATCGTCGCCATGCCCAAGCTTGATCCTGTGCGACAAAGAGATGAGTAGGGCCCGGCGCTCGCCTGTGGATAACCCCGCAAAATCTGTGGAAAACTCGTCTTCTGGGTGGATAACTAGTGTATGGATTCCGCACCAACAGGTGGATTCCTGGCCCTTATCCACACGGCTCAACCGGCCAACCGTTGGGCGGGTCCGTGTCGCGGTGTTCTTACACCGGGTATCCACAGGCCCCTGTATAACTACAAAATCCTTTCGCCCAGATGCGGGTGGGCTCGGCCCGGCCAACCACAAGCCCTAGCTGTGTGCCGGCTCTCAGAAGCCCTTGTCCACAAATCCACACCCTCTACTACTACTACTAAAAAGAATACTTGTAGATCAAGTTTGGTTGATAGATCGGATCAAGACAGCGACTCGGTATTTTCTCTCCAGGTGCGCTGTCGGTTAGTTTGCATTTTGGCCAAGTAGGCATTCTCCAGATCGATGTTTGCATAGTTGGCCAGTTTTAGGAGATAGGCCATGCAATCTGCCAATTCGCCCGAGATCGACTGCCGGCATTGATCCAGGGCAGTTTGCAGAGACTGGGGCGCAGGCTGCCCTTGCTCGCGCAGGGCGTTTTCTTCCCGCCATAGCTGGCCGAGCTCGTGGCCAAGCTCCCCCATCTCCTCGCTCAGGCACAGATAGTTACTGATTCGAACATAGGTGGCTAAATGTATCCAGGTTGCCGGATACAAGCCTTGACAACATGCTTCTTCTGCCGCAGCCGC
>DAOUGI010000067.1:0-7497 GCA_034429215.1 Anaerolineae bacterium | reverse complement strand
GTTGATGGTTTGGTCACCTACAACTATAGCGGAGAATCCATGGACTTTCAATCCGATTGCCCAAGGTGGCAACTTGGGTTATTATAGCATCGATTGGGGTTGCGGGCAACTGGGCCGCCAGCCGACAGCAGTCGATCTTGATTTGCCCATTTGTCAATTTGGCGTTATTATCCGCCAGGTTATGAAAGAAGAACAAGTGGTCAAGAGATCACCGACCGGGCGCGCATGGGCCACCAGACTCTTCTTTGTCGCCCTGGCAATGGGCGCCGCTTACGTCACCTGGTTAGCCCTGGGTGCTCCAGGCTTGCCCAAAGCCACACCCTCACCCAGCGGCCCTCCACCAACACCGAACCCCACCCGCACCCTGCGCCCTACCCGCACCCCCAAGCCTACCCGCACCCCTCGCCCAACGCGAACGCCCAAGAACGCCGCTACTCCCAGTGTGACCTCTGCGAATGCCAGCAAAAAGGTGGGTATCGTCGCCGGTCACTGGCAGAACGATTCGGGTGCAGTTTGTCCCGATGGCCTGGAAGAGGCCAGCATCAACCTCGACGTGGCGAGCCGGGTGGTGGCCATCCTGCAATACGAAGGCTACGACGCCGAGCTCCTGGCCGAATACGACGACAGGCTGCCTCGCTACCGGGCCGATGCCTTGGTCTCCATCCACACCGACTCGTGTGAAGTCCCCGAGGCTTCCGGCTTTAAAGTGGCCCGACTTGCCAAGAGCTCCATCCCAGAGATCGAAGACCGGCTGGTCAACTGCCTGATCCGCGAGTACGGCGAAGCAACCGGGTTGACTTTCCACAAGGACAGCATCACCTTTGACATGACCAGCTATCATGCCTTCAAGGAGATCGATCCCGCCACGCCGGGGGCCATCATCGAGCTGGGCTTTATGGCCGCCGACCGGGAACTGCTGACCGAGCACAGTTACGAGGTGGCTCAGGGGATCGCCCGGGGCATCGCCTGCTTCCTGGAAGAATAAGGCTGTCGATGCCTGGAAAGCATCGACAGCCTTGTGGAAAGCTGATAGCCGGCTAGATCTCTCGCGGCGTCGTGTACATTGCCACGATGTTCTCCAGCGGGGTGTCGGCCTGGATATAGTGCGCCGATGTGCAGATATAGCCCCCACCACGCCCCAGCAGCGCGCACCGCTCCCGGACTTCGGCCTGCACCTCGGCCGGCGTGCCGTGCGGCAGCGTGTGCTGGATGTCGATCGCGCCGTGGAACGACAGCCGGTCGCCGAATTCGGCCTTGATCCGCGCCATGTCCATGCCTGCCGCACGGGGCTGCAGCGGGTTTAGCACGTCGATGCCCATCTCATCGACAAACGGCCCGATCAGCGGATGGACCGCCCCACAAGAGTGGTAGATGATCTTGACCGGGTGGCCGGCGGAGCGGATGGCAGCGTTCAGCCGCTGGTGACGGGGGAGGATATACTTGCGCCACATCCGGGTCGACATGAGCAGCCCGCCCTGGATCCCCACGTCATCGTAAGTATAGACCATGTCCAGCAGGCCGCCTGCCGCCTCGATCACCCGCCGCGTGTTCTCGATATAGACATCTGTGAAGCGGTCCATGATGGCACAGGCCACCTCCGGCTTGTCGACAAGGTCTAGCAGGAAGCGCTCAAAGCCGCGCAGCGCCCACGACCATTCAAAGATGCCACCCACCTCGTAGCGGAGGTGATGGCGCCCGCCGGCATTGAGCTGTTCGCACTGCGCGCGGACACCCGACACGTCCCAATCGTCCGGGCTGGCCCACTCCCAGCTCAGCACGTCGGCGGCCGTCTCAGCCCCGGCCAGGGGGAAGCTGGCATATTCGTCATAGACGCCGAACTCGTTGGCCACGTGCCGCCGGTGGGTGCCCCACGGGTCGATGAAGGTGCCGTCGGGCAGCTCGCGGGCTTTGCTGCCCACGTAGCGGGTCGTCACCATCCGGCAGTCGACGCCCAGCAGGCGCAGCACCTCCTCGTCGTCGGCATCTAGCGCCTCGCGCAGACGCTGCACCACCTCGGGCACGGCCCAAAAGTCGAACGGCACCCGGTCAGGCTGGCGGTGGGCCAGCGCCGTCTCTACCCGCTCCCACGACGACGGAGCGCCTGCCTTGAGCCGGCCATAATGCCGCTCCAGGTAGGCGCGCAACCGAGCCGGACTGGCTATCGCCTCCGCAATCCGCTCCTCAACTTTCACCCCAGAATCCATAAGCCCGCTCCTCAAAAAAAACAACCCGCGAGGCCGCACATGCGGCCCCGCGGCTGTTTAGATCAATCTGCGCAAATCTGCGTTAATCTGCGTCCCAACTCACTGCTTCTCGTACGGCTTGCCGCCCGCCGCCGGTCCGATGGCATTCCCCACGACGCCGGCCAAGACGACGATGGTCAGGATGTAGGGTACCGTTTGCAGGAACTCGGGCGGGATCGGCGCATTGATAAAGGGCAGCACCGGCTCCAGGATCTGCATCTTGACCTGCAACGCGTCGGCAAAGCCAAACAGCAGCGCCGCCATGAAAGCGCCGGTTGGATTCCAGCGGCCAAAGATCATGGCCGCCAGCGCCACAAAACCCTGGCCGGCGGTCATATTATCCTCGAACGTCCCCACCTGTCCCAGGGAAAAGTAGGCCCCGCCGATGCCGGCGATCAGCCCGCCGATGATGATGCTGATGTAGCGCGTCCGGTTGACATGCACGCCCACTGTGTCGGCGGCGCGGGGATGCTCGCCGCAGGCCCGCATCCGCAGCCCCCAGGGAGTGGCAAAGATGACATAGTTGACCACCAGCAGCAGGAAGAGCATAATGAACACGATCGGTTGGTTGATGAACAACATCGGCCCTAGGACCGGGATCTTGCTCAGGATGGGAACGGCGAACGGAGTAAAGTGACCGGGTGTGCTCAAGCCGGCCGGCTCCAACAGGCGGATATTTAGGAAGCGGGTGGCGCCGGCAGCCAGGATGTTGATCACCGTGCCGGAAATGATCTGGTCCACTTTGTACTTGATCGACAGAACGGCGTGGAGGGCAGCCATCAACCCACCGGTCAGACTGGCCGCCAGAACGCCCACCCACAGGCTGTGAAAGTAACTGGCAAACCCCACGGCAGTAAAGGCGGCCATCAGCATCATGCCCTCGATGGCGATGTTGAACACACCCGACCGCTCGCAAAAGATGCCGGCCATGGCCCCCAGCGTCAGCGGCGTGGCATAGGTCAGCGTATCGCGGACCATGCCCGTCAGATTCAGCTTGGTGCCGCTGGTCATCCACACCAAGAAAGCAAAGACCGCCAGAAAGATGACGCCCCACACCAGCATCATGTGCACCGATTTGAGGCCACGGTACATCCGCAGCCCGGCCAGGAACAGGCACACGGCGCCGATCGTGTACAACGTCGCCTGCGAGGGCAGGGAAAAGAGGGTACCCACGATCTCGTCGGTAAAGATCGCCCGGTCGGCCGGTTGGTCGCCGAAGCGCGCCAACAACAGAACGATGATCCCCACCACCAACATGAACACTGCGACCGCTACATCGCGCCGGTTCACACCGGCCGCTTTGGACACAGGTATCGCTTGTGCTTGTGCTGTCATCGGTTACGCTCCCCATCCCCGTGTGAGCACCACTGCGGCTTCCTCCGTCTTGCCTTGGCGCAGGCGGTACAGGGTCTGGATAATCGCCGGCGCGGCGATGAAAATGATCACCATGGCCTGCACGATCTGGACGATCTCGGTAGGCACTCCGGCGATCGACTGCATCCGGCTGGCGCCGGCCCGCAGCACTCCAAATAGGATGCTGGCCGCTACCACACCGGCCGGGTGGCTCTTGCCCAGCAGGGCCAGGGCGATCGAGTCAAAACCGTAGCCAGACTGGAAGCCAAGGGCGATGTTGTGGGTAATGCCCAATCCCTGGCTCACGCCGGCCAGGCCGGCCAGGCAGCCGCTCAGGAACATGGTCACGATAAAGGTGCGGCCCACCTTCATGCCACCGTACCGCGCCGCGCTGGGATTGGCGCCCACCGCCCGCAGCTCAAAGCCCCACGTCGTACGGAACAGGTACCAGCCCACCACCAGCGCCGCCAGCAGCGCCAGGAAAAAACCCCAGTGGAGCGTCACCGGGTGCTGCAAAAAGCGGGGCAGAAAAGCGCCCTCAACGATGTCTTGGGTGCGGCACGTCCCCTGCGTATGCTCCAGCGGCCCGCACAACAGCCAGGCCATCAGGCGGTAGGAGACATAGTTGAGCATGATGGTGGTGATCACCTCGTGGGCGCCGGTCCGCGCCTTGAGGAAACCGGCGATAGCCGCCCACAGCCCGGCCGCCACCGCCCCGGCCACGATCGCCAACGGCAGGAGAGCGATCGCCGGCAGGTTGGGAAACGAAAAGCCGACCAGGACCGACGCTAACCAGCCGACGCCAACCTGGCCTTCGGCGCCGATGTTGAACAGGCCGGCGCGAAAGCCAAGGGCCACCGCCAGACCGGCAAAGATGTAGGGGATCGACTGGACCAGGCTGTCGCTGGGGCCGCGGACCGTGGTCACCAGTGTCTTGAACTCTGCCCCGCCAAACCACCCCCCGAGCCCATTCAGGATTTTCAGAGGGTCGCCCAACGCCCCGACATAGAGCGCGCCATACGCCTGCCCCACGTTGGCCAGGGCCACCTTGAGCGCCTCGCCGATCTTGCCCGCGCCCAGCGCCTGGTACACGGCCTGGTCGGTAAAGATGATGACCAGCGCGCCGATGATGAGCGCCGTTATCACCGCCAGGAAAGGCACGAGCATCCCCCGCAGCTTGGTAAGGACCAGGAACAGAATGCCCGCAACAGCCAGCAGAAAGATGGGCCACATCCCGACGCCCGTCTTCAAGGCAGCATAGACCAGGCCGGCGAGCAAAGCCAGCCCTACGGCCGACAGGGCCCAGCGGAATCCAGATGATAGCCTGGGGATCCAGCCCGGCACCAGCACAGCCATAATGGCCAACAATACGATCGGCCACAAGCCCAGCACCACCAGCAGGATCAGTACCAACCATTTGCTGAGCAGGACGGCCAGGGCGATCAATACCGCCAGCGCAGCCAGCTTGGCCCAGCCCGGCAAGGTGCCTATCCGCTGTCTCAGTTTCGGCTCAGCCAACGGTCACCTCCTCCTCTTGGGGCTTGGCCCCGGCCATCAACAGCCCCAGCTCCTCGCGCGTCACCTTGTCGGCGTCCATCGTGCCGACTATATGCCCGCCGTATATCACCGCAATCCGGTCCGACAGGGCCATGATCTCGTCCAGCTCGGCAGACACCAGCAGCACAGCGCAGCCCTCGTCGCGTTTCTGGACTAACCGGCGGTGGATATACTCGATCGAGCCCACGTCCAGGCCGCGGGTCGGCTGCGCAGCGATCAGGAGCTTGATCGGTCGCGACAGCTCGCGGCCCACGATCACTTTCTGCTGGTTGCCGCCCGACAGGTTCTGCGCCGGCAGGGCGATGCTCGGGGTGCGCACGTCGAACTCTTTGACCACTTTGTCGGCATAGTCGTACAGGTCGTCAAAGCGCACGGTCGGGCCCTGGGCGAATGGCTCCTGATAGTAGGTCACCAGCCGCAGGTTGTCATAGATCGGGAAGGGCATGATCAGTCCATCGCGCTGACGGTCTTCGGGGATGTGAGCCACCCCCAGCTCGGTCACCTGGCGGGGCGGCGCATTGGTCACGTCGTGGCCCATGATCCGGAATGAGCCGCCGGTGGCGGTGTGAAGCCCGGTGAGCACTTCCACCAGCTCCGTCTGGCCGTTGCCTTGTACCCCGGCCACCCCCAGCACTTCACCGGCGCGCACGAACAGGTCCACCCCGCGCAGCGCCGGCTGTTGGCGCCGGTCTATGGCCGTCAGACCGCTCACCTCCAGCACCACCTCGCCGGGCGAAGCCGGTCCCTTGTCCACCACCAGGACCACCTCGCGCCCGACCATCATCTCGGCCAGTTGCTCTTCCGAGGATTCTGCCGGCGTCGTCTCGCCCACCACCCGTCCATTGCGCAGCACGACGACCCGGTCGGCGATGGTCATCACCTCCTTCAGCTTGTGGCTGATAAAGATGATCGACTTGCCCTGGGCCTCCAGCGAGTGCATGATCTCGAATAGCTCGTCGGTTTCCTGGGGAGTGAGAACCGCCGTCGGCTCGTCAAGGATCAGGATCTCGGCCTGGCGGTACAAGGTCTTGAGGATCTCCACCCGCTGCTGAATGCCCACCGGCAGGGTGCCGACCAGCGCGTCGGGGTCAACCGACAAGCCATACTGGTCCGACAGCGCCCGGATGCGCCGCGACGCGGTGCGCCGGTCCAGCGCGGTGCTGATCACTTTCAGGGCCGGATAGGAAGCGGCAGCAAACAGGATAGCGAGGAAAATAAGCAGAGGGATGCGATCCTGCGCCTTGAGGTAGAGGGCCAACACACTGACCAAAATCGCGCCGGCGACCGCGACCACAGGCCAGTAAACGAGGAACTTCCAGCGGGTCAGATAGCTCAACAGGCTGACCAGGCCGTACAGCCCGGCGACAGCCGCGCCGCCGATCAGCCCTGCCCACACTGCCTGCATCCCAATGCCGGTGATGAGACCGCCAATCAAAAAGATCGCCGCCGTCACGCCGCCGACCAGGCCCATCGTCTTCCACGAAAAGGGGAAACGGGTCGGCTCGGTGCCCATCACAATGTTTTCGGCGACGGTGAATACGGGGACAAGCTGAAAGTGCTGGTGGACCATGCCGATGCCGAGGCCGATGGCGTCGTTCGGATCGTGGATCTGGACCGGCTGCCCCCGAACGGCAACCTCCCCCTCATCAGGTGCATACAGCCCGTAGAGGATATTCATCAGCGTGCTTTTGCCGGCCCCGTTTTCGCCGAGAAAGGCCAACACCTCCCCCTGGTTCAGAGTAAAGCTAACACGGTCGTTGGCAAGCACGCCGGGGAAACGTTTGGTGACGTTTCGCATACTTAGGATTGGAGCCATCCTTGCTCCTTTCTGTTAGCTGTCTGCTCTCAGCTCTCAGCTATCAGCAGCCAATTAACTTCAGCAGACCGTGCTGGTAGTTGACTGCTGATAGCTCACTTTTGCGACAGGCGGTGCTGAGCATACGCCCAGCACCGCCTCGCAAGCTCATGACGATCTACCGACCTATTGAACAGGCCAGCCGGTCTTAATCGTGCCGTCGATGATCCCCTTTACGATCGCATCAACTTCTGCCTTAAGCTCGGCGGGGACCTCAGCCTCAAAATCGTGGTAGGGGGCCAAGCCAACGCCGCCGTTGGTTGCGGTAGCTACGTACACACCGCCGCCCGCGAACGTGCCGTCGACCAGGCTCTTGACCACGTTGAACACCGCGTTGTCCAGCCGCTTCATGCACGAGGTGATTAGGATGTCCTTCTCGTTGGGCAGTGTGTTGTACTGGTCCACGTCCACGCCGACGCCCCACTTGCCACGCTCCTTGGCTGCGGTCAGGCCACCGTTGCCGGTCTTGCCGCCCACACCAAAGATCAC
>DAOUGI010000066.1:0-163482 GCA_034429215.1 Anaerolineae bacterium | reverse complement strand
GTTGACTGTGCGTTGTGTCCATAACTATTCCATGATCTTTGTGGTTGCGCCGGTGTTTATGATCCTGGCCATGGTTTGCATGTATTTTGTGACCCGCGGCGAGGCCAAGAGCTAGGCAGGCAGCCATGACGGATTGGGCTCAGGTTTTCGGCGACAGGTTACCGAAGTTCAAAGAGTTACAAGATGCTCCGTGGGGCCGTTTGCGCTACAGCATCGCGCTGGCCAACCTCGAACGCCATCTTGACGGACGCTCCCTGCACGTCCTCGACGCAGGCGGCGGCAACGGGCTGGAGGCGATCCCCCTGGCCGCCCAGGGGCACATCGTCACCTTGCTCGACCCAACGAGCGAAATGCTGGCCGAAGCGCGCCGCAACGCCGAGGCCAGCGGCGTCGCCGACCGGATGGCGTTCTACCAAGCAGATCTAGCCGCCATTCCCGACCTCTTTCCCGAGGCAAAGTTCGACCTTGTGCTGTGCCACAACGTGCTACAGTATGCCGGCGACCTGGCCGCCGCAACCAGTGCTGTGTGCCATCCGTTGCGACCCGGCGGCTTGATCTCGGCCATCTGCGTCAACCGCTACTCAGAGCCATACCGCCAGGCGCTGATGCAGCTTGACCTGGACGCGGCGTACGCCAGCCTCGACGCCGAGACGGTGTTTGCCTACACCTTTGGCGTTCCGGTCCAGGCCTACGTGGCCGAGGATCTGGTCGGGCCATTGGAGCAAGCCGGCTGTTCGGAGGTCGGCCGGTATGGTGTGCGGTGTGTGAACGACTATATCTTGGACAACAACCTCAAATACGATCCGGGCTTTTTCGCCCGATTGGAACGGCTCGAACTGGCCCTGACCGACAGGTATCCCTATTACCTGCTGGGCCGTTTCTTCCAGATCATCGCCCGCAAGAAGACTGACGAGTAGAAGCATGGAGGTTGTCGTCGTCACGACCGGCGGCACGATCGCCATGCAGCACGACGCGGCGGCGGGCGGCGCGGTGCCAGCGCTGGCCGGCGCCGATTTTCTGCGATCGCTGCCCGCCGGCCTGCCTCCTGGGCGGGTGGTGGAGCATTGCAACCTGCCCAGCGCCCATTTCACCCTGGACCTGCTGTGGAGCCTGCGGCAGCGAGTCGCCGCCCTGACCGGCGATCCTGGCGTGGCGGGCATCGTCGTCACCCACGGGACCGATACCCTGGAAGAAACGGCCTACTTGCTCGATCTGACCGTGCCGGGCGAGACGCCGGTCGTCGTCACCGGCGCCATGCGCACTGCCTCTGACGCCGGCTATGAGGGCTATGCTAACCTGGCAGCAGCGATCCGCGTCGCTGCGAGTCGGGAAGCGCGCGGTCTGGGCACACTGGTCGCGCTCAACGACGAAATCCACGCCGCCCGTTATGTAACAAAGACCCACACCCTGGCCCTCGATACCTTTCAGTCGCCCGGCTGCGGCCCTCTGGGCCGGGTCGACGCCGACGGGGTGTGGATCGGCAGCCGCCTGGGACGCGAGACCATCCCCTGCGACCGGCTGGAGCCAGCAGTGACCCTCCTCAAGCTGGGGGCGGGTATCGACGCCGCGCTGTTAGAGGATGCGGTGGCGCGGGGCGCCCGTGGCGCCGTGATCGAAGCACTGGGCGGCGGGCGGCTGCCGCCCTGGTGGCTGCCGGTCGTCGACAAGGCGGTCGGGCAGGGCGTGGCAGTAGTCATTGCCTCCCGCTGCCCGGCCGGGCGGGTGACCGACCGCTACGGCTATGCCGGCGCCCACCGCGACCAGGTCGCCCTGGGCTGCGGCTTTGCCGGCGGGCTCAACGGCCAAAAGGCGCGCATCCGGCTGATGGTTGCCCTGGGCGGTGAGGGGAATGCGACCGGGGCGCTGCGCTGGTTCGGGACAGAGCCGTAGATTCTTCGGTCACCCAGTTCCCTCAGAATGACGGTCTTGGCTACAGAGTCTCCGTGACCTTTTTCAATCCGTGAGGCCGATCCGGATCCAGTCCTTTGGCCTGGGCCAGCGCCAGGCTGAAAAGCTGACCAGGCAGCACCGCCACTAACGGTGTCAGCCACTCCGGAAGCCCAGGCGGCAGCGGCATGGACAGGTGAGCCTGCGCCAGCAGGTCCGGATCGTCCGAGATCAGCAGCAGCTCGGAATCCAGCTCTTGGAGGTCGGCAACGAGCGTCTGCAGGTCCCCCGCCGCGGCACCACCGGGCGCGATCACCAGCACCGGAAAGCCGTCACGAACCATGGCGATGGGGCCGTGGCGGAAATCGGCCGAGGAATAGGGCTCGGCGACGGTGCGCGTCAGCTCCTTGATCTTGAGCGCGATCTCAAAAGCGGTCGCATAGTTATAGCCCCGGCCGAGGACGGCGCAGCGGTCCATGTACCGGTAGCGTTCCACGCGAGGCAGCATGGAGGCCAGACTGTCGAGCGTTTGCTCGATCCGATCCGGGATCTGGCGCAATTGGGCCATACGCTCGGTGTCGTCCGCCAGTTGGCACGAAAAGAGGGCCAACGCCGCCAGCGAGGCGGTGTAGGTCTTGGTTGCGGCGACGGCCCGCTCGGGGCCGGCGTGGAGCGGGATGACACATTCGGCAGCGGCAGCCAGGGGCGAGCCGGGATCGTTGGTGATGACCAGTGTCGGGCAGCCCTGCCGCCGGCCTTCGGCCACGACGGCCACAATGTCGGGCGACTGGCCAGACTGCGAGATGCCGACCACCAGCGCTCGGGCCAGCCGGGGCGGGCGCCGGTACAACGTAAACAGCGAGGGGGTCGCCAGGGCCACCGGCAGCCGGTTCTGAGCGCCCCACAGATACTGGGCATAGCGAGCGGCATTGTCAGAGGTGCCCCGCGCGGCAATGACTGTATAGTCGAACCGGTCGCGGACGAGCGCTGCCAGACGCGCGGCGTTTTGTGTCTCCCGCTCAAGCAGCCGCCGGATGACGGGTGGCTGCTCGTGGATCTCGTGTTCCAGGATGCTCATCTTGACCCCTGTCTCCAGCTCGCCTAGACCACTACACCAGGCTGCGTCCCGGCCCACGGATCGAGAGTGTGCTCGACCCACTGCGTTTCGCACGGTCGGCCGCGCCCAATCCAGGCCTGCCGCCGGCCCAGGTCGAGGATCATGGCGAATACGGTCACCGAATCTGTGCCGTGTTTGCAGATCGACGAGGGATAGTTGGCGTGGTCGGCCAGCAGCACCTTGAACAGATCGGGCGACAGCCGGCCATAATTCTCGCGCAGCAGGCGCATGGCCCGGTTATGGCGGATCACCGACGTGCCGATGGTGTTACGGTCGGCCTCGAAGCGGCGCATCGGCGGGCTGACATAGTGGTTGGCGTGGGCCAGGATGTCGCCGTCGATATAGATCGGCTCGCAGTCGGTGGCCGAGCCCTCCATGCTATAGACCTCGCCGTTGGCGTCGCCGATGACGTTGTTATAGTTCGAGGCGCGCTGGGGGAGCAGGCAGGCGTCCATCGCCTCGCCCAGCCGCCGAGCAGCCAGGATGGCGCGCACGATCAACAACCGCGGCACGCCGGGGCGGATGTCGTTGTTTGCCACTTCGTTGCCGGTCATGCTGATGCCGGCGGCGTTAAATCCGGCGCTGTACCCCAGCCCGGCCACCGACACACCCAGAAACTCTGGCTCGTCGCCGGCCTGCACCCTCAGGATTACCAGGTCCTTTTCCACATCCGGGCCGAGGTCGTTGGTGTGGGCGATCAGCGTCGAGCCGTCCGCGGTGGCCCGGCCGCGCGCTGCCAAGTCGGTACAGCCCTTGGCAGGTCCCAGGAGACCGCCGTGGTGCCGCCAGGCCGGGCTTTCCCACAACTCTTCGCACAGCTCGGTGAACATCTCTTCGAACGGCAGCCCAGCTCCTGCGGCGATCCCCTCCAGCTCCTCGACATACTGGGGATAGATGGTGCGGCTGTAGGTCAGGTAGACCCGGCCCTGGTTCAGCATGTCCCCCCAGGTCACGCCGGGGGGCAGCCCCGCGCGCATCTGGTCGGCGGCCTGCCGGTATTCCTGCAGCCTGGTCCGCATCTGCTCCCCGATCTGCTGGCCCACCTGACGATGGGTGCCTTTGACCTGGATGACCGGAATCGGATTGGAAGTCATTTAGA
This sequence comes from Anaerolineae bacterium, assembly GCA_034429215.1. Lineage (GTDB taxonomy): Bacteria > Chloroflexota > Anaerolineae > JAAYZQ01 > JAAYZQ01 > JAFGOG01. The sequence goes on along the minus strand of DAOUGI010000066.1, from coordinate 159,379 downwards.
TCACCTTTTTGCGCAGAACCTTGCCCGGCAGAGCCCCGGTGTGACGCTCTCCCTCCACCACCATCACCCCATTGACGAACACATAATCGATCCCTTCCGGGTATTGGTGGGGGAAATTCTCGAACGGATCGGCGTGGGGGTAGAGGTTCGTCGCCCGGTCGTGGATCCGCTCCAGGTCGAAAACGACGATATCGGCCCAGGCCCCCGGCCGCAGCACGCCCCGATCGGTCAGGCCAAACCGTTGGGCGGGGAAAGAGGTCATCTTGCGGATCGCCTCCTCCAGCGTCAACACCGGACGCTCGCGAACGTACCGCTCCAGCACGCCGGGGAACTCGCCATAGCTGCAGGGAGAATAGGGCGGAGGATCGTTCAGCGGGCCGTAGGGCGCCAGCACTTCCCCGTCGGAGCAGATCATCACTGCCGGGTGCCGAAGCAGAATGCGAATGTTCGCCTCGTCGATGTAATCAAAGATCGCGTCCACCTCATCGCCGTTGGCGACGATCAGGTCGAAATAGAGGTCAAAGGGGTCCACGCCCCGTCCGGCAGCCAGCGCTGCGATCGTCTTGCCCGGCGCTTTGGGCGTGCGCGGCGCGTGCATCACCGTAATCCTGTGCCATTGGCCGTGCTTCAGCAAACCGACCGGGCCAAAGGCCGGCAGCCGGTCGCGGACAATCTCTTCTCGGATCTGGCGCCGCGACTCGGGATCCTGCAGCAGGGCGACCACTTGTGCAACGCCCTGCTCGTGGAAGGGCTGGGGCAGCGCATCGATCAGCGCCGGTCCGAGGTCGGTGTGGACGTCATTATCCACCGTCACGTCCTGGCCCCTGGCCCGCGCCTGGTCCACCAGGCTCAGGTTGGCCGAGGCGTCGCACGGCGCGCCGTACTTGGGCGCATTGTGCGAGATCTGCACCGGCACGCCGGCCTGCCGCCCGATCTCGATCGCCTCGGCCACAGCGTCCAGGATCGTCTCCCGCTCGCCCCGGATGTGCGAGGCGTACAACCCCTTGTAGCCCGCCACGACGCGGCACAGCTCGACGATCTCGCCGGTGCCGGCAAAACAGCCGGGCGGATAGACCAAGCCGGTGGACAGGCCGAACACCCCGGCCTCCAGCGCCTCGACCAGCAGGCTTTTCATCTCGTCCAGATCTTCCGGCGCCGGCGTGCGGGATTCAAAACCCATGACGGCTATGCGCAGCGCTCCGTGGCCGGCCAGCGAGGCGACGTTGATCGCCAGCCCTCCCCGCTGCAGGGCGCGCAGGTACTGGTCAAAGCTACGCCACCGCCACGTCACCCCGGGCGCATCGGGCAGCAACCCCCAAAAGCGGCGCATCTCAACCAGGCGCGCGCCGCTGACCGGCGCCGGCGACATGCCGCAGTTGCCGATCACCTCGGTGGTCACGCCCTGGCGGACGACGCTCTCGGCCTGGCGGTTGACCAAGATCGACAGGTCCGAGTGGGTATGGACATCGACAAAGCCAGGAGCGACAAAGCGGCCGCCCACGTCGAGGGTCTGCTCGCCGCGGAGGGCGCCGGGCGGCGCGATGCAGGCGATCCGGCCGCGCCGGATCCCCACGTCACCGTAGAACCATGGGTTGCCGCAGCCGTCTACGATCCGGCCGCCGGCTAATACAAAGTCAAAAGCTGTCATTATTTCCGATGACAGGCGACCCAGTGGTTTCCACCCATGTCCTGCCACTCGGGCCGGGCCTCGGAACAGAGGGGGGTGGCGGCCGGGCAACGCGGGTGGAAGCGGCAGCCGCTTGGCGGGTTGATTGGGCTGGGCACATCGCCGGTCAGGATAGTTCGCTGGCGGACCCGGTCCTTCTTGGGATCGGGGATCGGCACGGCCGACAGCAACGACTGGGTGTAGGGGTGCAGCGGGTTCTCGTACAGCTCGTTGCGCTCGGCCAGCTCGACGATCACACCCAGGTACATGACCGCCACCCGGTCGCAGATGTGCCGCACCATGCTCAGGTCGTGGGCAATGAACAGGTAGGTCAGCCCCAGCCGGTCCTGCAGGTCTTCGAGCAGGTTCACTACCTGGGCCTGGATCGACACGTCCAGCGCCGAGATCGGTTCGTCGCAGACGATAAACTTGGGCTCGGAAGCCAGCGCCCGCGCCACGCCGATCCGCTGCCGCTGACCGCCGGAGAACTCGTGCGGAAAACGGTTGACCAAGCGCGCATTCAGCCCGACCAGCTCCATGAGCTCTTTGACGCGGGCCGATCGCTCCTTTTCGCCTTTGCACAGCTTGTGCACCTTGATCGGCTCGCTCACGATGGCGCCGACCGTCCAACGCGGATTGAGCGAAGCGAACGGGTCCTGGAAGATGATCTGCGCCTTGCGCCGGACGGCCAGCAGCTCGCGGCCCTTGGCTTTGTGGACGTCGTGCCCGTCGATCGTCACCTGCCCGGCAGTTGCCGGGTAGAGGGCCAGCAGGGTCCGCCCGGCGGTGGTCTTGCCGCAGCCGCTCTCGCCGACCAGCCCCAGCGTCTCGCCCGGGGCAATACTGAAGGAAACGCCGTCCACCGCCTGCACCGCGCCGACCTTGCGCTGGACCAATATCCCGCGCATGATCGGGAAATGCTTGGTGAGGTTTTCTACCTTGACTAAAGGTTCGGCCTGGCTCATCGTGGCCCTCCTGTCTGAACGTCGACCCAACAAGCGATCCTATGGTGCGGCGCAACCGCCTCCAGTATGGGGTTTTCGGTCCGGCAGCGGTCAATGACGCGCTCGCAGCGCGCGGCAAAGGGGCAGCCGTGGGACTCCACCAACAGGTTGGGCGGCGCACCGGGGATCGATTTAAGGCGGCGATCGCGCCGGCGATCCACGCGGGGCAGGGCCGCCAGCAGGGCCTGAGTATAGGGATGGCGCGGATCCTCGTATACGGTATCCACGTCGGCCTCCTCGACGATAAAGCCGGCGTACATGACGATCACCCGATCGGCCAGCCCGGCTACCACGCCAAGGTCGTGGGTGATCCAGATCATGGCCATGCCGACGTCCTGCCGCAGGCGCTTGACCAGCTCTACAATCTGGGCCTGGATGGTCACGTCCAGAGCCGTGGTCGGCTCGTCGGCGATCAGGATGGCCGGCCCGCAGGCCAGGGCCATGGCGATCATCACCCGTTGGCGCATCCCACCCGAGAACTGGTGGGGATAGTCGTCCAGGCGGCGGGCCGGATCGGGAAGGCCCACCCACTCCAGCAGCTCCACCGTCCGCCGGACGGCGGTGTCGTGATCCATCCTCATGTGCTTTTCCAGCGATTCGGTGATCTGCTTGCCGATGGTCAGCACCGGGTTCAGTGAGGTCATCGGGTCCTGGAAGACCATGGCGATCTCCTTGCCCCGCACCTTTTCCATCTCCGATTCGGCTATCTTGAGCAGGTCCCGGCCCCGGTAGACCGCGCTGCCGCTGGCAATCTCGCCTGGCGGGATCGGGATCAGGCCCATGATCGACAACACGCTCACCGACTTGCCGCAGCCGCTTTCGCCGACCACGGCCAGGGTCTCGCCTTCGCCGAGCGTGAAGGAGATGCCGTTCACGGCGTAGATGGTGCCCTCCGCCGTATGAAAGCGGGTTTTCAGATCGTTTACTTCCAGCAGTGCAGGCCTATCCATCTTTGCTCCTTGATGCCTACTCAGGCAGCCCGGCTGTGCGGGTCGAGGGCATCGCGCAGCCCATCGCCAACAAAGTTGATGCTCAACACCGTCAGCACAATCAACAAGCTGGGGAAAATCCAAAACCAAGGCGCGTTTTCAATCTTGGAAAAGTCCGAGGAAGCTGTCTCAAGCATGTTTCCCCATGTAGCCGTTGGCGGCTGGACACCCAAGCCCAAGAAGCTGATATACGATTCGGCCAAGATGGCGGCGGCCACGGACAGGGTGGCAGAGACGATGATCGGGGCCATGCAGTTGGGCAGGATGTGTCCAAAGATCACCTGCCGCGCCGGCGTGCCGGTTGCCTTGGCGGCCAGGATGAACTCGCGCTCTTTGAGCGAGATGAATTCGGCGCGCACGATGCGGGTCAGGTACATCCAGCTCGTCACACCGATGATCAGAATGACGACTATCACGCTGCCGCTCAATTCGCGTCCCAACAGGGTGATGTTGGGGACCTTGCCGCCAAAGTTCTTGGACATCACGATCAGCAGGAAGAGCTGGGGGACGACGAATACAGCTTCAGTAAAGCGCATCAGCAAGGCATCTATCCAACCCCCAAAATAGCCGGCAGTGGAGCCGATCAGGATGCCCAACGTTACTTCGACCAGCATCGCCGTCAGGCCGATCAGCAGCGAAATCTGACCGCCGTAGATGGTGCGGGCTAGGATGTCGCGCCCGACGGTATCGGTGCCGAACGGATGGGCTGCCGATGGCGCTTGAAGGCGGAGGGAGGTGTCGGTGTGGTTGGCATACGACTCGGGCACAAAGAGAGCGCCTCCGAAGGAATAGGCGAACAGCAGGATGAGCATCGCCACCCCAAAGAGAGCCATCTTGTGGCGCCGGAAGCGGCGCCAGGTCAACTGGCGCAGCGTTAGAGGAGGGGCTTCCAGCTCGTCTGCCCTGAGCTGCGGTATGGCGGGTACGGCTTCACTGGTCATCAGACACTCCCTCCTAGTCGTACCGGATGCGCGGGTCGAGCCAGGCATAGGTGATATCGGTCAGGATCTGGAAGACAATGACCGCCACCGACACCAACATCAAGATGGCCATGATGACCGGGGTATCGACGCGCTGCACATGGTCGAGGAACAGGCGGCCCATGCCGGGCCAGGCAAATATCCGCTCGGTGACAATCGCCCCGGCCAGCAGCGTGGGCAGGTCCAGGCCGACGATGGTCACGATCGGCAGCGAAGCGTTCTTGAGCGCATGCACAAAGAGGACATATCTGCTGCTCAGGCCCTTTGATTTGGCGGTACGCATATAGTCCTGGCTCAGTACCTCCAACATGGTGCTGCGCATGTAGCGGCTGTATCCGGCCAGGCTGATCAGGGACAGGCTCGCTACCGGCAGGACCATGTGCCAGGCCACCTGGGCAACCGTCTTGCCTGACTCTGGCTCAAACATGCCCACCGTGGGAAAGTAGGGCAACCCCCACTTTTTGAAATTCACGGCAAAGATGTACATGGTCAACAGGGCAATGAAAAAGATCGGCATAGAATAAAGGACAAAAGAGATCCCCGTCACCACGTGGTCTGTCAGCGAGTACTGGTGCACCGCCGAGTAGATACCGACGATCAGGGCACCGAGGATGACCACTACCTCGTAGGCACCCATTAACAACAGGGTATTGGGGAGACGATCCCCGATCAGATTGAGCGCCGGCCGTTTTTCAACGAGCGACGTGCCAAAGTCGCCCCGCAGCACCCCCTTGCGCGTTCCCTGTGTCTCGGCCACACCATCGCCGTCCAGGTCTACCCTGGTCCAATCGTTGCCGATCAGCCAGTACAGGTATTGGACGAGCACCGGCTTGTCCAGGCCCAGTTGTCGGGTCAGGCGCTCGCGGTCGTCCTTGCGGGTCGGCCGGCGCCCACCCATCGTCGCCAGCGGGTCGCCCATGTTCTGCATCAGCACAAACAGGACAACACTGATGATAAGCAGCAGCGGGATCGCCTGCAAGAGACGTCGGATAATGTAACGGCCCATGCTCACCTCTCTTTAGGCGGTGTGGCCTGTCCTGTGCCAGCAGCCACAGGGGGGCCACCTTAACCAATTCGGCATTTAGCAGATGGGCCGGGACAAGGCACGCGCCTGGTCCCGGCCCGATCAGCCTGTCAGTGAATCTGCCTTGAGCCTTGGCCAGAAAGGGTTCGGCTCAAGCTACTCAGTCATGTCCCACTCGACGATCTGGTAGAACGGAGTCGCACCCGACAACTTGACGTTCTGCAGCCTGGGGCCGACGGCCCAAATGTCGGGGTCCCACCAGTAGCCCAGCCAGTAGACCTTGTCATAGATCAGCTTGGTGATCTTGTAGAAGGTCTGCTGCCGCTGGCCAAAGTCGACCTGGACGGCCTGGTCTTTGAATAGCTGTTCCAGCTCCGTGTCGCAATTCGCCATCCAGTTCGTGCCGTCGGGCGCCTCGTCGGTCGGAATCTGATCGCAGCGCCACTCTGAGACATCGGGATCGGGGAAGTTTGGCGTGGCCGAGTACTGAAAGATATCCAGATCGCCCTTGGCCGCCGGCCCACCCTCGCCATAGCCGGCGAAGAACAGGTCGGAATCGTAGTTGAGCAGGTTGACCTTGATGCCCACCGCCTGCATAGCCTGCTGGAACACGGCCTGGGTATCCTTGCGGATCTCGCGGGTGGTGGTGCCATAGTCGATCACAAAGTCCACCCCGTCCTTGTCGCGCACGCCGTCGCCGTTGCTGTCAACCCAGCCGGCCGCGTCCAGCAGCGCCTTGGCCTGTTCGGGGTCGTACGGATAGGGCTCGAGCGATGGGTCGACCCACGGCGTGTTGTCCCAGTCGGTCGAGGCGGGCTTGGTCAAGTCCAGCAGCAGGTCCTTGCACAGCGATGCGCGGTCAAAGGCCAGGGCGATCGCTTTGCGGACGTTGGCATCCTGCAGCGCCGGGTGGCCTTTTTCCGGGTCTACGTAGAAGTACAGGCCCTCATTGTAGCCGGAAAAGACGGTGATCATCTTGACGCCCGATTCCTGCAGGGTGGGGATGTCAGAGTAGGAGATAAAAGTGCCCAGGTCGCCGTCGCCGGCCTTGAGCGCTGCCACCTGCGACGCATCGTCGGGCACAAAGCGCATAAAGATCTCGTCGATCTTGGGTTTTCCAAGCCAGTAGTTGTCGCTGGCCACAAAGCGGGCAAAGCTGCCCGACTCCCATTCCGTAAAGACGAACGGGCCGCAGCCTACGGTCGGGTTGCGGTTCCACTCGGCGGTATCCAGAGTGCCATCCTTGTCGTAGACCGGCTGGAGAATGTGAGCCGGCAGGAGGCCATGCCAGAAGGTGCCCTGCCACGGGGCGAATGGCTCTGCGAACTTCATGACCACGGTTTGCGCGTCCGGCGTTTCCAGCGCTTCCAACTGGTCGTTGGGATAGGTCGTGGCTACTGCGTTCTTGGGGTCGATCGTCATCTGGTGGGTGAAGGCAAAGTCAGCCGAGGTCAGGGGCGTCCCGTCCGACCAGACAAGGTCGTCCCGCAGCTTGAGGGTAATCGTCTTGCCGTCAGCCGAGATACCACCGTTCTCGGCGCTGGGCATCTCTTTCACCAGCACCGGATAAGGGGCATTTTGATCGTCGAAATCCCAGGCATAGCAGTTCCAGAACTGGAAGGTGATCGCCGCGAACCACATGTTGGTGTAGAGAGGGCTTAACGAGTCAAACTCCTGGGTCCAGATGAATGTAGCAACTTTGGGCTCCGCCGGGGCAACGGGCGCCGCAGTTGCCGGCACCGCAGTTGCCGGCGCCGCAGTTGCCGGCGCCGCGACCTCGGCGGTTGGCTCGGCTGCTGAGCCGCAGGCAGCCACAGCCATGCTCACAATGACCAATACAGCCATAAACTTCCACACGTTGCTTTTCATAAAACTCCTCCTTTGGATTTTCTACAAAACCAACGACGTAAAACGGCGTCTGGTGTGCTAGGGATCACCTCCTTCCACTCCGAGCCCGGAAGTTTAGTTGCGCAAAGATCTGTAAGGGCTGTCTTTTTAATGAACCCGGCAAATTGGTCCTTGGTTCATTATACTCCGTAAGCAACGGAATGTCAAACTCGCTCCGGCAAACAAGACCGCTCGATCAGCAACCACAGAAAAGCCCCCGCCAGCTTGGATCGGAGGCCTTTTCCATGTTTCGAAACCCTTACTCGGCCGCAGTTGCCGCTTGTCCTTCTGCGACCGGCGCCGTCTCTCCCCGCAAGAACCGGTCGATGTCGGCCGCGGCTCGCTTGCCGGCACCCATGGCCGAGATGACGGTCGCCGCGCCGGTGACGATGTCACCGCCGGCCCATACCCTGCCCTTGGTCGTCTTGCCGGTCGTCTCGTCGGCGACGACCGTGCCGTGGCGGGTGCGCTCCAGCCCACCCGAGTCGCTAAAGACCAACGGGTTGGGCTGCGTGCCCAGGGCCATGACGACGATGTCCACTTTCATATCAAACTCCGAGCCGGGGATCGGCACCGGCCGGCGGCGACCGCTGGCGTCCGGCTCGCCCAACTCCATGCGCATGCAGCGCATGCCACGCACCCAGCCCTTGTCGTCGCCGTAAATTTCGATCGGGTTGGTCAGGAAGTCAAAGATGATCCCCTCCTCTTCGGCGTGGTGCACCTCTTCGGCGCGGGCCGGGACCTCGTCGCGCGAGCGGCGATAGACGATGTGAACCTCCTCGGCGCCAAGCCGCAGCGAGCAGCGCGAGGCGTCCATCGCCACGTTGCCGGCGCCGACCACCGCCACCCGCCGGCCAATTCTGACCGGCGTGTCCCAGTCGGGGAACAGATAGGCCTTCATCAAATTGACCCGGGTCAGGAATTCGTTGGCCGAATAGACGCCGTTATAATTCTCGCCGGGAATGCGCATGAACATCGGCAGGCCGGCGCCGGTTCCCAGAAAAACGGCGTCAAAGCCCTGCTCGTTCAGCAGCTCGTCGAGGGTGTAGGTCTTGCCGATGACCGTGTCCATCCGGATCTCTACGCCCAGACTGCGCACATAATTGACCTCGGCGTGGACGATATGCTTGGGCAGGCGGAACTCGGGGATGCCGTAGATCAGCACGCCACCCGGGGCATGCAGCGATTCAAAGATGGTCACCTGGTGGCCGTAGCGGGCCAGGTCACCGGCGCAGGTCAGTCCGGCCGGGCCGCTGCCGATGATCGCCACCCGGCCTCGTCGAGCGGACGGCGTCACTTCGGGCGGGGGTGAGGGATGGGCCAGGTCCCAGTCGGCCACGTACCGCTCCAGCCGGCCGATGGCCACCGGCTCGTGCTTTTTGCCGACCACACAAAGGACCTCGCACTGCGTTTCCTGGGGGCAGACCCGGCCGCAGATGGCCGGCAGGTTGTTGTCGCCCTTGAGCGAGCGCACGGCGCCCGGGAGGTCGCCCTGGCGCAGGTAACCGATAAAGGCCGGGATGTTGACGCTCACCGGGCAGCCTTCAATGCACGTGGGCCGCTTGCACTGCAGGCAGCGGTTGGCCTCGAGCATGGCGGTTTCCTCAGGGTAGCCCAGCGCCACCTCGTTAAAGTTTCTGGCCCGGGCCTGGGCGTCCTGGGTCGGCATCCCCTGGCGAGGGATCTGCAGCCGCTCGCGCCCACTCCGCTGGGGCTCTGCCTGCTTGGGTAGAGGTTGATTGGGGTCCGACATCATCGCCTCCTTGCTAGCCACACGGCTGGTGGTCGCTCTTCCACTTTTCGACGGCCAGCTTTTCCTGTTCGGGGTAGATACGCTGGCGGGCCAGCAGTTGGTCCCAGTCTACCTGGTGGCCGTCGAACTCGGGGCCGTCGACGCACACAAAGCGGGTCTGGCCGCCGACCTCGACCCGGCAGGCGCCGCACATGCCGGTGCCGTCGACCATGATCGAGTTCAGGCTGACAATGGTCGGCACGCCGAAAGGCTTGGTGGTCAGGGCGCAAAATTTCATCATGATCGCCGGGCCGATGGCCCACACGCGGTCGACCGGCTGCCCGGATTCGAGCATCTCTTTCGTAGGAACGGTGACCAGCGCCTTGCGCGCGCAGGAGCCATCGTCGGTACAGACGATTAGCTCGTCGCTGACGGTGCGCATCTTGTCTTCCCAGAACAGCAGCTCCTTGGTTCGGGCGCCGATGACCGAGATGACCTTGTTGCCGGCGGCCCGCAGGTCACGGGCAATGGGGTAGATGGGGGCGATGCCCACACCGCCACCCACGCACAGCACCGTGCCATACTTTTCGATCTCGGTGGGCCGGCCGAGGGGGCCGGTCACGCTGGCGAAACAGTCGCCAGGCTGCATCGTGCCCATGTGCATCGTCGTCTTGCCCACTTCTTGAAAGACGAGGGTGATCGTCCCGCGCTCGCGGTCGTAATCGGCGATCGTCAAGGGAACGCGCTCACCCTCGGGGTGGATGCGGACGATGACAAATTGGCCGGCCCGCCCCTTGCTGGCTACGACAGGGGCATGGACCTCGAGCAGCTTGGTCACCGGGGCCAGGTCTTCCCTCAGCAGAATTTCGTACACGCTGGCGCCTCCTTGCATCTAGCAGAATAGCACCTTGACAGCGAGGTGCCGGCTTGTGAGGAAACCGATATTCTACAGCCGCTCGCCCATCTCGGCAATACCGCGCAGGACACCCATAATGCTCAGGCCCAGCTTGGCCATTTCACCCGGCGGTACCGAGCGCAGGGACAGCCGTTGGGCGCCCCCTTCTGTGCGGGGCATGTCCAGCCCTCGGCTAAAGAGGTAGCCGCCCACGGCGCCAAGGGCGGCGCCGATCAGCGCTCCGACCAACATGGTTTTCTGTTGCGTGTTCATGGTTGCTTTCTCCTTGTTACGGTTGTTCTGGCTATGGCGCCGATCCGCGCGCCCGCAACATGGGCGGCGATGAACGGCGAGGCGACCTTTTGGCTGGCCCGTTCGGTCCCACTGGCCACCTTCCGGGCTGTGTTCTGGGCGATGGGCATGTACTTTTTTGTCAGTTGCCTCAGCCGGTGCATGCCCTTAATGCAGAAAAAGAGGACAATGCCGATGAGCAGGGCGGGGATCAACGTCAAAAAGATCAGCCACAGCAGCGAGATGTCACGCCATACGGCCACGAACTCCATGATCTTCTCCTGTCGAACCTATGAGCAAGTATACCACACCTTGGGCTGAAATGCCAACCGCTCAAATACTCAAACCAACGCGACTTTTTCCTTGGTCAGGCTCTCCCCCTCGGCCTGGGCCGCCGCATACAGGTCTATGGGAAACCGACCGTGCAGCGGGCTCAGCCGCGCACCCCAGCGTGAGGTGTGATAGATCATCCAGGCGATCGGCTTGCCCAGGCTGCTCATGCCTGCGGCACGGCGCAGCTCGACCAGGCTGTCGTCATCCCAGCCGCCGAACAGGCCGTCGAAGAAGCAAAACACCGCCAGGCTGGGCAGCAGGGCAATGAAGAAGAGCAACACGCTGCTCACCTGGTCTCCGGCGCCGCCCCACATCACATTTCCCAACAGACGCAGCAGGAGATAATTCACGCCACCGGCGAGCAGCGGCGCCGCGGCCGACTGCCACCAATAGATGCGATAGCGGAACAGGACGGCCCGGTTGACCAGCCAGGCGGCCAGGTCCTTCAGCGGCAGGGCCACACAATAGGCGATAATCAACCCCATCAACTGGAAGCGCGGAACCAGCAGGAACATCAACATGATGCGCACCGCCTGCTCGCCGATCAACAGCCACATCTCCAGGTCGGGCCGGCCCACCCCCTCCTGGACCCGGTCGGCGAACCAGGCCGGGAACTGGACCGCGCCCCACAGGCCCATGATCAGCATCAGCTCGGCGGCGCGCTGGTAGCTCGGGCCCAATGCGCCCAGGATAAAACGGTCGCCCACGCTCAACAGCGCCGAGGCAACGAACAGGCTGATGAACCCGCCGTACTTGAAGCCCTGGGCGATGTAGTAGCGGGTGAGCTGCAGCCGGCCGTGGCTGAACGCCTCGGAGATGGCCGGCATCAGGCCGTAATACAGGCCGGCCACGGCGCTGTAGGCCAGCAGCAGGCCGTTGGGACTGACCACGTCCCAGTTGCCCTGGACTTCGGTCCAGTTGCGGACACTGCCGGCGACCAGGGCCGACTGCACGCTGTAGCCGATGGCCCCTGCCACACCGGCGACGGTCACCGGCGCGCCGAACTTTAAAGCGGTGACTACCGTGTCGCGGTCAAAGTGAGCCAGGAACAGGACGATGCTGCGCATGCCGATCCGCCTGAGCAGCCAGTAGCCGACGACGAAAGCAAGCAATTGCGCGGCATAGATGCCGATCCCCAGGCCCAGCACCCCGCCCATCGACCGGCCAAAGGCCGGGTTGGCCGCACCCCACCGGCTCAGGAGCAGCACAGCACCCGACTGCAGGACCACCGGGGCCAGGTAGAGAACCAGGTTGAGCACCTGGTCATAGTCCTGGCGCTGCAGGCCGCGAAAGGCGTACTGGAACACGGCCAAAAAGCCGGGGAATTGGATCAGGGCGTGGACGATCAGGTAGTAGCTCATAAAGGCGCTGGCCGTGCCCGGCAGCAGGAAGGCGGCGACCAGGGCCACAACGCCGAGCTGAAGCGTGCCGGTGATCGCCTGCCACCAGACAAAGAACTGGCCGTACTTGATGCCCCGCGCCGGGTCGCCGACGCGGTACTGGGCGAAGTACTTGACAAAGGCGGTGCTGGTCCCCCAGTCGAACAGCACCCAAAAGGCGTTGAAAAAGTTGACGATCAACGACCACACCCCGCGCGCCTGGGCCGAGGGGAGCAGGATGCCGTACAGCACAACCTGCTGGTAGATCATCAGCACGATGAACAGCACCAGCCCGATGGCCAGCAGGAACAGAAAGCCGGCCAGCGGCCGGTGAAAGCCGACGTCCTCCCAGCCGGCCTGCTCGGAGCGGCGCAACCGGCCGGCGTCGGCTACCAGGTGATCCAGAATCTCGGGGTGGTGCAGGCTGTAGCGCCGGACGAGGACAAAGGCGGTGGCGGTGCCGGCCAGCAGCACGGCCAGGAGCGTCACCACGCCGGCCTTTTCACCGCTATGGGGCACCGGCGCACCCGGATAGTCGGCATAACGCATCGGCGTACGGCCGGCAGCCGAGTCGGCCAGGTGATAGACCAGGTAGTTGAAATAGGGCCACTCCTGGAGGTCGGCGTTATGGTCGCCGGTCAGCCAGGCGGTGACGGCGGTGACCTGGCCTTGCCGCCCGATGACCGCCTGGCCATCCTCGGTCACGATCAGCGGATCGAGCGCGGCGCCGGACAGCGCCGATCGCTCGCGCACCTGCGGGGCCGAGTTCCAGTTAACGTCGCTCAGCAGTGGGCCGTCGGCGCCGGGAGAACCGACCACGGTAGCCGGCTCTTGGACAAGCCCTGCCGCGGAGGCGCCAGGCTGGCTCAGGAGCAGGTTGGCAGCGGTGTCGGGCAGGTCTGGCCCCAGGAAGAGGACTAGAGGCTTACCGCTGTCGACCAACGCCTGGGCCTCGGCTTCGGTCAGCGGGGCGTTGTGGACAATGATCACGTCGGCAGAAACCGCGTCAGTGACGAACTGCACGCCGGGGACGAGCCCCAGCGCCTTGTGCACGGCGTCATCTGGCCCTAGCTCGTAGACGCGCAGCGATCCCTCAGTCTCCGACTGCGCCAAGACCGGCATTGCCGACAACAGCGACAATGTAACGGCTACCGCCAGGATGAGCAGTTTCTTCATGCTGGTCCTCCTTGACCGGACCTCCCCCTCGAGTCCTTCGTGTTCTTTGCGCCCCTTGTGGTTAAACGAGCCTCGCAGCGACAGTCAAATCCAAAATCCGAAATCAAAAATCCAAAATCGTTACAGCGGCGGCTCGGCCAGCTTGACGATTTTTGGCTCTGTCTCGTGCCAACTGATCTGCGACAGGCCTAGCTTGCGGCGCAGCTTGTCGGGGTCCATCCGCGCCCGGTGGTCGCGCACGGCGCAGGTCCAGCGCAGCATCTCGAACGAAAGCCCTTCCGGCAGGCCGGCCAGCTTGGCCACGTCGGCCAGGACATATTCCAGGTTGCGCGGCGTGCAGGGGAAGAGGTACTCCTCCGGCTTGTAGACCTCCCGGTAGCGGGCCAGCGCCCGGGGCCAGTCGGAGGGCAGGCGCAGGCGGCGCTCCTTGTACTGCATCCGCGGCCGGTCGTAGCGCACCGACAGGGCAGGCCCGTCCGGGTCCGACAGGTCGAGGTGCGACAGCTTGATGGCCATGCACTCCTGCTTTTTGATGCCGGTGTGCAGCACCAGGCTGACCAACAGATAGGGCCGGGGGTCGGGCTTGTTGCCGGCCATCATCTGGCGGGCGGCGGCCAGGACCTGCTCGACCTGGTCGTCGTGCAGGATCAGCGGCATGGGGGTTTTGACCTGGCGGTGGACGATGGGCGCGGCCGGGTCGGCGGGCAGCACCCCCACTTCGGCCAGCCAGGCGAAAAAGACCTTTAGCGTGGTCAGCCGCCGGGCGTACGACTTGGGGCTGCACGGCGTGCCCCGCTCGCTCCGCAACCAGTGCATAAAGCGCTCCAGCTCTGGCGTGCCGAGCTGGCCGATGGGCGGATCGCCTTTCAGATAGCGCTGCAACAGCTTCAGGTCGCCCAGGAACGATTTGACCGTGTTCTCGGCAAACTCTTGCTCGACCATGTGGCGCTGAAAGCGATCCATCGCCGCGCTGAGGGGCGATTGGACGGTCAGGCCGACCCGAGAGGGCACAGCCGGGCCGGGCACACTCTGGGGCCGGTCCCCAGGAAACAAAGGCAGTTGCTCAACAGACATTGGCCTACTCCTGGATGAGGACAGATTCTTCGGTCGCTGCGCTCCCTCAGAATGACGTTCCCGGGACCTCAGGATGGCGCTTACGAGCGCAGCGAGGCCCGCAGGCGCGCCCGGGCGCGGGGCACGCCGATCAGCAGCGTCAAGGCTACGACGGCAGCCATCAGACCGGCGGTGATCGCCACCGACGTCGTGGCAGAGTACTTGACGGCGATCCCGATGAAGGCCCAGACGGCGACCGCCACGTAGCCGATGTCGCCACGGGTGATGCTGACCGCCGACGCGATTGCAGCGGCGGCGATGATCATGATGACTGCCCAGACCCGCGGATCGAGCCCCCAACCGTCCCACTGCAGGGAAACCAGCAGGGCGGTGGCATTGGCCACGGTGGCCACGGTGATCCAGCCCAGGTAGATGCTGAACGGGATCTGGATGAACCACTTGTCGAAATTAGACACGCGCTGGCGGCCGATACCCACGCGGAGGTAGATGGCGATCAGCGACAGCAGCAGTACGATCATCACCACCAGGGTCCAGGCAAACTGCTCGTAATGCCAGAGAAAGATCCAGGCGCTGTTGGCCAGGCAGCTCAGGGCATAGAGGTAGCCGATCCGCTTGAGCAGCAGGTTATCCCGCTGAGCGGGCAGCGCCTGATAGATCGCAAAGGCGATCAGCCCCAGGTAGATCAAGCCCCAAATGGAAAAAACGTACCCGGCCGGCGTAAAGTAGTTCTTGAGTCCATCCGAGACCTCGCCGGTTGTCTGCCCATTCAGGGGGAGGCCATTGGCCAAGCCGTTGACGACGATGGTCAACAGGGTAGCCAACACATTGACGACCTGCCGCACAGTGTTTTTGTTCATAGTCACCTCCCTATGGTCAATCCTATTCTGCCGCCTAGCCCCGGACCAACTCTAACAGCTTCTCAACCTGGTAGCCGGACGCCTCCTCCGCCTGCTGGAGCTGCCGGACGATGTCGTAGCAGCCGACGATTTCCTCGGCGACCTCGTCCGCGCCGCACAACGGGTTGGCGGCGGTCTCGATCACGGCCACGGTCAGCGTCCAGCCCAGCATCTGGTCGAATGCCTCTTTGTTGAACCACAGCACGTCGCGGTAGCGGTTCACGCCCAGGAACTGCTGCGCGTCGCCGTCCTGGAACCAGGCTTCCAGGAGGCGGTAGGCCCGATTCGCCCCGGCGGGAATCCCCTCGGTCCGATCGGGGTGTTCTTTGGCGCACGTCTCGTAGCAGCGCTGGTGGCCGACCAGCACCTTGATCGCCATGAGACCCCACCCGGCCGCGCCCTCGTCGAGGCCCAAGTCCTGCAGCGCGCCGGTCACAATGCGGCCCAACATCCACTCGTCCAGCCAGCTCCGGCTCTGCTGCTCGTACCCCTCTTCGCCGGCGACCCTGCCCAGCGCGTGGGTGAACAGCCAGCCGAGGAGGATACCCCACGCCTGCGGGTCGCCGTCGAGCCGCGATTGGAGGTATTGGGCCGTCCGTTGATGCCGCGACTTGGCCGCCACCAGCGGGCGGCCGTCGATCACCGGCCAGCGCAGGATCACCTCTAACTCGCGCCGGACGTCATGGGCAATCGGCGCCTCGTCGCCCGAACCCTGGGCCAGATGCTTGACCTGCTGCAGCAGGCAGAGCATCTTTTGCTCGACCTCGTCCGGCAGCTCATTCCCCTCGCCGCCGCCGCGGGCGGCCATGATGCGGCGGAAGATCCCAGCGTTCACCAACTCCTTGAACGGCTGGTGGATCGGCTGCATCAAGATCTCCCACAGCGCCTCGTCAACGCTGGGCACGCCCCGCCCGCCCAGGTAGGCGGCCAGCTCGGCATATTGATGCCGCTCGTTGTCCCGCACCTGGCGCAGGTCGGTAAAGACGTGGCACTTGTAGGCGTCCAGCTCAACATACAACCCCTGGTCGCACATCTCCCGGTTGTTGCGGATATACTCCAGGCCGGTGATCTGGTCGCGAAAGATGCAGAAATAGCTGGAATCGGGACACAGCCCCAGGCCTTCCCCCAGATTCTTTTGCATCAGGATGCGCTCGCCATCCTCACCCTTGACCGAAAAGGCCGCCGAAGTGCGGACCCAGCCGCGGGCCGTGGCGTATTTATTGTGGTACACCACCAGCGCCGTCTCGTTGCCGTCACGGTTCGAGTAGGCGAACACGTCCTCGTTCACGCCGCCATCCGGGGTATAAAAATCGTACAGCAGGAAATTGTCCACACCGGCGAACAGGTGGCGGCGATGCAGCAGCGGAAAGACCTCCCACTCGTGGCGGGCCACCAGGTGCTGGTCGGGCTGCTCGTCCCAGTAGGCCCACCGGTATTCCATGCCATACTTTTCGGTGAAACCTTCGACCTGGCCGTGGCCGAACATCGGCAGGCCGGGCATGGTGGCCAGCATGACGCACACGCCGATATACTTGTCGTCCTTGCCGAACTGGTCCACCGCCGTCCGCTCGTCGGGGTTGTTCATAAAGTTCACGTACCGCTTCAAGATCTCGGGCTCGAATTCGATCGTATTCTTGATGACCGAGCGGTACTTGGCATTGTCCTCGTCGCGCAGCATGTGCATAAAGGCGCTGTTATAGACCCGGTGCATGCCGAGCGTGCGGACAAAATAGCCCTCCAGCAGCCAGAAGGCCTCGGCCAGGAGGAGGGTGTCGGGCGCTTCGGCCGCCACCCGGTCGACCACCTCGCGCCAGAACTCGTTGGGCATGGCCGCGTCGAACTGCTCTTTGGTCAAGCCGTGCTCCGCCCGGGTGGGGATCGCCCCGCCGGTGCCCGGCTCGGGATACCACAGCCGCTGGAAATGCTTCTTGGTCAGGGTCATCGCCGCGTCGAAACGGATGATCGGGAACTGGCGGGCGACGTGGAGGATGGTCTGGATCACCGCCTCGCGCACCTCGGGGTTGAGATAGTTCAACTGGGCCGTGTCGTTCCAGGGCATGCTCGTGCCGTCGTTGCCGTGGTAGAGATACTTGACGCTGCCGGTCCAGCGGTCCACCCGCTTGAACACGACCGAGGCGTCGGTGTGATCGTAGTAATGGTCTTCGACGTGGATGCCGACCCGCTCGTCGAGCGACAGGTCGGGCCCGTCAAAGCTGTAGGAGGGAAATGGGCTGTAATCGAGCGAGATGAACCAGTCGGGGTGCTCGACCACCCAGCGGGAGTAGGTGCCGACGTGGTTGGGCACCATGTCGCTGGCCAGCCGGATGCCACGCCGCCAGGCCCGCTCCTTCAAGTTTTGGTAGGCAGTCTCGCCGCCCAGGTCGGCGGCGATCTGATAGTCGAACAGTGAATAGGCCGACGCCACCGCGTCGGCGTTGCCGCACAACTGCTTGATCCGCTGCGAGGCCGGGCTGCGCTCCCACAGTCCGATCAGCCACAGGCCGGTGATGCCCCAGCGGGCCAGCTTGTCCAGCTCCTCGTCAGGGATCTGATCGAGGTGGGCGATGAGCCGTTTGTGCTTTTTCGACAACTGGTCGAGCCAGACGTAGCTGTTCTTGGCGATCAGGATCAGGTTGGGCATCCAGTCACGGTCGGGGCTGAACCGCTCCGGCTCGAACCCCAGCCCTGCGGCGGCGAAATCGACCACCTCTGCCGGGCCAGGCCCGGCAAATACCACCTTTTCCTCCTCGCTGATCAGGTCCAGGCCGCTGAGCAGGCGGTAGATGTATCTGCCCAGCACAGAAGTCCATCGCTCGCGGATAAACTCCAACTGGCCCTCCAGTGAGTAAGGGGAGGCCAGAGCAGGGCTGCGCAGCATGTCCACCAGGTTCTGGTTGTCGGGGCCAAAGCGAGGCTGGGTGTCAAAGAAGGCGTGCAGGCCGGCCATGATGTGGGGATAGGCCGTCTCCTTTTCCAGCGCCGTGTCGTCGAACAGCTCAAAGAAGGGCGAAGCGGCCGGATTGACGTTGGCCAGCCACAGCATCAACATCTCTTCCAGGGCGACCTCGCGGTTGGGCATGCCGCCGGTCTCGCCGGCCAGGTAGGCATCGGCGGTCAGCTCCCGGCGATAGACGGCCACCGGCGGGAACTCGTCGGTGAAACGGCGCAGCGCAGCATCCACCGCATCCCGGCCCAACCGGTCGCACAGCCAGTCGACCGCCTGGCCCATAACCGCTGGGTTCTTTTGCCGGCGATAGGCGCCGACGACGAGGTGCAGGATCTCGTCGATCAACCCCAGGGCGTTGATCTGCCCCGCCTTGACCGCCTGCTCGGGAAAGCGCACCAGGTCGCGGCGCCGGTTCATCTTTTGGGCAAAGGTCCGCGCGGCGTGAAAGTTGGCCAGGATGACGTTGCCGCTCGACGAAAAGAGGCCTTCGTCGAACTGATAACGGTCCCGCGCTTGGCACGAGATGTGGAACTCCATAAACCCTCCCTATCCTTCCTTGCGCCCCCACAGACAGGCGTAGCGTGATGCACCCCGTATCGGCCCGCAAGCCAGCGCTTGCTCCAGGCGCTCGATCCCGGCCCGCCAGGCCTCCTCCGAGATGAGATGGAGCGAAGAGAAGGCCTTGTCGCGATACGGCCGGGCGTCGGTGATCTCGAACGGTTCCTCGACCAGGACGGCGTCCAGACCCGCCAGGCCTGCCTCGGCCATCCATCCTTCCAGATCGGCGAGGCGCGGATAGCGGGCCAGCTCGACCTCCACCGTCTCGGGGAAATAGCCCGACAGCACCTCGCGCCGACGGATGATCTCCTCCGAGTCGGTGACGGTGCAGACAGGCCCGCCGGGCTGCAGGACGCGGGCCGCCTCCCGGTAGAACGCCGCCTTGTCTGAAACGTGGTGGATCACGTCCACGGAAAAGACCAGGCTAAAAGCCTCAGCGGCGAAGCCCAGCCGCTCCGCCCGGCCCAACAGCCAGCCAACGCGCTCGGGCCGGATGCTGGCATGGGCCAGCATCTCCGCAGATGGGTCCAAGCCCCAGGCCCAGCAGCCGGTGTACCCGACCAGGGAGCTGACATAGTTACCGGTGCCACAGCCAACTTCCAGGACGGTCAACCTGGACTGTACCCGATCCCATAGCTCGCGAAACACGCCGGGGTGAACCCGGCGGTGTGCAGCGTAACTTTCGGCGGCCTGATTGTAGTCTATTGCAGATGGTTGAGCCATCTCTCCCCGGTCCTATCGTCCACAACTATACCACAGCGCGGCGCCCGGCGCAAGTTTGCCTTGAAGCTGACAATTGTCATGGACAAAGCGGCTGCCCTGGGCTATACTGAACAGCAAAAAGAGGTTCTTGCTATGCAGAAAACGGTCCGGACTATAGTAAAGATCGACGAAAGCCTGTGCAACGGCTGTGGCTTGTGCGTTACCCCCTGCGCCGAGGGGGCCATCGAGATGGTGAACGGCAAAGCCCATGTCATCAGCGAAGAGCTGTGCGACGGGGCGGGCTTTTGCCTGGCCGTCTGCCCCACCGGCGCGCTGATGGTCGAAACCCGCGAGGCGCAGCCGTTCAACGAAGCCGCCGCCCATGCTCGCGAGCAGGAGCGGGGGCCGCTCTACATTGCGCAGACCTGCCTCAACTGCGGGGCAAGCGAAGAGCGAGCGGTACTGATCCCGGTGCGGACTAAAGGGCACAGCCTGTGGGTCTGCACCCGGTGCCTGCCGGCGCTTATACACGGCTAAACTATCAGCATCACAGCCCCTGTGGTATAATAGCAGCCATGGATGTTCCATGGCGTGACATTCGCTCCGTCGCCGTGCTTACCGGCGCCGGCATCTCCGCCGAAAGCGGCGTCCCCACCTTCCGCGGCGAGGATGGTCTGTGGCGCACCTATCGCGCCGAGGACCTGTCCACGCCAGAAGCCTTTCGCCGCGACCCACACCTGGTGTGGGAGTGGTACGACTGGCGGCGGGGCCTGATCGCCGATTGCCTGCCCAATGCGGCCCATCAGGCACTGGCCGAGATGGAACGCCATCTGGACGACCTGACCCTGATCACCCAGAACGTCGACGACCTGCACCAGATGGCCGGCAGCCGCAACGTCGTGGAGCTGCACGGCAACATCTGGCGGATGCGCTGCACGCAGGGGTGCCAACCACCCTGGGAGGATCGCACCGTTCCCCTGGCTCTGGCCGGCAGCGCTCTGCCTCGTTGTCCGAAGTGTGGCAGCCTGGCCCGTCCCGATGTGGTCTGGTTCGGCGAGTCGCTGCCCGGCGAGGCGCTCACCGCCGCCTTGGCGGCGGCTGAACGCTGCCAGGTGATGCTGGTTGTCGGCACGTCGGCGGTCGTCCAGCCGGCTGCCTCCCTCCCGCTGTTGGCCCTGCGACGAGGCGCTTACGTGGTCGAGATCAACCCTCAACCCACGCCGCTGTCGGATGTTGCCCACGAGGTAATCCGCGAGCCCGCGGCCTCTGCCTTGCCGCGATGGTGGCAGACGCAAGTAGGCCCACTGCCAGACAGGCGGGATCTCCGGACGGTATAGACATGAAGCCGGTCGTCGTTCGCATCACGGTCGTCTGCGTCGTGATGTCACTGGTGTTCCTGGCTGGCGGGTGCGGTCGAGCCACGCTGCCTTCCACACCCACGCCCAAGCAGGCAACCCTGTCCCCGACCGAGATCCCTCGCTCCCCTACGCCGCCGCCGGCATCGCCGACGGCGACTGTCAAGGCAACCAACACACTGCCTACCCCAACGGCAACACTGATTGCCCCCACGGCGACACCTCAGACTACGCCTGTACCCACACCACTGGCAATGCTGCTGTCCTCGATTAGGCCTCTGACGCAAACCCTCGCCGGCCCGATTACCGCCGACACCGCTGCGTTGGTAACGGAAATCGGGAGGTGGGGCGAAGGATCTGTCAGAGACATAATCTACTCTCCAGACGGCACGCAGGTGGCGTTGGTCACTTCCTTGGGTGTTGAGCTTCGCGATACAGGGACGCTTGAGAAGCTGTCTTCCCTGACACCTGACCCTGGCTGGTCTTTCGCCGCCTTCTCTCCCGACTGGCAGGCCTTGGCCTGGGTGTCTGGCCGCCTCATCCGGGTACAGCGGGTTTCTGACGGCCGGCTGCTGCAGACGCTGGAAGGACAGCCGGGCATTGAGCGAGACGTGGCCTTTTCGCCGGACGGCAGCCTCCTGGCCAGTATGAGCTTTCCGCCGGTTGAGGGGATCACCACCTACGATCTGGAGCTGTGGCAACTATCCAGTGGTGCACTGCTCAACACCTGGCATTCCAGAGGCACAGACCTGGCCTGGTCACCAGATGGCAAGCTACTGGCGACCTGGGAGGCGACATCCGGCGTCAGCGTCTGGAGTGTGCCCGACGGTGCACTCGTGCACCGGGTCGAGGACGGGGCGCTGGACGCGACCTTTTCGCCGGATGGGCAGAGCCTGGCCATCGCACGGCTAAACGACCCGGACCAGTTGTGGCGCATCTTGGACTGGACCAAACTCTGGCAGATCGAAGCCTTCTCGACCCAGGTTCGCTTTTCACCGGATGGGAGCCTGCTTGCCTTTTCCCAATCAGGCGGAGCGGCACAGTTGGTGCGTACCTCAGACGGGCAGATCGTCCGCTCGATGGGATATGGCCTGGCAACTTACGCATCACCGCTCGCCTTTTCGCCTGACAGTCAGGTCCTTGCCCTGCGCTCGACCATGGACGTCCAATTTTGGCGGCTCGCCGACGGCGCACTGCTCCATGTGCTTGAGGGACGCAGCGATGGTGTGATGTTTACGGCCATCTCCTCCGACGGTAGAACGGTGACCTTCATGACCCGGAGCCCTTCCTCGCCAGGTGCCAGCCTTCGCCTGTGGGATATTTCGTCCATAAACGCTCCTCCACTGCCGGGATCTGGCGAGGTGCTGAGCTTTGCCTGGTCGCCCGATGGCCGGACGGCCGCTCTGGTGATGCGGGATGGCTCTGTGCGATTGGTTCAGGTCCCCGGCGGTCAGGAAGTGCGCACATTGGGCCGCTTCGGCGTCCAGGCGCACAGCGTAGCGTTTTCACCCAGAGGGGATCTGGTCGCCGACAGTGCGATGGCAGAAGTCCGCCTGTGGCGGGTCAGCGACGGCACCCTGCTGCACAGGTGGCAGCCTGCAGGCTGGATAGACAGCCCCACCTTTTCGCCCGACGGTTCTCTTCTGGCGGCGCTCTCGACCGGCCGGGAGGGCGCCATAGTGTGGCGTGTCGACACTGGCAAAGTAGTGCACAGGTTGGCGAGCGGAGCCGACTATAGCGACTATCTGGCCTTTTCACCCGATGGCGCTGCACTGGCTGTGGAAGCGCCGGGCGAGGTGCAGATTTGGAGCATGCCAGAAGGGAAGTTGCTGCGCGCCTTCCACGTGGCGGCCTACGCCGGTCCCTTTGCTTTTTCGCCCGATGCAACCCTCCTTGCCTTGAGCTCAGGTAATCTGGTTCAGTTGTGGAGCGTGTCGGATGGTGAGCTCCTGGCCACCCTGGTGGGCCATACCGGGTGGGTGAGCAGTGTCACCTTCTCGCCCGATGGTCGCTTCCTGGTAACCGGGTCGAAGGACGGAACGGTGCGGCTCTGGGGTGTGCCTGTACCCGCCCCTTGAGCACAAGATGCCTCAACCTTGCCGCAACGCCGGCCGACCCAATCGGAGGGTGAGCGTCGGCTAGACGTCGAAAATGGGGGTTGACAAACGGGCGAAAATGCGCTATACTAGGGTCATAGAGTAAGAGCGGGTATTGAGGGTTGGTCTGGGATATGGATAGAAGATTCGGACATGGATGACAGGAGCCAGGGCGGTACTATGCCCTGGCTCTGTTCGTTTTGCAAGCATTTCTACCGGCCCTGACCTGCGGGCGGGGCGATAAAAATCCCTTAAGGAGGCGGATATGGATTCAGCGATGATTGGCAAGATTCAGAAGGCCAAGCTCTATGCCGAAGAACCGGAACGGGTTCATTTCGAACAGTTCCGAGCCACCTTCCGGGGCACCAACGGCAACCACACCGTCACGTTTAACCAGGGGGACTGGCAGTGCACCTGTCACTTTTTCGCCAGCAGGGGAGTGTGCAGCCACACCATGGCCTTGGAGCGCCTGCTCGGGGTGATGGTACCGGTTCAGATCACCACGACCGCCGAGCCGGTTCAAGCCATGGCCTAAAGCCACCGGAGTCAAGCCACACGGCGGGGGATGGGCGTGACCATCCCCCGTTTTTTATATCTCCACGCTGCCCTGCAACGCCTTGCCCGCCAGCGCCACCAGCCGGGCGGGGATGATCCGGTTGGCCAGGTCTGCCGGGCAGGCAGCCTGCACCCGCAGATAATTGCCGGTCAGCCCGCTCCACAGCGGGCCATCCTCTCCAGGCCGGCTCGTCTCCCAGAGCACGGCCATGGTCTGCCCCACGAAGCGCCGGCGGAACGCCCGATCGCCGGCCGCGGCGACGGCGCGCATCGCCTCGGCCCGCTCGGCCTTGACCCGGGGCGGCACCTGATCCGGCAGCCCGGCCGCCACAGTGCCCGGCCGGGCCGAATAGGGAAAGATGTGAGCCCGGGCAAAGCCGATCGCCTCGACAAAGGCCAGGCTCTCGGCAAACTCGGCGTCGGTCTCGCCCGGAAAGCCGGCGATGACGTCGGTAGTCACCGCCAGGTCGGGGATGGCAGCCCGCGCCGCGGCGACCAGCGCCGCAAACTCGGCGGCCGTGTAACGCCGGCCCATGCGGCGCAGGACGGCGTCGCTGCCGCTTTGCAGCGGCAGGTGCAGGTGCCGGCACAGCCGCTCGTCGACCCACAACTGAAAGGCCTGCTCCGGCAGGTCCCACGGCTCGATCGACGACAGGCGCAGCCGGGCGATGCCCGTCTCTGACAGCAGGCGCGCCACCAGCCCCCACAGGTCCAGGCCGGCGCTCCCGCCGCCGGCTCCCGGCCGATCCCGCCCGTAAGCGCCGATGTGAACGCCGGTCAGCACCACCTCCTGATAACCGGCCTCGACGCAGGCCTGCACGTCGGCGAGGATCTCCTCAGGCCGCCGACTGCGCTGCGGCCCCCGCGCCAGCCGGACGACGCAGTAGGTGCAGGCGTTGTCGCAGCCATCCTGGACCTTGACCATGGCCCGGGTGCGGGGGCGGGCCGCAGGTTGAACCGCCCGATCCTCCGCCGCGCGGCCCAGCAGGTCGGCCAGATGCTCCTTCTGCCGGTTTCCGGCCACCAGCTCGACGCCGGGCAGCCCGCTCAGCTCGGCCGGGGACAGGTCGGCGTAGCAGCCGGTGGCCACCAGGCGGGCAGAGGGGTTGTCGTGATGCAGGCGGCCCAGCGCCTGGCGCGACTTTTGGGCCGCCACGTGGGTCACGGCGCAGGTGTTGAGGATGCACATGTCCGCATCGCCCGCCGAGGCGACGATCTGGTGCCCGTTCCGCGCCAGCCGTGCGGCCAGGTCGTCCATCTCGCTTTGGTTGAGCTTGCAGCCCAGGCTGCCAACGTAAATGCGCATCATCTCCTCGCGGCGCATTGTATCACATCGGGCAGCGGATGTAAAGGAATTAGCCTCCGAACTGATAAGATGCTATAATGAGCACCCGTCGGGGGCCGGAAGCCGGCTCCTGCCGGCAGATACCATGACAGAACCGACCTGGCAGCGCTACCTTACCGACTATAATGAGGGCTTGGGGCTGGTCTACGAGCGGTTCGTGCTCAACGACTTTATGTCGGCCCTGCGGAGCGAGTACGGCATTGAAACCGTGCTCGAAGCGCCGCTGTTTGGCATGGCCGGCGTATCGGGCATCAACAGCGTGGGCCTGGCCAAGGCCGGCGCCCAGGTGACCCTGGTGGACGGCCACAGCGAGCGGCTGGCCGCCGTGGAGCGGATCTGGGGCGAGCTTGGCCTGCCGGCCCGGTTCGTCTGCCACGAGGAGTGGGGCAGCCTGCCCTTTCCCGACGGCGCCTTTGACCTGGCCTGGAACTGGGCGGCGCTGTGGTACCTGCCCGACCCGGAAGCGCTGCTGCGCGAGTTGGCCCGCGTCTCGCGGCAGGTGGTATTCGTCGCCATGCCCAACCGGGCGCAGGTCGGCTACCTGCTGCGCAAATACCTGCTGGAGCGCGATTTCGTCAACTATGTGGACGAGCGGTGGGCCGACATCGGCCGCGTCCGCCGCGTGCTGGAGGGCGCCGGGGTGCGCATCGTCCGGCAGGGGGTCCTGGACGTGCCGCCCTGGCCCGACACGGTCATGCCGGCGGCCGAGGTGCTCAAGCGGCTGGGACTGCGCTCGAAAAAGCTGACCGGCCAGTTCAGCGGCGACGCCTGGCGTTGGAGCACCATGGCCTACTACCTGGGCCGGCAGCCTAACCTGTACGACCGGGTGATGCGCTACGCATGGCTGGATCGGGCGCCGCTGCCATGGCGCCTCAAGGCGATCTGGGCACACCACCGCTACGTGGTCGGGGTCAAAACCTAAGACCTTAAGGGTTTCGGAAAACCCCTAGAGTCTGGATCACATTGGTTGGGGAGTATCATGTCACAGACCTGGAAACGCAGCCGAATATACCTGGTAATTCTGCTCATCTATGCCGTCCTAGCGGTCGTGATGACCTGGCCGGTGGCAACGCACCTGTTCACCCACGTGCCGGGCAGCTATAACTGGGCGTTCGACGAATACAGCTTTGTCTGGAACGGTTGGTGGTTCCGCCACTCCCTTCTAACCCTGGGAGAGAGCCCTCTGCACTCGAGCTATATCTTTTACCCGATCACCATCGACCTGATCCTGTACACCTACAACTTTTTCAACGTCCTGATCTCCATTCCTCTGCAGCCGTTCCTGCCCCTGACGGCCATCGGCAACCTGACCTTCCTGTTCTCGATCGCCATGAGCGGCTTTAGCGCCTTCCTGCTGGCCGAATACCTGCTGCGGACCACGGAACACAGCCGGCGCGTGCCCAAAATCGTGCCCTATGCTGCTTTCTTTGCCGGCCTCGTCTATGGCTTTTCGTCGTACCGCATGGTCTATGCCGCCATCGGCCACAACGACATCTGGAGCACGGCGTGGATCCCGTTCTACACCCTGTACCTGCTCAAGACGATCCGCGAGCTAGGCCGGCGCAACGCGCTCCTGGCCGGCCTGTTCTTCGCCCTGGCCATGTACTGCGAGATGATCTTTGGCGTGCTGCTGGCCATGCTGACGGTCCTTATCCTGCTGTTCGTCATCGGCAAACAGGGCAGAAAGCAGGCGGCCGGCGGCCTCGCCGGCCTGCTCAAGCGGCTGGTGATGGCCGGCGGGCTGGCCACCCTGCTCTACCTGCCGATGTTGGTGCCGATCCTGCGCGAGATGTCGGCCGGTTATGCCCTGGAGGCGTGGGGCAGCGCCCAGCAGTTGTCGGTCGACCTGATGGGCTTTGTCTCGCCGACGGGCCTGAACATCCTCGGCCCCGATTGGGCTACCGATCTGCACAACACGCGGTTGGGGACGGCCCGCTTTTCGGACATCAACACCGTCTTTCTCGGCTGGGCCACCCTGGCCCTGGCCATCGCCGGCGCGATACGCTACCGGCGGCGGGTGGCCGTGTGGACCACCTGCGCCGCCGTGTTCATCGTGCTCGCCCTCGGGCCGGTGCTGCAGATCTTAAAACGGTCTACCTTTGACCTGGACGGGCTGCTGGTCAACGTGCCGCTGCCCTTTATCCTGCTGCACTATATCCCGGTGGTCAGCGCCAACCGGGTCCCCAACCGCTTTAGCGCCGTCCTGACACTGGCGCTGGGCATCCTGGTCGCCTTTGCCGCATACTGGATCCTGAGCTGGGTGGCCACCCCCAAGAAGGGGGCAGGCCCGCGCCGCTCCAACCGGTCGCGCCTGTTAGTGCCTGTCTGCTGCGTGCTGATTGCCGCGCCCATTCTGTTCGAGCACTGGTCGGTCCCGCTGCCGTTGACCGACAGCCGTTTCCCAGAGGTGTACGACCAGGTAGCCGCAGATCCGGACGATTTCACCATCCTGCAACTGCCGCTCGGCTGGCGCAACAGCTTTGGCCAGCTAGGATCAGAGGACACCCGCAACCAGTTTCACCAGACCTACCACCAAAAGCGCCTGCTGGCCGGCAATACCTCGCGCAATCCGGATTTCAAGTTCGACTATTACAACCAGGTGCCGATCATCAACTCGATCGTCACCCTGGAGGATTATGGACAGGTGAGCGCCGAGCGCCGCGCCGCCGACAAGGCCACTGCCGACGAATTCCTGTGGTTCTACAACATCCGGTATGTCATCGTCTCACCCGGGGTGGAGGACCGCCCGCCCTACGTGGACACCCGCGACGAGGCCATGGCCTACGTCGAGGAAGTGCTGCCGATGACCAAGATCTATGACCAGGATGGCTGGCTCCTGTACCGGGTAGACCGCGATCCGGCTGCGACGCCGGCTGCCGTCGAGGTAGATTTCGGCTCGACGGCGCCGCTGGCGCAGATGGCCCTGGGTGAGGGCTGGGCGGCAGACGAAGTCATCCAAGGGGCCAGCGCCAACTGGGCGGTCGAACAGAGGGCCCGGGTCATGCTGCCATCCACAGAGGGAGCCGATTACCGGCTGACGGTGCGAGCCCTGCCCTTTGACTATCCGGACGCCAAGGCCCAGACGATGGCCCTGGTGGTGAACGGCCACCGCCTGGAGCCGGTCACCCTGGCGGCAGGATGGGCGGACTATGCCTGGGAGGTGCCCGCCGGCCTGCTTGAGCAGCCGATCAACAACCTGCGGTTCGAGCTCGACCACCTGGCTGCGCCGGCGGACGCGCTGCCGGGCAACGGGGCCATCGGCGCAACGGGCGTCCAGGCCCCGGCCGCCATCGAGGTGAGCAGCGACGCCCCGGCCAGCGTGGCCTATATCACCGCCGGCGAAGGGGACCAGGTCAAAGACGGATCGCTCCACTGCCCCGGCTATAACGTGGCCGTGATCGATCCAAAGAGCGGCGGTCTGCTCGACCGGCAGTGTTTCAACACCACGCCGGCCGGCGAGCAGGGCCAGGCGGCGGCCCTGGCCGATTTCATCGCCAGCATCCCTGACGGCCGGATCGTGGTAGTGGCCATGCAGGATGACGGCACGGCGGGCCTGACCAGGGCCGACATCGCCGCATTCCGCTCCATCGGCGGGCAGGCAAACCTGCGAGGCAAAGACGGCTGGTCGCACGTCATCATCGGCGTCAAAGGCGCCGCCCAAGGCGCCGCGCTTGAGGCGGCCGGACCGGGCGCCCAATGGCTGCGCGTCGCTCCCGACCGGCGCACCCTGGGCGCGGCCGTCGACACCCTCCGCTGGGAGCAGATCGGCGCATCGGCAACAGAACCGTCGCCCTAGCAATGCCATGAGCGCCGAGACCCGCAGCCAGCCGAGCCATCCGCACCTTGACCGGTGGCTGGCCATCCTGCTCGGGGTGGCGGCGTTTCTGCTGTACTGGTGGACACTGGCCCCCACCGTCCTGGCCGGCGATCCGGGCGAGTTCCAGTTCGCGCCCTACCTGCTCGGCGTAACCCATCCAACCGGCTATCCGCTCTACAGCCTGCTCGGCTGGGCCTGGTCGCACCTGCTGCCGAGGCAAGATGTGGCCTACAGCATGAACCTGTTTTCCGCCTTTTGGGCGGCGCTGGCGGTGGGCCTGCTCTATCCGACCAGCCACAGCCTGGTACGCCAGGCGCTGCCCGGCCTATCATCGACGATTCGCCGCTCGATCGCGGTGCTGGCGGCGGCCACCTTTGCCGTCACGCCCACCTTCTGGTCGCAGGCGATCATCGCCGAGGTCTATTCGCTGCACATCTTCCTGGTCGTCGCCCTACTCTATTTCCTGCTGGCCTGGGCCGAGCGCCGCAACAGCGCCTACCTGTTGCCGGCCGCCTGCTGCTTTGGCCTGGGTCTGGCCCACCACCGCACGACACTGGTCCTGGTCCCGGCCCTGCTGGCCTACCTGTGGCTGGTTAGCCGGGGCGCCCCGGCCGCCAGGCCAAACCGGCGGCAGTGGCTGCTGTCACTGTTGCTCATCGTTTTGCCACTGGCCCTGTACCTCTATATCCCCCTCAGGGCACCGCACACGCCCTACCTGCACCTGCCGCTGGCTCAAGGCCGCGAGCTGAGCCTCTATGACAACACGCTGTCCAACTTGATCAGCTTTGTCCTGGGCGGACCGTTCGGCGGCTCGCTCGACCTGACGGTGGACCTGGGAGCGCGGCTGTCGATGGCCTGGGAGCTGGTGCGCGACGAAATCGGCTGGCTGGGGATCCTGCTGGCGTTGGCCGGGGCAGGCCGGCTGGCGCTCACCAGACGTTGGGCGTTGCTGGCCCTCACCGGGCCGATCTGGCTGGGGACGGTCGCCTTTAACCTGGTCTATACCATCGGCGACATCTATGTGCTGTTCATCCCCGCCTACCTGGTCGCCGTGCTGTGGCTGGCCGTGGGCGCCGGGGCCGTCGTGCGGGCTTTGACCAAGGTCGTACTGCACAAGCTCGCCGCCGCCGCACCGCTGGCGCTTGCCGTGGTTCTGTTCGCACTCCCGGTGTGGATGGGGCTCAGCCGCTACGAAAGCATTGATTCAAGCCAACGCACGGAAGCTCGCACCGGCTGGGAGGCGATCCTGTCCGAGCCGCTGCCGGCCGGCGCCGTACTGACCACCAACGACCGCAACGACATCATGCCGATGTGGTACTTGCAGTACGTGAAGCACAAGCGGCCCGACCTGCTCGGCCTGTTTCCCCTCATCACCCCCGACTATCCGGCGCTGGGCCAGGTGCTCGACCTGGCGTTGAGCACCGGCCGGCCGGTGTACCTGATCAAAGAGATGCCGGGGATCGAGATCAAGGTCAGAACCCAGCCCGAGGGCCGATTGTGGCGTGTGATTGGCCCGGCGGTCACCGGCCTGCCGGCCTACCCTCGTGACATCCGGCTGGGCGATACCGTAAAGCTGGCGGGCTATGACCTGCCGGCTCGCAGTCCGCACCCCGGTGAGGCGTTACAAGTCAGCCTGTACTGGGAGACGCTGCGCGCATTGGGGGCCGAATACCACAGCTTTGTCCACCTGATCGACGGAACAGGCCAGCCGGTGGCTCAGAGCGACCACCAGCCGGGCGGTGTTTTCTATCCGAGCACCCTGTGGCAGCCGGGCGAGCAGCTGCGCGACGATCACACCCTAACGATACCGGCCGGCACGCCGCCGGGGGTGTACCGGCTGCTGGTGGGGCTGTATGCCCTGGCGGCCGACGGATCGTTACTACCCCTGGGCGAGGCGGCCGTCGCCGGACAGGTGGCGGTGAAGGACCGGATACAGACCGAACCCGGAGTTATCGGCCACCCGGCGACGGCTAACTTTGACGGCCAGATCGAGCTGCTGGGGTACGACACGGCGCGCCAGCCGGGCAAGCTGTCCGTCACGCTCCACTGGCGCGCCCTGCTGCCGCCGGCCCAGGACTATGCCGTGTTCGTCCACCTGCTCGACGCGGAGGGCGGGATCGTCGCCCAACACGACGGCCAGCCACAGAACGGGGCCTACCCCACCTCCGTGTGGGACACGGGCGAGGTCATCGCCGACGAGCACGTTCTGGACCTGCCGGCCGATCTGCCGGCGGGCGGCTACCGGCTGCGGGTGGGCTGGTACCTCCCTGCCACCGGCGACCGCCTGCCGGTGGCAGGCGGCGACAACAGCACCAAGTTCTACGAGCTCGAGGTAGTGGAGTGAGTCCACAGATGCAGTTGAGCGACTCCTCCATCGTGCCGCTGCCGGGGAAATTGTCCTGGCGACGAATAGCCTGGTGGTAGCCGAAATCGTGTGGACCTTGGAGTCCCTGGAGAGCAGCGCCTCTACTCCAGATCGCGCAGCAGGGCTTCGGCGCGCTGGCGATAGTAGCCGCCGGTATCGAGATCGGCGGCCCGCCGGAGGTGCTGGCGGGCCAGGTCGGGGCGGCCGGTGCTGGCGTACAGGCTGCCCAGGTGGTAGCGGGCGCTCACCAGATTGGGGGCCAGCGCCAGAGCCTTGACGAGCGCCTGCTCGGACTCGGCGTGGCGGCCGGCGAGGTGATAGGCCCAGCCGAGCAGGTCCTGAGCGCGGGCATCGCCGGGAGCCGACGCGACCGCCGCCTCAGCCGCCGGCACGCCCCCTTCCACGACATGGTACAGATGATCCACGTAAAAGTGAGCCAGTGTGAGCTGAAAGCCGGCCCGCTGATCCTCTGACACGACGTCCACCGCGCCCCGGAACCACTCCTCAGCACCCTCATAGTCGCCCAGGTCCAGGTAGGTCTCGGCCATCTGCACCCGGAGGGCCGCGTTGTGCGGATCGCGAACTAGCCCCTGCCACAGGACTGCCTGGGCCTCGCTCACATATCCCTGCTGCCGGTGATGGATGCCCAGGAAATAGTAGGCCACCACCAGGTCAGGGTCGAGGGCCAGAGCCTGTCGCAGGTTTTCCCGGGCTGCGATGGTATCACCCAGCCGATCCAGGACGTGCCCCAGGTAGGCGTAGGCCTGCGCGCCGGACGGGGCCAGGGCGACCGCCCGCTCGAGATGGCGGCGGGCCAGGGTGATCTCGTCACGCTGCAAGAAGGCAATGCCCAGGAGCAGGGCCTGGCCGGCCGGCTCAGGCTCGGCGCTCGCTGCCCGGAGCACGGCCAGCATATCCGAGTCGCCGGCCTGGCCCAAGTGGTCAGCCGCCTCGGCCGGGTCGTCGCCGGCCAGGAGACGGCCCAGCAGGCTGTGGGCAGCGGCGGCTACATCAGGGTGTGGGTCCAGATCGAGGGCGCGGCGCAGGTAATCGGCTGCCGGCTCCAACTGGCCCTGCGCGATCAGCCCTCGGCCCAGCGCCAGGTACGGGCGGGCATCCTGGGGCGCGAGCCGCAGGGCACCAGACCAGGCTTCGAGCGCAGCGGCCCAGTCGCCGTCGCCGGCCAGGGCATCGCCAAGGGCCAGCAGCGCATCCGCCCGACACGGAGATTCTTCGCTTCGTTCAGAATGACAGAGCCTTTCCGCCCCGCGAAAAGCGTCGCGGGCCTCGGCAAAGCGGTGCTGCCGCATCAGGACCTCACCCAAGCGCTGCCAGGGCAGGGGCGAGTCCGGGGCAAGGCCGGCCGCCCGGAAATAGCCGTCGATGGCGGCGCCATACGCCTGCCCGGCGCGGTAGTCTTCAGCCTGGCGCATGGCGGCGGTGAACGCCCGGGGATCTGGCGTCAGATTCAACAGCAGGACACCCACCGCCACGATGGCCAGCTTCAGACCTGAGGATCGCATGGCCCGATTTTAGCACAAGTTGGCAGCGGCGACAACTAGCCACTTGACAAGATTACCAGAATCGTGTATTATATTGATATCAATTGCGTTTTTTAACCGTAGGAGAGGAAAAAGAGGTCTCACATGACAGCAATTGGCCGCAGACTGATACCGTCGCTCAAGATAACGGCGTCATCGAAGGTGATGGCCTTCAGCGCAGTGCTGATGTTGGTCCTGTCGCTGGCAGCGCAGCCCGCATACGCCCAGGGACAGGTTCACGTCGTCCAGGCGGGCGAGAACCTGTCTTCCATCGCTGCGCGCTATGGCACCACTCCGCAGGCTATCGCCACCGCCAACGGCCTGGCCAACGCCAACTATATCTATGCCGGCCAGCGGCTGACCATCCCCTCGGGAGGAAGCGCTGCAGCATCCGGCGGCACCCACACCGTCGGCCGGGGCGAGACCCTGTCGGCCATCGCCGCCCGCTATGGCACCACGGTAGCGGCTTTGGTGCGGGCCAACGGACTGGCCAGCGCCAACATGATCTATGCCGGGCAGCGGCTGACCATCCCCGGCGGAGGCGCAGTCGCCAGCTCTGGCGGCAGCCAATCCGTATACACCGTTCGCAACGGCGACACGCTGGCGGCCATCGCCGCCCGGTACGGCACGACCACCTGGGCCATCGCCAACGCCAACGGGCTGTCCAACGCCAACTATATCTATCCCGGCCAGCAGCTCAAGATCCCGGCCGGCGGGTCCAGCTCCTCTGCCCCGGCAGCTCCGGCAGCCGGCGGGAAGCGGATCGTCATCGATCTGTCGGCGCAGCGGATGTACGTCTACCAGGGCGGGCAGATGGTGTGGAATTGGGTCGTCTCCACCGGCCGGGCGGGCCAGGAGACGGTGGTGGGACATTTCAAGATACTGAACAAGATTCCCAACGCCTACGCCTATACCTGGAGCCTGACGATGCCCTATTGGATGGGCATCTACTGGGCCGGCAGCCTGCAGAACGGCATCCACGCCCTGCCGATCGGGCCCGGCGGCCAAACCATGTGGGGAGGCTACCTGGGGCAGCGGGTGTCGTACGGCTGCGTCATCCTCAGCACCGAGAACGCCGCAACGCTGTATAACTGGGCTCCCGTGGGCACGCCCGTAGATATCGTCTGGTAGACGGGTCCAGAGGGCGCTCCGCCGCCCTCCAGACCACCGTCGATCCTCCTCTTGCAAGGAATATTATCATGTCCAGCACGGCCATAGCCCCTGCTCAAGCAGAGCCCGCGCCGCTCGAAGGCGATCCCCACCAGTTCCAGACAGGCCGGGTGGTGACGCTCACCGCCGGGCATGCGATCCACGATACCTACACCGCCTTCCTGCCGCCCCTGCTGCCGGCGTTCAAAGAGGCCTTTGCTCTGTCCAACACGCAGCTCGGGCTGCTGACCGTGTTCATGAACGCCCCGTCGCTCCTCCAGCCCGTTCTCGGCTACCTGGGCGACCGGGCCGACCTGCGCGTCCTGGTCAGCCTGGCCCCGGCCATAGCCGGCGTGACGATGAGCCTGCTCGGCGTGGCCCCCGGTTATGCCGCGCTGGCCCTGCTGCTCATCGCCGCCGGGCTCAACTCGGCCAACCTGCACGCCGTGGCCCCGGTGATGGCCGGCCGCCTGTCGGGCGACCGGCTGGGCCGGGGTATGGGCTTTTGGATGGTCGGCGGCGAGCTGGGACGGACCCTGGGGCCGCTGATCGTCGTCACGGCGGTGGCCCAGCTTGGATTGCAAGGCACACCGTGGCTGATGGCGTTTGGATTCCTGGCCTCTCTGCTGGTTTACCTCGGGCTGAGGGGTGTGCCCATGCACATCCCGAAAGACGGCGACCGGCCCGCCTCCTGGCAGGCGCTGCGCAGCATGGGGCCGTTCCTGGTGCCGCTGGCGGCGATCCTGGCGGTGCGCGCGCTGATGATCGGAGCCTTGACCACCTACCTGCCTGTTTTCTTGAGCGAGGAGGGCGCCACCCTGTGGCGCGCCGGAGCGGCTCTGTCGGTGCTGCAGGCAGCGGGCGTGGTGGGGGCGCTGCTCGGCGGCGCTCTAAGCGATCGCCTGGGTCGCCGGCTGATCTTGGCGCTGTCGCTGCTGTTGACGCCCGTGTTCATGTTCGCCTTCCTGGCTGCCAAGCCGCCAGAAGCAGGCGGCACAGGGGATTGGGGACAGTTCCTGCTCCTGCCGGCGCTGGGGCTGACATCCCTATCGACCGCGCCGGCGATCATGGCCCTGGTGCAGGAGAGCTTTCCGCAAAGCCGATCCTTGGCCAACGGCATTTACGGGGCTTTGAACTTTATGATCAACTCCGGGGCGGTGTTGCTGTTGGGCGCTTTGGGCGACCGGTTCGGGCTGCGGCTGGCCTTTACGGTGAGCGCCGCCGTCCCGCTGCTTGGCCTGCCTTTCCTTTTCCTGTTCCCGCGAGACCGCCCCAGAGACGGCGCCTAGCCAAGACCGTGCTTGCCCCCAGGGAGGGGACTTGTCCCCAGGAAGGGGACTTGCTGCCCATAGTCAAGCTATGGTATAATAGCGCCACACAGACCCGTAGAGGCCGGAAGAGTAAGAAATGCCGCGCAACTATCGCAAGCTGGAGAGCTCGAAAGATCTGACCCGCCTGATGACGCGCTACTATGCCACGCGCAAGCTGGTGGGCAAGGTCAGGCCGCTGGCCTGGGTCACCAGCGGCGCGCCGGTAGAGATCCTGATCGCCATGGGCGTGGCCACAGTCTACCCGGAAAACTATGGAGCGCTGGTCGGCGCGCAGCGGGCGGCCGTGCCCCTTGCTCAGGTGGCCGAAGAGCAGGGCTTTAGCCCTGACCTGTGCTCCTACGCCCGCTGCCACATCGGCTCGGTGATGGATCGGCGAAAGGCGCCGCAGGGCGGCCTGCCGCGCCCCGACCTGCTGGTGGCCTCCAACAACATCTGCGGCACCGTCGTCAAGTGGTACCAGGCCCTGGCCCAACAGCTCAATGTGCCGCTCTTTCTCCTCGATGCGCCCTACCAGCACGAGCCCGGCCTGCCGGATCACACCGTGCAGTACGTCGCCGCCCAATTGGAGGATCTGATCGCCTGGGTCACACAGCACACCGACCACAAGCTCAATGAGAAAAAGTTCGCCAAGACCTTGCTCCTATCTAACGAGACGGTGACTTTGTGGCGTGACATCCGGGAGATGTGCCGGGCCCGGCCCTCGCCGCTCAACGCGCCCGATCTCTTTTTGGCCATGGCCCCCATCGTCGTCCTGCGCGGCACCGGCGACGCGGTGAGCTACTACCGCAAGCTCAAGGCAGAGGTCGAGGAGCGGGTGGCAAAGGGCCAAGGCGCCGTCTTTGAAGAGCGCTATCGCCTGTTGTGGGACAACATTGCCATCTGGTACAAGCTCTTCCGGCTGTTCAACCTCTTTTCCGAGGCCGGCGCCTGCTTTGTGGTGGACACCTACACCAACGCCTGGTCGACGTCGGTCGACGCCGGCGATCCGATCCTGAGCCTGGCCCGCACTTACACCACCGTTTATATCAACCAGAGCCTGGAGGTCCGCGCGGCGATGATGGCCGACCTGGTGAGCCGGTTCGCCGTCGACGGCATCGTCCTGCATTCGAACCGCTCCTGCAAGCCCTATTCCCTGGGCCAATATGAGCTGCTCCGGCAGGTGAGCGAGCGGACCGGGGCGCCGGGCCTGATCCTCGAAGCCGACATGTGCGACACCCGGCTCTACGCCGAAGAGCCGATCAACAACCGCATCCAGGCGTTCCTCGACCTCCTCGAAGGGCAGCCACGCGGTGAAGGGCGGGGAAACCCCGCCCCTACCGGTGGCTAATGTCATCTTCGACGATGATAAGCGGAGAAGCTATTGCACTGCTCAGCGCCCTGCTGTGGGCCTTTTCCAGCGTGCTGATGGGGTGGGGCGTCAAGCGGCTTCACGTTGTCCCGCTCAACCTCATCCGCTGCATCATTTCGACCGCCTTTTTCTGGGGCCTGCTCCCCTTCTTTGGCGGCATTGAAGCCATAGCGGCGGTCCCGGCCGAACAATGGCTGTGGCTGTTCCTGTCGGTGGCGACGCTGCTGATCGTGGGCGACCTCCTCTACTTTCGCAGCCTGGATATGGCGGGGGTGTCGTGGACCATGCCGGTGGCCAGCATCAACCCGCTGTGGGCCGTGCTGCTGGCCGCCCTGTTTATCGAAGAGCCGCTGAGCTGGAGCCTAGTTGCCGGGGCGATCCTGGTGATCGCGGGCGTCGTCCTGGTGAGCAGGTCTACCCCTTCGAGCAAGACCGGGCCGGTCGATCACCGGCGACAGCGGATCGGGCTGCTGCTCGCCCTGTTGACCTCGGTGGCGTGGGGGATCGGCCAGGTAATCCTAAAGCCGGCGACAGCGGGCATGGACTCGGTCGTCGCCAACAGCGTCCGCCAGCCGATGGCCGCCCTGATGATGCTCGGGCTTGCGCTGGCCCGCGGCAGGCTCAAGGATCTGCGGGAGCTCGACCGGCGCTCGTGGCTGGCAATCGTCGTGGCCAGTTTTGTCGGCACCGGCCTGGGCAGCTTGCTCTTTGTCCTGTCGATCCAGATGGTCGGCGCCGGGCGAACCGCCGTCCTGACCTCCACGGCGCCGTTGATTGCGATCCCGTTGGCCGTATTGTTTCTGCGCGAGCGGCCCAACCTGTGGACCTTGATGGGCACGCTGCTGGCGACGGCAGGCATTATCCTGGTGGCGTAAGCGCCGCCAGGATTGGCAAAGCCGATCGAACCGGCATGCGGCACAGGGAGAACGATGAGTCACGGGGATGACGATCTGATTCGGGCCAGCGAGCTGTCCCAATATGCTTATTGCGCCCGGGCGTGGTGGCTGGGGCGGGTGATGGGCTATCGCTCGGCCAACATAGAGGCGATGCAGGCCGGCACCGCCCGGCACCGCGCCCACGGGCGCACCGTCGAAGGCGCCTACCGGCTGCGGCGGCTGGCTCTGGCCCTGCTGGTGGTGGCCGCTGTGGCCCTGGCGGCAGCCCTCGCCGTGTGGTTGATCGTGAGCGCAGGCGGCTGACGTGGCGATCTGGCTCTTTCTCATCGCCCTGGCGCTGGCCGGCCTTGGCCTGTGGCTGCTGGCTCGCGCCAGGAGGAGCTATCGCGACACCGGCCTGCCGGTGGGCCGCATCGCCTACGTAGACACCGGCGCCTGGAACCGCTGCGAGCGCCCTCTCTTCTCCCGCCGATACCGGCTCACCGGCAAGCCGGATTACTTGGTCAGCACCCCCGCGGGAGTCGTTCCCGTAGAGGTCAAGTCGGGCGCTGCCCCCCAGCAGCCCTATGCCGCCCACACGCTCCAACTGGCGGCCTATTGCCTGCTCGTGGAGGAGCAGGAAAACCGGACGGTGCCTTATGGCATCATCAAGTACGCCGACAAGGCGTTTGAGGTCGATTACACCCCCGCCCTGCGCGCGCAGGTGGTGGACACCCTCGAAGCGATGCGCCGTGGCCTGCGTACTGACGATGA
Organism: Anaerolineae bacterium; assembly: GCA_034429215.1. Classification (GTDB taxonomy): domain Bacteria; phylum Chloroflexota; class Anaerolineae; order JAAYZQ01; family JAAYZQ01; genus JAFGOG01. The sequence goes on along the minus strand of DAOUGI010000066.1, from coordinate 121,295 downwards.
GGGCATGGAACGCAGCCACGACGAGCCACGGCGCTGCCTGAGCTGCGGCTACCGCGACCAGTGCGATCAGCGCCTGGCGTGAAGCTGCTCCTATGCTCCGCTAACCCGAACCCCTCGAAACCGCGCCGGCGCCGCGCCGTGAGCCACGTGCGCGATCTGCACCGGCTCGCCCTTGGCACAGCTCGGCAAGCCCCACAACTGCCAGTGGTCGGCGCTGCACACCGCATCGCAGCTATTCCAGAAGCGAGGCGTCATGTCGGTGTAGCTGGCGTCGCGCAGGAGGCGCCCCAGCCGGCCGGCCTTGATCTCGTAGGCCACTTCGGCGCCAAAGTGGAAATTTAGCCGTTTGTCGTCCAGGCTCCAGCTCTTCGGCGTGTCGAGCAGCAGCCCGTCGTCGGTAGCGGCGATCAGGTCGTCCAGCGCCCAGTCTCGCGGCTCCAGGCTGATATTGGTCATGCGGATGAGTGGCAACCGGCCCCAGCCGTCGGCACGCATCGTCCCGTTGCTGAACGGCAGTGGGGGAATCGACGCAGTACCCCGGTGGCGGCCGGCCAATTGCCAGGCCGTCTCGCGTGAGGTCAGGAAATTCACAAAACGGCCCTCCTCGATGACCGGGAACCACTCTGCCGGGCTGCCCTCGTCGTCCCAGCCAAAGGTGCCCAGGCCGCGGGGCAGCGTTGCATCGGCGGTGATCGTCACCTGCGGCGAGCCGTAATTGAGGACGCCCAGTTGGTCAGGCGTCATAAAGCTGGTGCCGGCAAACGACGCCTCACTGCCCAGCACCCGGTCCAGCTCTACCGGGTGGCCGCAGCTTTCGTGGACCTGCAGGGCCAGCATGGAGCTGCCCAGGATCACCGTCCGGACGCCCGGCGGGCATGGGGGCGCGGCGATGAGGGCCGCTGCCTCTTCGGCGCACCGCTCGGCGTGGGCCGGCAGATCGAGCTCGGCGATGAACTCGTAGCCGGCCTGGGCATAGTTGTTCAAGCTGCGCCGCTGAAAGACGCCGCCATCCCCCACGGCCGTGGCTGTCAGGCCGCCGCCTGTCTCGACGATCGTCTGTTCCAGGCGGCTTCCCTCGCTGGACACGAACCACTTGTGCTCGCGGTAGAGGTTTAGATGGGCCTGGGCGACGCGCACCGCCGGCCGGCGCTGCATGGCATCACAGCAGGCGATCAGCAGAGCCAGCCGGGATTCGATCGGCACGGCGAACGGATCCTGCTCGACAGGTGTGGCATAGGCGCCGACCTCGCCCGGCCGGGGCAGCAATCGCAGGCCGCCAGAAACATGCGGCACAGGGCCGCCAGAAACATGCGGCACAGGTGGCTCGATCTGGACGTGGGAGGCGGCCCGGGCCGCCTCCAGGGCGCGGTCCACGGTCGTCGCCAGCGCCTCGCCGGACAGGTCACTGCCGGCAGCAAAACCCCACGCGCCGTCGGCCAGGACGCGCACGCCCAGACCGGCGCTCTCTTCCAGCGTCGAGCGCTCCGGCTGCCCGTTCTTGACCAGCAGATCCTCGGTGCGCCGCTCGACGGCGCGCACGTCAGCGTAAGAAGCTCCCCGCTGCACAGCCAGGTCCAACGTATCAAGGGCCAGTTGTTGCATATGCCATTCCTCCCCAGCTATTCTATCAGAATCTGGCCCGGTCTGCAATTCGAACGCCCTGGCGTTCTGGGTCAAATTGACGCCGGCCGGAAAATATGTTAATATCTATCCGGCACACGACATTGGTTCGCGAGGAGGGGAGCGGATGCAGACGTCGCAGGAGCAGTCGAAACGGGCGTTGGTCCTGTCGGGCGGCGGCGGGCGAGGCGCCTATCACATCGGCGTGTTGGAGTACCTGGAAAAGGTCGGCTGGCACCCGGACCTGATCATCGGCTCGTCAGTAGGCGCGGTCAATGCCACCGCCCTCGGCTCAGGGGTCGGTGTGCGTGGATTAAAGTCGCGCTGGCTCGACCTGGACAGCGCCGACGTGCAACTCATGAGCACCGGCGATGTCCTGCTGGATAACCTGCTCCGCGACCGAGATCACATCTTTGACCTGACACCGCTGCCACAGACGCTGGCCGGCAAGTCGCGCAAGTGGCGCAAACGCCCCTGGTTCAACCCCGAGGTGCTGAACAGCCCCGATGCGCCCTACGAGGTATGGGTCACAGCCGTAAACACCGATACCTGCCAGCCGGAGTATTTCAGCAACCGCGATCCCGGCGGCATACAGATCGAGCACGTGGTAGCCAGTTTCAGCATCCCGCTGTGGTACGGGCCGACCAAGATGGGCGACACCTCCTACTGGGACGGCGGCATGCTGGTCAACACTCCATTCCGCAAGGCGGTCGAGCTGGGCGCTTCCGAGGTCGTGATGGCGACGATGACACCCTGGCCCGAGCGCCCTCTGCGCACCCACGAACGGCCGGGCTATATCACCCACCTCGGCCAGCCGTTCCTGGTGGTCGCCCAGGAATTGTGGAACGCCTTCGAGCCGGCGCTGGATGCCATGCTGACCGAAACGGTCTGGCGCGACTATTTGCTGTACAAAATGGAACGTGAAGCGGGCAAATACCCGAACCTCAAATGGCTGGCCATCGTCGCACCCGACCGCTACCTGACGGTGGGGTTGATGACCCATTATCAACTGGAGCATCACCAACAGCTATTCGAGCTGGGCTGGTGGGATGCCTTTAACGACCTGTCCCAGGTGTTGCCGCTTCCACCTGAGAGCAAGGCCTGATCCCATGCCAAAAGACTCGTTGGAAAGGCTACAGAAGATCCTGGCTCACGCCGGGGTAGCCTCTCGCCGCAAGGCAGAGGAGATGATTCAACAGGGCCGGGTGACGGTCAACGGCCAAATTGTGACCCAGCTCGGCACCAAGGTGGACCCGGCCCATGACGACATCCGCGTGGACGGCGGCCGGCTCAAGATGGCGACCAGCCGCGTCTATATCCTGCTCAACAAGCCCGCCGGCATCCTGTCGGTGATGGACGACGAGCGAGGGCGCCGGTCGCTGGGCGACCTGGTTTCCCTGCCGATGCGGCTCTATCCGGTCGGCAGGCTCGATGTCAACAGCGAAGGGCTGATCCTGCTGACCGACGACGGCGAATTGGCCAACTTACTCACCCATCCCCGCTACAAGCACGAGAAGGAGTACCGGGTCCTCGTGTCGGGCCACCCCACGGAAAAGACGCTCGAAGCATGGCAGCGCGGCGTCGTCCTCGAAGGTCAGCACACTGCTCCGGCGCGGGTGACGGTGATCCGCACGGAGAGGGACGCGACAATGCTGCGGATCATCATGCACGAGGGGCGCAAGCGCCAGATCCGTGATGTGGCTTCACTGCTGGGGCATCCGGTCCGCGAACTGGTGCGGGTGCGGATGGGGCCGCTGCTGCTGGGCACCCTGGGATCGGGGCAGTGGCGTCACCTGACAGACCAAGAGGTTCTCGCACTGGAAGCTCTAAAACAGCCCGCTCCGCGTGCGCGGCGGGACTCGCGCCGGCCACCGAGCCGCCCCGATTGGCAGGCCAATCGGGATGCGGCACAGGCGGCACATGAAGGCAAGGAGCCTGGCAAAAGCTCAACTCGCAAAGCACCGATTTCGGGCCGCCGAAATCGTAAAGCGACGAGGAGGTAAAGATTGGCGCCATCACCTTCGATGACGTTGCCATCTTCGATGACGATGCCATCGACCATCGCCATAGACGGGCCGGCGGCTTCGGGCAAAAGCACGATCGGTGAGCTGCTGGCCCTGCGGTTGGGTTATGTTTACCTCGACACCGGCGTCATGTACCGGGCGGTGACCTGGGCAGCGCTGGCCCACGACATTGCCATTGAGGATGAAGCGGCCGTCACAGCCCTGGCCGAGCAGCTCAAGATCGACATTGTGCTGCCGACCATTGATGACGGCCGGCAATACACCGTCCTGGCCGACGGCCAGGACGTGACGTGGGAGATCCGGCGCCCTGAGGTCAACCGGGCCGTGTCGCCGGTGTCGGCCTATCCCGGCGTGCGGGCGGCGCTGTCGGCGCAGCAGCGGCGCATCGGCCTCAAGGGCCGGATCGTCATGGTCGGCCGAGACATCGGGACGGTGGTTTTGCCCGACGCAGATTTAAAGATCTACCTGGACGCCACACTCAAGGAGCGGGCTCGCCGGCGCTACCGCGAGACGCTGGCTCGTGGTGAGCCGGCCAATTACCGGCAGGTGCTGGCCTCCGTGCGGCGGCGCGACGAGATCGACAGCGGGCGGAGCGCGGCTCCCCTCCGGCCGGCCGGCGACGCCGCGGTGATTAACACCACGTTTCTGACTGTGGAGCAGGTTCTCGACCAGGTGCTGGCCCTGGTCGAGGGTTGGCACGGCTGCTGCGCCGAGTGACCGTGTCACCTTGTTTGGGCGGACAGCCGTCCGCCCCCACCGATGATGGTATGACGGCATGACAGAAGCACCGGGTGGGGTGGTCGCCGCCGTCGAGCCAGACAGCCTGGGCCAGGCCGCCAGAAGCATGCGGCACAGGGTAGTGGGGATCAGACCCGGCGACCGCCTGCTGACCATCAACGATCACCCCCTTCGCGACGTGATCGACGTGCAGTTTTACGGCGCCGAGGAACGGTTGGAGATCCTGGTGGAGCGGGCCGGCGAGCGGCTGTTGTTCGAGGCCGAGCGGGAGTATGGCCAGGAACTGGGGCTGACCTTTACCCACCTCACCTTCGACGTCGACATCCGGCGCTGCGCCAACAACTGCGATTTCTGCTTTGTCAAGCAAAACGCCCCCGGCATGCGCCGCTCGCTGTACGTCAAGGACGATGACTATCGCTACTCCTTCCTGTCGGGCAGCTTTGTGACCCTGACCAATCTGACCGACGATGACTGGGCGCGCCTGGACGAGCAGCGCCTCAGTCCGCTGTACGTGTCGGTCCACGCCACCGAACCGGAGCTGCGGCGGAAGATTCTTCGCTACGCTCAGAATGACAGAGTTGCCACCCCTGACTTGATGGGGCAGCTGCGCCGGCTGGCCGAGCTGGGGATCGAGGTCCACACCCAGGTCGTGCTCGTGCCAGGGCTGAACGACGGCGAGCACCTGGCCCGTACCGTCGCCGACCTGACCAACCTGTACCAGGAGCCGGTGGCGTCGCTCAGCATCGTGCCGATCGGCCTGACCCGCTACCACTCTGGCCCATGCCGTCCCTACACCCCGGCCGAATCGCGCGCCCTGCTGGACCAGGTGGAGCCGTGGCGAAGGGAGAACCGGAAAAAGAGGAGGGGCACCTTCGTCTACCCCTCTGACGAGTGGTACCTGGTCGCCGGGCGGGAGGTGCCGCCGGGCAGGCAGTACGACGATTTTCCGCAGGTGGAAAACGGCGTCGGCATGGTACGGCTGCTCGTGGACGAATGGAAAGAGATCAAGACGGCGCTGCCGGCCGCCCCGCTCCGTCCCGCGACGCTGGCCTGCGGCATGTTGATCGCGCCGGTGCTGGGACGAATCGTCGACGAGCTGAACGCGCTAACCGGCTCGTCACTGACCCTGGTCCCCGTGGCGAACGATCTATTTGGGCCGCCGGTCACCGTCTCGGGCCTGCTTGGCGGCCGGGACGTGGTGGCGGCCCTGCACGGCCGGCCGCTCGGCGAGCTGGTGCTCCTGCCGCGGGCAATGTTCACCGGAAGCTACGGCGCCGGCTCGGCTCCACCCGACGCCACCCTGGATGACATGAGTCTGACCGGCATATCAGACCGGTTGGGGGTGCCGGCGGTCATGGCCGGCTCGCTCACAGAGGCGCTGGCCGCCCTCACAGCCGGCCTGTAGGTCTAGGGCGCCGCTTCGGCCGGCCGACCTTCACCAAACGCAGCAGAAAACCAAAGCGCCAGGGGTTGCCCCCCGGCGCCGTTGACCAGCAACAAAAGGTCACGATTTTGGCTTTAGCCAACGCACGCTGCTTGACCGGCAGTTGGGGCAGATCCGCTCGACGTTGGCGCTGAACAGGCCGGTCCAGTGGTGCCCGCAGCGCAGGCAGAGGTACTCGGCGCTCTGCTTCTCATCTTCGGGCTTGGAGGTGCGCGGGTTGGGCACCTTGGCGGCCGCCAGGACAGTCCGTGTCTGCTCCACCTCTTGGGGCGTCACCGACCGGCGTTTGTTCTCCACCTCGCGCATGATCGTCTGCCAGCGGCCGCCCTCGGCGGCCGAGCACCACTCCAACTGCAGCCGCTCGGGGCGCAGGCCGGCCTTTTCCAGGCCATCCCACAGGCCGTCTACGCGGCGGGTCGTATTGCGGTTGGCGTCGATGTAGTGGCAGTCGACATAGTGGCAGCCGGAGACCAGAACCACCGGCGCGCCTTTCTTGAAAGCGTACCACACAAACTCGGGGTTCACCCGGCCGGAGCACATGGTGCGGATGATGCGGGCGTTGGGCGGATAGGCCATGCGACCCACCCCGGCCGTGTCGGCGCCGGCGTAGGAGCACCAGGTGCAGGCAAACGTGACGATCTTGTCCAGCGGGTCCTGATCGAGGATGGCGTCGATCTGGGCATAGACCGCCTGGTCGGAAAAGTGGCGCATCTCGATGGCGCCGAACTTGCACTCGGCAGCGCAGGTGCCACACCCGGCACACTGGGCGCTGATGACCCTGGCCGCCTGTTTCTTTTGCCAGACAATGGCCTTGAAGGAGCAAACATCGGCGCACTGGCCGCACATTTTGCATAACGCCTCGTCCACCGCGGCGGTGATCGCCTCGACAGAGAACCTGGTCTTGTTGAGCAGGATCGACGCCCGCGAAGCGGCGGCGCTGGCCTGGGTCACGCTCTCCCGCACGTCCTTGGGGCTTTCGGCCGCCCCGGCGATGTACACCCCCTTGGTCGGCGTGTCCACCGGGCGCAGCTTGGGATGGGCCTCTTTCAAAAAGCCGTTGGGCGACCTGGACAAGCTGATCAGTTGGCGGACCGTTTCGGTGTCGGTGGCCGGCATGGCTCCCACGGCCAGGACCAGCATCTCCACCTCGTGGTTCTCCAGGCGGTTGGCGGTCGTGTTCTCCACCGTCAGACGCAGGTTGCCGGTCGCCGGGTCCTGGCGCACCTCGCCGGGCAGGCCACGGACGTAACGCACGCCGTTGCTCTTGCTGCGCATCAGCAGCTCCTCGAACCCCTTGCCAAAAGCGCGCATGTCCATGTAAAAGACACTGACGTCGGTGTCGGGATAATTGTCTTTCAGGTATTGGGCTGCTTTGACCGTGTTCATGCAGCACACGTTGGAGCAGTACGGATTGCCGCGCTCCGGGTCCTGGGTCCGCGAGCCGACACACTGGACGAAACCGATGCGGCGCGGCCGCTGCAGGTCGCTGGGGCGGCCCAGGTGCCCTTCCAGCGGCCCGCCGGTGCTTATCAGCCGCTCGAACTCTAAGCTGGTGACGACGTTGGAAAAACGGGTATAGCCGTATTCGTCCAGCCTGCTAGGGTCGTAGACGTTCATGCCGGTCGCCACAATGATGGCGCCGACCTTTACTTCGCGGATCTCGTCCTGCATGTCAAAATTGATGCACTTTTTCTCACAGGCCTCGATGCACTTGCCGCAGGCGATCGGGTTTTGGCCCAGGCACTCGTCGGCGGCGACGATGTAGGACGACGGCACAGCCTGGGGGAAGGGGATGTGGATCGCCCTACGGCTGCCCAGGCCTATCTGATACTCGTCGGGCACGACGACCGGGCAGACCTTGGCGCAGTCGCCGCAGGCGGTACACTCATCCTCATCCACGTACCGGGCCTTTTTGCGGACACTGACCCGGAAATTGCCGACGTAACCCGAGACGCTTTCGATCTCTGAATAAGCCATCAGCTCGATCTTGGGATGTCGACCGACATCCATCATTTTGGGGCCGAGAATTCATATACTACATTCGATATCCGGATACACCTTGTCGAGCTGGGCCATGATGCCGCCGATGGACGGTTTTTTCTCCACCAGGTAGACCTGGTGGCCGGCGTCGGCCAGGTCGAGGGCAGTTTGCATCCCGGCCACCCCGCCGCCGATGACCAACGCCGCATCAGTGACCGAGATCTGCTCCTCTTCCTGGGGATAGAGCCACCGCGAGCGCGCCACCGCCACATTGACAATATCCTTCGCCTTGCGCGTGGCCGCCTCTCGATCGTTAGGCGTGACCCACGAGCAGTGCTCGCGGATGTTGGCCATCTCCAACAGGTAGCGGTTCAGCCCTGCTCCCTCGATGCACTGCCGGAAGATCGGTTCGTAGGATGACGGCGAGCAAGAAGCCACCACCACCCGGTTGAGGTTGTGCTCGCGGATCGTGCGCTGGATCTGCTGTTGCCCAGGATCGGCACAGGTGTATTTGTTCCGCACCGCCACGACCACGTTGGGCAGGGCCGCCGCATATTCACGCACCGCCTCGGTATCCACCGCTCCGGCAATGTTCGAGCCACAATCGCACACGAACACGCCGATGCGCAAATCCGGTGTCGTCAATTTGACCTCCTTCGAAAATGATCTAACCACGAAGGACACAAAGGCAACAAAGGTGATGAGACGGCATTTTTGTTCATCGTGGTGTCCAGCCCGACACAGAGACCCCTTCCAGGACGCCCCAAAGGGCGGATACCACCCGTCCGGCCATTAGCCTTTGCCAATCGCCTTGTAGGTGAACCCCGCCGCCCGCACCGGCTCGGCGTCGAACACATTCCGCCCATCCACCAGGACAGGCGTGCGCATGATCCCTTTGAGCCGGGCCAGATCCAGATCATAGTACACCCGGTGCCGGGTGACGATGACCGCCGCGTCGGCGCCCTGTAGCGCCAGATCCAGGTTGCGCGTCAATTCGTAGCCATCCAGCTCCCGAACGTAGGGGTCATGAGCCACCACGCTGGCACCCCTGTGCTGGAGCGCATCGATCACCGCCGTCGCCGGCGTGTTGCGCGTGTCATCCGAGTCCTCCAGGTAGGCCACGCCCAGCACGACGACCCTGGCCCCATCTGGCGCCACGCCACGCTCGGCCAGCGCCTGCACCGTCAAGTCCGCCAGGTGCAGCGGCATCTCGTCGTTGATCTCGCGGGCCAGGGCGATCATCCGTACCGGCACCCGGGCTTGGCCATAGGTATCTACGCCAAACTTGAGCAGCCACGAGTCTTTCGGCAGGCAATGCCCGCCCACCCCGGCGCCCGGCAGGTGCATGTTCCGGTCGGGGCGAGCGTTCATCAACCGCCGGATTTCGTACACATCCACACCCATCGCCTCGCACACGCGGGCCATCTCGTTGGAAAAAGCGATATTCACGTCGCGGTAGGCGTTCTCCATCGTCTTGGCCAGCTCAGCCGCCAGGACGCTGGTCGCCGTGATCTCTTTGCGGACGATCGTCCGGTACAAGTCGACCGCCCGACGGGTACTCTCCTCGTTGATGCCGCCCACCACCCGCGGAAAGTTGGTGATATACTCCAGCAGCTTGCCGGGCATCACCCGCTCGTAGGAAAAAGCCAGGAAAAAGTCGCTGCCCGCTTTCAGACCAGACTCTTTTTCCAGGATCGGCTGGACGATATTCTGGGTCGTGCCCGGGGCAACCGTCGATTCGATCACTACCAGCACGCCGGGTCTGAGGTACTTGCCGGCCTTGGCGCTCACTTCCCGCAGCGAAACGTACTGGGGGATGCGGTTGGTGTCGGTCGGGGTCTGGACGTCGATCAAGATTACGTCGGCGTTCTGGCAGACGGCATAGTCATCGGTCACATGGAAGGATTTCTTCTCCAACACGACCCGGGCCATCAGCTCGTCCATGCCCGGCTCATCCCCCTCGAACGGGTTCTTGCCGGCGTTGATCCAGTCAATCTTCCAACCCGAGCGGGTCGACCGCCGCTGGACGCCGATGACCTTGTGGCCCGGCACGTCGGCCAGCAGAGCTGCCGCAGGAATACCGACGTACCCCATACCGATGACGACGATGTTGCGTTTTGTCTTTAAAGTCATGTATCCTCTAGTCTGATTTGCCAGTTTAGTGTATTGGCTACCGCAGCCGTTCGGCCACCAACGTTGCCAGGTCGCGGATTTCGATGCCGATCTCCTGGCGCAGCGCCGGGTCATCCTGCGCACACTTGAAATGGATCTGGCACTTGACGCAGGCAGTGACCAGCACCTGAGCCCCGGTGGCCTTGGCTTCTTTCAACCGCTCAACCTGGATATTCTTGCTGACCTGGCCGCACGACGTCCAGCAACTGGTGCCGCAGCACAGGCTCGTGTGGCGCGTCCGCTCCATCTCCACCAGGTCAAGCCCCAGGCCGGCCAGCGCCGCCCGTGGCGCGTCATAGATCCCCAGGTGACGGCCGAGGCGGCAAGGGTCCTGGTAGGTGACACGCCCCCCCCCCTTGGGCAGGCCATGTTCCAGATCCAGGCCGGCCAGCAGCTGGGAAATGTGCAAGACCTCCATGCCATGCGCCCCGACAAGCTGAGGATAGTCCACCTTTAACGTGCGGGCGCATTCAGGGCAGGTAGTCACGATCCGCTTGGCGCCGGTCGCCCTGAGCTGTTCCAGGTTCAGCCGGGCCAGGGCGCCAAAGGTCTCGACATCCCCCTCCCACAGTTGGTCGTGGCCGCAGCACCGTTCGCCGGCCATCACCTGTGGCTCGATGCCCAGGTAGTTCAGGATCTTGACCGCCGCCCGGGCAATCTCCACCCCCTCAATATTCAGCTTTTTGAACAGCACGTCGTAGTAGGGCAGGCAGCCGGCGAAATAGACGGTTTCCGAGCTGTCCGATACCCTCAGGCCTTCCTCCAGCCAGCCCAGCCGGTCCTGGCGCAGGCCGGGATCGGCCATCATCCGCCCCCAGGTCTGGATGGCATCGCCGTGGGTGCACTCGCCCGAGCGGCCGCCGGCATGGGCTGAGGCGCGGGCGTCGCGCAGGAACTCGGAAAAACGGACTTCCGACGGGCACAGCTCGCTGCACCGCTTGCAGGTGAGGCACGACCAGAAAAGCGGATCGTCCAGGAACTCATCAAGTCGCCCGTCGACCGCTTTTTCGACCAGCAGTCGTGGGGTCGTGTAGCAGCGCGTTTCCCAGCGGGTGATGGGGCACACAGCACTGCACTTGCCGCAATCCAGGCAATACCAGGCCCGGTTGCGGGTGATGATATCGCGCATAGCATCAGTTGCGATCATGTCAACCCCGGTTCCCATTGAGCCCGAGCACAAAAGCCCGCACCTTCTCGGCAAAAGCCCGGCCATCGCCGGCTGCCACCCAATCCAGCTCGAGCTGCTCGTCGCGGTAGCCCAATAGGGCCGCCATGTCCCGCGCCTCCTTGAAAAGCTCTTCCGCGTGGCGGTTGCCAAACTGGTAGTGGCATTCACCCGGCGGGCAGCTCAACAGCAATACCCCATCGGCACCCTTTTCCAACGCCTTGAGGATGACGCCAGGGCCGATCTGCCCCAGGCACATCACTTTCAACGGGTGGACAGACGCCGGATACTCCAGGCGCTCGGCTCCCGCGGCCTCCAGCCCGCTGTAAGCATTCCAGTTGCAGGTGAAAACAACCACCTTGGGGTCTGCCATTCCGTCTCCTTACGCCCTCACTCCGCTCTGCTCCACGGACTAACGCAAAGCGGCTTCCAGCATAGCCGATAGCTGTGCGTCGGTGCAGAATCCGGCAGTGATGGCCCCCGACGGGCAGTGGGCCGCGCAGGTGCCGCAACCGGTACAGACGGCCGGATCGATCCAAGAGCTGCGTTGGGGCTCGTTCCCTACCAACTGCGGCGCGCCAAACTCGCAGATCTCGACACAGGTGTTGCACGCCCGGCAGCGAGCCGCATCGACAACGGCGGCGATGGTCCGTGGCTGCGTGGCCAGGTGACCCAGCCAGGCAGTCACCCGCGCCGCGGCGGCAGCCCCTGACATGGCCGTCGCCTGAGCCGGGTCGCACAGCCAGACGCCCGGCCGGTGCGTGTCAAGCCCGCCCCAGACAGTGTTGGTGCGAGGCCGATACCCGTCCTGGCCAAATGCAACCAGCAGGCGATCCATCTCGCCGGCGTCTTGGGGAGCCAGCACCAGGGCTGTGGCCTGCCAGGCGGCCTTACCACGCGCCACGTTATAACGCCCGCCCATGCGACGGATCTCAGCCGGCAGCTCGGCAATGTGTTGGGTGGCGATACCCTGCGTCTCCAGAGCTTTCTGGCAGGCGCGCGCCGACGCGCCGTTGCCCAGGATCAGCGCCGATCGCTCGACGGGGCCAATTCCCTCGGCCGCGTTCAGGGCTGCCATCCGAACCTTGGCGACCGCCGCGGCGACGAGCGTTATGGCCTTGGCCGTCGCCGCCTGCCGATCATCAGGATGGACCCAAGCGCACTGCTCGCGGATGTTCACAAATTCCCAGGTTGCGCGAGACCTGACAGGTCTCGCGGAGCGGGGGTCTGTCAGGTCTGGGCCAAAGCCAGCATGAAACACGCCCAGGTTGTCCTTGCACCGGACGCGCTGGTAGGTACAGCTATAGCACACCTGGTCGATCGGGCAACAGGAACAGGCGGCCAGAACAGCTCGGTTCAGGCCGTTTGTTTCTATCGCTTCGGCCATGGCCCGCGCCGCCTCAGGGGAACAGGAGAAAGGCAGAACCTCGGCATGTGCTACATCCGGCCACGCCGCTGCCCGGTCACGCACAGCCTCCGTGTCCACCGCGCCGGCGATCAAGTCGCCGCACTGGCAAACAAACACGCCGATTCGGGCCGGGCCACTGTCGGCTGCAAGGGTAGTAACGGAAGGTCGAGCCACGTCACCGCGCAGATCGAACATGGCCCGCGCCGCAGCCGCCGACCCGATCAGTGGGCTGCTCGACGGTACGGCATAAACCCCCTGGCTCTCGGCCAGCCGTCCCCTCCCTATGAAGGGGGGGATCTCCGTCAGGCGGCCGAAATGGGCCGGGTCGCCGGCATAGATGACCGCGCCGATCTCTAGCTCGACAAACCGCTCGTGCTGCTCGTGGACCACCGCCCCCGGCTTGCAGGCTCGCACACAGGCCTGGCACTCACTGCACGGGCCGCAGGCCAGGCAGCGCTGCGCTTCTTTTATCGCCTGCTCGGCAGTGTAGCCCAATTCCACCTCGGCGTACCCCTGCATCCGCTCTGCCACCGGCATTTCCGGCATCGGCACACGCGGCTTGAGGATCATCTCGGCCTCGGTCATTGTCCGGCGCGCGATCGGTACCTCGCGCGCATCGACCACCACTTCGTGGGCCGGCACCCCTCGCAGATAGGCATCGATGGCGGCGGCAGCTTTTTTACCCATGCCAATGGCTTCGATCACAGCCATCTTGTCGGCCGTCACAGCATCGCCTGCGGCAAAGACGCCGGGACGGCTGGTCATGAAACTGGTGCCGTCGACGTTGATCCGCTCGTCGCGGGTGATGGCGATGCCATGATCTTCGCCCAGGAAATCCAACTGGGTGGCCTGGCCGATGGCCAGCGCCACCAGATCCACCTTGACCACGAACTCACTGTCGGCGATGGGCACCGGCCGGCGCCGGCCGCTGCTGTCTGGCTCGCCCAGCTTCATGCGGACACATTCCAGGCCGGTCACGCCTGTTGTCGCGCTGCCAAGGATGCGCACCGGCGCCACCAGGTATTCGACGGCTACGCCCTCCTGCTCCGCGCCCTCTATCTCCTCCGGCAGCGCCGGCATCTCGGCCCGGGTGCGCCGATAGTAGATGCGCACATCCTTAAGTCCCAGCCGCCTCAGTGAGCGGGACACATCCATTGCCGTATTGCCACCGCCCAGTACGATGGCCTTGGTCTTGGGCCCTTTGCGCAGGAGGCGCTTGAGCGTGGCCTGCGATTCCGGCTCGCCTACCTGCTGTGACAAACTGATCACCTTGAGCAGCTCGATGCCCTGGATCACGCCCGGCAGCGATTCGCCCGAAATGCGCAGATCGTGGCTCTTGTGCGCGCCGACTGCCAGGCAGACAGCCCCATAGCCCGCCGCGAACAGATCGTCCAAGGTACAGTCGCCGCCGGGACCGACAGTGGTATTTAACCGGATCTCGATGCCCAGATCCTGGATCTGGCGGTACTCGCGGGCGATCACGTCGCGAGGCAGCCGGTACTCGGGAATGCCCACGGCCATCATCCCGCCGATGACCGGCAGCTTTTCGAACACGGTCACCTGGTAGCCCAAGCGCGCCAGCCGATCGGCTACGGCCATGCCGGCGGGGCCGGCGCCGATCACGGCGATTTTGGATTTGGGATTCTGGATTTTGTCCCCTGGCGGGGATCTGCGTGATTTTGGATCGGAGGCGAGTTCCAGATCTGATGTTTCTCGCCCCACTGCGCTTCGGGAACTGCCATGGTCCAATTCCCAGTCGGAGACGAAGCGCTTGAGGGCGCGGATGCTGACCGGAGAATCTACCTCGGCGCGGCGGCAGTTTACCTCGCAGGGATGGGTGCAGATGCGGCCACAGATGCCGGGGAAAGGGATCGCCTCGCGGATCAGATCCAGCGCTTCCTGGAAGCGTCCCTGGGCGATCAGGGCGACGTAGCCCTGGACATGGATACCGCCCGGGCAGGTGTTGGAACAGGGCGGCTTGCCCAGCTTGTCGATCGCTACGCAGCCCGGTTGGGCACCCTCTATCCAATAAATGACTTTGTGATCGGTGCCCGGCACTGTCACCGGGCAGACCTGGATGCAGTCGCCGCAGGCAGTGCACTTGGTCAGGTCCACGTAACGAGGGTGTTGGCGCAGCTCCACCTGGAAGCGTCCAGGCTGGTCCGTGGCCGCCTCGGCGCGGTTGACACGGGTGTTGGTCCATACGGTGACATTGGGGTGCTTGGCCACCTCTAACAGCCGGGCATTCAGCAGGTGTTCGGGCACGACGGCCGTTCCGCCGCTGCCGAGGAAGGGCGACTCGTCCACCAGGTGGACGTGGATGCCCGACTCGGCCAGATCCAGTGCCGCCTGCAGGCCGGCCACGCTTCCGCCGATAACAAGTGCGCCTTTGGTCATGATTCGATCCTCAAGAGCCCAACATGCTTTCGACAAGCTCCGCTGCGTCCCGGACAAACTTGACACACCGGATCGCGGATAGCTCATGATCCTGGGCAAACTGTCGCCCCTCAGGCGTGCCCAGATCGCAGCCGAGCAGCTCTCGACACTTGAACGATCCATTGCGCTGCCTGAACTGTTCGGCCAGCTCGGCGACGAGTGCGTAGGCCTTTTCCTTTGTTTCTTGATCCTCGGCTTTCGTCCTGCCGTGCAATAATCCGATAACCATGAACGCGCCCGTCAACGCACCACAGGTCTCTCCCATCCGGCCCATGCCTGCACCAAAAGGTCCCGAGACTTTAAACGCCAGATCCCGGTCCAGGCCGAGCTGCGGTGCAAAAGTGGCCAGGACCGCCTGGGAGCAGCTATAGCCCTCCTGGAAACAAGCAACGGCCTGCTCGACCCGGCTTGTCTGTTGTGGTGTGTCGCTCGTCATGCCTGATGCTCTCCATTCTTACAAAGATCCCCGTCAGGGGATTCGGCCAACTGCCGCTTGCCCTCCTCATAGCCGGTATCGAATGCTTTCAGGTTCAGGTCCATCGTCTTGCCGGGGACCGACTCGGCCACGGAATGGCGCATCGCCTCTCGGCTGACGACACCGGCGATCGCCGTCCAGAAGCCAAGCATGACGCTGTTAGCAGCGCGGTTGGTGCCCAACTTCTCGGCGATGTGGGTGGCCGCCAAGCCAAAGGTGGTGATGTCCTGGCGGTGATCGGCGGGCAGCGCAACCAGGCCGTCGTCGATTGCCAACACGCCGCCGGGCGCCAGCTCGGGCACATACTTGGCATACGCACCCTGGGACATGATGATCATGCTGGTCGGCTGGATCAGGTGCGGATGGTGGATCGGATCGCCGGCGACCACGACCTGCGACCCGGCCGCACCGCCGCGCGCCTCGGGGCCGTAGCTCTGGGTAAAGCATGCCTCCAGCTTGTCGTACAAGGCCGCTGCCTGGCCGATGATCCGGCCGGCGCTGATGATGCCCTGCCCACCAAAGCCACCCAACTGCACCTCGGTGCGAGGCACGGGGTCGGTCCGCTTGGACACCTGAGGCCGGTTGTCCAACGCCTTTTTCTCCGCCAGCCACCATTTTTCAGCCTGGGCAGCCCGCTGGTCGATCGCCGCCTGGAGGTCAGGCTTGGCGTCGTCCAGAAACTTGCCCTCGACGATCTCGGTGATCTCGCCTTTTTCATTAAAGGCGACGTGGGCATCCTTGGGATGGGTGCCGCTGGCGATCTTGCCCACCTTCTGGTAAAACTTGAGCGTCTCCAAGCCGCGCCGCCCCAGACCCTCCGGATCTAGCCCTTTGCCTTCCGGGTTCCAGCGGGCGTAGGCGGTGGAGCAGGGGGCGATGACCTCGACAAAGCTAAACCCAGGATGAACCAGCGCCTCACGCAGGGTCCATTCCAGCCGGCGGGCGTGCAATACCGTCCAGCGGGCCACGAACGAAGCGCCGCTGGCAGCGGCCAGGTATGGCAGGTTAAAGGGATACTCGAAATTGCCATACTGGGCCGTCACCAAGTGGCTCTCGTGCGGTGTGGTTGGGCCGACCTGACCTCCGGTCATGCCATAGTTAAAGTTATTGACACAGATTAGCGCCAGCTCCAGGTTGCGCCGGGCAGCGTGGATGAAATGGTTGCCGCCGATGCCGGCAATGTCGCCGTCGCCCGAGATGACGATCACCTTGAGCTCCGGATTGGCGAGCTTGAGGCCGGTGGCAAAGGGGAGAGCCCGCCCGTGGGTGGTGTGAAACGAGTCGAGCCGGACGTAGCCGGCGATGCGCCCGGTGCAGCCGATGCCCGACACCACCGCGACCTTGTCCAGGTCCCAGCCCTTGTTCTTTTCCAACCACTGCAAAGCACCGATGAAGGTAGTCAAGGCCGTGCCCAGCCCGCAGCCCTGGCACCAGATGTGAGGCAACCGCTCCCCACGCAGCAGCTCGTCCATGGGGTGCAGGCCGGTCACCCAGTCGCTCTCGTCTGGCGGTTCATAGCCCATCAGTTTCAACCGCTCGCTGCGAGCCATCCCCTCTGATGACGCCATTCCCTCGTCTGGCATCGCCTATTCCTCCATTCCCTCGCTGCCGGGCGAGCCCTTCGCCGCGCGGACTGCGACAGTGGGCCGGCCGGCTGCCTGGCGAATAACGTTCAGCACATGGTGCGGCTCCAGGATATCACCTCCGGCCCGGTTAGCGCCAAGCACCAGGGCCCGGCCGGCAGCACACCGCTCGACCTCGCGGGAGATCTGCCCCAGGTTGATTTCGGGCACCACGAACGCCCGGATGCCTTTGGCCAGCCGTCCGATCACCTCGTCGGGGAAGGGCCAGACGGTGATCAGCCGCAGGTAGCCCACCCGGATCCCCTCCCGCCGCGCCTGTTCAATGGGCCACAACGACGTCCGGGCCGATATGCCATACGACACCACTACTACCTCCGCATCGTCAGTGTCCCGCTCCTCAAACTGGATGATCTCGCCGCGGTGGGTGCGGATCTTGTCAACCAACCGGGTCACGTTCCACTCCTGAGCCTTGGCATTCATCACCGGGTAGCCTCGCTCGTCGTGGGTCAGGCCGGTGACGTGGATGCGGTATCCTTCACCGGCAGCGACCATCGGCGAGACAAAGCCGTCTTCCCCAGACCCGCTGTCGCGGTAAATGCGAAACCGGTCCGGCTCAACGTCGCCCTTGCGCACATGAGGGCGGGTGGCGATCTCGACCGCCTCGGGGGGGAGGATGACCACCTTCTCTGTCATGTGGCCCACCTCAGCATCGGCCATGACCAGCACCGGGGTGCGAAGCTTTTCAGACAGGTTGAAAGCGCGGATAGTCAGGTCAAGGAACTCCTGGGGTGAGCTGGGCGACAGGGCGATGATCTCGTAATCGCCGTGGGAGCCCCAGCGGGCCTGCATCATGTCCTGCTGACCGACCAGGGTCGGCAGGCCGGTGGACGGCCCACCACGCTGGACGTTGACCAGAACGCAGGGCGTCTCCAGCATGATGCCAAGGCCCAGGTTCTCCATCATCAGCGAAAAGCCCGGTCCGCTGGTGGCGGTCATCGACTTGATCCCGGCCCACGACGCACCCAGAATGGCGTTCATCGAGGCCAGCTCGTCCTCCATCTGGATATAGACCCCACCCATCTGCGGCATGCGCACCGACATCCGTTCGGCGATCTCGGTGGCAGGGGTGATCGGATAGCCGGCAAAGAAGCGACAGCCGGCCACGATCGCCCCCTCGGCACAGGCGTGATCGCCCAACATAAAGTGCTCGCCGGTCAACAGGCCTCGACGCTCGCTTGTCATCGAAGGTGATGATGGCATTGCTTCACCTCTCTCTGTGGATTGGTACGATCTTGTCCGGTGTGCGCGCACCGGCATCTTCCACGTAGATGGCAAAGTCGGGGCAGAGCAAAGCACACAGCCCACAGTCGACGCAGTACGAGTCGTCGATGATCTGAGGAGGGTGATAGCCCTTACTATTCGTCTCTTTGGACATCACCAACACGTTTTGTGGGCAGAACTCGACGCAGAAACCGCACCCTTTGCACCGTTCCTCGATGATGTGGATAACGCCACAGGGTACCTGAACCCGATCCCGATCCAAAGGCTGTCGCCAATAGGTCATAGATCCTCCTCGCCGGAACAGCGGCAACTGCGCCGTCTGGGCGACCACACGGGGTCGCCCTTACAGGCAGGCAGACGCCGACTGCCTCTATCTTGCCCGCTGGGCCACCAGGTCGGCAATCTCGGCCGGATGGCTGGCTACCTGCACCCCCACGGCCTTGAAGGCAGCGATCTTTTCGGCAGCCGTTCCCTCCCCGCCTTCAATGATCGCCCCGGCGTGGCCCATCCGCTTGCCGGGCGGCGCCGTCTGACCGGCGATAAAGGCGGTTACAGGCTTGGACATGTGGTGGGCGATGAACTGCGCCGCTCGCTCCTCGTCGCTGCCGCCGATCTCGCCAATCAACACCACCTGCTCGGTACGTGGGTCATTCTCGAATAGGGCCAGAACATCGAGAAAACCGGTGCCGATGATCGGATCGCCGCCGATGCCGATGGCCGTCGACTGGCCGAGCTTTCTTTGCGTCAGCGCATGAACTACCTCGTAGGTCAGCGTGCCACTGCGAGACACCACGCCGACCGGCCCCGCCACGTGGATATGGCCGGGCATGATGCCCACCTTGGCCTCGCCGGGGGTAATGACCCCCGGGCAGTTTGGCCCGACCAGGCGAGCATCCACATGGTCCAGATAAGCCCGCACCCGGATCATGTCCAGCACCGGGATGCCCTCGGTGATGCACACCACCAGCTTGATGCCGGCGTCGGCTGCCTCCAGGACGGCATCGGTGGCAAAGCGGGCCGGGACATAGATGATGGACGTATTTGCGCCGGTGGCTTCGACCGCCTCACGCACCGTGTCAAAGACCGGTATCCCAACGGCCCACCCTCCTCCCTTGCCGGGAGAGGTGCCGGCCACGACGTTCGTCCCATATTCGATCATCTGCCGGGTGTGAAACTCACCCTCCCGGCCGGTGATGCCCTGTACTACCAACCGCGTGTCTTTGTTGACCAGGATGCTCATGTCTACGACTCCCTCCGCGCTGCCCGGACGGCCTTTTGCGCGGCCTCGGCCAGCGTAGCGGCCGTGATCATGTTGGCGCTGGCCAGCAGCGCCCGGCCCTCTTCTTCGTTAGTCCCTACCAGCCGGGCGACCATCGGCACGGCCGTCGGCACCTCACGCAGCGCCTCCAGGATACCTTTGGCCACCTCGTCGCAACGGGTAATGCCCCCAAAGATATTGAACAGCACCGCCTTTACATTCGGATCGGACAGGATGATGCGCAGCGCGGCGGCCACCTTGTCAGACTGGGCCCCACCGCCGATGTCCAGAAAGTTGGCCGGCTCACCGCCGTACAGCTTGGTGATGTCCATGGTGGCCATGGCCAGCCCGGCACCGTTGACCATGCAGCCGATTTCGCCATCCAGCTTGACGTAGCTCAGGCCATGGCGGCGGGCCTCCTGCTCTTCCGGCGTTTCTTCGTCGGCGTCGCGCATCTCGGCCAGCTCAAAATGGCGGAACAGGGCATTGTCGTCGAGCAGGATCTTGCCGTCGACCGCCAGCAGCTTGCCGCCGCCCGTCACTACCAGCGGGTTGATCTCGGCCAGCGAGGCATCGCAGCCGACAAAGGCGTTGTACAGCCCTTCGGTGATCTTGCAGAAATCGCGCGCCAGGTCCTTTGGCAGCCCAATACCGAACGCCAATTCCCGGCCCTGGTACTGCTGCAAGCCCAGGAAAGGGTCGATCGCGATCTTGACGATCCGCTCCGGCTTGGTGCGGGCCACCTCCTCGATCTCCACACCGCCCTCCGACGAGGCCATCACCACCGGTCGACGCTTGCCGCGGTCGATGACGATGCCCAGGTAGATCTCGGTGGCGATATCGGCCGCTTCGTCGATCAGCACTTTCTTGACGGTCAGCCCTTTGATGTTCATGCCCAGGATTTGGCCGGCCACTCGCCCTGCCTCGTTGGGATCCTTGGCCAGGCGGATGCCGCCGGCTTTGCCCCGGCCCCCGACCAACACCTGGGATTTGATCACCACCCGCCCGCCCAGTCGCGCTGCGATGTCGCGCGCCTCATCCGGCGTGGTTGCCACATCACCACGCGGGATCGGCACACCATACTGAGCGAACAGCCGCTTTGATTGGTATTCGTGTAACTTCACCTGCTCCTCCTATGGTCGTCAGTTCCGCAAAACAAGCCGGCTACTGCGCGTGTCCCCCGTTGAAATACAAAGAGCCAGTCGGACATCCGGCCTAGGTGAATTCATAGATCCCCTTTTGGGGACAGGCCGAACGATGCCGCTGGCTCCGTCGAGATCCGACTGTGGGTTGTCCGCGGGATCTGCTATCAAACAGCTACTCTGCCGTTGGACCAAAGATGAACCCTGGAAGGTCAAGCTATTGGCCTATCTAGTTTCTTCAAGATCCCCTTCAGGGGACCGATATTGTAGGCAAGATTATACCATGCTGCGCCGCCAGGGGCAAAATCCGTGGCTAGATCTGACGTTCTTTCTGCGCCGGCCACCTGCCGGGCCAACAGGCCTTACTGGACAAGTAGGGGCAGATAGCCCCTAAAGGGCTCGGAATAGAGGCAACCCTGACAAGAAAAGTAGACCTCTTCTTGCCCATAGGCTGGGATCTCCTGCCAGGACAGGAATGGGGCGTTGCCGCCCGTCACCAGGAAAGGGTAGCGGCTGGCGACGGTTGAGGTATACACCTCTTCTTCTGGCCCCCAAGTCAGGTCATCGCCGGCCTGGTAGTAGATGTCCAGGTCGGTGTGCGCGCCATTCACCATGAGGCCCTCACTCCAGGCCAGGTGCAGCGTGCCGCTCACGTCGGCAGCCATGGAAAAGCTGTTGATCGCTTGGTCGGGGTTGTAGGCCGTCACTTCGACATTGGTGGGAGTCCAGGTCCCTCCCTGCCGGACCCGCTCCCAGATCGCCGACCGCAACGACTCTGAGGAATAGATGCTGTCCGGATCGGACCACAGGAAATGCAGCCGGCCCTGCCCGTCGAAGGCCAAACCAACTGAATCGGCCACCCCATCGGTGAACGACAGGTTGACCGGCACACTCCAGTTTGCGCCGTCGTAGCTCAGATAGTAAGCGTCTCTGAAATAAGGGTCGAACCCACCCTGCGAGCTGTTCTCACCATAGGCAGCGGCGTGCAAGATACCAGCCGGATCGGCTATCACTTGTCCCAGAGCGACGTCCAGGTAGATCCAGTCACTCGGCTCACCCCACATGCCGTCCTGATAAGCAATCGTCATATAGCCGGTACTCCAGGTGAGGAACAACAGAACCGAGCCGCCGGTCTGGACCGGGATCATGCCGTACGTGCCAGGCAAATAAAAGTCGTTGTGCATAAGGGCGCTCTCGGCAGACCAGCCTGTCTCGGTCCAGGCGCGCCACATCAGGTCGGTGCCAGGTCCACCCTGGGCCTCGGTGTAACGCCGCGTCCAGAGCAGGACGCCGCGGCCGGCGCGGTCAAAAAAGAGAGCCGGGCTGCCGTCTTGCCCGGCAAACGGTGACAGGTTCTGTACCGGCGTCCAAATGCCGGTACGGCGATGCCACAACCGTCCCGCGATCTCTTCCCGGTCGGCCAGCCCATACTCCTCCCAAGCTACGTGCAGGTCGCCGGTCGATGGGTTCACGGCCATGGTCGCCGCCCCCGAGCTGCCGGCAAGGTTGGATAGGTTGAGGGCCGGGTTCCAGGCCTCCTGATCGGCGCCAACCGGGGTCAGCCCGCAGGCGAGGATGACAGTAACCAACAAGATAACCGAATTGCGCTGCGAGGGATGCATTCCCATTTCCGCCGTCTGGGTTTGGTCAAAAAGGAGGGGGCCACCTGTGTGGCCCCCTCGATTACACGTGTGACTGTGTCGCTTATGGGGCGACGTTAAAGGCGTTGTAGGAGTAGGTCACTTCGCCGCTGCCCATGAATCCGGGGGCGAGCTCGTTGACGATGGCCAGGATGTTGCCCGTGCCAGACGTCACCGTGATAGTGGCCGACCCGACATACTTTAGGCCATCCCACTGCCCGCCGCTCTGCAGGAACACGAGGGAGCTGTTGGCCGGAACGGTCCCAGTGTCGTCAACCGGGGTCCAGACGGGGCTGCAGCCCGCGCACGGAGCGTACTCGATCGTGATGTTAACATCGGCAGCGCCGGTATTGTAGACCTGGAAGCCGGTGAAGAAGGGATAGCCCTGGCCATCCGACAGGATGGCCGGCATGACGACCTTTTGTGTCGCGGTGGCCGGGTCAACGCCCTTCCAAGCCGACACTTCGCCGACGACGGTGTTCAGCGTGTTGACGATGACAAAGACGTTATTGCCGCCGCCGTCCACCACGACCGAGCCAACCCACTTGACGTTCCCGGCCAGATCGGGGTGGTTGGGCATGAGCAACACGCCGGTCGCACCAGCTCCCAGGGCAGTGAACGTGACCGGGTCGATAGCCGCGTATCCCGTCGACGGGAAGAAGGTCAAGGTAACATCGGCAGCGGTGGCCCCACCATTGGTCACGTTGATACCTGACCAGTAGTTGCCGTTGGCATTCATGATGTTGGGCAGGACTGCGGTGGCAGAGCCGGCGCCGGTAAAGCCGCTGTAGCTGGACATACCGTAGGTGCCCGGCTCATGGACAATGTCGACGCTGGCGACCACGGGCTGACCGCTGGTCGTGACCGTTGCCCCACCGACCCACTTGCCGATCGTCCACTGGCCCTGGCCCGGCTGCTGGCTAAAGAGGCATGCCTCACCCGGCGCGAGCGCGGCGCAAGTTTCCACGGCCGGAGTCGCATAGCCCAACCCGGGCTCGGGGATGAACGTCACGGTCACGTCCGTGGCTGCCGAGCCGGCGTTCTGGACCTGGAAGAAGCTGTAGAAGCCGCTGTTGGCGCTCTGGACGTTGGGCAGCCGCACTGCGTCGGAGCCCATGTCAAAGCCTTCGTAGCTGCCGCCGTAGGTGACGCCATCGCCCAACTGGTTGACAATGGCCACGATCGGCTCAGTCGATTCCAGGACGACAGAGCCCCGGAAGCCGTCGGCTACGTCCAGGGGGTAGATGGTGATCTGCCCGCCAACCGGAATGGCATAGGTTGGCGGAGGATCGACGGCCAGGCCGCCGCCGAGATCGTCGGCAAAGTAGTAATAGACCGTGACCTGCGCCTCAGCCGTGCCGAGGTTCTGGATCAAGATACCAGAGGTCCAGGTTACTCCAGACTGGGCAAACGCCGCGCTGGACAGGCCAACCACTAGGGCTATGGCCATGAGCAAGTAAAGCGATTTCTTCATCTTGTTGTGTCTCCTTTTTTGATTTCTGATTTCGTCCGAATCTTGACTACCAAATGGATGAACCGATCTGATTAGGCCTTGCCGAATCGCTCGATAGCGCTTACCTCCCTCAGTCGATATGGTTCTTCCTATCTGATGCTATTGTAGCCGAACCGAGGCCGAAAGTCAATAACCCATTGGGATAGTCTTTGACCAGATCCCCGCCTGCTGGGCCAGACCGCGCCGCCCAGGCCCGATAGGCGGGTAATACTTAAGGATTAGTGGCCCGATCTGGATGACAGTGCGGCGCTGACACCAACCCAAAAGATCTCACCCAGGATAAGCCATAGCCGAAACAGGAGCGGCACGGCCACAGCCAACGGCAGGGGCAAGTAGGGCCGCAGCGCCAAGGCCAGGCTTACTTCGCGAATACCCCATCCGCCGGGCACGAAAAAGGCGATCAGGCTCAGCACGCCCGACAGGGCTAAAATGCCTACGACATCGAACAGGGCAGCGGCCGGCAACGGATGGATCGCCAGCGTCAGGAAGTACAGGCTCAGGCCGCCGGCCACCCAGTTGGCGGCATACAGCCCTACCCACAGCAGGCTGTCACGCCGCCTGACCTGCACCTCCAGCCTGGCGCGGCCCAGTTTTACCAACACGGCGTTGACGGCTCGCACCAGGATAGACGGCTGGATCATGACCACCAGTAGGGGCACCAGGCCCAGCCACAGCCACGGCGATGCACCGCCGAGCAACTCCCGCTGGCCAAACAGCAGCGAGCACAGGTAGACGGCCATCCCCGCCACGATCATCATCACCGTTTCCAGCGCCAGCCCGGTCGAAGTGACCGTCTTGGCGATACCCTCCTGCTGGTACAGGTACAGCCGGCTGGCAATGTGCCACACCACCCCCGGCAGCCGCTTGGCGATGGCGGAATAAAGATAGACCCTGGCGTTCAGCTTGAAATCGGTGAGGCCCGCCAGGCAACGGATGATGGTGTGCCAGGTAAGTATTGACAGGAACAGCGCGGCCGAGTAGCATGCGAACGAAACGCCCAGATAGCGCAGATCGAACTGCCAGTTGTAGCCGGTCAGCGTCTCCCAGTTGCTATACACGGTCCAGGCCAGGCTGGCGAGCACCACGCCGACCATGGCGATCAACAGCAGCGCCCGCACCCGCCTGGTCTGCAGGCTGGCGCCAACTCGGCGGCCAAGCCGCCAGATGCGTGCGGCACATGTCGCCACCAGCCAGCTCTGCAACCGGTCTACCCTACCAGATCGACGTTCGCCCGGTTGCTCGGGCGTATCTGTTGTCATCCCGCCGTCCAATAGCTCAAGCGCCACATGCAGTGTGGGCCGCTACCTGTCAGCGCCGGGGGCGGGTGGGCGCGATCGCCCTCGCCCCAGCCAGTCACGGTAGACCATCCGGCGGATGAATAAGCTCTTGGCCGTAGCGATCGGATCGGCCAGCAGCAGCTTGAGCCGAAATCGCCAGGACCGGAGGGCCCGCAGTTTGGCATTAGCCCGGCCCACAACGCGGCTGAACTGCTGCGGTGAAACGCTGTCTTCTAATAACAGCGGCACAGATGCATACAGGTTCAAACGGCTGAAATCCATGTCAGGGCCGAGCACGCCCCGGCTCACGCCATCCTCCCACATGGGCGTGCCGGGGAAGGGGGTGGCTGTGAAGCACCAGGCATTGTCCACCTTTGCCTGGCGCATATAGTCAATCAGATCAAGCGTCTGCTCCATGTCCTGAAGGGTCTCGCCGGGGCTGCCAAAGATCAGCCCGCCCACAACGTAGAACCCTTTTGCCTTGGCGATCCGCATCGCCTGTTTGTTCTGCTCAACAGTGACCGATTGCTTGAGATACTTGAGAATCTTGTCGCTGCCGCTCTCAAAGCCAAAGCAGATCGACACTACCCCCAGATCCCACAGCGTGTCGGCCATCCCTTCGTCCATCAGGTTGGCCCTCATCTGGACCGAGAACTTGACCCGTCCCAACAGGCCGGCCTGGCGCAAAGCATCCGTGATTTCGACGACCCGTTTGCGGTTGACGGTAAACAGATCGTCCCAGATCATCAGATGCTCGACGCCAAAGCCGTCCACCAGGTAACGCACCTCTTCGACGACGCGCGCAACCGAGTGCCAGCGTATCTTGTTTCCCCAGAAAGCGGTCGTGGCGCAAAAGGCGCAGCGGTAGGGGCAGCCCCGCCCGGTCAGAAGGGCGGTCCCTCGCACCTTGCGCCCTCCCATGGCCGGCAGCGGCACCCCCTCAAAGTATTCGGAATGAACCAGGGAACGGTCCGGGATCGGAATTCGATCCAGCGGCTGGACGAGCGGGCGGGGAGGCGTCAGGATCGCTTGCCCATTTTCGCGCCAGACAAGCCCGGCTATGTCCCGTATGACCTCAGGACCCAGGTGGCCATGCTGCTGAAAAGCCTGCACCAGCTCGACCATCGCCTGCTCCCCTTCGCCTACCACCCCGATGTCGAACTCGGGCGGCAGCGAGGCCGGCAGCGTGGAGACATGAACTCCGCCCAAGATCACAGGCACCTTTAGGTGGGAGCGGAGCCGCTGCGCCACGCGCCTCACCTCTGGCACTTGCACCGAAAAGGCGGATACGCCAATCAGGTCGGGCCGCCAGTCCAGCGTCTCCCGCACCGGGTTGCCAAAGTTCACGTCCATGATGCGCGTCGTACAGTCAACGCCTTCCTGGCGCAGGTAGGTGGCGATCGAGGCCAGACCCAGCGGCGGCGAAGCCAGGTCGTGGGTCAAGCTCAGCAAAGCGATTTTTGTCGCAGGCATAGGATGGCTCTTTCCAGACCAAAAATATGATCAGCGCAGCCGGTACAGAACAACCCCCTCGCGCTCGTAGATCGGGTCGCCATAGCCGTTCTTCAGGTCAGCCAGCAGCTTTTCGATCTTGGGCCAGTCGCGGATGGTGTCGATCACGACGTAAGGGCTGTCGAGCAGGTGGGTAAAGCCCTGGGACTTGAGCTCGCGCCACAGCGCCTCGGCGCTGTCGAATTGCTCCAGTTTCAGGACACGCTGGCCGACGGGATTGGCCGGGAAATAGTCCCGATCCAGAAAATAGCCCCGATTTTCATAGGGCGCCAGCAGCACCTTGGCCTCAGCCGGCAGGTGCTCGTTGGCCCACACATAGGCTGCGGTAGCAGGGCTGAACGCAGTCATCCAGTCGTTGCGCGACTGGGCGCCGACCACATAGGACAGCCGGCTGCCCCACTCGGCCCTCAGCGGCAACACCGCCGCAACCAGAGCCACGACGAGGCCCTGGAGGACAAGACGGTAAAGCCGCTGCCGGCCATCCAACAAGCGGTGCAGAGCATAGCCGCTCAATACGCACAGCCCCGGCAGGGCCGGGATCAGGAAACGGGTCTGGTGGGTCATCAAGAACCAACCGGCATAGAAAAAGCCGGTGATGGCTGCCAGGTAAAGGACGGGCTTGCCCCGGTGGGGCCGGAAGAGCAGGCTCCAGGGAGCCAGGCCAAGGACAAACAGGCCCAATGGAAAGGAGCCGAAATCTTGCGGCGCTGTCGTAAAGCGCCAGGGCGCGATCGCCAAGCTGGCCGGGTTGGCCGGCAGATTGGTGCTGACCAAATAAGCATGGTGGTATTCATCACCCAACGCATCCCAATACCGCCCACCAAACAGCGCATTCATAAATGGCCAGACGGGGTTGCCCGTGTACGCATAGCTTTTCAGATACCAGGGAAGGGCAAGCAGAAAGGCCGACCCACCCAAGAGGGCTACCTGAAGCCCGATCGTCATCAACGGCCGGCGGCGACGCAAGCCATAGAACAGCACCAGCACGCCGAGGATCGGTCCGATCAGCGCGCCGGTCAGCTTGGTGCCCGCCGCCAGGCCGGCCATCAAGCCCGCCACAAGCAGCCAGCCGCCACGATTGGCGGGGCCCGTTGCCTGCGGCCTCGGCTCGCCTTGCCACCGCCAGAACGCCCATATGCTCAAAAAAGTGTAGGCCGCCAGCGGTATCTCGATCAGCGTCGTGCCCGCCAGGCGGTACACGGCAGGTGTCGTCCAGAACAGCGCCACTGCCAAGAAAGCTGCCCGCCATTCAAAAGCCTCTGCCGCAAAGAGCCACAAACCGGCGGTGAGCACCAGGGCAAAGACCAGGCTCACCAGGCTGGCCATCACTTCCGAGTTGAGCAGAAGCGCCAGGGTGTAGAGCATCTCGGTATTGAAGGGCTGGTTGGAGTAGGTGATGTACGGCACGCTCATCAGGTGGTGTTCCTGAGCGTAGAGCTTGGGCAGGGCCAGGTGATAGGCCGCCTCATCCCACAGAAGCGGCGGCGTGAAGGCATTGGCCGTCAGAACATAAGCCAGGCAGATGAGCGTTGCCACCAGCAACAGGCTGTAGAAAAAGGTCAATCGGGGCCGGCCGCCGACGGCCGCCGGCCATGACACAGATCGGCTCCAGGCCCGCCACGATCGGGCCTGCGCCGCCGCCAGCGCCCCCCCTCCGGCCAGCACAACGACGGCCACGGCCGGATAGAGCAAGCCCAATACGCCGGCCAGCAGCGTCAGCAGTGAGATCGCCCCCAGGCCAAGCGCAATGGCGAACAGCGGCGCCTCCGGCCGGCCTTCCACCGCCACCAGGCGCTTGAGCAGCGGAAAGCCGATGCCCAGCGCTGCCGTCACCAGGACAGCGGCCAGAAACAGCCCATAGACGTAGAGCCCGGCCTGGCCCAGGAACCGGCCCAAGCCCGGCCAGGTCATCTCGTAGCGGTGGGCGGCCAGCACGGCCAGCCCAAGGACGGCCAGCCATGGCCATTGCCGGGCGAGGCGACGGATCATGAGTGGCTCCCTCTCTGCCGAGTGACGAAGGTCATCACCGCCCCCCTCCCCAGCACCGGTCCAGACAGGAACAGGAACGGCGCCGCCAGAACCCGGCTCACCACATTGCTTAACACCAGGTCGGCCGCCGACCGCAGCCGGCTTTTTCTACCCCACCGCTCGTCCAGATACCACTGGCAACTGATGACAAAAGGCGCGTGGCTGCCTTCGTAACTCACCTTCAGCACATCGAAACCAGACTGGTCCAGCAGCCGCTGCGCCGATTGCCGGTCATAGGCGAAATAGTGGCGTGGCAGGTCCCAGCCGGCCCAATAGCGCCCGAACAGGCGGGCGTCGAGGCTGCCGGCATTGGGCACGCGAAAGACGAGCAGTCCGTCAGGCTTGAGGATGCGCCGGAAGGTTTGCAGCGCGAGGCGTGGCGAGGGCAGGTGCTCCAGCACGTCCCACAGTGTCACCACATCAAAGGTGTTATCCGGGTAGTGAGCCTGCTCCAATGGCCCGGCGAACACATCCAGGCCCAACCTGTCGCGGCTATATTGAGCCGCCCCCTCGTTCAGCTCCACCCCCTGGACCTGCCAGCCATGGCGCCGCATAGCATCCAGAAAGATGCCGGTCCCACAGCCCACATCCAACAACCGGCCCGGCGGCTTGAGATCCAGGATCGGCTTGCAGCGGCTCTCCATGCCAAAACGCCGCCGCCAGCGCCGGATCGCCGACCGCTCCTCCTCAGGGACCATGACGTAAGGGTCATACCCCTCTTCGTAAAAAGCGGTGATGGCCTGGGCGGTGGGCCGTGGGTTTTGGTACAGCAACCCGCACACTCGGCACCGGACCGCAGTGAACTGCCCGTCGAGCCACGAAACCCGATCAGGCCCGGTCAGGATCGGCGTGGACTCGCCGGACCCACACAGGTCACAGGTCACACTTTCCATGTAAAGCCCTCATACAGGCCCTGAACGTGAGGCTGGATCAACCCGCTCCGGCCGCGCAGCAGGTCGCGGGCCATCGTGACAACCGCAGTAACAAGCACAAAGGCCGCCGTCAGCCAGGGGTGCGGCCCGTGTGGATAGCGGCGGTAGAACAACACGCGATTGCGCGCCTGGAGGCGGCGTACCGCCGGCTTGACCTGGCTGCTGCTCTGCGACACCTTGTGCCACATCCGCGCCCCCGGCACGCACGCCAGCCGATAGCCTGCTTGCCGGGCACGCCGGCAAAGGTCGGCGTCCTCATAGTGCATGAACAGCGCCTCATCCAGCAGGCCAGCGGTTAACAGCACTTGACGCCGGATCAGCATGCTGCACCCACTGACGTAATCGACTTCGATCCGGCCGCCGTCCTCAGCCCTTGCTGCAAGGCGAGGAGCGATGCGGCGGGGTACCGGCAGCCAGCGATATGTGCGATGGCCCAGGTACCAGACCCGATCCTCCGTCCCGTAATACAGGATCTGAGGGCCGAGGATGCCAAGCTCCTGGTCCGCCTCTGCCGCCGCAACCAGACGGGTCAGCATGTCGGCAGCGATCACCGTGTCATTGTTCAACAGAAGAAGGTAGGCCGCCTCCTGAGCCAACCCATAGCGCAGCCCGACATTGTTCCCGGCGGCGAAACCCAGGTTCTGCTCGTTGACGATCAGGCGAACCGCCGGGAAACGAGCCCGGACCATCTCTGCCGAGCCGTCGCTCGAGGCGTTGTCCACAACCACCACCTGCCGGCTGGGATAAGTCGCCTTGTCCAGCGAGGCCAAGCACTCGGCCAGATCGTCCTTCAAGTTCCAATTAAGGACAACGACGATCACCTCGGGCTCTGATTCTGTGGCTGCCACCCCTCTCCACTGCGTTGCGGGGATTGTCATGTCAGACCTTGAGCAGGCGCCTGACTGCCTGGCGCTGCTCGTGGGTCAAGGCACGGAGCACGTTGACCTTGACCAACGAGTAGATCTTGATGGGCAGGCTCAGCAGTGACGACCACAGCCGCCGGCCGAGCGTATCCCTTCTGCGGGTCAGGGCGTACTGGGCATAGGGGATCAGCGCCGGGATCTTGACCAGCATGTGAAAGATGTCGGCCAGCAGCTTGAACTCTCTGGCCTGCGGGGTCTTGATCGGGATCTCGTTCGTCGAACGGGCCAGATAGCTTTCCGGATAGTCGCTGAAATCCCCGTCAAAACATCCGATCTCGGCCGAATAGCGGGCCAGCTCCGTGCCCGGGTAAGGCTGGAGGAAGTACAGGTTCATGTGCTGGGGCTTGATCTCGGCGTTGATCTTGACCGTCTCGAACGCCATGTCGATCGTCTCACCGGGCAGGGCCATCATATTCTGGGTGAGCAGCTCGATGCCATAGTCGATCAGCCACCGCCCCGCCCGGACGATCTCCTCGCGGCTCATCTGCCGCCGTAACACCCGGTTTCTCATTTCGTCGTCGCCGGCCTCGACCCCCATGGCCACGGCGACGCAGCCGGCCTCTTTCAGCAGCCCAACCACCTCTTCGGTGACCAGGTTGGCCCGCACGTGGCACCAGAAGGGCAGTCCCACCTCTTCCCGGAAGCGCGGAGCAAACTCGCGCAGCCAGCGCTTGTCGAGGATGAAAATGTCGTCCTGGAAATCGATCCGCTTCGCCCCATACCGGTCGCGCAGCTCCCTGGCCTCGGCGATGACGTTCGCCACACTCCGCTGCCGCAGGTAACGCCCGTCTGTCAGCTGCTTGTGCTGGTGGTTGAAACAGTAGGTGCAGCTATAAGGGCAGCCCCGGTTGGCGATCATCGAGTAATGGCTGCGGCCCGGCAGGGGAAACAGCTCCCGGTCGGGAAAGGGCAGGGCATCCAGGTCCTGCACAAAGGGCCGTGGCGGTGTGTTGAGCAACTCCCCACCCTGCTTGACGATCAGATTGGGAATATGGCCATAGTCGGTTCCAGCTTCCAGGCGATCGGCCAGCTCCAGCATGGGGTACTCGCCTTCGCCGACACAAACGATATCCACGCCCTCTTCGCGGACAATCTCGGGAAAGTAGGTCGGATGTGGCCCGCCGAACACTGACACGAAATCGAACTGCTTCTTCAGCCGCCGGACCAGGTCGAGGTGGAAAAGGTGAACACCGGTAGTCATGGAAAAGCCGACGATACCGGGCCGGAACTCGGCGATGGTCGCCGCGAGCCGGCCGTGATCGCGCGTTGCCACCCCTAGGCACTCGTGACCGGCCGCCTTGACGACGGCCGAGATGTGCATCAGCCCCAGATACTCGATGACGGTATCGTCTGGCTTGACGACGAATAGGATGCGCACAGCACCTTGCTTTCCAGGTAAAAACGCTCCCGGCGACAGACACCGGGTAGTGGCGCCCATTATACTCCATTTTGCCGCCAACCACCAAATCACGGCAGTTGTAGACTCGCGGGTTCGTTTTGCCTAACTCCACCGTTTGGGCTATACTGAGGCCGGAATGAATCTGTGTTTGATCAACCTGGACTTGGGGTCATTTCGCAGCTCTGGGCTTGCCGTCTATGGCGAGGTGCTGGCCGCCGGGCTGGCCGCGCGAGGGCACCGGGTCGTCGCCATCGCCTCTCGGCGCAAAGGACTTGCCGATCATGAAAACCACCAGGAGGTCGAGGTCTACCGCGTGCCTATCGGCCGCAGCAATTGGATCGGCTTTGCCGTCCGCGCCGGCCGTCTGGCCACGCGGTTGAGCCAGGAGCAGTCCTTTGACCTCGTCCACTTCTTGGATGCCCATTTTGCCTGGACCTTCCAGGGGCGCTATGTGGCCAGCCTGTTCCAATCGTTCCGCCAGCGGGCTACGAGCGACGGCTCCCTGCCCTACCATTCCTCTGCGACCAACCTGGTGGGCCGGTTTGTTTACTACCACCTGGCACGGCTAGTCCCAGAGCGGAGGGCCGTTCGCCGAGCGACGGCCCTAATCGCCTCTAGCCAGGCCACGGCTGACGAGTTTACTACACACTATGGTGTGCCACGCCAGCGGGTCACGGTCGTTCCCCTGGGAATAGACACGGACTTTTTCCGGCCCATCCCCCGTTCACAGACCCCAACCCGGCAGGCGTTGGGCTTGGCCGCCGATGAACGCGTCCTGCTGTACGTCGGCTTTTCCACGCCGCGGAAGGGCCTGGAAATCCTGGCCCAGGCCCTACCGCTGTTGGAAAGCAGGCCCAAGGTTTTGATCGCGGGGAAATGGGAGGAAGGCTATCGCCGCAAAGTCATGGACGCCCTGGGGCCGCACCGCGACCAGGTGCTGGAATTGGGCTATGTGCCCGATGCCGATCTGCCCAACCTGTATGCCGCAGCCGACCTCTTCTTGTTCCCTTCCCTCCTGGAGGGGTTTGGCTTGCCCCCCGTCGAGGCCATGGCCTGCGGGCTGCCGGTTGTCGGCTCGGCCGTCGGCTCACTGCCCGAGGTAGTGGGCGACGCCGGCCTGTTGGTGCCGCCCCGTGATCCCGTTGCCCTGGCCAAGGCGATCCAGTCGTTGCTGGAAGACAACGCCCTGCGCCGCGATCTGGCCGGCCGTGGCCGCGCGCGGGCAGCAGCGCAATTCGACCGGGCGCAAATGGTTACCCGCACGCTGGATGTGTATGAGCGCGTGCTGGAGCGCGCATGATCCCCGGAAAGCATGGGAATGGCATGCGCATCCTTTACCTGTGTGGGCGAGAACCAGGCTATATTCGCAACTCGATGCTGCGCAATGCGCTGAAGCGATCTTGCGACGTCGTCGAGATCGCCAGCTCGTCGCGCAACCTGGTGCGGCGGAATGGATCCGTCGCCCTGCGCTATTTGTTTGCCAACCGGCGAGCTTTTGATCTGATCGTGGTCGGCTTTTACGGCCAGCCACTCATGCCCTGGGTCCGCCTGTGGGCCGGCGCGCCGATCCTGTTCGACGCTTACGTTTCGACCTACGACACGCTGTGCTTCGACCGGCGTTGGGTACGCCCTCGGTCCCCGGCGGGCCGGTTGGCGTTTGCCCTGGACCTGTGGTCGTGCCGCTGGGCAGACCGGCTGCTGTTCGACACGCAGGCCCACCGCGACTATTTCGTCAGCACGTTCGGGCTGCCACCGGCCAAGACGACCGTGGTGTATGTGGGCTGTGACGAAACCCACTTTGCGCCCCGGCCCGCTTCGCCGCCAGGGCAGACGTTCCACGTCTTCACATACGCCTCGTTTCTTCGTCTCCACGGTGTCGAGCACGTTCTTTACGCTGCCAAACAGTTGGCGGAGCAGGATGACATCCTCTTTACGATCGCCGGAGCCGGCTCACACCTGGCGGCGATGCAGCGCCTGGCCCAGGAGCTGGGGCTGCGCAACGTACGCTTTCCGGACTGGGTGCCATTCGACCAGCTTCCGGGGCGCATAGCCGAGGCCGATCTGTGCCTTGGCGGCCATTTCTCCGAAATACCCAAGGCCGGGCGCGTGATCGCCACCAAGACATTCCAGTTCCTGGCCATGGGCAAACCGACCATCGTCGGCGATAACCCGGCCAATCGGGAAGTCATGTCGCATGGAGAGAATGCCTACCTGTGCCCAATGGCCGACCCCAGCGCGCTGGCGAGCGCCATTCTCGAGCTGCGCGATGATCCTCTTTTACGCCAACGACTTGGCGAAGAAGGGCTGGCCCTCTACCGTGAGCGTTTCACGACAGCCGCCACCGCCAATGCCCTTCAGCCTGTGTTGGATAGCCTGGCCGTCTGACATCCGCTGTGCGATCACGCGGGCACAGGCCGATCAGCCCTCGCCGCTGCCTTCCGGCCTGTATACTTTTACCAGAACATGGACGCTGTGCCGGATGTCCAGCTTAGCCAACAGCCTGGACAGGAAAGGTGGAAAGGGATAGTAGCCATAGCCCTGCGCCGCCACGACCTGAAAACCGTGGCGCTCCAGGACATTGATCAGGCTGCGATAAGCCAGCACCACCAGGTGACGGTGAACGGTTTCAGCGGCCTGGGGTCGGGTGGCTTCCCCCTCCTCGGGCATATCGTAGGCACGGCGATGCAGCCGGCGCACCAGGTCGATCTCA
The DNA here is from genome assembly GCA_034429215.1 of Anaerolineae bacterium. Taxonomy (GTDB): domain Bacteria; phylum Chloroflexota; class Anaerolineae; order JAAYZQ01; family JAAYZQ01; genus JAFGOG01. Next base: position 86,635 of record DAOUGI010000066.1, on the reverse strand, counting down.
CCGTCGGTCATATCGGTGATGTTGGGGCCGGAAAAGGGCTGCAGGCCGAGGACCAGAGCAAAGATGTTGTGCCAGGCAGCCAGATTGGGTGTGGCGATGACGGCATAGCCACCCGGCTTGAGCACGCGGTAGATCTCACCCACAAAAGTGTCGGCTTTGCTCAGGTGCTCGATGACATCCATGACCGTCACCACATCAAAAGCCGCACTGCGCAGGGGTAAAGGCTGGTTCAGGTCGGCCTGGATGCCGCGCACCCCCCGTTGTTGCAGGCCTGTGCGCAACAGATCGAGATCGTAATCTATGCCCCAGGTGGGCGTAAGGCCGCCAGCAGCGGCCAGACGCACGGCGTTTTCGCCAGCATGGCTGCCCAGGTCGAGGTGAAGGCCGCTGCCGCGCGGCTCCATGATTTCGAGCTGGGCGCGCAGCCGGCGGTCGACCATGTCGCGATATGTGGCATAAAAGTAACCGGTCAAGGTCCGTCGGAACAATCCCATATACCTATTCCTTCGCAGGCCAGCTCTGGCGCACCCTCCCCCGGCGCGCGGGCGCCGGCCGGCCACCCCATTAGCGGCGGCTCCGCTGGACGATGAGATCGGCCAGCAGGCCCATCATGCCGATGATCAGCCCGGCGATGATCAGCAGCATGTCGGACTCACGAAGCCGCAGGTTTGCGATCAGGTCAAAAATGCCCTTGCCGACGCCCACCGCAAACAACAGCAACGCCATGGGCAAGAACACCTTGAGAGGGTTAAAATAGGTAACGGTCCGCACCACCTGGGTTAGATAATTGTAGGTATCGGCGACGGGGTGGAACGAAGAGGGACCCTTGCGCGGGAAATACTCGATGGGCATCCAGGTCACAGGGTGCCGGTCGCTGAGAAACGCCAGCGTGATGGTGCTAACCCACGAGTGGGTCGTGGGCAGGATGTTCAGATAGTTCAGGGCCAGATCCCGCCGAAACGCCCGCATCCCAGAGTTGAGATCGGGAATGCGGATATTCATCAGGTACGACGCCAACTGGCGGATGGACCACTTGACCGGCGAGCGCAGCCAGCGCATCGTCCCCTTCTCCTCCCGCCGGGCGCCGATGACCTGGCAAAAACCCTGTTCCAGGATATAGCTCACCATCTTGGGCATCTCTGAGTTCGGATAGGTTCCGTCGGCGTCGGTCATTGCTATCACCTCGCCGCGGGCGGCCTTTATACCGGTCGTCCGCGCCGCACCCGTTCCCCGGTTATAAGGATGCCGGATGACCTGTATGCGCTTCCCCTGGTGGGGATCTGCCTGCAACTGCTTGAGGATCTCGGGACTGCGGTCGGTTGAGCCGTCGTCCACCACGATGACCTCGTACGACAGGCCGCTGCCGTCCATCGCGTCGAGGATCGTTCTCAAATCGTCGGCGATAGCTTGCTCTTCGTTATACATGGGGATAACCACGCTGACCAGCACATTATCTTGCATTTGCGCAAACACTCCTATCAAAGAGGAAAATCCAGACCCGATCTTGATGGTAGAGGGCCTCAAAAGCCGGGCTGGCAGCCAAGTCGGCCGCCGAGAACAACGCCGGTCGTGAACTGCCGACCAACCCCTGTCCCTGGCCGATGTATACGTGGGTGATGCCATTTTCACACAACACCTGCTGACCCTCCGGGCTGGCAGCCGGCGCCGCCTGCAAATCGAGCACCATACCGGTTATTCGCTGCAAGTAACCCGGCTCGGATGGCATCTCGTTGAGCAGGGCATACTGGGGCGGCATGGTTGTCTGGCGGTGTGCCAGTAGCGGGATCCACCACCCACCATCGGCTCCCACGACCGACGTGTCGCCATAGACGGCAAAGCCATTGACGGCAAACAGGGCATCAGGGGGGATCTCCCTGGCGATCCAATCCATGGCTGCCCGGTCCGCATGGGTGACCATCTCATGCTGTGGGTCGATGACGACCGCCTGCTTTCTGAAACCCCACAGGCCGGCAAGCAGCAGCCCACCGATCACCGCTATCTGGCCAAGGCGAGATCGCCGGTCGATGAGCCACTGGGCGAGATCGCCGACGAATTCGGCTCCCAGCAGGCTGATCGGCATGTACCAGGCGATGATCACGGCAAAGCTGGTGAGCAGACTGAAACCAGGCAGGTCGATCAAACCGCCGAGCCTCAGCACAAAGAGCAGCGCCGCCCACAGGCCGGCGGCAACCATTGCCCATTGTCGCCGGATCAAGCTCCAGGCCAGGCCCAATATCGCCATGTTCAGCAACAACTGCGGCACATACCAGGTAAGCTGTTGCCAAACCTCATAATCCTCGGCAATTAACGCCCAATTGCTGGGTTGATCTGCCGCCTGATCCATGGATGGCAGCAGGTATCCCTGCGAAACCTGAAGCACCTGAGGCAGGATCAATACCACTGCCCCCAAAGCGACGACGCCAAGGCGCACCGCCGAGTCCAGCCAACGCCGGCCTTGGCCCCGCCAGTTGGACAGGCCATGCAGCAGCCACCAGCACAGCACAAAAGTAACGTAGAACAAGATGGCGCGGTAGTGGCACAGGGCCAGCCCGGCCACAGCAATAGCCGCCAGCGCTATTCGTCCGACATGCCGGCGGGGAGCTTCCAGCGCATCGCACAAGAACCACAGCGCCACCGGCAGCACAACCTGGCTGGTCAATTGGGCATACCGTCCCCAGTTCACATAGAACATGGGCATCGGCGACAACAGCCCTGCTATCAACACCACAGCAACCCCTGCCCAACGGCGACGTGACAACCGCACGGCCAATGGGTAGAGGGCCACAGCAGCCAACCCATTCAAGATTTGTGCGGTGAGAATGACCGATTGCACCGTGTCAATGCCGGTGACCCACTGGAAAAAGGCTATCGCGGCGTGGAGTCCATAGTGTATGGTGAATGTGTCAAAGGGGGTGTAGGGCTGCCAGGAATCAAACAGCCCACCATTGTCCACCATAAGCTGGGCGATAACCGCGTGCTCATAGGAATCGCCCCACATCGGCGCGGCCAGGCCGCCTATCACGATCAGGCGCACCGCAAACACCAACCCGACCACGACCGCCAGTGTCACCGACGGCCACGACCACCCCCCTCTTATGTGCTGCCTCAGGTTCCCGGCCCGCAACGCCTGCCAGGCCTTGGGCAGCAGTGATACCCCACAGATCGCCAGGATCAGCCATGCGACCGCCGGTCCTAGCTTGAGCCCGCCGATCGTCCTGGCTGCCAGCAGGATGAGGGGGAACAGGGCCACGCTGAGCCCGGCGGACAACGCCAGCCGGCCGGCCGCCCCGGCAGAACCGCGCGGGAGAAGCCAGGTCGTGAGCGCGAGGCCGGGCAGCAGAAAGAGCAGGAGGACCGCCACCGCCTGCGGCAGGCCGGTAATCGCCCTCTTGAGCATCCCAAAGGCCATTGCCCCGTTGTCATAGGCCAGGCGAAAAGCCAGCTGAGCCTCTTGCGCCCGGCCATCCAAGTAGGCAGCGCCGCTGCGGTAGCTCGCGGCCGGGCCGACAGGCACAGTCACGGCGCCCTGCCCCGGCAGGGTATCTCCGGCAGGCCAGCTAATCTGTAGGTAAAAGCGCCTGTTGCGGGAATCATCTAGTGGGGGAAAAGCCAGGCGGACCCACCCATCGCTCGTCAGGGTGCATGTCACGACCGTCGCCTCTCTGAGTCGCTCGGGATCGAGCGGATCAGGGTGCAGGCTGAAGGTGAGCGGCGGCAAGCGCTCGCCGAGCACAGGGCCGCCAGAGGCATGCGGCACAGGCAACAGTGCGACCTCGACGCCGTCCAACCCATCGTGGTAGGCCACCAGAGTCTGGCCGATAGAGTGCGCCCCGGCCAGCGTCCAGGCCGTCTGCGGGTCGGCTTGAGACTGGGCAACCTCTGTCACAGAGCCACACGACGTCAGCAACAGCAGAAGAACCAGGGCAAGGGCGACGATCCACCGGCTATGCATGGAAGGCTCCCCCTGCCAATATCTTCACCAGGCGCGTCGCCGTACGTTCCCAGCGGAACTCGGCCGCTCGGGCCAGGCCCCGCACCCGCAGATCGCGCCGGAGCGCCCCGTCAGACAAGACCCGCGCCAGGCCCTCAGCCAGCGCATCGACATCGGTAGGGTCTACCGTCACGGCTGCATCACCCACCGCCTCCGGCAGAGAGGTCGTATTGGCGGTCAAAACCGGCGTGCCGCAGGCCATAGCCTCCAGCGGCGGCAGGCCGAACCCTTCATAAAGGGACGGGTAGACCAGGGCCTCGGCCTGGCGGTAAAGGGCCGGCAGGTAGGCTGCCGGGACGAAACCGATGAGCTGCACCCCCGCCTCGCGCGCCCGGCCGATCAGATCGCCGCTGCCCCAGCGATCCAGGCCGGCCCAGATCAGCATCGGCGTTGGCCGGCCTTCGTCGCCGGTTTGGGCAGGCACAGGGAGCCGGAGCCAGGCATCGAGCAGCCGCCCCAGGTTCTTGCGGGGATGGATGTTGCCTACTGCCAGCACGTATGGCCGCCGCACCCCCAAAGCCGACAATGCCCGGTCGTCCTCCTCAGCATCAGGCCGGAACTCTGCCCCAATGCCCGGATAGACGACGGCCACCTTGTCCCTCGCGGCCGGGTAAAATCGCACGATCTCGGCCCGAGTAAACTCGGACAGGGCCACCACGACGTCGGCGCGGCGGACGGCCAGGCCGGCAAGCAAACGCATATAGGCGGCGATGGACAGGGGGTAATAGTCGGGGTGGGCTCGGAAGGAAAGATCGTGGATGAGGACCGCGGCACGGCAGGGTGTGATCGGCGGCAGGAAAAAGGTCGAGATGTACCAATCGGGCCGCAGGCGGCGCAAGATGGCAGTCTGCTGCCACAGCAAGAATGGCAGACGGCGATAGGGGCCGGCGTCGATCACCTCCAAGCCATGCGGCTCGGCAATCGACCGGGCCAGGTCGACCCCTTCTTGGGCCGCGATCAGGCTGATCCGCGCAGCAGACCGGCCAGCTTGCCCGGCCACGGCAGCCAGGCCCGCGACCAGCCCCAGCAGATACGACTCGTTCCCCCCTCGCGAGCGGCCCAGATCGCTGACGTTAACGGCCAGGTGCATCGTCCGCTCCATCGCGCCCGTCCCGCCCGGCGCCCTCCAGCTCCTGGTAAACCGCCGCCAGGCCGCCATAAATGCGGTCCCAGGTATAGTGCGACTCGACCTTGGTCCGGCCCCGCAGGCCCATCGCCCGGCGGCGCTCGGGGTCAGCCAGCAGCCCTTCGATGGCCACGGCCAGACCGGCCTCGTCGCCATAATCGACCAGCACGCCATCGCGGCCATCCTCTATCACGTCGGGCACGCCGCCGGCATGGCAGCCTATCACCGGCACGCCGTACGCCCACGCCTCCAGATAGACGATGCCGAACGAATCGATCCGCGACGGCATGGCAAATAGATCGGCCGCAGCGAGCATATCCTGCTTGAGCTGGCCGCCCACCACCCCCAGGCGGCGGGTCCGCAACCGTTGGTCTTCCGGCAGACCGGCATAAGCCCGCTCAAAGGTGGATGGCACCATTGGGCGACCGGCGATCACCAGAGTGGCGCTGCTGCCCTTGTCCCACAGGCGCTGCATGGCCCGCAGCAGGTGGACGATCCCCTTGTCATCGGTGAGAACCCCCATAAAGGCAACAACCGGCCCATCGATGCCATGCTGGGTCCGAAAACGCGCCCCGTCGCCGCTCTGTGTCTCGCTCAGATCCACACCCATCCCAAGCCGGACAATCCGCTCCTGCGACACGCCCAGGCCAGACAAGATCTGCCCTTCGATGCCGGTCTGGACGATCACCCGGTCGGCATCGCGCAGAGCGGCTAGCTGGTGGGGCATGGTGTAAAAGCGCTGCACCTTTGGGCCGCCCGCATGGAGGAATGGGGTCGCTACAAAGGGCAGGCCGTGGCGCCGGGCGTAGCGCCAGCCGGCGATCAACGGCCATTCGAGGGCGATATTCATGCCATGAACCAGATCAAAGCCGGGCTGAATCTGCTCCAGGGCCTGTTCCAGGGCCGGCACGCCAGGCATCAGCGGCGCCAGGCGGTCGAGGAAGGGACGGGTGTTAAACGGCAAGCGGCTCAGGTCGGTTGCCAACCGGCGCAAGAGGTAAAAGCTCCAGGGGGAGACGGGCAGGTGACTCACCGGGCTGCGGATCACACGCACACCATTTAGAACCGTGTCCCGATCAGGCAAACGGGGCTGACGTGGATCCCAAAAACTCTGCACACCCGAAGCATCGGTCGCTGCCACGACCAGATCGTGGCCATCGCGGGCCAACCGCTCGGACATGGCTCGTAGATAGGTTTCGGCGCCACCTACAAAAGGCCAGTAAGCGGCGTTCGTGTGCAAGATTCTCATTGGCCCGCACAGTTTACCCGACTCCACACCCTTTGTCAAAGCATTCCGGGCAACTGGCACCGAAAAAAGGGCCGGTCCCACCTGAAGGGGGACCGGCCTGCTAGCAGCGACCTCAAACCGACGAGGTCTTTGGCAGGTTATGATCTATTTGCCGACGGCAGGCAGATATACCCGGTAAGGCACCACCCCTTCGCTGACGTCATCCAGCCAGACATCCAGCGGGCCGGCCGGCGATTCGCGACTGAGGACAAAACGCAGAACCACCTGCTGTCCGGCAAATTCGCTCACGTCCACCCACCCGTGGGTCCAGGTCTCGGCATCGAGCGATAGAGCGTGGGTAATGACCGACGCGGGTCCGTCGATCGTGACAGCCAGACTGTCGCCAGACACAACGTTGCCATCCACCCTATAGACCCAGGCCAGGGTGGCCTGGCCGTTGGCCGGCACCGACACCTCCTGACCGGCCGACCAGACCCAAGGCTCCCACGCAGGTCCCCGAGGCGCAGCAGCGTGGAACGATCTCGAGTTGGCCAAACCCGTCGGCATAGCCCCCATCATGAGAGCATAAGCACCGGTATAGCCCTGCCCCTGAGCCCGACCCGGCGGAACGGCCCCGTCCAACTGCCACCCGCCTTCCGTTTCGAAATTGCCGTTCTGGACGTAATTGGGGGTTGGCGGCAGATAAAAGTCGACGCCCTGCACATCGCCGTTCACGGCAACACTGTACCTGGGCGGCAACACTCCGTAGAAAGTATGGCCCACCGACACTGCATAAACGCCGCTATCCAGCAACCCCAAGTTGTATTGGCCACCGATGCCGGCAGCAGCCTGGTTGAGGGCAACCGGCTGCGCGGTGGCCACCGCGCCGGGAACCGGGCGACCCCGATGATCGTAGACATTACCACTGAGCAGATAGCGAGCCACAACCGTGCTGGTGTCACCCTGTTGAGTATAGTCGGTCTCGGTATGCCCGACCAGGTCATGGGCGATCGATCGAAAGCGGTAGGTGTTGCCTTCCGTCCCCGAATAGGTTGCCGACGTTCCGGTCTGGTGGTCCTTCCAGACGGTCCACGGGCCATCGTTCTGGCGGACCTGGATTGTATAGTCGACGAGGCCCGATGCCGTGTCGCTCCCCTGCCAGCTCACCAGGAAAGAGCCCTTTACCAGGGACGGGGACGAAGCGTAGGATTGGGGCGGGGTGGCATCGATCCAGAAGGGCCCCAGGTGCACCGCACTGGCCGCCCAGTTGCCGGCATTGTCGGCCGTACGCAGGTGGAAATAGTGGTTCTTGCCGTCGGCCAGCGGCAGGCTGGTGGTAGTAGTCGCCTCAGCCGGCAGATCCACGACCGCATCCGGCAGCGTATTGGAAGCCGAGTCCCAGACAACCGAATAGCCGGCTACCCCGCTCTTGTCGTCGGCAGCGCCCGACCAGGCCACCTGCACCTGCTTGGAAGTGGACCAAGCACCGGGCGGGTGAGATGGGCTGCTGAGGCTGGTCGGGTTGAACGGTGGGATGGTATCGAACATGAGAAAGCCGGTGTGGTGCTCGTTCTGGCGCCAGGTGGGCCAGCTTGGCCGTTCGTCTACAGGGTGGCCGGTCCAGGCAAAGAGCATGCCCTGATTGGGGTTGTCTGGGTTGTGCCCGCCGATGACAACCTCGGCGTCGCCGTCGCCATCCAGGTCACCGACTGCGGGTGTGGCATACAGGGTGTACCCAGCATAGTAAGTGTAATCGGTATAGAAAGTGCCGTCGTGATTCAGGGCAGCGACTTCCCAAGCGTGGCTGAACAGGATTTCAGGCCAGGTATCGCCGTCTATGTCGGTGACGATTGCCGAGGACAAGGTGTTGAAAGAGTTGCCCCACGGGTCATAGATCTGACGTTGAAAGAGCGGCGTGCCGTCATAACCGCGCAAGGCATAGACAAAAGTGCCGGTTGCCCCGTTGTCCCCTATAGGCACGACGCTGACCACGTCCAGCCAACCGTCCTTGTCCAGATCGCCAAGGGCCGGCGAGGAGAAAACGCGACCTACGGTTGTCTGGCGCCACTTCCGGACAAGCCGGTCTTTGGGGTTGGCCGGGTTGGGATCGTACTCGAAGGCAGACACAAAGTAACCCTCACCGGGTCGAAAAAGACCCGTGCCCACCAAGACCTCGTTGACGCCGTCGTTGTCCAGGTCGGCGACAGCAGGAGAGGAGTAGATATCCTGCTCCATCCACTCCCGGGCCAGGGTGTTACCCGCAGCGTCAAAGACGTAGAGATAGCCGCCGGTGGGGTCACCCCAGACGTTGCCCGTGTAGACGTCAGCGCCGGTGATGATCTCGGGGATGCCGTCGCCGGTCAGGTCGGCCAGGGCCGGCGAAGACCAGAAGGTATCCTCGTTGTAAAAGCCGTGGCCGCCGCAATAGACCTGCGGCAGGATGCCTGGGATGTTGCCCCACAGCGGCGCCCCACTCTTGTTCAAGAGGTAGAGACATTGATCCCAGGAGCCGAAGACGATCTCGATCTCGCCGTCGTCGTTGACGTCGCCGACGGCCGGGGTCGAAAAGACGCCGTCGAGCATGCCGTCGGGGTTGTGGTTCAGCCAATCCTGAGTATCAAAGGTCCACAGCTCACTGCCGTCAAGACCATTGAGGGCAATGACCCCGCCATTCCAGCACTGCCCCTCGACTATGCCGCCCATGCCGGCGATGATGTCAGGATGGCCGTCGCCGTTGAGGTCAGCCGCTGTAGGCGTAGAGTTGATCGGCGCCCGGACAGGTTTCTGCCACATTAGCGTGCCGTTATGGTGATAGGCATAGACCCAGCCGCTGCAGCCCGGCTGTCCATTGTCCTTCCGGTTGCGGCCGCCAACCACCACCTCCAGCGTGTCGTCGCCGTCCAGATCGACCAGCGTTGGCGAAGAGCCCCAGATGAGGTAGGAACCACCAAGAGCCACCGGGAAGCCAGGCTGCCCGGACTGGAGGTTCAGGTACGATTCAGGGTCGATGCTTTGAACGGACTGCGCGCGGCCGGTTCCCTGCCCCACCCAGGACAACGCCGCGACCAACAGGGCCGCGATCAGCCAAGTGCCGGACCCTTTCCACGAAAACCGATGTTGAGACTGCATGTCAAGCTCTTTCTAGTCGAGCCATCCCGGAAAGGGAGGCCGGGACATTCTGCTCGATGTAGGTTTTCAACGTCCCGGCCACCCGGCCGGGCGACAATTCTTTCAAGCGGCGCCTCTGCCCGGCAAGCACCCGCTCGCGGACCGCCTGGTTATGGACCAGCAGGTCGATCAGCTCGGCGAGCAGATCGTAACGCTTGGCATCGACCAGCATACCTGCTCCCCCCATTGCATATGGCACGCCGGTCGAGCGGTAGGCGACCACCGGCAGGTCAAAGGCCATCGCCTCGATCAGGGGGATGCAAAAACCTTCGTGCTCGCTCAGGCACAGAAACAGAGTCGCCGCCCGGTAGTAGCCGCCCAGGCCCTCGCGCAGCCCGACGGCGCCGGGCAGAACGACCGAGTCGGACAGGCCAAGGGCCGCCGCCATCTGTTCCAGCTCCAGGCGGTAACCAGGCGCGTTCGAGTCGGAACCAACCAACAACAACCGAGAATGGGAGTTGATCAGATGATAGTAAGCGCCAAACGCCCGAAGAAGATCGTCCTGACGTTTGTTGGGCACCAAACGCCCGACAAAGAGGAGGTTGACCGCGCCGCTGTCCCGGCCCAGGGAGCCGGGAACTTTGTAACGAGCACACACCTCTCGCCCGGCCGTGCTGTCTGCCGACGACTGCAGCGCGTCGAACGTAACCAGGTAGGGCAGCACCTCGACATTTCGAAACCCGAGCGCAAGCATCTCCTGGCGGTCATATTCCGATGCGGCCAGGGCAAAGGCCGCGTCGGCGAACCAGGCCAGCTCGCGCCGGCCCTGGTCCAGCAGGTCGGCCAGTGGTTCGTTGTAGCCGCGCAAGAAACCGGCCGGCGTGATGTTGTGGTAGTAGATCATGACCCGGCACGGCAACTGCCGCACGAACTCGGTCACCGGCGAGCCGATCGAATAGTGGAAAATGACCAGGTCGTCCGGAGCAGGGCGGCACCGGTCATAGTCCTCGCCAGGATCGTCGAGGCGGCGGTCGCGGAACTGGGCATAGACCTGCGAGCGGTATCCCCACCCCCGCAGCAGGTCGCGGATGCGCGCCGCCTGGTTGCCCACGGCGTCACCGTATAGGAAACCTGGCATGATCTGATGTACGGATTGATGCATCATAGGGTTGCCCCGTCAAGGCTCATTATAACCCAGGTGCGACGCCGGGGCAATAGGACTATGGTCACGTGGTACCGGGTATGAGGGTCTACTCCCAGAGGGCCAGTGCTGCTCGAAACCGATCCAGCACGACCGGCCAACTGAACTCACGCTGCACATAGGCTCGGCCCAAAGCGCCCATCTGCCACCGCTCCTGTGGGTGGTCAGAGTACCAATCCAGCGCCTCGCCGAATTCGGCAGCGGAAGAGAAGTACAAGCCGCCGTTGCTGCGCATAACGTGATCGCGAGTGACCGGGCAGCCACCATGGACCAAAGCCGGCGTGCCGGCCAGCCATGCCTCCATCAGCACGATCGAAAAGCTTTCGACCAGCGACGGCTGGCACAGGGCCACGGCGGCAGCATAGGCGTCGTGCAGATCGGTCTGATCGAGAAAGCCGAGGGGAACTAGGTCGGGGTGATCGGGCAGGCGCAGCGGGCCGCTGCCGGCCAAAGCCAGCTTCAAGGGGCGCTCGGGGTTGGCCTGCCGGTAGGCAAGAAAAAAGTCCAGAAGCTGCATGACATTCTTCATCGGGTCCAGCCGGCCGGCATAGAGCACAAACGGCCCGTCCAGCCCAAACTTGAGGCGAAAGCGCTCGCCGTCGGCGGCAAACTCATCCAGACCTACCCCCACCAGCCGGGCTGCCGGGTGGCGCACGCCCAGCTTGGTTTCGGCCAGCGCCTGCTCGGCAGGGCTGATAAAGATCAGCCCTCGGGCGCTGTGCAGCATGAGGCGCACATCGGCGAAATAGGCGTACGGCTCGTCGTGCAGGCAGGGGCAGATCACGCTCTTTTCCGGCCAGATTGCCGAGCCGTAGATCGTGGTGCCGAACAGATAGGGCAGGAAGATCAGCAGATCATAACTGCTGCCATGGCGGGCCAGGTGGAGATAAAGACCAGGGCTGTGAGCACCGTGCTCCAGCCAGGCTGCCTGATCGGCAGGACTAGCCGGCTCGCCCCGGTTGAACCGGTCGGTCAACCGTTGGAAGAGGCGGGCATCGCGGCGCTGCCGGTCTATGGGGAAGCGAAGCACACGCACGTTGTTAATCCGCGCTTCCCCCGGCGGATACTCATTTCGCCAGGTAAGCAGATCGCAGGCACAGGTGGTCAGCACCGTAACGTCGAACTCGCCCGGCGAAAGGTGCTCGGCAAACTGGCGGGCAAAGGTCTCGGCTCCGCCCAACACTCGCGGGCCGTAGCGGGGGACGACAATCCCCAGGCGGATTGGGCTATCCGGCATCTAGACCAGATTGCTCCTTGTTAGATTGGCTGCTATGGGCCTGCATCTCAGTGGCCGGGGCGCCTCTCCTGTGCCTTGCCGCTATAGAACCTGCAACGATTACGCTTGCGCCCCACACCACAACAATGGGCAGGCCGGGATAAGCGCGAGATGCGGCCGATGTTTGTTGGGGCCTGATCTGGATAGCCTGGAGCCGCAGCTTGGCCTGGCCTGTGAAGTAGACCCGAAACTCGAGCTTCCAGATATCTCGCGCCGCAAACGACAGGCTAAACGGTCGAAACCCATCGCCGGTCACGAAATCGCGGGCATAGATATCCTGTTGAGCCAGGATGCGCTTGCCCTGGTCGGCAGCGACATCAATACGCGCTACCAAGGCAAATGGATCGACACGAGCCGCATCGAGACTGAAGGTGGCCGTATACTGACCAGAAACCAGGCGCTGATAGGGACCGAAAGCCATGACGCCTGGCTCATCGATCCCTGGTGTAGCGCGGATGATGCAGGGGTTGTCCTGACGGCATACCAACTGCCCTGTCTGCCGGAAGATCGTCGAGAGATCCAGGTCGATGCTCGGCGTGGTGAGCTGCAAAGCAGGGTAAGCCGCCTGCAGATTGTCGAGAAAAGGAAGTTCGCTGAAGCCATTTCGATCAGCCAGGGCAGTATACGGGTAGAGGAGACTTTGAATACTAATCACAACACTGACGAGAAACAGGCCCGCTCCCACAATCCGCAGCCAGCGATTATGGAGAATAGCATAAGCCAGTGGAATAGCCAGCAGAGGTATAATCGGCACCATCATACGTGCCGGGAACGTGTACCCTGGACCCTGCGCAGCCATAGCTTGTGACAGTGCTAGAAAGGCGATGTGCACGATCAACCAGATAACCGGCAACCACATCGCTTTTTCGCGGCGGGAGGCCATCACTACCAGGCCGACAAGCGCGATCCAGTAGATCGGCGCATAGGTCAACAGGCCAAACTCGCGCCCCAGACCCAGGTCAACCAGGGCGACATACAACCTCTCCCAGGAAAACGGAATATCAGCAACCACTGGGGTATAAATGGCGGTGGGCAAAAGGCTGCCATACCAGGCATAAGAGATCCACAGCCACACAACCCCACTGATCGATGGCAAGACGATCAGAAATACCCACTGCTTCCAATGCAAGCGGGATCGCCAGAGTTTTCTCGCTGCGGTCGCTATGATGAGGAGGCTCAGCAGTGCCAGCCGCACATTCAGCCAGGGCAACCAGGCGACCACCAAGCCCAAAACAAGGAGCTTGCCATTTGAAAGAGAAGGCGAATTCAGTAAAAGAAGTGCGATCGCTACCCCCAATATAGCTGCCGTGTCGGGATAGAGTTGGGGGGCCATCGTCCACGAGGGTGAAGTGAAGGTGACGGCTGCCCAGGTAACCCAGGCTACATCGTCGCGCTTCGTCCAGCTGCGGGTCAGGAGAAAGATGCTCCAACTGGCCAGGGCGGTCAGAAAAGCCATTTCCAGCCTGACCCAGTCGGGCTCACCCAGCAAGCAATAGGGTATGGTCAGAAGAAGCGGTAGCCCAACGTTATGTTGGGAATGAAGCATCCCGTTGCCGCGATAATCGTGGCCGTGAGACTCGAGCACGGGGTAGGGATAGAATGAAGCATAGTCGCGAGCCTCGTAATTGTTCTTGAGATCGGCGTCGTGATCGTAACAGAGGCTATGGGCAATGAGCATGTAGTGGGGCTCATCACCCACGAATTCGGTGCGCTGAAGCTGGAGCCATGCTGCAGCTTCATAGGCGATCAAGGCGAGGATCAAGGGCACCCAGAGATTGATCCGCCGCCAGAGCCTCGCTCGCCGGGCAGCGTTGCTCATGATCGCTCTTTCTCCATGGTTGGCTATAGGATTAGCCATCTTTGCCTCGAGGGCTCTCCAAAGCTGCCAGTCGAGCGCGGAGGCTAGAGAGCTCAGCCTCCAGATCGCAGACTAGGAGGGTCAAGGCGCGCGCTGTTTGCTCGTTGACACGGACCTGCCGGGCGGCCAGCCGATTCGTGTAAAATAAGACCAGTTGGTGGAGGGCAGCCCGCAGCCGCTGGGCCAGCCCGCCGATCAGCGGCAAGCGCGACTCGGTCAGCGCCATCTCCACCCCTACTTTATCCCAGCCCAGACCCACGTAGCGAACGGCTTCGTACAGGTCGCGGCTAAAGAGGGCATCGGCCGGCACAGGGTAGAGCCCGTCGGCGTAGGCCTCAAAGTCGAGCCCTCTGGCCTTGGCCTCGGCGCGGCGGGCCCGGATCCGGGCGCGGATCTCGCGCATGATCGCTTCAGTGTCTAGGTCAGGCGCTTCAAGGTCGAATGGCGTGTCAGTCATAGCCGATACTCCTCAGTACCTATGAAGGTAACGGATCTCGGACAGGCAAAACCCCTAGTCGGGCCAGTATTTGCTCAAGTCTGGCCTCGATGCAAGAAGGGGACATATCCTGCAGCCGTTCGCGCTGCTTGGCGACGACCTGCGACCGCAGGGCTTTGTCAGTCAACAACAGATGGGCCATCTCGGCCACTTCCGCATAACCCAACCGGGTAAAAAGCACACCGGAATCGCCCAGCGTTTCGGGCACGGCCGCCGCTTTGCGGGCCAAGATCGGCACGCCAAAGTGCATGCTCTCCACCAACGGCACACAGAAACCCTCATGTTGGCTGGCGCACAGATAGAGATCGGCGGCCTGGTAGTATGCTTTCAGCGTGCCGCCGAGGGCGCGACCGGGGAACCGCACCACATCACCCAGGCCCAGGTCGGCAACCAGGGTTTCCAGCGCGGCGCTATAGGCCGGCACCTGGTGTGGTCCGATTAGATACAGGCGAGAGCGGGGGTTGATGGCCTGATGGTAGACGTAAAAGATGCGGATCACATCCTCGATCGCCTTGTTGGGCGCTACCCGGCCCACCGTCACCAGGTTGACCGCCCCCTCTGCCCGCAGTTGTTCCAGGAGATCCCGGTCGACAGGCACTGCCTCCAAGGCCGACTGCTGCGAAAACAGGGGCAAGACAGCGGTCTTGGTCTCGGAAAAGCCCGCCGCCACCAGCTCCTGTCGATTGTATTCCGAATCGCCGACTGCCAAGTCGCAGCCAGTCAGACTTGGCAGTATGCGGCGCCCTATGTCGCACAACAATTCTAGGTCACGGCTCCAGCCGCGGAAATAGGAGGCCGGGGTAATGTTGTGGTACATAAAGACACGCCGGCCGCGCGCCGCCTGGAAATAGCGCACGTTGGACGTGTGCAGCCCATAGTGGTAGATAAGCAGATCGTCTGCGGCATGGAGGTAGGACAAGTATTCATAGTCGGGACGAACGCGGCCGACCATTTCTGGGGCGATGTGTTGGGCAAAGATGAACGACTTTAAGCCCCAGCTACGCAGCCGGAGATCCAGCTCTAGCATCAGGTTGCCGATGGCGTCGCCGGGAATCGCTGCACAGTAGAGTTGGTGGACCCTCATAGCTTGTCCTCGGTCTGGATGGTCAGCTCGCTGGATGGTTCAATCCGCGCCAGGCGCGCCTCCAATTCGGCGAGCCGTGATTCGAGCCGGCTCACACGGCGGGCATCCAGCTCGTGCCATTGTGCGAGGTCGCTGATGACGTGCGAGGTGCGGACGTTCACTTCCGATTGCTGCCACAGGATCGGGCGCACGTACCACTTGGTCGACATCCAGTTCCACAGACGCCGTATGGCGACAATTACCGGCCCGACGAGCGGCGCAGCCGACTGGAACTCATGTTCCATCAGCTTGCTCCGGCCGATCAGTTCGGCCAATGACTCTCGCAGACCTGGGAAATCGTTCTCTGCGTCGCTATCGGATGCAGCGGTGTCTGGTTGCAGCAGCTCGGGGACAAGCACCGCCCAGTCAACCGCTTGGGCGGCCTGGACACTCCGCTGAACAGCCCGCTCTCGTACTGACCGGGCAATCGCTTGGCCGTCGAGCGCAGGATCACGGATTTCGATAACAGGAGATCTGCTCTCATCCACGTCGCTGTTCCTCCTCGAACCGGGCTAGTCGCATTTCCAGGTCAGCCTGTCTGTCTAGCAACTCACGCAGAGCGGTAACCAACTCCCGATTCACTGCCACCTGCCGCTCCAAGGTAGGATCTAGGTAGGGTTCGCGCAGGTGAGAGGTAAGGTTGCGCCGGACCCAGGCGATGAGTGGCCCAATCACAGGGACTCGAGAGCGCACCCAGTATCCCCGCAGCATGATGTCAGCCTGGCGCTCAATCCCTTCAAGTCTCGCTGCCAGGCCGGCCAACTGCGGTGTGGTTCCAGTCAGGTCTTTAGGGTGCATTGCTGTGACATGATCATCCATAATCATGTCCCTCCTTTCGACGTGGGGCGGGGGTAGAACATCCCGCAAGGCCTTGTCCACAAGGTCACCCAAGGCATCGTCTGTCACTACAAAGATCCGCTCCGGCTCAAGACCATGGGCATCTACCAGCGCCTTTCGATCTTGATCGCTCCGTACCAGGCAGAGATCGGCATAGAACACCCAAGGCGCAGCCTCAAGGGTCGTGTCGTGTCGCAGATCCAGGATGATCAGGCCGTGAGCCAGGCACTTCATTGCCTCGTGGCCGCCAAGAAAGAAGTACAGATCTGCATCCGGTGGCACTTGATCCGAATATGACACAACATGGCCCCGCTCCCGTAGCAGGCAGCACACAGCCGACGCTGCCGGCGACGTTGAGCCCGTCACGTGCGCCTTCATCGGCTTGGCTCCAGAGGCCGGGTCGCTGGCTGCCTATCATGCGATCTGGAAGCGCGCTGCCGATGCCGCAACACGCGCAGGTAGATGCCCTCCACCCGATCGGCGATGCGCGGCACCGTGTAACGCCGAAGAACTTTGTCGCGACCTCTCGCCCCCATGCGACAGGCCAAATCAGGGTCTGCGACCAAGCGAGCAATAGAGGCGGCCAGATCACTGGCATCGCCGGGAACCGTCAGCCAGCCATCTTGTCCATCGTCAATGACCGAGGCTACTGCCGGCACCCGGGCGCCAATGACCGGCTTACCCATGAGCCAAGCTTCAAGGAAAACTATGCCAAACGCCTCGCCAATGGAGGGGAGCACCAGACAATCGCACGCAGCCAGAGCAGCCAGCTTTTCCTCATCAGAGACTGCCCCCAATACAGTCAATCCAGGCAGTTCCTGGTAATGTAACCAGAGCGCCTGCGAATAGTCGGTCTCAGGACCGACAGCAAGGAAACCTAACGGCAAGCCTTGGCTTTGTAGAGCAGCATACGCCTCTAGCGCCACGTCCAGACCCTTGTAATTTGACTTGCGTCCCAAAAATAGGATGATGAACCCCTCTTCGGGCAAACCGAGTCGGCGCCGTGCGGTGGCTTGTTGCTCGCCAGGATAGTCATCAGGACGCAGGCCGTTTCCGGCGACACTCACCCGCCACGGATCGAGTCCCAAATCGAGAAACAGGTCCCGTTCAGCCGGCGTAACAGCGATAACATGATCGCAGCCGAACATCACATCGCGTTGATAGCCTAGGTTGTAGGTATCCTCCTGTAGAGCGTGGGCATGGGGTGTAACGATGACCGGCACACCCAACCGCTGTGCCGCCCAGTACCCATAGGCCACATGTCCATAGACCAAGCAACTGAGGTGGATCAAGTCGTAGTGACGGCCTCGCGTCAGGATGGCCCACAGCATTCCGGGGGAAATTGGCCCGCCCCCGAAAAAGATGAGTGGCTCGTACCACCGCGAACGGGTGCGCCAATAGTGGCGCAGACCAAAGTGGAGCATGTTCCACACCCATGTGCGGCGGCGCATCGCCGAGAATCGGTAGACATTGACGCCATTTAGGTGTTCAAAGCGCGGCAGCTCGTTCTGCCAAGTGTGGAAATCGAGAGCCCGGCTGGTGAATACGTCTATTTGATGGCCACGCCGGACCAGCTCCTCGGACAGGTCGGCCACATACTTCTCTGCCCCGCCGATGGCCGGCGGATATCGTTGCGTGACATGCAAGAAGCGCATGGCTTTGCTAGTTGCCCTCCACGGCGTCGTCCGTCCTCGCGACTGGTTCACTAGCAGCCAGCTGCTCGCGAAGCGATGCTACCTCCTGAGCCAGCGTCTCGGCTGTATATAAGAGCGCGGCATTGACTTTGTTCTGTTCCTCAACGATGGGGGTGATGTACCAGCTCAATAGACGGCGTACAACCTTCCGGTACAAAGCCACAACCTTGGGCCAGATGCCCGGCGGCCAGTTAGGCCAGGCAATTGGTTGATGAGGCTCAACACGTCCGTCCACCTTGCACAGCTCCAGGAACAGGGCCCGGCTGCCTGGCGCGCTGCCTTGGGCCACAGCCGGGCTATCCGCAGCGAACCAGCCTTCCACCATCTGGGCCACTCGATCCTGTGTGGCCGGACTTGTGCCGGCCCGATCCCGGCAGGATGGGCAGTCGATCTTGACCGACAGGCACGCACGCCGCAATTCGGCCAAGATATGGGTCAGCGTGGCTCTCGATTCGACCTGCCCCTCAACGTCCAGCCTCACGCGCCAGCCGACTAGGTCATCGAGCTCGTGTAGCGTCTTCAGATAGACCCATCGCAATGCACGTCGGTTTTGACGTGGAGTGCTGCGCACAAAACTGAGCTCGGCAGGGAGGAACTCTTGCTCAAGTCGTTGGGCGGGCCAGTGTTTGCACACAAAGCGCAGCCGGCCGGCCTCCAGAGCGAGCATCCGGCTGACGCTGCCGGCCTTAATCGTCGATGACTCGTGATGGATGGCGACGGCCTGTGGCACGAGGACAACGCGAAATCCGGCTGCCCGGGCACGATAGCTCATGTCGATGTCCTCGAAATCGATCGGAAAGAACCGCTCGTCCTCGTAGCCGATCCGTTCCAGCGCCTGCCGGGTGATGGCCAGCGTCGCGCCGGTGATGAAACTCACGTCGTTGGCCATATCCCATTGGCCGCAGTCTGTTTCATGCCAGCCGGAGTGGCGAGGGTAACCCTGCGGGCCTTCGATCTGGCCCCCGGCAAACTGGATCGTTCCGTCGGGGTACAGGAGCTTGGCCCCGGCAATGCCGATAGTTGGGTCGGCCAGCATGGCCCGCACCAGACGCTCCAGCCAGTCAGGCCTTACTTCCACATCGGCGTTGATCAGGACCCGGATCTGTCCCCGTGCCGCCTTCAGCCCTACGTTATTGCCCCCGGCCACCCCCAAGTTGCGGCCAGTACGAATGAGCCTGACCTCTGGATAGTCCGCCTCGACGATCTCCCCGGTCCGATCGGGCGAGCCGTTGTCGACGACGATCATCTCTCGTGACGGGTAGGTCTGCCGTCTCAATGCGCCCAGGCAGGCGCGGATGTAGGGCTCGCCGCCCCACCCCAGAATGATTACAGAGGCAAGAGGCTCAGTCATGGCCTTTCCCCTGACGGGGATCTCCGTCCTCGCCCAGACGGCGCAAAGCTTCAACTTGCGCTTCTAGGGTCCGGATACGGGCCTCTAGTCCGGCCTGGCGCCGCAAAGAAACAGCCAGCGCACCTCCGGCACGATTCAGCCACTCCGCAAGCCGCCAATTCTGAGCAACTTGTCGCTCGATCATGGGATCCAGGTAGGGCTCGCGCAGGTGAGAAGTCAGGTTGCGGCGCACCCAGGCGATCAGGGGCCCGATCAGGGGAGCCCTGGAGCGCACCACATAACCGCGCAGAGCCACGTCGCTGTGGGCCTCGATTTCGTGGGTCAGCTCACCCAGAAGCGGTTGGGCTTGAATTGGCGACACCGGCTCAGTTTTCTTCTCCTCCTCAACGCTTGCCGATAGCTCGGGCGGAATTTCTGGCAGGGTATAAACCACGGCTTGGTCTATGATCTCGGCCAGACCGGCCTCATAGCTCTCTAGGCCAAATTCCTGGGCCCTTTTCAAGCCGCGCTCGACCTGGTCGTGGCGCAGGTCTTCATTCTGCAAGACTCGCAGCACTTGGGCGGCCAGACTAACCGCATCTCCGGGCTTGCTCAGAAGGCCCGTTTTCCCCAGCACCCATGGCATGGCACCCGCGCGACTGGCCACGACCGGCACCCCACAGGCCATCGCCTCGATCAGCGGTACTCCGAACCCTTCGTGGAGGCTGGCAGTGACATAGACGTCGGCCAGGCGGTAATAGGGCAGTTGATCATCAACCCGGCCGGTCCAGATCACAGCATCGGTCACTTCCAGCTCTTTCGCACGAGCCTGTGCGGCCGCGACGATCTGGTGAAAGGCAGGGTTGCTCTGCTCGTCACCCACCAGCAGCAGCTTGACGTTCGGCACTTGGCTCTTGATCTGCGCCAGCGCCTCGATGAGCAGGTCGATCCGCTTGTTGCCCGCCATACGCCCGACGAAAAGCAATACTCGCTGCCCGTCGAGGTTGTAGCGCTGAACCAGGTCCGCGTTCCGATCGCCGGGAGTGAATCGCTCCAGCGGCACGGCCAGGGGCAGCACATGGATCCGATCGGGGGCATAGCTGACACGTTCCAACAAATCCTGCTTGTTGAACGGGCTGTCTGCTATGGCCAGGTCGGCATAGTGAACCAGGTTGGCTTGCCAGGTACTCTGCGCCAGCCACTCTCGAGCAATATCCGCCCCCCACAACTCCGGTGGGGTGACGTTGTGATAGTAGTAGATCACTGTTCCTCGCTCGATCCCTCGCATGCTTTCCAGCAGGTCGTAGTAGCCGGGGTAGTGATAGATATACAGGTCAGACAGGCGAAAATGCTCCTGCTGTCCGCCGGTTAGATCATCCAGGGTCACTACACTGGTCACTGCCGCGATGTCGGCCGGCACATTGTAGGGAGGAGAAGGGATATAGACGCGCACATCGTCGCCGCGACGGCTAAAGAACCGGACCTGGTTAAATACACAGGTTCCGATAGCATCCTCCGCTGCCAGGTTGATGCTGATCAGACTGATCTTCATGCTATCCCTCCTACCATGGTGACTTCCGGCATCGATTCAGGCGCCCAATACGTCGTCATAGATCTGTTGGAGCTGATCGAGGTGCCGATCTAGGATCACGTGACTGCGAGCGTACAGGGCACACTGCCGGCGCATGGCTCGCCGCTCTTGGGCAGGCCGGGCAAAGTGCTGAATCGTCTTGTCAGTCAACGCCTGCGCATCCCCAGAGCGCGACAGATAGCCGGTCACCCCATCCTGGATCAGCTCCGGGATGCCACCTATCGCTGCGCCCAACACAGGGGTCCCGGCCAAGAGGCTCTCAAGTATCACCATGGGTGCATTGTCATACCATGTCGAAGGGACCACAGTCAAGTCGGCCGTAGCATACAATGCCCGCATCTCCTGGAACGGCAGCCGGCCCAACAGGTGTACCACGGACGGCTCGAACTGTCGCAGCTCTGCCATTAACTTTTCCTCTCCCGAGCCGGCCACGACCAGCCGGAAGCGATCGATCTGCCTCGACAACTCTGGTAGCGCCTCGATCAGAACCTGAATGCCCTTGGTCTCGACGACTGCCCCGGCGAACAACAGGGTGCGAAACTGGCCCCAGCTCCGGACGATCTCCCTCACGCGCGGATCGGACGGCGTCTTGTAAAGCCCGGGCTCTATGCCATACGGCTCCACGCAGAACCGGGCTCGATCGTAGCCGGCCCCTGCGTGCAGATCGACCAATTTCTGGCTGGGGGAGATGAAACGGCGCACGTCCCGCACGAACCAGGCAAACACACGCCGGCGCTCCGGGATGTCAGCCCAGAAATCGTAGCGCCGGAAACACCGCGAGCAGCCTCGCTCCTTCTCGGCAGGGTCGCACAGCGATCCATCGGCCCTGTAGAGCATATTATTGGGGCACAGCAGCCAGTGATCGTGCAGCGTGAGCACCACCGGTATGTGCAATCGGCGACACGCCACAAAGGGCGCCAGTGTGGTACCCGACACATTGTGCACGTGCACCAGGTCAGGCCGGACACGGCGCAGCTCTGCCACCACAGCTCGGTACACCCTCCGGTCAAAAAGCTGCAGGAAAGCGCCGCTGCGCTTGTGAGGGCGATAGGCTGCCTGGTGCACCGGAACGCCTTGCACGTCATAGTGCCGATCCTGATTCTGCGGCATTCGAGCGTTGGCCGCCAATACCGAGAGCCCCACTCCCCGCTGGATCAGACCGTGAGCATCGTTATAGGCCGCGATTTCAGCCCCCCCGACTTCATTGGGGGGGAAGTAATTCGCGATGTAGAGGACTCGCCTGGGCTTCAGGTTTCTTCTCCCCCCAAATCGGAGTGATCGCGGATCTCCGCAGCCAACTGCGCTTTCAATGCGGCCACCTGCTCGGCCAGTAATGTCAGCTCGCGGATGTTCTCGGCCGCATCGCGCAGTTGCCCCTGCAACAGCCGATTTTGCTCATTTTCCCTTATCTCAAGCTGATCGGCCCGGGAGCTAAGCCAACCGCTCATCCGGCCTAAGTGCTCAAGGTTGCGGCCAAGCTCGGCCATGCCATCAAGCTGGCCTTGCAGGATCCTCAGATAGCCAGCCACCCGGATGTTAAAGTCTGTCTGTTGCTGGATGAGAGGGCGTACATACCACCTAGTAGCGACACTATTCCACAGGCCGCGGAAGGCCACGATTAGCCGACCGAGCACCGGCACCTGTGAGGAAAATGGGCGTTCCTGCACGACCTGCGCCGCCTCCAAGCCTGACAGGTATCGCGCCCGGATCTGCTCAGGGGGTTCCTCCCCACCCGCCGGACCGGCCTCAGGCGCCTCGATCGGCTCCTCGACCACCGGGGTTGATTGGGCAGCGACCGGCGGTGGTGGAGACTGCAAGGCCGGTGGGGTATGTAGAGAAGCCAATCCGGCCACCGCAGCAGCCCGCAGGTCAGCCAGCAACTCCACCAACGCTTCCGCTTCTTGGTGAGAACTGCCGCGAAAAGCCAGAATATCTGGCAGGGTTAGGATCGTGGTCAAGTAGGCGTGGCGGGCAGCCATCAGCTCTTCAGTGCGATCCATCCCCCTGACCCAGGCCGACTCTGCCGGGCCAAACTCTCCCAACAGCCAGTCCGACGGGCGATGCTTGAACAGAAAACGGAGTCGGCCCCGGTGTAGGATCGATTTGCGCTCATAGTTCTCTGCACTGAAGGTCTTGGTCTCATAGTGGGTAACAATCGCCAGGGGCACATAGACCACGCGCCAGCCGGCCGCCCGCGCTCGGAAACACAGATCTGTGTCTTCGTAATAGATCGGACTGAACCCTTCGTCCAGGAGACCGATCTGATTCAGGACGATCCGCCGGATGGCAAAGGCAGCTCCGGTAGCATATTCGACGTCGGCCAGCGCGGCAAAGCAACCATCATCCGGGGCGTGGCGCCCCAAGTGGCCCGTTTCGCCTCGCGGACCATACATAAAACCGCCGGCATGCTGGATCGAGCCGTCGGGATAGAGCAGCTTGCAGCCGGCGATGCCAATCGACGGGTCGTCGAAGGCATCTGCCAGGGCGGAAAGCCAGCCAGGATGGACCTGCGTATCTACATTGAGTAGCGTCAGCAGATCGCCGCCGGCCGCCCTCAAGCCCACGTTGTTGCCGGCGGCGAAGCCCAGGTTGCGATGGTTGCGGATCAGCCGCACCTGGGGGAAGCGTTGGGCTACTATGTCCGGGGTGCCATCGGTCGAGCCGTTATCCACCACCAGAATCTCAAAAGCCGGATAATCCTGGGCCGTCAGCGCCTCTAGGCAATCCACTATGTACGTAGCTCCGTTCCAGACCAGGACGACGACCGAAGTGAATGGTCTATACCCGGCACCTGCCTGTTGAGGCTGTGGGTTGGTCGCCAATCCTGAGCCGTGTTCCTCCGCAGCAGGCACAGGAGCAGCTTCCGGTTCAACACCTTTGACGCCGCTCCCCACTGCAGGGCGAGGCGGGGCAGATTGAAGAACGGCGTACGGCATCTTGTCGGCGGCCAGATGGGGGTCGCGGCAAAAGGCGACAAGCGGTTCAGCGGCCCGCTGCCAGGTGAGGTCTCGCCTGGCAGCGTCAAACCGCTCCCGATAGGCGTCTCGCACCGCCAGTCGACCGGCACGGAACAGGTCCGCCAGCGCAGCGGCGACGGCAGCGTCGTCGCCATAGCCCACTGTCAAACCCAAGGCATGTGCTTCCACCATATCGGCAGCCGAGTCGCCACGGGTGACGACCATCGGCAGGCCGGCCCAGATATAATCCAGCACCCGGCTGCGGAACGCTTGCCTGGCTTCGACCGTGTCAGGGTGAAGCGACAGGCCGACATCGGCTTCCAATAGCACCTCCGGCCAATCCTCATTGGGCACCCAATCTCCGAAAAAGGCGTAACGACCGGTGAGCCCCAGCTCGTCGGCCAAGGCCATGGTCCGCGTCCGCATCGGCATGTCGGGCACGGCCGGATTTGGATGTCGCGTGCCGGGAAAGACGAGCCGCACGTCATGGCCGTCGTCGGCCAGGCGGCGTACGGCGCGAAGCGCAGTCAGTGGGTCAAGCCATTCCCACAACCCGCCGCCCCACAGCACGATCCAGTCGTCCGGCCCTATCCCAGGCCACACCCCGCGCAGCATAGACTGTGTTGCAGTGGGCGATTCTGAGGGTAGACCAAAAGGAACCACGTCGATCAGGTTCCGCAAGCTCGGATCAGAGCGGTAGGTATGGGGATTGACCCGCCCCTGATCCTCCAGCAGGCCCAGCCACCAATCACGCTGCCGCTCCGAGGCACAGATGAAAAAATCCCCGGCTTGGCATTGGCGCCTCAAGATCTCCAGACGCTCGCCGTGGCGGGCCGCTTGGAAAGGAACAGGCTGCTCGGCCCACAGGGCCAGCGTCTCAAGGCTGTGTGGATCGTAGCCGTCTACGATCAAAGGAATGCCCAGGTGAGCCAGAGCCGGAAAGTCGGCCAGACTGTCACCACACGCCAGAATAACATGCGCCCGTTGCGCAGCGTGGATCAACGTGTTCCATTCACCGCGCCGGTACGGGCAGACGGCAAAGGGCAGGTCCTCCAGGTCAGCCTGACCGGGGACGGCCAGAGTCACCTTAAAATGACGAGCCAGCACACCGGCCAGCGCGCGGTAGCGAATACCCGGCCCGGCCGGGCGTTTGCCGGCGACGTCGTGGCTGATAATCAATATCGGCTTACCGCTCACCGTCCATTACCTCCACCCCGCCCAGAGGCCGGGGATCCGCGCTGCCAGCGGCTCACAGTCCGTTGTAGGCCAGTCATCAGCCGCATGATACGGCCATTCATGGCTGCCTGAAATTGCGCCTCACTGCGCTCCAGTTGTCGCGCCAGGTCGTCGACCTGGCTCTGAAGCTCGGCTGCCCGCTGTCTGACCTGGTCCCGTTCGACGACCGCATCTCGGCGCTGAGCCTCGATCTCGGCCGACCGACGCATGGCATTAGCTGCCTCGGAAATCAATTGGTCTCTTTCGGCGACCTGCCAACGCTGATAGGCATTTCGGCCCACATCGCCGGCATGCCAAGGCTCGCGGCAGTAACGCACCAACGGCGCGGCAACCCGCTCCCAGCGGTACTGATCTGCAACCTGGCGGAACGCCACCTGCCGAGAGCGGCGGGCCTCGGGCTCGCCCAGGATGGAAATCAGGGCCTGCGCCAGCGCCTCGGCGTTGCCCGGCTCTACGGCATAGCCCAGCCCCGCGGCAGCCACCTGCTCGCTCAGCACGTCACCCCACGCAGTCACGATTGGCAGGCCGGCCCCCACGTAATCGAGCAAGCGCGTGCGAAAGGCAAAGTGGCTCTCGATGCTGGCCGGGTGGAACGACAACCCGACGTCGGCCTCTAGCAGGCAATCATGCCACTGCTCTGGGGGGAGCCAGTCGGCGAACACGACCTCATGATCCAGCAGCCCCATTTCGGCGGCAAGCTGTTTGGCTTGCCCAACTGTCGGGGGTTGCAGACGAGGCGATACGAAAAAGACGAGGTGAGCCGTCGGATGTGCCTGCCTGACCCGCGCCATTGCCCGGATCGGCGTGAACGGATCCAGCCACTCCCACAGCCCGCCCCCCCACACGATGACCCGGTCGCCGGGAGCGATGCCCCGTAGAATACCTTTGAGCACCGGATGGCCCGGTTGCATCCGCGCGCCCCCCTCCTCCTGGGAAGGATCCGGCTCGGGCAGGCCAAAAGATACCAGGTCAATCAGCCGCCGCAGGTCGCTGCCGTCGCAGGTATCCTGGTTGATGCGGCCCAGCGCGGTCAGCGCCCCCAGCCAGTAATCCCTCTGGCGCTCGTTGGCGCAAAGAAACAAGTCACCCAGCCTGAGCTGCTCGTTGAGCAGAGCCGTGTATTCGACGTTGAGCCATCGACCGATCGGCCCGCCGGGGTCTATTGCCAATTGCTCCAAAGTGATCGTGTCGTAGAGGTCGACCACCAGGTAGTGCTTACCGGCGGCCAGAACCTGGGCAATGCGCGGATGGTGCTGCATGGCCGGCCCCTGGACCACGATCACCTCGTGTGTCGTCAAGAGGTTGTCCAGATCATCTTTTGCACAGGTACACACCGCAAAGCCAGGGTGAGTAGGGTGATCGGCATTGGGCGCCAACACCGTAACCTTCTGCTCGTGACTCAGCACACGGGCCAACTCCCAGTAACGGATGGCAGGGCCTGTCCGATGCGTGGTGATGGGTACGGGAGCGACCAGCAGGACGTCGCTCACGGCTTGTTATCCATGGCCCCCTGGTCATCCTGACCTGCAGGGCCGGCAGAGATCACGGAGGCATCCGGCCGAGCCCCCTCCAGAGGGCTCGCCGCCGCAGAACAAAGGGGCTCGCTCACAAAGCCAGTGGGTCCCAGCCGCCACAAGGAAGGGATAAGGATGGCGCCATATTTTTCGTGGATGATCGGGTTGGGGTGGACCCGGAACGTATAAGCCTGATGATGATAGTCGTAAGCGTGATCACCGTCATAATCGTATAGAGAAACCGACACCAGGTAGGTGCCTTCGAGCAAGGGCAGGCTGTCCACGACATGGTCTATGTACCCCTCCCCTTCAACGGCTTGGATATCTAGGCCGGCGAAAACAGTATTGGGCCCGTTGATGTGAAAGCCACCCGCATCGTAGAGGGCAAGGCCGAACTGGGGATTGTCTATCCGCCGGTGAGCTGCATAGTGGATACGCACCACGAAGGTGTCGCCTGTCTTGAAAGAACGCCGTTCCTGCCCCTGTCCATCCAGAAGCTGAACGTCCGTGATCTCTCCTTCCCGCGATCCCCACCGCCAATCGGAATCATCTTCACAGGAATCCTCTTCGGGCGATGCGCCGGTCTCGCCCTGTTCCGAAGAGGCGTCTTTTGCCATCTGGGCCGGTTTAGAACCCTCTTCCAAACAGGCTGCATCGGCCTGTCCTCTCCCCGTCGGGGGGGCCTGCGTCAAGAGTTCCTGCTCGTCCTCCAGATGCACCTGGGTCCGGTACTGCTCGACCACCAGATCCACGTCCCCTTCAGCCCGGACCTCTCCATCATCCAGCCAGATGGCCCGATGGCACATGGAACGCACGGCGTCCAGGTTGTGAGTAACCATGACGATCGTCATCCCACGCCGCTTCATTTCGTTGATCTTGTCCAGGCAGCGGGCCTGAAACGACTGGTCGCCCACCGCCAAGATCTCGTCCACCAGTAAGATATCAGGCCGGACGTTGATGGCAATCGCAAAGGCGAGTCGCATGTACATGCCGGAGGAGTAGTGCTTCACCGGCACGTCGATAAAGCGCTCCATCTCGGAAAAGTCGACGATCTCGTCGTAAATGCGGTCCATTTCAGCTTTGCTAAAGCCAAGGATAGAGCCGTTGAGATAGACATTCTCCCGGCCGGTCAGGTCAGGGTGAAAGCCGGCGCCCAATTCGAGCAGAGCCGATGTCCGGCCATTTACTGCGATCTTGCCGGAGGACGGCTCGATGATATGGGTGATCAGCTTGAGCGCTGTGCTCTTGCCGGCGCCATTTGGACCGATGATGCCCACCATGTCGCCCGACTCGATCTCAAAGCTCACATCGCGGAGCGCCCAGAACCGCTCCTTCGACTTGGCCGGGGCCGCATGGCTCAATGCCGCCGGAGAACCGCTTCGATTCAGATGAAGCATGTTGAGAAAGAGCTCCTGAAACGAGCGTGCCCGTTCGTGACGAAGCGTGAACTGCTTGGACACCCGATCAAAGATAATGGCGGTCATCACTTCTACTTCCACGTGCCGCAGGCACGGCGTAGGTAGACAGGATTCACTCCGATAGGAACGTGGACGCGGCCGTCCACCACGCCGTCATCGCCATCGTAGACGGTAGCCTCCGTCCCGAACATGTCAACCACGACAAGCTGAGAGGTCTGTATTTCCAATTCATGTGTTACAGTTACCAGATCGTTAGACCAGGCAACGACAATTGTGCATCCCGTGCGTGTGGCGAACTCGTAGGCCTCTATCTGGTCAGAACCGGTATCCCCCAGACCCAGTGTTCGAACATATTCGGCTCCAAACATCTGAGCAGTCAGGGTCTGGTGGGCATAGTAGGATGGTTTGGGGTCCAAATTGATATCTACTAATCCCCACTCCCGATAGTCGTTGACACTATCCGCCAGCGTAAACCAGATAACGGCACCCAAGTCTGCGGTCATGCTGCCCACAAAAGTCTGAACGAGGTATCGGCTTTGGATCTCATGGCCATCATCGCCCTGAAAATTGCTAAACCAGCCGGTTTCCGTACAAAAAATCGGTTTGTCTACTCCATAGTATGCCAGCTTGTCGCGCAGGTAAGCCAGCTTGCCAAGGATACCATGTCCATACTGCTCCCAGTTGGCGCGGAAGGCAGCATAGTAATGAAAGTTCATCAAATCAAAACTGTCAGCACCGCCGTTTAGCAGGACTTGATCCAGGAAATTCTCGACAAATTGGGGCCAGACGTCATAAGCCAATCCGCCCAACAGGATTTTGGCTCCAGGATCGATCGCCTTGACCGGCTGGTATACCGCCTCCAGGATGTCCACGTAGGCCTCGGGTGTATATCCAAAGTAACCGAGCCCCTGCTCGGCAAACAGAACACTGCCGTTGTCGGGTTCGTTGTATATCTCCCAGTATTTGACGTTGTACGGCGGCTGGCTGTAGCGGGCAACGACCGCCTGCATGAACTCGGTCACTTGGCCGATTTCTACTAGGTCGATAGGGCCGTTGAGATAGGTCGCTGCCCAGGACGGATTGTCTCCAAACTGGAGGATAACCCGGATATGGGCGGCAGACAAAGCGGCAAGCTGCTGCTCAAAGCTTGCGGACCAGGTATAGTTTTCCGGCGTTGTGTTCTCTGGCTCTATCCAGCACCAGCTCAGGGGAAGCCGGACCCATCTTGTCCCTATCTCAGTCATCCGGTCAATGGCGGTCGAGTTCGCTCCCCAGATCTGTACACCAAACGGGCCATCGACCAGTCTGTAGCCATCAACAATATACGGCAGCCAGAGGGTGTACGTCGATGACTCGGTAGTTTGTAATGAATCCGCCGGATTGGTAGTCGGGTCACCCATTGCTGCCCCGGCATCAGCCGCCGATCTGTCTGGATAGCTTTTCGCAGCATTGGCCGGTGCAAGCTGCAGCAGTGTCGCTAGGCCGATGACGAGCGTTGCGCTCGCCAACAAGGCCAGAAGCTGTTTATAGCCACGGCACCGGCGTTCCAGGTCACCCATACATTCCCGGGGGGGAATATCTCCTCTATTCATGCCTGCCTCTTTGGATCTACTAGTGTCGACATTATAGCACCCTTGGGATAAATCGCCAAATGGTCTATCGAGGCCCGTGAAACACCCCTACTTGGTCACAATACTGACCAACCGGCCTGGCACCACGACGACCTTGACGATTGTGCTGCCCGCAGTGTGGCGCCTGGCTCCTTCAGTCTGGAGGGCCAACGTCCGGGCCGTCTCCTCATCCACGTCAACTGGCACATTGATCTTGTCACGTACCTTGCCGTTGACTTGCACTACCAGTGTGATCTGCTCTTCCGCCGCTACCTCCTCATCCCAGGCCGGCCACGCTTGCCGGTGGATCGAATAGGGCCGGTCGGTCCGCGCCCACAGCTCCTCGGCGATGTGCGGGCAGGCGGGCGCCAGCAGCAGCAAGAGCGACTGAACCGCCTCGTCCCAGGCGGGCGTGCCGAATACCGGTGTGTCTTTGGCCTTTACCAGGGCGTTGTTGAGCTCCATCAGGTTGGCGATGTAGGTATTGAAGCTAAAGGTCTCCATGTCCTGGGTGGCCTTGCGGATCGCCTGGTGGACCTGGCGGCGCAGGGCGCGGATCGATTTTTCGTCGGGCGCAGCCTTGTTGCCATCGGCGGAGGCGTCGCGGCGGGTAGGCTGGAGGGCGCAGTCCCACACCCGGTTCAGGAACCGGACGGTACCCTCGATCCCCTGCGAATCCCACGGACCACCCTGGTCCCACCGCCAACCAAACATCAGATAGCCGCGCACGGTGTCGGCGCCGTACCGCTCTACCAAGTTGTCGGGGGCAATGACGTTGCCGCGGCTCTTGGACATCTTTTCGTTGTCTTCGCCCAAGATAATGCCTTGGTTGCGCAGCATCGCCATCGGCTCATCCAGGCTCAAAAGGCCCAGGTCGCGCATGACCTTGGTAAAAAAGCGAGTATAGATCAAGTGCATGGTCGCGTGCTCGATCCCACCAGTATAGACGTCCACCGGCAGCCAGTAGGCAGCTTCGGCAGGGTCTATGGGCGTCGAGTCGGCGTGGGCCGGCTCACCTTCACGGTAGTAAGGGCTGAGGTAGGCATACTGG
Source organism: Anaerolineae bacterium (assembly GCA_034429215.1). Classification (GTDB taxonomy): domain Bacteria; phylum Chloroflexota; class Anaerolineae; order JAAYZQ01; family JAAYZQ01; genus JAFGOG01. Next base: position 55,990 of record DAOUGI010000066.1, on the reverse strand, counting down.
TACCACGACGAACACATAAAAGTGTCCATCGTATCGGTCTCGCGGGTAGCCGCGCCGCCGCACCGCGGGCAGGCGGTGTGCAAGAAACCGTCGTGGAACTTGAGTGCGTTCTCCCCCGACGACGGGATCACGGCATCCTCCGGCAGGAGCACCGGCAGATCCTCGTACGGCACCGGCACTGTGCCGCACCGGTCGCAGTAGACGATCGGGATCGGTGCGCCCCAGTAGCGCTGGCGGCTGATCAGCCAGTCGTGCAGGTGATAGTTCACCTTAAACTCGCCCTTGCCCTGCTCGGCCAGCCATTCGGTAACACGCCGCTTGGCCACATCGCCCGGAGTGCCGCTGAACCGGCCCGAGTTGATCATCGTCCCATACTCGGCGTGAAATAGCACGTCCTGGTAGAAAGGCTGCGAGCGCAGCATCTCCATCACCGTGCGGTAGCGACGAACGTTCGGCTCCATCTCTTTGCAGCGGGCCAGGATCGCACCGTCAGATTCCGCCGAGCCGAGCTCGTGAACACCGTCGTCAAAGACAAAGACCCAGCGTGCTCCTACCACCTCGTTCCAGTAGCCAGCCAACAGGTAACTGCTCACCAGCTCGACGTAGCGGTCGATCTGCTCGTCGCCGTGCAGCGTGACATGCAGCGCCTCGCCCAGATCTCCACACCGGACGGCCTCGCACCGAAAGCCTTCCCGAGCAAGCACCTCAGCCAGGCCGGGGCGCATCGAGCCGGGCAGGATAAAGCTCTTGGCCACCCCGTCGGTCCGGGCGATGACCGGGATGATCGGCAGGCCGAACTTGACTGCAAACTGAAAGTCGCGCTCGTCGTGGGCCGGCACGGCCATGATCGCCCCGGTGCCGTAGGTCATCATCACGTAATCGGCGATCCAGATCGGGATGCGCTCGCCATTGACCGGATTGACCGCATGGGCGCCGATAAAGACGCCCGTTTTCTCCTTTTCGAGGCTCAACCGGTCGATCTCGCTCTGGCGAGCCGCCTGGGCTACATATGCCTCCACAGCCGGCCGCTCCTCGGGCGTCGTCAGTTTCTCCACCAGCGGGTGCTCTGGCGCCAGAACCATAAAGGTAGCGCCCCACAGGGTATCGGGGCGGGTGGTAAAGACCATGATATCATCGCCTGCCTCCGACTTGAAGGCAACGTGGGCCCCTTCGCTGCGCCCGATCCAGTTGGTCTGCATCGCCGTCACCCGCTCGGGCCAATCGATCTTGGCGAAATCGAGCAGCTCTTCGGCATAGTCGGTGATGCGAAAGAACCACTGTTCCAGGTCCTTTCTGATCACCGGCGTACCGCAGCGCTCGCAGTGACGGTCGTCGCCCCATACCTGCTCGCGGGCCAGGGTAGTGTTGCAGTGCGGGCAAAAGTCGACCGGCGAAAAAGCCTTGTAGGCGATCCCAGCCTCGTAGAATTTTAGGAACAGCCACTGTGTCCAGCGATAATAGCCGGGCAGGCAGGAGATGGCCTCACGCTCCCAATCGAACATGGAGCCCATGCTCTTCAACTGCCGCCGCATCCTCTCGATGTTGGAGATGGTCCAGGTGTAGGGGTGAACGCCCCGCTGTATGGCGGCATTTTCGGCCGGCAGCCCAAAGGCATCAAAGCCCATCGGGAACAGGACATTGTAGCCCCGCAACTTCATGTAACGCGCCCGGACATCAGATGGGCACATGGCGTACCAATGCCCGATGTGCAGATCCCCACTCGGGTAAGGCAGCATCGTCAGAGCATAGTGCTTGGGCTTGCCGGGCTCGATAATCGAGCGATACAGCTCATCAGCCTCCCAACGGGCCTGCCACTTGGGCTCGATCTCTTGGGGGATATACTTGTCAGTCATTCAATCTCCTTGTTTCGGCAGTGCAATTCTATGGGGGCACGGGGCCGGCCCCTGTTTTGTCTCGATCCTTTTGTCCGTCGTCCGGGCTACCATACCTTTACCCCTGTGACCTCAATGTGCCCACCAGACCCGGCCCAGCCGGGATCATCGCCATAACGGCATTCCAGCTCCACCAATCGCCGGGTCAGCTCCTCATCGGCCAAGATCTCGTCACGCACTTTTGGTTGCAGCCGGTTCAAGAACACCGGCTTGCCCAGCACACGCACCACCCGCAGGCCGTTAGCCTCGAAAAGGCCGGCCAATTCGGGAATCGTAAAGGCATGGATCGGGTAGACAAGCGCCTCATCCGCGCCCCGCCACTTCATCTGCCCAGTGCGCAGTGTCGCTGCGGCGGCATCGAAATCGAGCTCGTTCAGGTTGAAAAGGGCAGATATGCGGCTGTCCACCGAGACGATCACGTGCGCGCCCACCCTAGCTATGCGGGCCAGCTCATTGATGGCGGCGGCGTGATCCTCACAGTAACTGACCGGGTCGCCTTCGGCCAGTACCAAGTCAAAGCTGTCCGCAGACAGGGCGCTCATGTTGCGAATGTCCTGGTGCAAAATCGTTACCCGGTCGGCCAGCCCGGCCGCCTCGATCTTGGTTCGCGCCACGTCCAACATCCCCTGCGAGATGTCTGTCAGCGTCACTGCATAGCCCAACTGAGCCAGCACTACCGTCCAGCGACCGGTGCCGCCCCCGGCGTCCAGCACCCTTGCCGGGAGGGTGGGCAGGAAGCGGCGGATATTGTCCCATGTGACCGGCTCGTACACCTTGGTGAAGAACGGAATTTCGTCATACTTGGCGTCGTAGGCCGGCGCTTCGTGGTCGTGATACGCTTGAGACCGGGTCGGCATCTTTCCCTCCTGACACAGTAAACCCCCCTCGTCCTTGACGAAGGGGGTTTGCCTTAACCCTATGGTGGACCCGGAGGGATTCGAACCCTCGGCCTCTTGAATGCCATTCAAGCGCGATCCCAACTTCGCCACGGGCCCACGGATGATCCTGTTAAGAAACTGCTGGTGGAGCTGAGGGGACTCGAACCCCTGGCCTCATCAGTGCGATTGACGCGCTCTCCCAGCTGAGCTACAGCCCCCCATGCCAAATGCCAGCCTAGTATACCCGAGAAGGGCCTGGTTGTCAAAGATTCGGTTTGGCTTCGCGTACCCAGGGTTTTGTGGTATACTACCGCCGGCTATGACCATAAACTCTTGAGGAGAGCAGCTTTGAAGGTCCGAAAACCTAGGGGAAGATTAGAACTGCAACGCCTGGAAGTCGGCCCCTGGCCGATGAACTGTTACCTGCTCCGCTGCCCGGAGACAGGCCAGGTCGCCATCGTTGATCCCGGCGAAGACGCAGATGCCATCCTGTCGTCGCTGCCCGATGCCCGCCTGGTCTGCTGCATCCTGCTGACCCACGCCCATCCCGATCATGCCGGCGCTTTGGATGCCGTCCGCCAGGCTACCGCCGCGCCGGTTGGCATCCATCCTGCAGACGCCGAGATGTTCGGCATAGACGGCGACTTGCCGCTGCTGGACGGCATGGAGGTGCTGATCGGCCGCGGCCAGATCACCGTCGCCCACGTGCCGGGCCACACCTCGGGCAGTATCTGCCTGCGCTTTGACGGCGGAGCAATCGTCGGTGACGCAATCTTTCCGGGTGGGCCGGGCCACACCGACTCGCCCCAGGCGCTGGCCCAGAGCATAGTCTCCCTGGGCCAGGTCGTCTTTTCCTGGCCCGACGACACCGCCCTTTACCCCGGTCACGGCGGCTCGACGACCGTCGGCGCCGAGCGGGCCGATTTCGAGCGCTTCCTGGCCGCCGATCATCCGGCAGACCTGTATGGGGACACAACCTGGCGATGACGATTACTATCATTGGGTTAGGGCCCGGCGACCCCGCCCTCCTGACCCGCGAGGCGTGGGAGCTGCTCTCCCAGGCGGACAAGATCTATCTGCGCACCGCCCGCCATCCCACGGTCGCCAGCCTGCCGCCTCACCTGATCCTCCCCACCTTCGACCAGCTCTACGAAACACTGCCCGACTTTGGCAGCGTCTATGACACGATAGCCGAACAGATCGTCGCGCTGGGACGGCGCCCGCAAGGGGTCATCTACGCCGTTCCCGGACACCCCATGATCGGTGAGTCGTCGGTCCAACGCATCCTGGCCCGTGCTCGGCAGGAGAACCTCCCCGTCCGCCTGGTGGAGGGTCTGAGCTTTGTCGAGCCGGCGCTCAGCCTCCTTGGAATCGACGGACTGGCCGGCCTGCAATTGGCCGATGCCACCGACCTGGCCACTGCCCATCATCCGCCACTGGACCCCGACCGCCCGGCGCTGATCGGCCAGCTCTACGGCCAGCGACTGTCCAGCGACGTCAAGCTGACGCTGATGAACGCCTATCCCGATGACCACCCGGTCACCCTCGTCCGGGCGGCCGGCACCGCCGGGGCTACGGTGAGCACCTGTCCTCTCTGTGAGATGGATCGGGTTTCAAGCCCAGACCACCTGACGACGCTCTATGTGCCGCCATTGCCTCACCCAGGCGGACTGCCTGCCTTCCAGGAGACCGTCGCCCGCCTGCGCGCCCCCGACGGCTGTCCATGGGACAAGGAACAGACCCACCAGACACTCCGCAACAACCTGCTGGAAGAAGCCTACGAAGTCCTGGTCGCTATCGACGCCGACGATGCCGGCGAGATGTGCCAGGAATTGGGCGATCTCCTGATGCAGATCGCCATGCACGTTCAGATCGCCACAGAGTCGGGGGATTTCAGGTTCGCCGATGTCATCAGCCGGATCGACGCCAAGCTCAAGCGCCGCCACCCCCATGTCTTTGGTGACGTCGTAGTGCAGGGGACCTCAGACGTGCTGCGCAACTGGGAGGCGATCAAGGCCGACGAAAGGGCCGAGAAGGGCGAAGCAGATCGTTCCCGGCTGGACGGCGTTCCAGTTGCTCTGCCGGCTTTGGCCCGGGCCCAGGAGATCGGCGATCGAGTCGCCCGCACCGGCTTTGACTGGCCTGACCTCGATGGCGTCCTGGACAAGCTGAGCGAAGAGGTCGCCGAGCTGCGCGCCGCCGAGGGCACCGAGCGCCGGGAACAGGAGATGGGCGACCTGCTCTTCACCCTGGTCAACGTCGCCCGCTGGCTCGAGGTGGACGCTGAAAGCTCCCTGCGCGGCACCTGTGACCGCTTTACCAGCCGCTATGCCGAGATGGAACAGGCCGCCCGCGCCCAGGGCGTCGACCTGGCCGATTTGCCCCTGACGGACCAGGACGCGCTGTGGGAACAGGCCAAGAGCCATTCCCAAAAGGGTTAGTCATCTGGCATGGAACACTGGTACGCGCTTTATACCAAGCCCAAGAAGGAACACCAGGTCAACACCTATCTACAGGGACAGGGTGTCGTGACCTACCTGCCTACTGTGCGGCGCAAGGTCCGCCGCCGCGACCGGCCAGACCGGATGGTCTACTTTCCCAACTATCTTTTTGCCCGCCTCGATTTCGACCAGATGCCCCATTCGTCAGTAGCCTGGATGCCAGGCGTACGCCGCATCATCGGCGCCGGAGAACAGCCCCTAATCGTTGCCGACGAGGTCGTAGACCTGGTCCGTCGCCGGCTGACCGAACAAGAGGAAGAGGGCTATAGTGAGTTCCACGCGGGTGACACGGTGAGGATCGTCTCCGGCCCGCTTCGAGACCTGGATGCCGTGTTCGACCGGCCGGCATCGGCGGCAGAGCGGGTGCGCGTCCTGCTCGAGGTCATGGGGCGCATGACACCTGTCGAGGTGGACGTCTTGGAGATTGTCAAGACTACCCCTACCGACAAAAATCGTGCCAAAAGCAAACCAAGGAGAATTATATGAGAATGTTAGTAACCGGTGGCGCCGGGTTTATCGGCGCCAACCTAACCCATCGATTGCTCGGTCAAGGCCACGATGTCCTGGTCTACGATGACCTGTCACGGCCGGGCGCCGAAAAGAACGCAGCCTGGCTGCGCGCCGAGCACGGCGAGCGGTGGACGCTGGTCCAGGCCGACATCCGCGATTTCGATACCGTACGCCGGGCGGCGGTCGACGCCGACATCATTTACCACCTAGCTTCACAGGTCGCCGTCACCACTTCGGTGCTCGATCCCCGCCATGACTTTGAGGTGAACGCTCTAGGCACCTTCAACGTCCTGGAAGCTGCCCGGCTGTCGGGCAGGAGGCCGATCGTGGTCTATGCTTCGACCAACAAGGTCTACGGCGGCATGGAAGACGTGACCGTGATCCCGACCGCAACCGGCTATGCCTATCGCGATTTTCCACGAGGCATTCCCGAGACACAGCCTCTGGATTTTCACAGCCCTTATGGCTGCTCAAAGGGCACCGGCGATCAGTATGTGCGCGACTATGCCCGGATCTATGGCCTGCCGACGGTGGTTTGCCGCCAGAGCTGCATCTATGGCACAAGACAATTCGGCATCGAGGATCAGGGCTGGGTCGCCTGGTTCCTCATCGCCGCCGTCACCGGCAGCCCGATCACCATCTACGGCGACGGCCGTCAGGTGCGTGACGTGCTGTGGGTGGACGACCTGCTGGACTTTTATCAGGCAGCCGTAGACCAGATCGACGTCGCCGCCGGGCAGGTGTATAACGTCGGCGGAGGGGCGGACAATGTGCTGGCAGTGTGGAGCGAGTTGGGGCCGATGCTGGAATCGCTGATCGGCCACCCGATCGAGGTGGCCTGGGCCGATTGGCGCCCCGGCGACCAGCGCATTTTCGTGGCCGATGTAAGCAAGGCCGAACGGGAAATGGGCTGGCGGCCCAAGGTTGGCAAGCAGGAGGGCGTGCGCCGCCTGTACGAGTGGGTGGCGGCAAACAAAGCCATGTTCAAATAACAGCAGGTTCCCATCTCAAGAGATGGGAGCCTGCCTTCTGTTGGCTGGGGGACAGGGATTCGAACCCCGGCGCCATGATCCAGAGTCATGTGTCCTACCACTAGACGATCCCCCACCGGCCGGGCTATTCTAACACAGACCGTGACTACTGGCAAATTCAGGTAGAAGTCAGGCCGTTACTTTTTCTCCAGCCTGGCCCATGCGTCCTTGAGCGTGACGGTGCGGCTAAATACAAGCTGCCCCAGCGTCGAATCGGGATCGACGCAAAAGTAGCCGTTTCTGAGAAACTGGTAGCGGCTGCCGGGCGTAGCGTTGGCCAGGCCCTGCTCCACCTTGCACCCTTTTAGTATCTCCAGCGAGCTCGGGTTCAGGTTGGAGAGGAAATCAGAGCCCTCCTCCACATCGCTCGGATCCACCTTGGCAAAGAGACGGTCGTACAGGCGCACCTCGGCATCGAGCGCATGGGCCGCCGACACCCAGTGGAGGGTGCCCATCACCTTGCGCCCGTCGGCCGATCCACCACCCCGCGTCTCTGGATCGTAGGTGCAGTGCAACTCGACCACCTCACCGCTCTCCTCATCCTTGACCACACCGGTGCAGGTGACATAGTAGGCGTGTTTGAGGCGCACCTCACGGCCGGGAGCCAAGCGGAACCACCCCTTCGGCGAGTCCTCGCGGAAATCGTCGCGCTCCACGTACAGGGTGCGCGAGAAGGGAATTTGCCGCGTGCCCATGCTTTCGTCTTCGGGGTTGTTGACCGCGTCGAGCCATTCGACCTGGTCGTCGGGGTAGTTGTCGATGACCAGACGCACCGGGCGCAGGACACCCATCACCCTTGGGGCGGTCCTGTTGAGGTGCTCGCGGACGTGGTATTCCAGGAGGGCAACGTCAACGATGCTCTGGCTTTTGGCAATGCCGGTCCGGTCACAGAATTCCCGGATCGCCGCGGATGGGTAGCCCCGCCGGCGCATACCGGACAAGGTGGGCATACGCGGATCGTCCCAACCGTTGACATAGCCACCCTGCACCATGCGCAAGAGGAACCGCTTGCTGAGAATGGTGTAGGTAAGGTTAAAGCGGGCAAACTCGATCTGGCGCGGATGGTAGATGCCCAGTTGATCGAGGAACCAGTCATACAGCGGGCGATGGTCCTCGTAGCCCAGGTCGCACAGTGAATGGGTGATGCCCTCTATCGAATCGGATTGGCCGTGGGCCCAGTCGTACATAGGATAGATGCACCACTTGTCGCCGGTCCGGTGATGGCTGGCATGGAGGATGCGGTACATGACCGGATCGCGCAGGTTCAGGTTGGGCGCGGCCATGTCGATCTTGGCCCGCAGGACGCGGCTGCCGTTGGGAAACTCGCCGGCCCGCATCCGGGTAAAGAGGTCCAGGTTTTCCTCGACAGAGCGGGTGCGATAAGGGCTGTCGCGGCCCGGCTCGGTCAGTGTGCCGCGGTACTCTCGGATCTCGTCGGCGCTCAGGTCATCGACGTAGGCTTTGCCAGCTTGGATCAACTGCACCGCCCACTCGTACAACTGCTCGAAATAACCCGAGGCAAAGTAGAGCCGGTCCTCCCAGTCAAAACCCAGCCAGCGGATGTCGTTCATGATGGCGTCGACATATTCCTGCTCCTCTTTGGCCGGGTTGGTGTCGTCAAAGCGCAGAGTATACTGGCCGCCAAAATCCTCGGCGACGCCATAGGTGATGCAGATCGCCTTCGCATGGCCGATGTGCAGATAGCCGTTCGGCTCCGGGGGAAACCGGGTGCGCACATGCTGAAATCTGCCGCTTCGGAGGTCCTCAGCGACCGCCTTGCGGATAAAGTCGACCGGCTCGCCAGGCGCAGTCTCGGCGACTGCTTTCTCGTTACCTATCGTGGTGTCACTCATGCTCTTCTCCTCCTACCAGAATCGTCAACACGTCGTTTGTTATCTATGCCCAATGCAACGAGCCAAAGTACAGTATACCATGGCCCTGCCGTTTGGTCAATCTGCTCTTTTTGCCGTTTGGCCGTGACCGGCTCTCAACAAAAGAGTGCCAGGCTCCCCTGCCGCCGCCTGGCACTCTCAACCGTAAACGCCAAACGCACGGCTAGCCCGTCAAGGCCTGCAACGCCTGGATGGCCTGGTCCAACCGGTCCAGAGTCCGCGTCCGGCCCAGGACGGCCAGCGACTCGAACAGCGGCGGCGACACCGTCTTGCCGGTGGCGGCCACGCGCACCAGGCCGAACAGTTGGCCCGCCTTAAGCCCCAGTTCCTCGGCCAGCACCCGCATTGGCGGCTCCATCACTTCAGCATCGAACCCGCGCACGCCAGCCAACACCTCGCGCGCCCGGCCAAGCGCCGCCAACGACTCGGCTGCCGTCATCTTTTGGCCGACGAGATCCTTCGCGTTGTAGTGGATATAGTCGGTGAAAAAGAAATCGGCGACCTGGGTCACATCGGCCAAGGTCTTGAGCCGCTCCTGGATCAGCGGCACCACCGGCCGCAGATCGGCAGCGGTGACCATCCAGCCCGCCTCGGCGGCAAAGGGCACCAGCCGTTCGGCCAGCTCGTCGGCATTGAGCTGGCGGATGTAGTAACCGTTCATCCACTCCAGCTGCTCGTAGGAGAAGCGGGCCGGGGAGTGGCTGATGCCGGATAGGTCAAAGTAGCGGACCAGCTCTTCCTGGGAAAAGATCTCGGTCTTGTCGTCATAGCTCCAGCCCACACGAGCCAAGTAGTTGACCATCGCCTTGGGCAGGTAGCCCTGGCGGCGAAATTCGCGAATCTCGACGCCACCGTGGCGCTTGCTCAGCTTGCCCTGGCCGGTGGGGGCCAGGATGAGCGGTACGTGGGCATACACTGGAAGGTCCCACCCAAAGGCATGGTAGAGCAGAACGTGCTTGGGCACCGAGGGCAGCCACTCGTCGCCGCGCATGATGTGGCTGATCTCCATCAGGTGATCGTCCACTACCACGCCCAGGTGATAGGTGGGAAAGCCATCGCTCTTGAGCAGCACCAGGTCGTCCAGGGTCGCATTGGCGACGGTGATCGTGCCGTAAAGCACGTCGTGAAAGACGGTCTGACCATCGAGCGGCACGGCCAGGCGGATCACCGGAGTGATCCCCTGCGCTTCATACTCGGCGCGCTGCGCCGCCGTCAGGTTGCGGCAGTGACGATCGTAGCCGATATCTTGTTTATTTCGGCGCTGATCTTCGCGCAGCACTGCCAGCCGCTTTTCCGAGCAGTAACACCGGTATGCAAGGCCGTCTTCTACCAACCGATCGGCATAGTGCCGGTAGAGGTGCAGCCGCTCTGACTGGTAATAGGGGCCATAATCGCCGCCCACCTCTGGGCCCTCATCCCACTCCAGGCCTAACCAACGCAGGCTGGCCATCAAGTCTGGCACGGCCTCGGGGTGGTAGCGGGTGCGGTCGGTATCCTCGACGCGCACGATAAATTTGCCGCCATGATGGCGGGCAAAGAGCCAGTTAAACAATGCCGTCCGCGCCGAACCGACGTGAAAGTAACCGGTCGGGCTGGGTGCGATGCGAACGCGGACCTGTGTGTCGGCCACAGCTATCCTCCTGTCGTTTTCCCTTGCGGGACCCCCCGAAATATCCTGGCAGTATACCACAAATCGTCAGGAACGCAACTCTAGGAAGATTGGACTGGGTGGAGGCGAGATTCGACGGTCTGCCGGCTGGCGCCGACGGTGACGATGCGCGGGGTCAAGCCCAAAGCTGTCCAGAAAGCGGCTGCCTCTTCGTTGCCGCTGACATAACGAAGCGAGAGATCCTCTATGCCCTGCCCGGCGAAAAAACGGCACAGCTCAGCCACCAGCCGCGCTCCGACATGCTGGCGGCGGTGGTCAGGCTGGACAAAGGCTTGATCCACCATTCCGGTCCGGCTGGGCGTGTAGCCCTTGTTGGTCACTATCCGCCCGTAAATCACCCCGATCACGCCATCCACGGCATGCTCCGCAACCAGGACACAGGCATCAGGGGCAGCCAACCGGGCGGCGAGCTGGCCTTTGAGCTGCGCCCGCGTCTGGTCCGACATCCGCCACAGGTCGGGATTGGATGCTTCCAGGTGGTCTTGAAGGGCCACTTGCAGTGCGAGCAGGCGACTCAAGTCGGCATGTTGCGCCGGACGGATAACATAGTCGGTGCTCACGTGGCTAGTCGAACTCGAGCTTTCTGTGGCGCACGGCCACACTCTCCACCAGACCCATGCCGATCATGAGTGTGACCAATGAACTGCCCCCGTAGCTGACGAAAGGCAGCGGCAGACCGGTGACAGGCAAGAGCCCCAGGTTCATGCCGACGTTGATCACTGTCTGGAACAGAATGATGGCGGCCACCCCAGCGACTATCAACCGGCCAAATGTATCGCGCGAACTCTCGGCGATGCGCAGGGTCCGCCATAGGATAAAAAAAAGGAGGAAGAGGATAACCATGGCCCCCAGGAAACCCAGCTCCTCGGCGGCGACGGCAAAGATAAAGTCGGTGTGGCGCACCCGCAGAAAATGGAGCTGGCTCTGCGTGCCGTGGGTCAGGCCTTTGCCTATCAAGCCACCTGATCCGATGCTGACCAGGGCCTGGTGGATGTTAAAATAGGAATCGGGATCAGAAGTGGGGTCAAAGAACAACAGGAGGCGGTCGCGCATGTAATCCTCAAGGGCGAACCAGGCCAGGGGCAGCGCCGCCGCGCTGCCAACTGCCAAGATAAACCAGTGTCGAAGGCGCATGCCGGCCGTCCACATCATCGCTATCCAGACAGCGACCAATACTATCGCCGTACCCAGGTCAGGCTGCAAGTAGATTAACGCCACCGGCACAGCGACTATACCCAAGCTGGCCAGCACCGTGCCGACCTCCTCCATCCGCTCTTCCCGGTCGGCCAGGAATTTGGCCAGTACGACGATGAGAACAACCTTGGCCATTTCGGAGGGCTGTATGGTGCCGGCTCCCAACCAGCTCTGAGCGCCGCCAGAGACTTGGCCGATCTCAAAGACGGCTCCCAGCACGGCTACCATCGCGACGTACAGCAGATTGCGAAAGACGTCTGTAACACGGAGCGTCAGACGATCCAGCAAATAGAGCACGCTGAGGCCAATCCCAAACAGATAGGGAGCGAGCGCCGGCTGGCTGGCTGAACCCATCCGTGTGACCAGCAGCGCCCCAATTCCTGCCACGGCCAGCACTCCGATGACGATCAGTCCTCTGAGGGGAACATCCACCGACCGACCTGGCGCCGGGTCAGATCGTGACAGCCACACCCTATCGATGACAAACACCAGCAGGATAAGCGCCAGGCCGATCACCAGCGGCCGCAGGACAGGCGCTAAGAGGCTGGCCGAGAGGGCAGTGGCTTTCGTCTGCTCTACTTGCCAGGAGGCCACCGCCACAACGTTCAGCATCCCCACAACAAGTGGGGTGAGAAAAGAAAAGGGGTGCTGCAAGATCTCCAACAGCCGATAGTCCACCGACGCGACGAGCAGCAATAGAACAACACCCACGCCCAGGTACAGCGACTGCCGTCCGACAGGATCGCCCACACCCGACGTGTCGATCGTGGCGCTATAGATCATGACCACGCCATAGGCTGCTAGCAGCAGCAGCGCTCCTAGCAGCGGCCAGTCAAATCTGCGCCAGGGACGTTTACCCATCGCCTCCCACTTCAGCCTGGCGACGGACTGTTTTTGCCTTTCCTGAGCTTTTCTTGGGCTGGTGCCGAGCCGGCCCTACGACCGGTATATCGGCGGTCAGTCGGCTCTGGCGTTTACTCTGGCTAAAGGTCACCTCCACCCCATCGGGGTCAATCTCGACATATTTGGAGATCACCTTGATCATCTCATCCTTCATCGTGTCGAGCATAGCTGGCGATATATTGATGCGATCGTGCACCAGTACCAATTGCAGCCGATCCTTGGCCACCTGGCGGCTGGTCGGCTCTTGACGCCCAAACAAACGATCTAGAAAACGCATGATACCTCCTACACTGGCTCGGCTGTTGTGTTATCGCCGGACTTAGCCACGCAGAAAACGGGCTAGACGGTCCAGCACGTTGGCTGATTCTTTGGTCGGCATGATTGGAATGTCCTGTCCCATGAGACGACCGGCAATGTTGCGGAAAGCCTGCCCTGAGGGTGACTTGCCATCCAGGGAGACCGGACTGCCACGGTTGGTGGAAACAATGACCGCCGGATCTTCGGGTATCACTCCGATCAGATCGATGGCCAGGATCTCGACGACATCGGCCGTACCGAGCATCTGCTCCCGGCGAACCATAGCCGGATTCAAGCGGTTGATGATCAGATTCGGCGGTCCTTTCTCTTCGGCTTCGACCAGACCGACGATCCGGTCGGCATCACGCACAGCCGACACTTCTGGAGTGGTGACAATGAGGACCCGGTCAGAAGGGGCGACCGCGTTGCGGTAACCCTGCTCGATGCCGGCCGGGGAGTCGATCAGGACAAAATCGAACTCGGGGCGCAGTTGATCGCACAGCTTGATCATCTGCTCCGGATTTACGGCCGATTTGTCGCGAGTTTGGGCTGCCGGCAGCAGGTAAAGCTCCGATAGGCGCTTGTCGCGGATGAGGGCCTGGCGCAACCTGCAGCGACCTTCCACGACATCCACCAGGTCATAGACGATGCGGTTCTCCAGGCCCATGACCACATCCAGATTACGCAATCCAATGTCGGTGTCCACGGCGATCACCCGTTGCCCAAGCATCGCCAAAGCAATAGACAGGTTGGCCGTGACGGTTGTTTTGCCAACCCCCCCCTTACCCGATGTCACGGTGACTACAGTAGCACCCATATGACGCTCCTCTCATCATTCCGACTTTTTCCAACGCTCTACGACGATGCCCCCGTCCTGAACACTTGCTTTTTCGGGAGCTTTGGGCCGCCAGCTCCGATCGGGTGGGCGAGCGATGTGCGCCCCGATGCGGATCTGATTGGGCTGCATTTGCAGGGCACAGATGACGGCCTGGTCGTCGCCCATCGCGCCGGCGTGAGCATTCCCCCTGAGCCTACCCCACACGACAATGTCCCCGCCGGCCACGATCTCTGCCCCTGGATTCACGTCGCCGATCAGGGTGACGTGCCCTGGGTAATGAACCGTTTGCCCTGAGCGCAGAGTCCGGCGCACGACGATGCCGGCCATTTCCTCCAAGGAGAGCGACTGCGAGGCAGCGGTGACCGGAGGCGCATGGGGATGCAGGTCGACCTCGAGTTCCAGTTCACGCGCCGCCACGTGGGTGGCCGGGTGATCGCCTTCGACCGCCCACAAGGTCATGCCCAGCCGCTCCAGCATAGTCCCGATGGACTGCAACTGCTCGACCGACATAGACCGGTCGCCAACCCGCAGGGCAACCCGCCCGCCCCGAAAGAAAGAGGCGCGGGACGCGAGGCGCTCTTCCATCTCGTCGACCACTGCCTCGAAGGGGCCAGGGCCCAGTGTGATGGTCAATCCTTCATTTGTGCCTTTAATCGTTACCAATTCGGTCATTTTAGCTCACACACCATCCGCCAGAGCGGCATTCGACGCTTTTGCCTCCAACTTGACCTGCCCCGCGCTTACGGGGCCGCCACTTCAAAGGCCATGTTGCCAAAATAGCCCAGGGCGCGTTCAAAATCGGCCGTTGCGTAAAAGTGCTCTTGGCCGTCGTACGGATCATTGGCCCATACGCCGCTGTCGTTATAACCCGTCACCACGATGGCATGTTGATATGGCACCAAGGTGACCTGTTGGCCGCCAATAGTCGTCACAATCGGCGTCTGCACCGAGCAATTATAGGAGACCCAGGCGACGACCGGATTGCCACGGGTGATAGCGGCTTTGATGCCGTCCAAGCCGCCGTCGACCAGAGTTACAATCAAGCCCCGGCTGTTCAATACTTGCATGACCGGATCGGCATAGACACCATAGTCGTCGGTGCTGCCATAAGGTCCATCTACGTTGCCCCGAAAGCCAAGGTGAGGGTTATCGTTGCGCGGCAAAGCAGCCAGAATCTCCTCTTCGGTCAGGAGCACGCCCTGATATTGGGCAGCCATCGACGAGGCAGAGGATTCGCAGCTCAAACTGTGACCCTGAACCTGGCGGGTGACAAGCAAGCGGGCCTCAGGCGGCAGGACCCCATCACCTGGCCCGCTGCTGGCGCTGCCTGAAGCGAGAGCATCCATCCGGCGCGCCAGACCGGCAACGTCGGCCTTGAGGCCGTCTAGACTCGATTGGGTTGCAGCCAGGCGGCCATTAAGGTCGCCCGACTCGATGGCAAGGACGCGGCTGTCCAATGCGGCCAGGCGGGTGCTGATAACTTGCAGATCGTCCCGCACCGCTTCGATGGCAGCCTGTTGGGTATCGGCAACGGCAGATCGAACAGAGCGCTGCCAGGCCGCGTGGATCAGCAGGCCCAAGCCCACGGAGCCGGCGACAAGGAGTCCGAGCAACAGCCACCGCAGGGGCGATGACGACCGGCGGCGATAGGGGTCTCTTAGGCTCATGGTGTCTCCTCTTCGACAAGATCCCGGCTGAAGTAATAGTCCAGGATCTCACCTGCAATCGGCACCGCCACGGACGAGCCCTCGCCGCCGCCAAAGACAAAAACGATCAATGCAATTTGGGGGTTGTCGTATGGCGCAAAGCCGATGAACCAGGCGTGGGTGGGAAGGTTGCCTTCGCGGTCACGATCGGGCCGGCGGTCGTTGTTGCGGTCGATGAAGAACTCGGCTGTGCCGGTCTTGCCGGCGACGGCGACGCCGGGTAGTGCGGCGGCGGTGGCCGTACCACCATAGCTTACTGCTGCCCGCATACCCTGGCGGACGATTTGGATCAGATCGGACGAGATGGGCAACTGGCGGATGACGTCTGGGGCAAAGGCCCGAACGGTTTGCCCTTGGCTATCGACGATGTCACGGACGATCTGGGGGCGGTAGAGGGTACCGCCGTTGGCGATGGCGGCAGCGGCGTTGAGCATTTGGAGAGGGGTGGCGAGGACAAAGCCCTGGCCGATGGCCATGTTGTACGTGTCGCCGGTGACCCAGGATTCGGAATAGTTGATGCGCTTCCACTTGCCGGTGGGGACGAGACCGGCGGTCTCGCCGGGCAGGTCGATGCCGGTGGTGCTGCCCAGGCCAAAGAGCTCGGCGTAGTAGGCAAGTTTTTCTTCACCCAGGCCCTGGAAATAGGTGCGATAACCACCGGCGACCTGGTAGAAAAAGATGTCACAGGACTGCGCGAGGGCGGATATTACGCTCATGGAGCCGTGGCTGGCACCGTATTTGTGGGTCCAGCAGTAGAAGGGCTGGGCGAGGCTGGGATCTTCAGGGTAGAAGCGGTTGGGCAGCCACATGGTGCCGCCGCAGTAGAGGCGAGTACCGGTGTCGATGACACCCTCAGCAAGACCGGCGGAGGCGGTGATGATTTTAAAGATGGAGCCTGGGGCGAACTGCCCGGAGATGGCATGGTTCACGAGAGGGCGATTTTGGTCGGTCTGGAGGGTCTGGAGCTTGTCGGCGGAGATGCCGCCGACAAAGTCGTTGTTGTCGTAGCTAGGCAAGGAGACCATGGCCAAGATTTCGCCTGTTTGGGGGTTCATGGCAATGACAACGCCCTGTTTCTTGCCGATGGGCTTCATGTGACTGGCGAGGATGTCTGTGACAGCCTGCTGCAAGCCGAGATCGAGGGTGAGGTGGAGGTTGTTGCCAGGAGTCCGGAGCTCGGCCTCGCCGACCGTCTGGACCTCGCGGCCGGCAATGTCAACTTCGATGAGCTTGGCACCATCACGGCCGCGCAGCTCGTCTTCGAAGGTGTATTCGATGCCTGTCAGACCGACCTGATCCTGGTTGGGATCGTACCCCTGCGCCTCGTAATCGTCTACCTGTTCGGCAGGGATGGGACCCACGTAGCCCAGGAAGTGGGCCAGTAGGGAGCCGTAGATGTAGTGTCGTTGGGGAACAGCCTGAACCAGAACCCCAGGCCAATCGAGATGCTCCTCTTCGAGAAGGAGGGCTGTGTCGCGAGAGACGTCGGTTTTGAGAAGGGCAGAGCGGTAGGGAGCAAGTTCGGCCTCGGCCAAGATATCCATGATGGCCTGTGGGGCAGAGCCGTCGACGGGGGACGCGGATGGGGTAGTGCGCGCCGGCAGCGTACCGTCGGAGTGGTCCTCCTCAATTTGGCTGGTCATTGGCATATCCAGCAATAGGGCGAGCTTGGCAAGCAAGCGGTAGCGCTCGCCGGAATCTTCGGGCAGGTAGGCGGGGATGATGGAGACTGCAATGCGGGGGACGTTACGGACCAAAAGATGTCCCCAGCGATCGTAGATCATGCCCCTGGGGCCAGGGTCGGACTCGAGGCGGAAGCGGTTATAGTCGGCAGCCTTTTGATAATAGTCGCCCTGGACCATTTGGAGACGCCAAAGCTGGCCGACCAAAACCAGGAAAAGGATGCCGACGGCCACCCGATAGACCGATATCCTGATGCCAGTCCTTCCCAATCGTGACCCAGTCAAGTTACAATCCCGCCAATCCGGCATCTTGACGCTTGAAGCGGCGATCTAGCACGCGCATGGCGCCCAATATGGGCAGGCCCAACAATGCGTTCAGGATAGCAGAGGGGCCGATGACGCGAACCAAGCCTCCTAACCACTCTATCGTGTGCCCGGTGGAATAAAGAGGAGACGCAGAAACCTGGACCACGAAAAGAAAGAGGAGGTCATAGACAACAGTGGCCAGGAAGATGGCCAAAAGGACGAGGAGAAGATTGCGAAAGACGACGTTTTCTCCCAGACCGGCGAGAAAGCCAACGACCATGAGGGAGACGGTGGCAGCGCCGAATGGGGCTCCCGAAAAGATGTCAACGATGATACCGGCGAGAAAGCCCCACAGAAGCCCCTGGCGCGAGCCATGGAGGAGGCCCCAACTGGCGACGAGGAGCAAAGGGAGATCGGGAAAGACGCCCCAGACGGCAAGACGGGGGATGAGGGTAGATTGGAAGAGCCCGACGACGGCCAACAGTGGGAGAAGGAGGTAGATGGTCATTGTGGCTCTTCGATCGGCTGAAAGTCGGTGATGATGAGGACCATTTCCAGGTGGTTAAAGTCGACGGTGGGCTGGACGACGGCGGTCTGATAGAGGTCATAGTCGTTGCGCTGGACGGCAGTGACCTGCCCGATGAGGATCTGGCGGGGAAAGTTTCCGCCCATGCCAGAGGTAAAGACGGTATCGCCGACGCTGACAGTGTCGGCCTGGGGGATGTCGCGCATGATGGGGGAGCCGTCAGGCTGGCCCTGAACCAGGCCGGTGGCGCGGGCGCTCTGAGTGATAGCATTGACAGAACTGCTTGCGTCGGTGATGAGAAGGACGCGTGACCAGTTGTCACCGACCTCAGAGATGCGTCCGACGAGGCCTCGGTTGGTAACGACGGGCATGTTACGAGCGACGCCTGCGATTCGACCAACATCGAGAGTAACGTAGCGCTGGAGGTTGGTAGGATCGCGGCCGATAACCATGCCGACTATGTGCGCGCCTTGGATGTCAAAGGAAGGATGGCTGTTGGCAAAGTTGAGCAGGTCGCGCTGTAGGGCGGCCTCAACCTCTATCTCTCGCAAGCGGACAATCTCCAGCAGGAGGCGGGCGTTTTCTGCTTCGAGCTCTTCATTCCGCCGGCGCAGCTCGCGCAGATCGCGGCCCGTCTGGCTCAGGCTGCTAACCTGAGCGACGATTTGGCTGATGCCCTTTTGGAAGGGCGCGGCGGCCTGCGACAGCAGACCTTCGACCGGTTGCCACAGGCTGGTACGTTGAAAGACAAGGCCAAATACAACGGCCGCTATCAACAAGTAGGGGACCAACCTCCGCAAGCGCTCGCGTTTCATCGCCCAATCTTATGGAGAGTGGACCTAATGCGCAGTGCTGCCTCGCTGGAGATTGGCCAAAACCTTGCTGTAGCGATCCAGGTGCTCGAGGATTTTGCCTGCGCCACGAGCGACGCAGGTCATGGCATCTTCTGCGACATAGACACGCATTTTGGTCTCTTCAGAGAGGCGCTCGGCCAAGCCCTGGAGGAGGGCGCCGCCGCCAGCCAGGACGATACCCTGTTCCATGAGATCGGCGACCAGCTCGGGAGGGGTCTCGTCCACAGATTCGCGCACGGTCTCGACGATGATGTTGACCGAACCGGCCAGAGCCTCTCGAACCTCAACACTGCTCACTTCTATCGACTCGGGGAGGCCGGTTATGAGATTGCGGCCTTTGATGGTCATGATCTGTTCCTGGGGAAGGGGATAAGCCGAGCCGATGGTGATCTTGGCACGTTCGGCCATCCGCTCGCCGATGAGGAGGTTGTATTTTTGACGGGCATACTGGATGATATCGTCGTCCATTTCATCACCGGCAACACGGATGCTGCGGCTAACGACGATGCCACCCAGAGAGATGACGGCGACCTCGGTTGTACCGCCGCCGATGTCGACGATCATGCTGCCCAGCGACTCGGTGATGGGCAAATCGGCGCCGATGGCGGCGGCCATGGGCTCCTCGACCAGGTAAGCTTCGCGGGCGCCGGCCGACAGGGTAGCGTCGTGAACGGCACGTTTTTCGACCTCGGTGACTCCAGAGGGGATGCCGACCACGACACGAGGTCGCGGCACGGGCAAGAAGGCGCGGTCATGGACCTTCTTGATAAAGTAGTGGAGCATCCGCTCAGTGACGTCGAAATCGCTGATGACGCCGTCACGCAGAGGGCGGATCGCCACGATCCTGGCCGGTGTGCGCCCCACCATTTCCTTCGCATCGAGGCCGATGGCCAACACCTTCTTGGTCTTTTTGTCGATCGCTACGACCGAAGGCTCATTGATGACAATACCCTTGTTGCGAACGTGCACCAAGGTATTGGCCGTACCAAGGTCGATGCCAATATCCAGGGAAAAGAATCCAAGAATGAAATTCAAAGGGCTGAACACGTGCTCATCCTCTATCCATATTGATCCGGTCCATTATACTCGAAAAAGCGACAGACAGCAAACGGATGCATCCCGTCGGGACATGGGTGGAAGGGCTGCGGGTTGCGGCTCACAAGGCATGTGTATTTGCCACCGATGACAGAAAATGGTATAATCGGCGCTTGCCCTGGCGTCGCGTGTCGACAATGGCGACCGGTGCCGCGGCTGTGAAGCAAAGATTCCGGGAAAAGGGGAAAGTTGTGAACGCATTTGTGCCGTATGTACAGGTTATACAGATTATCATTTCCATCGCGTTGATCGCCATCATCTTGGCCCAGGCCAAGGGGCAAGGTGGTCTGGGTGGCATCTTTGGCGGTGATGCGTCGGTATATCACACCCGCCGGGGTGTAGAAAAGACACTGTTTAGCATCACCATCGTCCTGGCGGTGCTCTTTTTCGTCACCTCGCTCATCAGCGTGCTAGTAGCGTAATTGGCAATGACGCGCCACTTGGTTGTGGCACTCGTTGGCATCACACTAATCTTTTTCATCCTGTTCCAGTTTGCGTCTAGCCTGAGCACGGTGGAGGTGCCTGCCAAGGGGGGCACCTATAGCGAAGGAGTGCTCGGCTATTCGGATGCCATCAGCCCGATCCTTCTAACCCAAGATAGCCTGGTAGACCGAGACCTGTGCAGCCTCGTTTTCAACGGGCTGACGGCGCTAGATGACACGGGAAGCTTGTTGCCCGCTCTGGCGACCGAATGGCAGGTATCGGCAGACGGCACCGTTTACGATTTCAAGTTGAGGCGGGGAGTGACCTGGCACGACGGTGTGCCATTCACTGCTGCAGATGTTGCTTTTACGATCCAGGCCGTACAGGACCCGAATTTCCAGGGTGATCCCGCCCTACATGAGCTGTGGCAAGGCGTGACTGTCGAGACGCAGGGCGATTATGCCGTGCGTCTTGTCTTGCCGGAACCGTTTACCCCTTTCATCTACTATACCACGCTCGGAATACTGCCCGCCCATCTGCTAAGTGACGTGCTTCCTGCCGATCTCCCAGCAAGCGAATTCTCGACACAACATCCTGTTGGGACCGGGATGTTCAAGGTGCAAAACGTCACCCCTGATCGGGTAACACTGGTAGCCAATGAGGATTATTGGGGACCCCAGCCTTACTTGCAGCAGATCGAGATATGGTCTTTTGGCGATTGGGACAGCATGTTGGCAGCCTACAAACGGGACGAGATCCAAGGCATCTACCGTGTCAGCGCTCAGCACCTGTCTGAATTGGCCCAATCGCAGGATCTACAGCTCTACTCCGCCCAACAGGCCGGCTACAGCCTGATCTATCTAAACCTGCAGCGTGAGAGCGCACCATTCTTCCAGGACAAGGGTGTCCGCCAGGCGTTACTCTATGCGCTGGACCGCCAGGCGCTGATCGACGGTGTTTTGCATGGGCAGGGCATCATAGCTGACAGCCCTATCCCACCCACCGGTTGGGCCTACAATCCCTCTGTGCGGCGCTATACTTTCGACTTGCAAGCAGCCATGGCCCTGCTCGATGGTGCCGGATGGTCCGATACGAATGGGGACCGCGTCAGGGACAAAGATGGCGTAGAAATGGCCTTTACGCTGTTCACCAGCGACGATCCGGTGCTGGTTGACATGGCTCGCGCCATTGCCGAGGATTGGCTCGCCATCGGCGTCGACGCCAGGGTGCAGCCACAAGGAGCCGGCCTGGTATCGAACTTTCTTCAATCGAGCCCTCGCAATTTCGACGCGGTGTTGATCGAAGTCGGTCTGGCTGCCGACCCCGATCCCTATCCCTGGTGGCACTCGACGCAAACGGCCGAGGGCGGTCAGAACTTTTCCGGTTTTGCCAACCTGGATGCAGATATCGCCATTGAGCAGGCGCGGGCTATTTCAGACCAGCAACGACGTACCGAGCTCTACCACACTTTTCAGGAGATCTTTGCCGAAGAGGTGCCTTCGCTGCTGATCTATTATCCGATCTACACCTACGCTGTAGATCTCCAGGTGGAAGGGGTTCAGCTATCACCCCTGTTGGTCAACAGCGATCGTTTTCGTAACATAAATGACTGGTACGTCGAAAAGCAACAGATAGTGGTCACTGAAAAACCACCGCTTGACAAAACTCAGGAATAGTGGTAGATTATCGGTGCATGCCGAAGTGGCGGAATAGGCAGACGCGCTGCGTTCAGGGCGCAGTGGGTGTACGCCCATGTGGGTTCAACTCCCACCTTCGGCACCTGGTGGTAGCTATGATCAGTAAGGAGACTCGCAGAAAGCCGCTTATTAGCCAGCTTGTCCTGATCCTGATGGGGATCGTCTTGCTCTACCTGGTTGTGAGCTTTGGTCGGCAGGTAGCCGTAAGCCATCAACGAAGCCAGGAGCTTGCCCAGATCCAGGAAAAGGTCAGTTTGGCCAAGGAGCAGAATCAGGAGTTGCACAGCTACTTGGACTATGCCCAGTCCGACTCTGCCGCCGAGGCCTGGGCGCGGCAACAGGGCTGGGCCAAGGATGGCGAGGTCCCGGTCATTGTCGTAGACCCTTCAACTGCGGAAACCCCCGCGATCGAGTCACTACAGCAAGAGTCGCCGGCCTCTTATCGTCAGGCTTGGTGGGAGCTGTTCTTCGGGACGCGCTAGTAAAAGCGACGGGCTATCGGCCTTTAGCGAAAGCTGAAGGCCTTTTTCATTCTCACCCGACACACAGAGGCCGGCACTTGACAGTTTGTGGCCAATGCAGTATACTTTTTTTCGCAAATTGATAGTGAAAGGGCGAAATACCGATGGTTTATATGGCATACTTTATCGAGGCTAAGAACCGCAATAGCGGTGTCTTTGCCATGCCCTGTCGTAGTGCGCCCTGACGTAGATTAACATAACAGACCGTGGGCCGCTACACTGGTAGAGCCCACGGTTTTTTATTTGCTCGTTCAAAAGCTGTGGGCCCATCTCCCGAAGGGACACAGCTTTTTTGCTGTGCTCTTGGCTGCCGAATGAGAAAGGGGTAAAAAGATGAACGCAGAGATGACTTGGAACGGAACAGCACTGTCAATTCAACATGTGACCAAGGCCTTCGGCTCGAACGGAGGCGGCTCGGTGCTGAGCCGGCTGCGCCACCGCGCGGTCAAGCCGAACGGCAACGGCGAGAAATCAAGGCGGGTGGTAGCAGTAGACGACGTGAGCCTGGAGATACAGACGAAAGAGATCTTTGGTATCCTCGGGCCAAATGGATCGGGCAAGAGCACGCTAATCCGGCTGATGACGACGCTGCTGGTGCCCGACGCAGGTCAGGTGCAGGTGTTTGGCCTCGACGTGACGCGCTACGAGATGGAAGTGAAGCGGCTCATCAACCGGGTGTCGGTGGAAGCAGCCTTTTTCAAAAAGCTGTCGAGCGTGGAGAATCTGCTGTACGCCGGCCGGCTGTACGGTCTATCCGGCCAGGAAGCCCGGCAGCAGGCCTTTGAAATCCTCCACCGGCTGGGGCTGACGGACAAGGAGATCTTGGGGCCACTCGAGGATATGTCGCGGGGAATGCAGCAGAAGGTGGCTATCGCCCGCGCGTTCTTGACCCGGCCCATCCTGCTGCTGCTCGACGAACCGACGACCGGACTCGACCCTCGCTCCAAGCGGGAGGTTCAGGCCTTTGTGAAGGAGCTGCGGGAGGTCCACGACGCGACGATCGTGCTGACGACGCACGACATGTACGAAGCAGAAGCACTATGCGACCGGATCGCTATCCTGGACGATGGCCGGATCGTGGCGCTGGATACGCCGGCAGGGCTCAAGAAGCTCATCCCTCAGCAGAACGGCGACGAGCCGACGTTGGAGGATGTGTTCATGACCTTGACAGGTAAAGATCTGATCAAGGAAGAGGATCTTGTGACAATCTAGCAGTCAGCTATCAGCAGTCAGCCGTCATGCTGGCTGCTCGAATTCGGCGCCCCGGTCTGCCCCCTCCGGGGCGCCGAATTCGGCTATTCTCAGATCAAGAGCGCGGAGCTGTGGCACGCACGGCCGGCTGCTGCAGCCGGTCCAGGGTGTTGAGGACACCACCCAGGATGCGCTCGGCGCCCGCCCGGAGAAGGCCGTTCCGAGTCGGCTTGCCCTGCTCTGACAGGAGATAGCTGCCAACAGAGCGCAATACGGTGCTGGCCCGGAAGGAGGAGCTGACGCGCCCCGCCGACGACGATAAGTCGAGCAGTCGCGCCAAGTCAAACCTGCCGTTCGATTTGAACCCGTCCGCTAACTGCGCCCGTGTCTCGGCGCCCTCCGGCGAAAAGACAAAGGCGACCAGGCGATCTATGATCTTCTGCGGAGGTAGAGCAGGATCGGTGGCCAGGAGCTGGCCCAGCCCTGCTAGATTACGCTCGGTTGATTCTGGCGCAGTCACCAGCTCGGCAACAATCGCCCGGCGAAGGGCAGCCCCCTCAGGTGATAGGAGCATGTCCAATGCCGATCCGACCAGGCTGTCCGCGCTCGAGTCGGCGCCGAATTGCCCATCAGAGGAAAAACGAAAGACCTGCTCATGGGCGGCCAGGTCGGACAGTTGGTGGAGTCGCTGCCAGTCCAATGCGCCCTCTGAGGTCAGCATCTCAGCCATGAGCCGCTGGCGCAGTGCCGGATCGGGAAGGGTGAGCATCATACGCACGGCATAGGGCGCCGAGACGGTAAAGATGTCAAAGTCGGGTTCGAGCTGGAGGCTGATGCCCTCAAGGGTGATGATGGCTCTGGCGATGAGGCCAAAGTTGACGGGAACGCGAAAGCGGTAGTTATAGAGGAGGGGTGAGAAGGCATTGGCCACATCTCTGAATGTGTAGCGGCGATCTTTAGCGCCGAAGGTAGCAGCAAAAAGTTCTTTGACGTATGGCACCAGCTCATCCCAGGGGGAATCTGGGTGCAGGAACTTTAACCGGATCAAGTTGTCGCGCAGGTTGTCGGGATGGCCGTTGATAACGTCGACAAATATTTCGCCGATTGCATCCCTGTCGTCAGGGCTTAGGATGCCCATCATGCCAAAGTCGAGAAAGACAAGCGTGCCGTCTTCGGGCCTGACCAACAGGTTGCCGGGGTGGGGGTCGGCGTGGAAAAAGCCATTGTCCAGAAGCTGCTTGAGGTTGGTTCGCACGCCGCGCCGCAATAGGCTCGGAATGTCTATGCCGGCGGCCTGTAACTGCTCCTTGTTGGAGACTTTGATACCATGGATAAACTCGGTGGTGAGCACGTGGCGGCTACTGAGCTCGGGGTAGATCCGGGGGACATAGACGCCCGGTATGTGCTCGACGTCGGCACGAAAACGCTGCGCCATTTGGGCTTCGTGGACGTAATCAAGCTCTTCGAACAGCTTGGCGCCAAACTCATCGACGATGCTGACCCACTCCAGTCCACGGCTCAGCCTGGGGAAGCGCTCGAGCGTGACGGCCAGGCGACGGAGCAGCCCTAGATCGAGGCCGATCCTGTAAAACAGGTCGGGGCGCTGCACCTTGACGGCTACTTCTTGCCCCTCGTGAGTTACGGCATAATAGACCTGGCCCAGGCTCGCCGCGGCGATCGGCAAGGGATCAAGCTGGTCGAATAATGTCTCCGGCTGCCAGCCAAGCTCCTGCTCGACAAAGCGAAAAGCGATATCGTTGGGAAAGGGAGGGAGTTGATCCTGCAAGGCGGCCAATATGTTGACATAGACCACCGGCAGGAGATCCGGCCGGGTGCCGAGGGACTGGCCGACCTTGATGAAGGCGGGCCCCAGCCAGATCAGCCGGTCCAGCAGCCATTCGGCCCGGCGACGCTGGCGGTCCTCTTTTGTCTCGCCACGCCGATAGGTCCACTGCCGGCGATCCAGGGTTCGCCACAGCAGTGCTGTCAGAAGAACGCTCAAGATCTGAAGAACGCGCCATGCAGCACGCACCAGACCAGCCTTCTTTAGTTGTGCTGCGGCAAATTGGGGAGTGTAGGGTTGTTCCAAGTCGCTAGAGACATGCGACACAGGTAAAACGTCGGTCATAATCCTCTCTATACCCATGAGATAAAACGTAAATCGAACGGCCAAGTTGCGCCTGGCTCACGATTCGCTTACATCTTTACGCAGCACCCGCGGGAAAGTCGCAGCGGCCTGTGCCATCGCTGCACGGGCGGGCCTAGTCCAATATCTCGACAAAGGCCTGCAGGCGGGTGCGCACCCCTTCCAGGCTAAAGGATTGATCTGCGCCCGGTGCGTCCAACAAAAGATGAGGAATGCCGGCGCGATCCAGGGCCGGGAGGGCGAGCGCCCGCTCGAAGGCATGGGGGTCGCAAAACTTGGCCAGGACAAAGAGGACGCCATCAGCGTGGGCGGCGTGGACCTGCTCCAGCAGGTAGGGACCAGGGTCATGGTGGGGATGTAGTTTGGCAGGACAGGGAGACCGCCGCAAAAAGTAGGCGGCCAAGGCAGCGATGGGGTCACCCTCCCAACCACCTGGCCCGCTGGCGCCAGCCGCGGCAGGTGCTAGGTCCGGACTTGAATCTACCAAATCGTGGAAGTGGCGAGAGCCGCTGCACAGGTCGTCACCTGCTACCCGAGCACCCAGCTCCTGGATAAGCTCGAGCAGGATGGGATCGTCCAGGACGGCGCCGGTAAGGAACAGGCTGGGGCCTGCCGGCAGCGAGGCAGGCGCGGCCTGATAGGCCGGGCTCTGTTCCAAGGTAGCCAACAGGCCGGCCAGGAGTGGGTTGAACTGCTCGCGGGGCATGAGCTGGGCGGCGTCCAAGATGGCGAAAAAGTCGGTTGCACTCAAGCGGTCGCGCTGGCGCTGGAGTGCCCCGACGAGCTGCCGGGTCTCGTTGTATAGGGCGATACTGGAGCGTAGATCGTCGTCGGTGATGGGGTGGCCGACGAAGGCAGCCAATCTGTCACGAAAACGGCGCAGCTCGGCGACCAGGTAAGGGTAGGCAGCCGGGCTGCCCAGGCTGGTGGGCTGCATGACAACGTACAGCCCGGCAGAAGTAGAGTCTGGTTGGGAGCTTGGCAAGCCAATGCGCCACAGGTCGGCCAGGGCCTGCATGGTGTCGCAGGTGTGGGCCAGGACCGTACCGGCGAGGAAGTGGAGCTCGCCGCACAAGAGCTGGTCGAGGGCGCTGCGGCACAGGGCACAGGTGAAAGGTTGCAGGTGGGCGTCGACCCGGCGTAGGGGGGTGGTGGTGCCCCGTATCCGCACCGGTGTCAGGCCGGCAGCGTGAATGATCTCAACAGGGACGTAGCTGCACAGGTAGCCCATCGCCTGGCGGCCGGGGTAGCGGACCGGCCATTGGCTCAGCGGAGTGCGGGCAAGGCTGGTCAGCTCAGCTAACGATTGGCCGCCAGAGACAGGCGGCATAGGGTTATCTGTCATGAGAATCGGTGCCTTTAGCAGCGACGTGTCCCCTGCCGGTGCTTAACGATCCAAGTTACAGCCCAGATCCGACGCGACCTGGATACTCTCCGGGGCAAAGAGGTCTGGATCCACCTCGTGAACGGCCCAACCGGCATTATGGATGTCCTGGTGCAAGCCCACAAATACGGCGCCATATCCGGACGCTGTTGCGCTGCGCTCCAGCAGGATGCACCACACCTCTTCAGGCGGGTAGGGCAGTGGCCGGAGATCCTGTTTCGACCAGACGGTAGCAGCCTCGGTTCCGTCGCTCGCCTTCTGATAGTTATCGTCGGTCTGATAGTAGGTGCTGTCGCCATAAACCGTAAAGCTGACGTCTTGGGTCAAGCCGCCGGGCTTGGCGGCCTTGACTGTCGATTTTACGCTCAAGCTTTCGGCCAGCGACACGTTTTTGTAGGCTAGATACTGATCCAGGGCGGACTGGCATCCGGCCGGAAGTCCGGCCTTGTCCGGCAGCAAGGCCAGCACACCTGCTGCCAGTGCCGCCAGCAACAACAGGGCTACAATCAAAAGTAGGCCTCTGTTCATTTCTCACTCCTGTCGCCCGATCGCCGCGGATGCAGCCACTCGATCTCTTTATCACGATAAGGCGCCCGCCGGACCTTGATCTCAGGGCGCCGGGCTTGGTAGCGTGGTCCGGTGGCCATGACCCACTCGACGATGTGCGCCCGCAGGCCATCTGGTGTCCAGCGCTGATGGGTATCGCCGGCCGGGTCGAAACGAAGGACAATCTGCTGTCCGTCGTGCTCAACGGCAGCCTGCCGGCCACAGATAGGACAGGTCGCCTGTGTGCCGTTCAGGACAAAGCAATCGCTACGGCAGATGGGGCAGACGTTGGGTGGGACGGGCGCGGGTTCCAGATCGCCCCGGCCCAGCCGGCGGCCGGCGGCAAAGACGCGAGCCATCAGCTCTTCGTCCAGCAACACCTCGCCTGGGCCAGGGGCCCAAGCAGTCAGGCTGTCGATGGGCCGATAACCAAAAGTGCCGGCCACAGCATTCAGGAAAGGCAGGACCACACCCCGCCACGATTCCAATCCGGCCGTGGCAATAGTCACAGCCGGGCGGACGGGCGGCAAAGGCTCATTGACTTGACCCATGACCACCAACAGGCGATCTAACACGAGCTTGACGACTGCCGCCGGTCCGAGGAAGTAGGTAGGTGCGGCCAAGACGAGACCGCCGGCCGCCTGGATGGTATCGACCAGCCAAGCCAGGTCGTCGTCGAGGGGGCAGAGAGGAACGCCCGCAACACAGTGCATGCAGCCGGTGCACGAAGATAGATGTAGGTCAGTCAGCCGCACGGCTTGAACGGTTGCCCCCTCAGCTTGGGCGCCCAGCAGGGCCTGGCGAACCAACAGATCGGAATTTCCCCAGCGGCGAGCCGAGCCCACGATGCCAAGGATATGGGCCATTTTCCGACCTCGCTACCGATCCTCCGCTTCACTCGGGTCGACCAGGATATCGTCGACCGGCTTGTCCTCCACGAGTGCCTCCTCGGCCCAGTCATCAGAAACAGGCAGCATAGACACTTCTTCGGCCTGCTCGACCGCCGTGGGTGCCTCTTTAGCCAATCCGGCCTCAATGAGGAACGGGGGCAATTCGATGGCGGGTTCTGAATCCACTTCCGCGACCGGCCCGGCGATCCGCTGGTCGACGGCCTGTTCGATGGTCAAGCCATCCCGGTAGATCTCGGCAAGGACTAGGCCTAGGTTTCCCAGGTTCATCTGCTGTCGCGGGCGGAAACCGCTCGTCCGCCACAGGCGGTGTAGTTGCTCACAATCAAGCTCGGCGGCGATGAGGCTCTCGGCACGGTTGGTGCCGACTTGGGTCAGGACACCGCTGGCCTTGGAGGTTAGGGACATGGGGGCCATGATGCCCGATTGGCCCAGGTAATCCTCTTGACTTGACTGGCCCAAGTAGTTTGGTCCCAGAAGAAAGCTGGCGGCAGTAAATATCTGGTTTTCCTCAGCCCGAAGGCCCAGGGCAGAGCGGATGACCTGAGCTTGGGCTGCGCCTGGAATTGCGGCGATGCCGACGAGCAGATCCGCGCCTTGGACGGCGATTAACCGAGCCAATTCGGGGTAGAGCAGGTCCTGGCCGATGAGCAGGCCAAAGCGGCCGAATGGCGCGTCAAAGATGGTGAGGTCGGTGCCAGGTACTACCCACTCTTGCTCGTCGGGGGTCAGGTTCAGTTTGTCCTGGTAGCCAATGATTTTGCCGTCCAGGCCAAAAACATAGGCCCGGTGCCGCAGCGTGTCGGTCTCGTAGTCGCGAACGTAGAGGCTGCCGCCGACGACGACGATGCCATGTTCTTGCGCTAATCTGCCGAAAGTGTCGACATACGCATGCCAAAGGCCGCCGCTATTCTTGCGCAGCAGGCCGTCCATGCTCCCCCAATAGCCGCCCAAGGCGCCGGCAGCCGCATCGGCCAGGCGTTTCACCCCCCGTTGCATGGCTCCCGCTCCCGGCTGCTTGCCCTTGTCTGCCCGCTTGATAAAGCCGCGCTTTATGCCGGAGAAAAGGGGGGGAGCCAGCATGAGCCCTGCCAGCTCGGGAAAGATGACTAGCTGGGCTGATTTGGTTTGCGCAAGGCGCATGAACCGCTGCGCCAGGGATTCGAACTCTTCTTGACTGGACACGATGGCGTTCCGCTGCTGCACACAGGCAATGGTTACTTTGTCCATGATTGCCCCTCCATACGCGACATGACTCTATTGTACCACAAATCGGCGCCAATGTGAAACGGCCCCACTGCACAATTAGAGCCATTGCACTCCCGTCACACTTGCATTCTTCCAACCTCCCCGCGTTCATTAGGCTATCTAGTAGTTTTGTGATAGAATAGGAATCGTGCTAAGGAGCATCAAGGTGAGCACAGAGCAAAACGACAAAGGCGATCTAGACAAACGACTGCTGGCAGCGGTGGATCAGGTGAACCTGGCCGACGATTTCCAGGGAGCATTGATCGCACTTGTAAGCGACGCCGGTCGTCTACTGGCCTGTGACGGCACGTCGGTAATGTGGCTGATGGGTGACGAGCTGGAGGTGCTGGCCAATCATGGCGACTTGGCGCCCCTAGTGGGGCTTGCCTTACCGGTAAGCCAGGTGGGAGCCGCTCGCACTGCCCTGGATAGCAGCCGGCCGGCAATCGTCACCGATACGGCCGAGGATCTGCACTGGCGTTGCATCCCTGGCGAAGAACGTGTCCGTTCCTGGTTGGGGATGCCGTTGTTACTCGGCGACCGGGCAATCGGCCTGCTGGAATGGACCGCCCGCGAGCCTGAACGGTTTGGCGACGACGATGCAGAGACGGCCGCAGCGTTTGCCCGCTATACTGCACCCATCCTCCACCGCACCCAACTATTGGATGACACACGCCGTCGCTTGCGTGAGATCATCGAGCCGCGACCGACCAGGCCGGCAGAGATGCAGGACATAGGCGCCGCGCTGCAGAAGGTAACCCGAGAAGCCCTTGACTTGACCAGAGCCCGGCATGCCTTTACATTCTTGAACGAGGAATCAAGCTCTCGTCTGCGCTGCGTGGCAGCCGCAGGTCCTCAGCATCAGGAACTGCGGAAGGTCACGTTGCGTGGCGATGGCACCTTTGGCGGCTTGACTACCAACCGGCCTGCTAACCGGGGCGGCGCCGGGCCTGCAGATAGCGAGGTGATGGCGGCGCTGGGAATCACGAATGCCCTCATTTTGCCCCTGCGAGCTGGAAAAGAACAGTCAGGGATGATCGGCGTGGCAGAGCCCCACGTTGGCCGGTCTTTCGACCAGAGTGCGATCCGGCTGATGACCCAGCTGGCCAGCCAGGCTTCTCTGATCATCGAGCGCGCCGACCAGGACCGGACGGCAGAGGACGAATACGACTATGAAACCGTCTTCCAGTCCTCGCCTTTGGGTCTGTGTGTCCTCACCATAACCGGCGACATCCAGACCTGTAATCCGGCTCTAGCCGGGTTGCTGTCTCGCACCGACCGGAACCTGGTAGGGCGCAACCTGTCCGACTTTATAACGGCTGCCGACTGGCGACGGTTGGCCCATGCCCTGGAAGAGGTGATTTTCACCGGCCAGCGCCAGCAGGTAGACACGCGCATTCAATCGGCGCAGGGTGAGCAACGCCATGTACGGTTGACCCTGGCCCCGGCACCTTCCCTATCTGGTCCACCGCACAGAGCGGGCAGCCAGGCGGCCGGTCAACGGTCGGGCGAGCTGGGTGCTACACTGGTGGTTGTCCTGGAGGATGTTACTTCCCTAAAGATCCTCGAGCAGGAGCGTGTAGAACACCTGCGCGAGCTCAGAGAAAAGCATCAGCAGCTCCAGGACATGGATCAAATCAGGACCCGCTTTGTCTCAAATGTCTCGCACGAGCTGCGCACCCCCCTGGCCGTTATCAAGCTCTACGCCACACTGGCGCGCAAGGGCAGGCCGGAGAAGCAGACCTATTACCTGCAGACTATAGAGCAGGAGACCCACCGGCTGGAGACGATGGTCGAGAACATCCTCGATCTGACTCGCATCGATCGCCAAACCCTGCGTCTTCACCCCGAGCTGCTGGCGGCCGAAGAGATCATTTCCCAGGTGCTGGAAGTCTATCAAGAGACCGCCGAAAAACGAGGCGTTGAGCTGAAAAACCACGTCCAGGGCAACCTGCCAAAACTGTGGGCCGATAAGAACGATCTGATCCAGATGTTGACCAACCTGGTCGACAATGCTTTGAAATACACCCCGCGAGGTGGGCAGGTGTGGCTGGCAGCCCGGGAGGCTAGTCCCGACAAGCCATCTCTTACTGGCGACCCAGTCAGGCCAATGCTGGAGATCGCCGTGGGTGATACTGGCGCCGGCATTCCGGACGACGAACAGGAGCGCATTTTTGAACGCTTTTACCGGGGGCGGAACAACACGCCCGAGTGCACCGGCACCGGCTTGGGACTGGCTATTGTCCAGGAATTGATAGTGCAGCATGGAGGGCAAGTCACACTCCAGAGCCAGGTTGGCAAGGGCAGCGTGTTCGTCCTGCAATTCCCATTGGCCCAGTCAATAGACGCTTCGCTTCCCTCAGAACAATGAGAAACCAGGGTTGCTTCAAGTCGGACTTCTGAGGACGGGGCTCTCAAGGGAAAGCAAAGCAGCCTATCCTGCGATCCCTTGGATGAAGGAGGTAGATCTGTGGTAAAGCTGTTGATCGTAGACGATCATACCATCTTTCGCGAAGGTCTGCGTGCCTTGTTGGAGCTGGAGCCAGACTTTACCGTCGTCGGCGAGGCTACCTACGGCGAGGAATCGCTGGCGGTAGTAGCCGAGGAAACGCCGGACGTGATCCTGTTAGATCTGCACCTTCCCGACGGGAGCGGCGCCGACTTTTGTCGCAAGCTCCTGCAGGCCTCTCCTGGGGCCAAGGTCCTGATCCTATCGGCATACGACGACGACCAGGAAGTGTCGGCAGCGCTGATTGCCGGGGCTTCTGGCTATGTACTCAAGACAGTCAATGGCGAACGGTTGGCCGAGAATATCCGATCCGTCTATCGCGGCGAAGTGCTGCTCTCACCCTCCATCGCCGCCAAGGTGGTCCAACAGCTAAGCCGCCTCCAAGAAGAGACCGGCCGCCGTGAGGAAGCCCTCCACGCCCTGACACCTCGTGAGCGTGAAGTTTTCTTCCTCGCCAGCCGGGGACTAAAGAACACCGAGATCGCCGCCAATCTCTATCTCAGCGAAAAAACGATCAAGACCCACCTGCGCAACATCTACAACAAGCTCAATCTGGCCAGCAAGGCTGACTTGCGCTTGTTTGCCGTCAAGATGGGTCTTATCTCGGATCGCGACATGCTGGCCAATTCATAACCCGATCCTCCCGGAGCACAGCGGAGAGGGCGTGGTCTGTCATCATCCCCTCCACTTGCGCTCCGGGACTATCGCCCTCTCAGCGGACCGTTGGTCAAGTGGTTTAAGCCAGGGGCTCATACAATCTACCTCCTCACATCCTCCCTTGGGGGGATGTTTTCTTTTCTCGTGCTGTGCTATCATGACTCAGTGATGAAGACGAACGGGCATCACATCCTTGTAATCGGTTCAAGTTCCCCACTTCTCGAAGGGGTAGCCGATCTGCTCCAGTTGGCCGGCTACCGGGTGGAGACCTCCTCGAGTTGGGCAGAGACCGAGTATGCCATAGTCATCGCTCCACCCAACCTGGTGATCGTAGACCTGTCCAGCTCGGCACGCGATGCCTATCGGTTATCCGAGCAGCTCCGCCGTATGCCGCGTTGGGCCGCGGTGCCCATACTCTTCATCAGCTTTTCCGGCGACGACTCTATCCGCAGCCTCCAACTCATGCGGAGCCGGAAGGGCAGCAGCGGGCCGGTGCACTATTACGCCCACACACTCCTCAGTATGGAAGGCCTGCTGAATCAAGTAAAGATCTGCCTGTCCTGACTCTAGCCTCTACCGTTTCTCCCGAGTGAGATCTCTGTCAAAGACGGCGCCTGCTTTGGCTCGTAACACGCCCTGTAGTATAATAGCCATATTCGATCTCATCTTGCCGAAAGGATCATGCGATGGCTTCGGAACCGTTGCCCGGGCTCGTGCCCCATTGGGATCTATCTAACGTCTACCCCGGCCTTGACTCTGTCGAGTTCAAGCAGGACGTAGAGCAGCTACAGACCAAGCTGGACGATCTGGACAATTACTTGTCGGCGCAGCAGATCACACGCTCTGCGACGGTCAGTGCCGGCCCAACCGAACTGGCGCAGGTCATCGCCGGTTACCTGGAGAGGATGAACGCGGCCCTGCGGCTGATCGGGACACTCCACAGCTACCTCCACTCCTTTGTCAGCACCGACTCTTACAATACCGTCGCCAGACGGCTGACTTCCGAACTGGAGGCCATGGACGTGAGACTGGATCGCGCCGATGTCCTGTTCCAGGGGTGGATTGGGGTGGCCGCAGCCGACCTGGATAGGTTTGAGCAAGCACTGTCGCAAGACCTCGTCCAACCCTCTGCCGGGCAGGTCGGTGGCCACGCCTTTTACCTGAAGGAGGTCGCCAAGCAGAGCCGCTACTTGATGAGTGAAACCGAAGAGACGCTGGCATCCGAGCTGTCTCTTAGCGGGGCCGGCGCCTGGGAAAAGCTGCGTGGCGTTGTGACCTCTCAACTAAAGATCCCTTTCGAGCTGGACGGTCAGGTAAAGGAGCTGCCCATTACCGTCGTGCAGAACTTTCGGACCGAAGCCGACGGCGACTTACGGCGACGGGCACACGAGGCCGAGCTGGCCGGCTGGACGAGCGTCCGCGAGCCGCTGGCCGCCTGCCTGAATGGCATCAAGGGAACGGTGATTACCCTCAACAAGCGGCGTGGCCGGACCGATGCCCTTCACCAGGCCCTTGACCAGGCGCGCATCGACCGCGAGACCCTGGAAACGATGCTGGCCGCCATGCGGACCTCCTTCCCGGCCTTCCGGCGTTATTTGCAGGCCAAGGCCAAGCGCCTGGGCAAAGAGGCATTGCCCTGGTGGGACCTGTCCGCACCAGTCGGCCGCCTAGAGCGCCGCTACAGCTTTGCTGAAGCCAGGGATCTAATTCTGGAACAGTTATATGCCTTCTCGGAGCGCTCGGGGGCTTTTACCCGGCGCGCTTTCGAGCAGTCATGGATCGACGCTGAGCCGCGCGCCGGCAAGCGCGGTGGAGCCTTTTGCATGAGGCTCCCAGCCGTGGAGGAATCGCGCGTCCTGTGCAACTTTGACGGGTCGCTAGACCAGCTAATCACGTTGGCCCATGAGCTGGGGCACGCTTATCACAACGAGTGCCAAGTAGGCAAGATG
Organism: Anaerolineae bacterium; assembly: GCA_034429215.1. Taxonomy (GTDB): domain Bacteria; phylum Chloroflexota; class Anaerolineae; order JAAYZQ01; family JAAYZQ01; genus JAFGOG01. The sequence goes on along the minus strand of DAOUGI010000066.1, from coordinate 21,037 downwards.
CCGCTACAGCGGCGCACGCCGATGACACTGGCCGAAACCGCTTCAATCTTTAACGAAACAATCGTCACCGATGCTATCCTGGACCAAGCGGCCAGCCCCGAGGAGGAACTAGGCATCCTGGAAACGTTCCTGATCGGCGCAACGCAGGTAATCGTCGACATCTATTCTCGTTACCTGTTTGAAAAGGAGATTTTCGAGCGGCGGGCCCAAGCCGAACTGTCGGCCGATGATTTCTGCGATATCATGCTCCGCAGCCAACAGGAAACCTTCGGTGACGGGCTGGACCCGCGTTACCGGAACCCTTACATGTGGGCCTGGAAACCGCACTATTACAGCGCCGGCCTATCGTTCTACAACTTTCCATACGCCTTTGGAATGCTGTTCGGCCTGGGGCTGTACGCTGTCTACCAGGAGCGTGGAAAGGCTTTCTTGCCCGAGTATGATGCCCTGTTGCGCAGCACCGGCGAAGGGACGGCCGCCGACCTGGCAGCCCGCTTCGGCCTTGACATCCGGCAGCAGGCCTTTTGGGAAAGCAGCTTGAAGGTGATCGAGAAACGGATTGAGCGCTATCTAGTCCTGTAGAGATGGGGTTAGAGCACGGAGCTGGCTCTAGCTCCAACCGCCAGCTATAAGGAGGTCTTGCAAGGTGAAACGGTTCAATACCCTGTGGATCTTGGTAGGCGTTCTAGCCGTGCTCTTGTGCATATTGGCAAACCTCCTCGTCAGGTTCTTGTCTCCGGCCAAGCCTACGGCCACCCTGGCGCCGGTGATGACTGCGACTGCCGGGCCAACGTGGGTGGAAACGCCAATCGTGCCCACTGTTATGCCTGTGCCGCAGCCTTCCGGCGGCCCGATTATCACACCGGCCAGCCCAGAGCCAGAGCCCTGGCCGACCAGCACTCCCACCGTTACGCCTGAAGCGCAGCCTTCTGACAGCCCGACGCAATCGCCAACGCCGCTGCCTGCCAGCCCGACGTGGACCAGCGCCCCTACCGCAACACCGGTGACGATCACCGATTGGCAAGGCGAGTACTTTGATAACGTGTCGTTGCAGTCGCCGCCCAAGGTTGTTCGCAACGACCGTATCGTCGACTTTTCTCTGCCCAAAGGTACGGCGCCGGCCTCTAACATGCCGAGCGAGAACTGGTCGGCTCGCTGGACACGAAGCTTGGACTTGACCGAGGGCAATTATCGCTTCCGTGTCGTAGTGGACGATGGCGCGCGGTTGTGGGTAGCCGGACGGTTTCTAATCGACGCCTGGGCCGACGGTGGCCCCCGTGAGTACTTGGCCGACCTCTACCTCAAAGGCAACACGCCCATCAAGCTCGAGTATTACAACCACCTGGGCGATGCCCGCATCAGCTTGAACTGGGAAAAAATAGACAAGTTCTTGGGCTGGCAGGGCAGCTACTATGCTGCCCCCGACCTGTCAGGTCTGCCGGTCTTTCAGCGCGACGACGAACATATCAATTTTGACTGGGGCACCGACTCGCCCCGTCCCGACCTGCCGGTCGACAACTTTTCGGCGCGCTGGACGCGCCGCCTGAACTTTGCCCAAGCCGGAGTATACCGTTTCCAAGCCGCGTCCGATGACGGCGTGCGGGTGTGGGTAGGCGGCAAGCTGGTGATCGATGCCTGGCGCGATGGACAGCGCACTTACGAGGGCCAGATTCAGCTGGCCGCTGGCGAGACCGGCGTAAGCGTGGAATACTATGAGTATACCGGGCATGCTTCTATCAAGCTGAGCTGGGATCTGGTGTCTAGCTTGACGGCGACGCCTGCTCAGACATCGACGGCAGTCGCGCCGACCGTGACGCCGATTCCACCGACCGTCACCCTAGCTCCGCCCACCGTGACATCCATTCCGCTGACAGTGCCGCCAGTTCCGCCGACAGTGACACCGATTCCTCCAACACAGACACCGCTTTCGCCGACGTCCACGCCGCTTCCACCGACGCTGCCGCCTAGTCAGCCAACAGCGACACCAATTCCGCCGACACTCACGGCAACCCCACCTAGCACACTGCCTCCGGGTGTTGAGCCGGTCATCACGCTCGACCCGGCCTCAGGCCGCATCGGCCAACCGTTTACCATCCTAGGCAAGCAATGGCCACCTAACACGACGGTCAATTTGTCCCTCGCCCAGCCCGACGCCCAGGCCAGACAAGGAGGGCCGGTAGGACAGGTTGTTACCGACGAGAAGGGCAATTTTACTGCTCCATTTGTGGTGCCCGCCGGTGAAGGTTGGGAAGGCAAGCAATCGGCCCGAGTTGTGGCCGCGACTTACGGCAGAACTATGGCAGGGGCTGTCTACAAGCTGCTGCCTGAGCTCAAGAAGCTAGACTTTGGCCCGATCCCAGCCGGCCAAGACCGCTTTGCCCTGGCAGAGCAGACCTACCTGGTGTTGACCAGCGCCGAGGAGTGGGAGGCCCGGTTCGGTCCCGAACCGCCGCCGGCGCAGCCGCCTGTCGACTGGCAGCGCGAAATCGTCATCGGCGCTTTCCTTGGCCCGCAGGCGACCGGTGCGGAGATTGCCGTAACCAATATCGTCCTGCGTGACACTACCATCTCAACATGGCTGAGCATCCCGGTCAAGGGCGATGTCCGGGCGAGGCAGGATGGCCGCGAAATAGCGCGCGTGCTGGTGCGGGTACCACGGGAACAGCTTCAAACAGCTCCCATCACAACTCCAGCAGATCTCACCTTTGCCTTCCTGGATGCCATCGGCCGGCTGTTGGCCCAGGGACCGGCGGGAGCCATCCCCTCGGTTAGTGCGCAAGCAAGCGCTGCCGCTGCTGTCGAACAGCAACTGGCTGCCCCGCCCCCAGGCGCGACTCGGGAGGCGGCGGCACTCGCGGTAACACAAGTCACGGAGCCGTTGGTCGAAGTGCTTCCGGCGGCAGTCGAACCGGCCGCCAAGGTAGAACCATCGGCCACAGCCGAGTCTGCCGACATGGCTGAGCTGATGGTGACAGTCGAGCCGGCTGCCAAGGCCAAGCCGTCGACGGGGAACGTGGTTACCGGGGTTCTGATCGCCGCCGGGGTGATGGCCGTGGCCGGCATGGGCCTGTACTTTGCCCGCCGGCGAGGAGGTTAGACTAATGACGATCCGCCTGATCCTCACCTTGCTGATCTTGTCTTTGGCCGCTTGGCCTTCTGTTGGACTGGCCAGCCAACCGCCGGAACAGCGCGACCGCACGAGACCCGACGCGATTGCCTGGCAAATCGAGATCGCCGATGACGACGGCGGGGTGTATCCTTCGCTGGCACTCGACAGCGCCGGCCTGCCACACGTCAGCTATTGCGGCAACCGGGCCGGCACCTTCATCTATGGCCTCAAGTACGCCTACCATAATGGATCGGCCTGGCAGATCGAGATGGTGGATGAGGATATCAGCCCCGGTTGGGAGACATCCCTGGCACTGGATACGCTGGGACATCCGCACATCGCCTATCACGAAGCCCATGAAGCGCTGCGCTACGCGCACCACGATGGCTCTGCATGGGATATCCAGATCGTGGATAGCGGCGGCGACGTGGGCGAGAACGCCTCGCTGGAGCTGGATTCTGCCGGCGCGCCGCACATCGCCTACACCGACCGTACAAGCGACACGATCCGCTACGCCAACCTGGTCGGAACCGAGTGGCAAACCGAGACGGTTATCACCATGCCGGATGCTAACACCATCGACCTGGATCTCGCCCTCGATTCGGCAAATCATCCCCACCTTTGTTTCTACCATGACGACCCAGTGAACGATACTGCACTCAGGTATGCTTACCACAACGGCACAGCTTGGCAATTCGAGACGGTGGACGGCGACGTCTTTTACAACGGCCAGGAATGCTCCATCGCCCTGGACTCGCAGGATCACCCCCACATCAGCTACCGGGATATCGGCCTGTTTTACGCCCATCGGATCACCTCCTGGCAAGTGGTGGTGGTGGACGACGACTTTTTTGCCGGCGACTCGAACTCACTGGCCCTCGATCACCTGGATCGTCCCCGCATCGCCTTTACTGATTGGGACACGGATCTACCGTCGGACGAAGAGCAGTTGCAGTATGCCTACTTGGGCTCTGTCTGGCAGATCGAGACGGTAGACGTCGCCGGCGAGACGAGCCGATATGAAGACGAGTCGCTGGTCCTCGATGCAGACGATCAGCCCCACATAGCCTATTGGGACCTGGGGCCTGATGACCTAAAGTATGCCACCGTACGGCCCATATGCTGCCGGATCTACCTGCCGGTCGTGTTCAAGAACGCACCCTGACGCAAACCAATAAAAAAAGCCCCTCCTGGCGAGGGGCTTTTTATTTGGATATGCAGTCTCAAATCTCATTCACCGGCGGGCGCCTCGGCAGCAGCCGGTTCGAGGGGCTGAACGCGCCAGTGGGCGCGCTCTACTTGGTCGGGAAAGCGGAGCAGCAAAGTAGCCGTGTCGGGCAGTTGGACCTTGTCGCCCGGCTCCAGATCCGCCTTGTTACTCTTTTCCTCGACCGGTTTGGCCGGCACGTTAAAGATGCCGATTTCTTCGCCGGGGCGGTGATAGCGGCTTTGGATGTAGGCCAGGCCCAGGATCAGCCCGTCCACGTCCACTGCGGCGCTGGTGACCCAGCCGATCGCCTGCCCCTTCTTGTTGATCACCGGATCGCCGTTCTTGGGCATGCGCACCCCCCGCTCGTTCATGCGGAAGCGGGCGATTTCCATGGTGCGGCTCTTGTCGCCCTCGATGTACGCCGCCCGCCCGACAAAGTAGGGCTTGTGCAGCTTGACATAGCCCGAAAAGCCGGCGCCGGCCGGCGATATGCCCGCCGGATCAAGTGACCCGGCCAGCTCGTGGCCGTAGAGCGGCAGCCCGGCCTCTGTGCGGGTGCTGTCCCTCGCCGCCAGGCCGCACGGCTGCAGGCTGAACGGCCGGCCCGCTTCCAGAAGCATCTCCCAGAAGGCCACTGCCCGGTCGGGATGGACAAAGATCTCGTAACCGATCTCCTCGCCGGTGTAACCGGTGCGGGCAATGACCAGGTCGAACCCAGCGAGCTGGCATTCGATCAGGCCGGTCTTGCGCACCCGGGCCAGCCGGTCCTTGAGCCCTGGATCGTCGGTCAGGCTTTGCAGGATGGCCAGCGAATCCGGGCCCTGCAGCGCCAGATCCACGCGCTGGTCAGGGCCACTGCTGGGATCCTTTAGGTCGCGCAGATTGGCCGGGCGTACCACCCGCAGATCAGGCCGCTGCCGGTCGATCAGCACCTCTCCATTGTTCACCGCATTCAGCCAGGCCCAATCCTTATCGGCGTTGGAAGCGTTGACCACCATCAGGTACAGATCCTTCTTCCGGCGATACAGGAACAGGTCGTCAATGACGCGGCCGTCTGGAGCAAGGAAATAAGCGTAAAAGCTCTCCCCCGGCTCGTACCAGCGCACATAGTTGGAACAGATCAGGTCCAGGAACTCGGTAGCATGGGGGCCGCTGATCTCAAACACGCCCATGTGGGCCACGTCGAACAGGCCGGCGGCCTTGCGCACCGCATGGTGCTCGTCGAGGACCCCGCTGTACCACACCGGCATCTCCCAGCCTGCAAAGGGGATCACCTTGCGGGTGTGAGCTTTGTGCCACTCGTACAGAGGCGTCCGCTTGAGCGGCGCGTCCTGCGGCTCCTGCCATTTGAATTCGGGCAGGTCAGGCCGAGCGCGAACCGGGTCCAGGTTATGGCAGCCGACAAAGTAGGGCTTGTGCAGATCGAAGCGATCCTGGTGACCGGCGTTGTACAGATCCAACCCGGCCGGCCTCTCCACACCAGAGCTGTAATCTGGCAGATTGGCCTCGGCGCGCACCGTTTTCAGCGTCTGAACGCCAGTGCAGGTAGCACCGGCGGCGATCAACCGGTCGTAGATGTGCTGCAGCTGCGGCACCGGAACCGCCAGCTCGACCTGCTCGTCACTGTGACAGAAAACAGACACAGACGAGCCGTGCAGTCCTCCCGCCAGCTCACGCACCTTGGCCGCCCGGGGCCCATACAGCGCCAGCACGCCCAGCGGCAGGCTGCCCGCCCCTTGCACTTGACTCATATCCTCGACGACGAGCGGGCCTTCGACCTTGGCGTACAGATCAGCCTTGTCGAACAGGGTATAGCCGTCGGCCAACGCCCGCAGCCAGGCCTTGACCCGGTCGTGGTTTTCGGGATTGGTGAGGATCAAGTACCGGTCGCGGCTGCTATCGCCGCTGCCGCCGGGCACATGCGGCACAGGGGCCATGCGCAGGATCGACACGTCGTCGATCACCCGGCCGTCCTCGTCAAGCACAAACCCAAGCTGGCACTCGCCCGGCTTTAGGGCGGCCACATCACTGGTCAGGATCTGCTGCAGCGCCGGTTCGGCCCGGTCGCCGGTCACCATCAGCAGACCGTGCTCGGTGCAGTCCAACAGGGCAGCCCCGCCGCGGGCTGCGGCCAGCTCGGCTGCCGATCCCGGATAACCAACCACCTTGAGTGCAGGCCGGTTGTGCGGCGTTGTGTTGAGCAGATTGTAATAGTGAGGATAGCCAGAACCCTTGTCCCGCGTCTCGGCGGCGCCTTGACCGGCCAGCACGGCCACCTCGTGCTTGATCTCTTCAAAAACGTCCAAGCCGATCTTGCCGCGCGGCAGCTCGCCAGACAGGCCAACGTAGCTGAACGGATGGATATTGGTCACCGTCTTGTAGATCAGCGCCGCCACCTGGTCGATCTCGGCCGGGCCAAAGCCGCGTTGGGTCAGCCACGGCGTACCCAGGCGGATGCCCATGGCCAACGCGGTCACCTGATCGCCGGGGATCGTATTCTTGTTGGCCACGATGCCGGCCATGTCCAGGATACGCACCGCCGGCTCGCCACGCAGAATACCCTGGTTACCGCGATCCCCCGCAGGGCGCGGGACGCCGTTGAGGTCCAACATACAAAAATGGCTATCTGTACCGCCGTAGGCCAGCTTAAGACCCCGCTTCTTGAGCCCTTCGACCAGAGCGGCGGCATTCTCCTTAATTTTCCACTGCAACCGTTTGAACGGCTCGCCCTGGGCGATCTTGAACGCCACGGCCATAGCCGCGAACTTTTGGGTGTGAGGGCCGCCTTGCTCCCCCGGGAATACGGCCATGTCGATCTTGGCCGCCAGCTCTTCATTCGTGGTCAGGATGACCGCGCCGCGCGGACCGCACAGTGTTTTGTGGGTAGTGAAGGTAACCACGTCGGCCACGCCTACCGGGCTCGGAAAAGCGCCGGCGACGACCAGGCCGGCCGGGTGGCTGATGTCGGCCAGAAGAACGGCACCGATCTCGTGGGCGATATCGGCAAACGCCTGCCAGTCGGGCGCCCAGGGGTAAGAGGTATACCCGGCGATCATCATCTTGGGCCGGTGCTTGCGGGCCAGGTCCCGGATCTCGTCATAGTCCAGCCGACCGGTCTTTTTGCTTACGCCGTAGCTGACCACGTGGTAGCGCTTGCCGGAAAAGTTGAACTGGCTGCCGTGGGTCAAGTGGCCGCCCTGGTACAGGTCCATGCCCATGACCGTGTCGCCCACCTCCACTACGGCGTCATAGACGGCCAGGTTAGCCGCCGCACCCGACAATGGCTGGACGTTGGCATAGATGTTGCCGGCGCTGACCCGCTCGCTGGCAAAGATGGCAGCGCAGCGACGCTGGGCCAGCGTCTCTACAAAGTGGACGTAATCCACCCCTTTGTAGAAACGGCGGTCGGCGTAGCGCCGGTAATAGGCCAACTGGTGGGGAAAATCCAGCAGCCGGGCCTCGTCGTCGCGGGTCATGCGCAGCGGTGGGTAGCCTTCGGCGTAGACGTTGTTGAACACACTGCCCAGTGCCTCGCGCACCGCCTTGGGAGCCATCGACTCGGACGGGATCATGATCAGCTTGCGTGCCTGCCGCTCCTCCTCAAAACCGATGATCAGATCGACGTCGGGGTCCACCAGGCCGATTTCGGCTCCCAAGTAGGTGTCCCAATACTCTCTAGTCGTCATGAAGTATACCATCCTCTATCAATATTTTCGAGTGCTTTCTGTCGAAAAGCATCCCGTTTGGCGGTGTCCATCGCCAGGATCTGAGCTACCAGCCGCGTCATCTCCTTGAGCTCGAATGGCTTGGACAAATAGGCTACGGCCCCTCGCTGCAAGGCAGATCGAACCTCCGGGTGGGTCGTCACCACGCTGAGCATGATCACCGGGATGCGCGATGCCTCTGACGTGGCCAGGTGTTCCAGGACCGCCAGCCCGCTCATCTTGGGCATGCGCACGTCGAGCAGGATCAGGTCAGGCTTGTCAGCCTCGGCCCGCTGCAGCGTTTCCAACCCGTCGGCGGCAACAATGACATTGTATCCTTCCCATTCGAGTATCATCTGCACCAGCTGCACCACTTCCGCTTCGTCGTCGGCGATGAGGATCGTACGTTTGCGAACCTGTTTGCTCATGCTGCCTCCCTGCTTTCACATCCTCAAAGAGATCCCGTAGCCAGACTTTGTGGCAGGGTGGTCGGGACCACATGTCGCGGGACATCGTGCCCGCGCGCCCAGGCTGCCTCCACCAGCGCATACATTCCACCCGACACCAAAGAATGGCCGCCCATGATCACCGGCACCGGTGCGGCTATGGCTGCCGCAGTAAACTCGCGCAGAAAAGGCTCACCGACCTGCGCCGGCCGGCGCAGGTCGGAGTAAAAACGGTCGGCCGCCGACGGCCACAATCCCCGGTGAGCCAGGATCACGCGGTTGTCGATAAAGACTGCTTGGCCCATCGTGGCCAGGCCCTCAAAAAAGCGCTCCAGCCCAACCGCATCCAGGTAATGTCCCAACACGCTGCGGACCTGCCCCTGCGCCTGGCGCCGGCTGGCCCGCATGCCGCGTTCTTCAGAAATGACCCGCGTCCGGCAGGCCGTCTCCCGCTCCAGGTAGCTCCATGTCAGCGAGCTCACCCGGCCGGCCACCAAGATCTCGGCGTCGCGGTCGAGGAGCAAAGGCAACGCCGCGTCCAGTGCCTGCATATCCAAGGCCATCCCGTCGAGGCAAGCCCGTGCATGGGGGCCTGTGGCAGGGTGCACCGATAACGTCAGCAGATCGGCCGGGGTATCCACGTCGAACTGCGTGGCGCCGTTACGAGGCATTTCCTGGATCGGCAGCCCGGCGTCCTCGCCCAGGAGCCAGGCCAGCTCATTGTCGTTGCTAGGCAGCGCGCGGCCCGCCAGTGTGCTGGCCGGACAAAAGGCGGCCCAATCGGAAGAGTAAAAGTTGTTGGTGATCAGCAGCCGATCGGCGGCCAACAGTCTCTCGGCGATAGCCGCCAGGTCGGCCGAAGACAGCAGCGGGCCGGCGCCGCCTCCGATATAGAAGCAGCGGTCCGCGTCGCAGCGGGCGATCAGGCCCAGCAATCGCCGCCCGAAATGGAAAGCTTTGCCCGGCTCATCCAGATCGACGACAACCTGCCCGGCGTAGCCGGTTAACCGGCCGGACAGTTCTGGCGAATTGGTTGCGACGACGATGGGGCCGAAGCTGGGCACGGTCAGCGCCCGTTCTACCAGGTCCAGGGTGATCGCCTGGCGGACCTGGCTCACCATCCGTTCCGGCTCGCTCGCCTCCGTCACGCCGGTCATGATCAACAGCGGCAGGGTCTCGGTGCTCACGTACCGAATTTTAACACCAAGGCCCCCTTTTGTCAATCACCTCGCACTTGGGGAAGGGGTAAAGCTCAGATCCTTTCGCCTTTGATATGTGACCAGTGGGTGTGGATGATTCTCCACTGACCAATGGTTTCTTCCATCGATTCTACTCCTCGCCTCGCCCTCACGCGGCGACAGCCGCCACCGCCGGCCTGCTGATGCCGATCCAGCGCCGGATGAGGTCGATCTTGAACCGGTACAGGCTGCTCTGCGGGCCGGAGCGGACCAGGATGTCTTTCGCCTGGAGGTGGGCCAGGGCGCGGGTCAGATCCTCATCCGACAGGTCATACCCCTTACGGGCCAGTTCGGCGGCAATCTGCGCCGGCGTGGCGCCGGCGTCAGCGTCGGGCAGCAGGTCGGTGGCAGCCAGCATCACCCGCTGTTCCTCAGGTGTCGCCCCAGCCCAAATATACTTAAAGTGGGCCTCACCTCGCTCGACGATCCGTTCCAACGCCTGATCCACGCAGCCGGCAGTCAAATAGTTGCGCTTGGTCTCATTGTGATAAGTCACCATCTCGTGACAGACAACCTGGGTAAAGTAGGGATGTCCGGCCGTAACCTGTCTGATCCGCTCAACAGCCAGGGGATCGTACTCCAGGCCGGCAGGAGCCACCGGCTCGGTGACCAGGCGCCGGATATCGTCGTGGTCGAGGAAGGTAATCCGCTTGTAGACGGCGATGTTGAACAGGATGGACCAATAATCGGAGCACAGCTCTTCAAGCTTGTGCGTGCCGGAGAAGATGAAATCGAGGCGAGGCTCATGCTGCATCAGGTTACGCAAAAAGTCAAAAACCTCCGGCTCCAGCCGGCCGTCCTCGACCCGTTTCTCCAGCTCCTCGAACTCGTCGAACATCAACAGCAGGTTGCGGTTATCCAACAGGCCCGTCACCGACCGGAGAAAACGGGAGCGGAACGTGAATTCCGGCGATGTCTCATATTCGGCTCGTTCGGGCAGGCTGCTCCCGACAAGTATGCCGTGGCCTTCGAGCGCGTAGACGATGTCGTCGCTGATGGCATATAGAAAATCGGCCATGCCCCGCGCTGCCTTGCCCTGCATGTCTATCAAGACGGCAATGTGGGTGGCAGACAATACCTCTTGCAGGCGGTAAAGGATCGAGGTCTTGCCCGTCCGCCGTTGGCCGTGCAGGACGATCACATTATTCTGGTAGGCGCCCAACAGGTGCTCGGTTACAAAGTCAAACACGTCCTGCCGTCCTACGAACATCTCGCCGGAGCGGAGTGGCGTGCCGGTAACGTACGGGATGGGAAAGATGCGCCGGAAAGACGACCCTTCCACCTCCTGCTCACGGCGCTCGCTGTCGGCAGACAGGTCCAGCGCATCGGCAAAGGTGACACGCCGGCCGGTGTCCACGGCGTCGTCGTAAATCAGTTCCCAGGTAAGCCGCAGGCGGCGCGGCGCATCGGGGATTATGTAAAATTCTAAATCGCGGGCCTCCTGAGGACTGATGATATCGACACTCTGCTCGGCCCCCTCCGGCACCCGGTAGCCTTCCCCATCGGCCAGCCGCAGCCGGACATTCTGGGCAACGTTCAAGCCCTGGTTGGAGACAACCAGGCAAGCGCAAACCCGGGGGGCAAAGACGGTGCGATGAACCTTGAGCTCCAACTGCAGGTTGGCCCGGCCCTGCAGATCTTGGGTAGCCGTGGCGACCAGCCCTTGCCAGTGGTCGAGCAGTTTCTCCAGAATGCCGACCTCGGGGTAGAGGGTCGCACACGTCCGGCAGGCCTGGCCGTCGCGGTTGATGTAACGGCGCAGGTCCAACAGGGCGGCCTGGGTGCTGTTGAGAAAGATGATCTTGGTCCCCAGGTCGTCCACGCGCTCCACTTTTCCCAGCTCCGCCAATATCCGGCCGAGACCCTCGCAGCTCTTGGCCAGCAGCACCGGCAGCGACGAGGTGATCTCCTGAGGGGGCGGCTCGATTGCCCGGATCTGATCCAGCGTTTTCACAGCAAGCCCTTCTCCCAGGACGCGGTACAGCTCGCCGACCTCGACCCGCCATCGCCACGACTCTTGCTCGGCCAGGGTCTGGCGGATAATTGCCATGGCCTGCCCCGTCTGCTCAGGACGGCTGACCAGCGTGTGATAAGCGGCGGCTACCCGCTTGGCCGGCGGATCCTTGACGATGAAGGCCAGATGGGGCAAAACTTGAAGGGCGTGAGCATCCTGTCCAAAAAGGCGGTAGATGCGCGGCAGCAGGGTGGACGGCTCGCTGCGCAGGGCACGCGCGGCGCGGCCGGCGCGATCCACCGGCCGCTTGAACACCTCGGGCAATACCAGGCCGTAGAACGCCGCCTGTGGGGCAATCCAGGCGAAAGCGGCGACCAGGAGAGCGGCAAGTGCGCCCAGCGGCAATACGTAGAAAAAGGGCAACGACAGAACAGGCTCTTGAACAAAAGCCTGGAGAACCACGAGCTCGTCGGGAGCAATGACAACCTCTCCGCTGGGGTTCAGGGGCTGCGCCGCCTGAATATAGTCGGACGTCCAGTAGCGGGCCAGCCCGAGAACAAAGTTGAGATCCCGTTCTGCTGCCAGGAACAGGAACAAGGCCGCCACCACGCCCGACAGAAGGACGGCGTGGAAACGCGACAGGTGGCGGCGGGGCGGATCGTGGAGCAAAAGCACGGCCAAAGCGCCCGTTCCGAGCACGACCAGGAATAACACCGGAGACAGGAGATTGGCAAAGGTTTGGCTGAGCAGCGCCCGCAAGACCGGATTTTCCCGGTTGACGATGAGGGCCGGCAACTGAGGCCAGTCCTCCTGCAATCCGCTGAAAACGACGATCGTTTCCCAGATCCAGAGCACGACCCCGCTGATCAGGCCGGCTAGGAGGCCGGCCCTCCACACGTCATCCTGATCGGCGAACCAACGGCTGCGCGGCTCTGGGTCGGCAATGGCCTCAATCAGGGATGGGTTGGCAAACGATTTGCGGCGCCGCAAAAAACCGGCGAAAACGCCCTCCAGGCCGCCGATGACGGCCCCGGCCAACAGACAAAGGCCAAGATGGTTGAGCGTTCCGCGGAGCATGCCGTAGGCATAGCTCACAAGCGGCTCACCGGTTGGAATGGCCGGTTGAATTGAGGGGTCAAGAGCTGCCCACAGGTCGGCGGCTGATACGAGGCCGAAAGTGGGGGAGGCCAGCAGGATATAGAAGATGAAGGCAGCCGCCAGGCCGCTGATAGCGCCGGCTTTGAGGGCCTGCACGGAGCAAGTGATGCGGCTCCGTATGACGACCAGGCTGCCGACGAGGCCGAGGACAACCACACCCGCCAAGCCGCTGATGACGAGCAATAGGGTACGAAGGGGATTGGGCAGGGACGGCCAAGGGGTGTGCATCACGCGCGGATAGATCCAACCTGCGAAAAGGGGATAAAGGCTGACCAGGACGAGGGCGAGTCCGACCAGCAGACCATACTTGATGCTGCGCCTGATCATGAGAATCTCCCGGTTCGGGGAGTCAGCCCCCACGCCTGCCGGACAGCCTCCACCAGGGCCGCACCGCTGGGATAGCGCTCCTCCGGCTTCTTGGCCAAGGCGCGCGCGAGGACCTTGTCCAAGGCCGGCGGCAGGTCGGGCGCGCGCAGGTGAATAGACGGAGGCGCAGTTGAGATGTGCTGCAGCAGAACGGCGACGGGTGTGTCAGCGGTAAAGGGCAGCTCCCCAGCCAGCATTTCGTACAGAATCACGGCCAGCGAGTACAGGTCCGCGCTGCACGTCACTTCCTGGCCGCTGCCCTGCTCGGGTGCCATATAGTCGGGGGTGCCGATAGTCATGCCGGTGCCGGTAAACTGGACACCCTCCAGGATTTTGGCCACGCCAAAGTCGGTCAGGACCGGTGTGGGGGTGAGATCGCCCGGCCCGCCCTCTTCGATGCGCAGCATGACATTGGCCGGCTTGACGTCACGGTGGATGATCGACCGCTCGTGAGCATAGTCCAGGGCCGAGGCGAGGCCGCGCAACAGCTCGATAATCTCATCGGGCTGCAGCCGCTCGCCGGCGTCGCGAGCAGCGCGAATGCGGCTTTTCAATGTGTCGCCGGCAATATACTCCATGACCATATAGTAGATCTGCCCCTCGACGCCAAAATCGTGAACCTGAACGATGTTGGGATGGCGCAGCCTGGCGATGGCGGCAGCCTCACGCTGAAAGCGGGCGCGAAACTCTTCGTCGGAGGCAAAATGGGCGGCCAGCACCTTGATGGCGACATAGCGGTCGAGCAGCGGCTGATAGCCTTTATAGACCTTGGCCATACCGCCTTGACCCACTCCCGCCAGGACGCGATAGTTGCCCAACTGCTTGCCGGTCAGGTCGCTTGCTTGCCCGTCAGCAGCAGTGTCGGGCATGGTAGTTGCCGTGGGCGTTGGCTTTTCTTTGTGCCGCTTGTCCTCCAAAAAGATGGCAAAGGCATGGCTGAAAGGCACAAACCGCCGTGTTAGCCGGTCTGGTGAAACGTCAGAAAGAGGTTCCTGATCGCTCCAGATAAGCGCTTTGGTCAACAGTCCCTTGCGCGCGGCGTCGCCGACCTCATTGGGCGCCAGGAGGGCCTGCTGTTCGTCGCCGTCCAGTTGGGACCACAGGTAGCGGTAATGGTCTTCCGCCTCGGCATTGAAACGGCGGGCCATCTGGTCATAGGCAGCCGGGCTGTGCGGCCGCCCGCGGCCTACCATCTCGTACAGGTGAAAACCGGCAATCTGCAGGAAAAAGGGGTGCGGCCCGGCCAATTCCAGGCCCAAATCAACCTCTTCCTCGCAAAAGCCCGGCCCCTGTCCCTGTTTGGAAAGCTCTGTCAACAGCCCACGGGCCTCGTCGTTGGGCATCAAGCCCAACAGCAGCTCCGAAAAGATGTTAAAAAAGGGGGAAGACAAGGTGGCCGAGTCGTGGTAGGTCAGATCGTACAGACCCCGCTTCGAACCGGTCAAGTACACGACACCCATCTCGCCGGCCAGGCTGCGCAGCTCGCCATAAAAGTCGGGAGTAAAGCCCGGATTGCGAGCCAACCCTTCAAACTCGTCAAGGGCCAGCACCAAATCGAGATTGGCATCGCGCACGCGGCGCAACAAGCGGCGCAGGGTGGTGAAACGCACTTCCCCCATGAGCCGCTCGGCCTGATCGCGCAGATCGCCGGACGGCAGGGCAACAACCAGGCGATCCAGCAGCTCGACCCAAAAATCCTCACGCCGGGCAGAGGCCATACCTTCCAGGTCGATGTAAAGGAAGAGGGTGCGCCCGGGGTCCAATCCAAAGCGCTCCATCATCGCCGGCCGGGTGAGGGCGGTCAGGAGAGAGCTTTTGCCAAGCTTGCGTTCGCCGACGACCGAGCGGCATTGGTGGGTGACGATAGCACCGTACAGCGCCTCAAGCTCCCTGTGGCGGCCATAGAAACAGGCCGGATCGATGATCCGCTGCCGGCTAAAAAATGGATTGCGCAGCCGTTTGACATCCATGCATGATTCCCCCGCGTACGGCGTAGCGGTTATTATACTCCAGGGTGAAAGAAAGCGCAATTAATCAGGTGTAATTTCCACCCGGCACTCGTCGCAGGCGATGGGCAGGATCACCTGCAGCAAGCTCGCCCGGCGGGCGGGCAGGCCGGCCGGCACCTCTTCACGGCTTAATAGGTCAGCGCCTCCGGCCTTGCGCTCTAGCAATTTTCCGAGCTTTCTAACTGAACGGAAGCCTCACGGTGAAGGTCGCCCCCTGTCCCAGAATACTGTCCACAACGATAGCCCCACCGTGATCCTCTATCGTCTTTTTAGCGATGGCCAGACCCAGGCCGGTGCCCATCGCTTTGCCACAGGTGACGAACGGCTCAAATAGCGTATCGCGGATGGTCTCTGGAATGCCGGGGCCGGTGTCGCGCAGACAGAGCTCGACGCTGTCGCCGGCGCGGCTGGTGCTGATGGTCAGGCTGCCGCCGGCTTCCATGGCATCCCGAGCGTTGCTGGCGATGTTGTACAGGGCACGCCTCAGCTTGATCTCATCCACCAGCAGCGGGCCGGTGTAGTGCAGATCACGGACAAGCGTAAGGCCCTTGTCGCTAAAGTCGCGCTCGATAAAGGTGCACAGATCTTTGATGAAATCCCCCACCTGGATCTCCTGTGGCTGCAGCGGGCCGCCGCCGCGGGCATAGTCGAGGATCTCCTGCGTCATCTGGACAAAGGTATCGACCGAATTAGTGATGATCCCGGAGAATCGCCCGCGCGCCTCGGGATCCAGGTCCTCCCGGCCCAAAAGGGCGGCGTACCCCTTGATCGTGGTCATTGGGTTTTTCAGGTCGTGGATGATGCTGGACGCCATGCGCCCCACAACCGACAGCCGCTCGGCGCGGATCAGCTCATCCTGAGCCTCCTGCAGCTCATGCAGCGCCTGTTGGAGCTCGCGGTTGCGGGCTTGAAGGTTCTCATACAAGCGGGCCAACTGGATGGCCACCGCCGCTTGGTTGGCCATGGCCGACAGAAGGGCCAGGTCGCTTTCGCCAAAAAGCCTGGCGCTGAGGCGTGTGTCTACATAGATAGCGCCGATCAGCTCCTCTTTGGCCAGCAGCGGCGCGGCCAGCACCGACCGGATCTGGTAGGCGATGATGCTTTGGCTCGTCTGAAAGCGCGGATCTTCCTGGGCGTTGGTGGTCAGCACCGGTTCCCGACTGGCCAGGACCCGGCGGATGATGCCGTAACTGACTTCCGTCTGGGCATCGTCCACCTCACCCTGAGCGAATTGGCGGGCCGCGGCTACTACAAAGTCGTTCCGCTCCTGCAGCATCAGGAACCCCCGCTCGGCGCCCACCAGGACGATGGCCCGGCTCAGGATCGATTCCAGCAGTTGATCCAGATTCAAGATCGATACGATCTCTTGCCCTACTTCATACAAGGAGATCAGCTCTGCCTGGCGGCGCTCCAGGTCATCTGCGCGCTGCCGCAGGTCGTCTAGCATCGCCGGCAGTTGGCCAAAAACCTGAAAGTCGCCGGTACGCAGCCGTTTCAGCGCCTCTTCCAGAGCATTAATCTGGGCATGGAGCACCGTCATACATCACCTCTTGTGAGCGCTTACCGCCTGGTGCCCGGCCTGCCGGGCCGCAGCCATCACATCAGCGTGGCCGGTCACCTCGCCACGTTCGTCGACGCCCGGCGCCAACACCGTGGCGACAAGGTCCGCCTCCACATACGCCAGGGCGTCGGTGAACAGGCCCACCGTGTGTCGGGCGGTACGGTCATCCCCGTCGCCCATGGGGATGACTAGGATGATCCGCCGCCCTTTAAAGATCGCCTTGTCCTCGTCCAGGAAAACCTTAGCATACCAGCGGTCGATGAACAGCTTGATTTGGGCGCTTGGCCCCCACCAGTAGACCGGGGTGCCCAGGACCCATACCTGGCTGCGCCTCATCTTGTCGAACAACGATTCCATGTCGTCCTGATGAACGCACTCGCCGCTGGCTTCACACGCGCCACAGCCATCGCACGGCGCGATCTCGCATTCGCTCAGGATCACCTTCTCTACCGCGGCGCCGGCTTGCTCGGCGCCTCGCAGCACCTCGTCTACCAAGGTCTCGGTATTGCCCCTCCGGCGCGGACTGCCGGAGAGTCCAAGAACGCGAATCTGTTCCATTGTTAGCCCTCACAGAGGAGAAGGTGCCTGGCGACCGGTCGCCAGGCACCTTTTCGATCCTATCCTAGTAGTTACGCGCGACCAGCGGCATGTAGATGCCGTAGATCCGCACCGACGGAGGCGTCAAGTCAGATACCTGGAACGCCGGATGCACGCCGTCGTCTATCAGCATGCTGTTATCCAGGACGGTGATGCCGACCGGCAGGTCGCCCAGTCCCGCGACCTGGACAACAAAGTGCAGTACCACCTGCTGCCCGGCCGGTACCACCCCGCTCCAGGTCAGCGTGCCGGCCGGCGACTCGGTCAGGTCCATGGCATCGTATACGGTGTAGTAGGGTCCCAGGACGTCGGTGACGTTGGCCGTGGCATCCCCATCGCCGGCATTATTCAGCGTGATCGTGTAGGTCACCAGATCGCCGGGCTTGACCTGCTGGCCGGGGTATGCCGACACCTTGGTCGAGGCGCTCAGGTCGGGTACGGGCACGGCGACGATGGTAAAAGCCGCATCATCCGAGTGGGTTCCCGCGTTGTCGGAGACAAAGGTAGCTGTGTTGGTCACCGTCCGGCCCACGTAGGCGGGATCGGTGCCGACAGTTGCGGTGAAGGCCAGGGCAACTTGACCCGGCGCGGCGGGGATGTCGCCGGTCCAGGTGATCATATCATTGGCCTGGATTGCACCGGCAGGCTGCACGAGCCAGCCTCCAAAGCTGACCTCGACCGGCAAGATGTCGGTCATCACTACACCGGTCGCTTGGCCTTCCCCGCTGTTAACCATCGTAATGGTAAAAGTCACCACACCGCCCAGAATCACGTCGCCCTCAGGCGCGACATCCTTGACGATAGCCAGACTGGGCGGAGCTTCTACGATGACGAAAGCGGCGGCGCTTGCAGCGTTGCCGGCGGTCTCTGAGCTAAAGGCAGCAGTATTGGTGACGGTCAGCCCGTGGAAGGAGGGATCGGTGCCGACGGTCGCCGTAAAGACCATCTCCACCTGTCCACCGGCCGCCACGTTGCCCTGCCAGGTCACGACATCGCCGATCACCGAGGCGCCGGCCGGCTGCACGACCCAGCCGCCAAAGTCCACTTCGACCGGCAGGGCGTCAGTCATCTCGATCGGGAAGGCGTAACTCTGGTTGGGATTGGTGATGACGATAGTGTAGGTTACCACCCCACCCAAAGGCACATTCTCCGTGGGCGTAACCTCTTTGCTCAACGCCGGCAGCAGGCGCACGTCGTCGGGCAGCAGCGGGTGAGCGCCGTGGTTGCGGATGCGGATGCGCTGGCCCGCGCCATCCTCCGACGTCATACCGGCAGCCATCAGCCGGTTGCCGACCTGCACGTCGTCCCATGTGCCGTTGTAGCCGTCGAGGAACAGGCGCACCGGCCCGCTGCCGTCGTCCAGCCAGACGCTGTCGCTCCCCGACTTGGCCGTCACCGTCCCGGTGACGACCACCAGCCAGCCTTCGTTGATCTCTTGCGAAGCGCTGTAGGTGGTCAGGGGCATGAGCATCGAGCCATCGAGGCTCAGGTTAGGGCTGTAAACGCAGTTGGCTTCCAGCACGTGCACCTGCTCGGTCTCGAAGAATTGGATCTCAGTGTCGCCCTGGTAGACGTCGACGGTGCCGACGACGCGGACGCAGTCGCCGCGATTGAACTCTGATTCGATCGCACCCGAGGCGTTGCCTGCCGGGGCAAAGACGGTGATGCCACCGGTGTTGTCCTGGACATACAGCACGTCAAAGAACTCACCGTAGCCGGCAGTAACCATTCCCTCGACCCATACCAGGCGGTCCAGGGTCTCTGGGGTGTCGTCCAACTCTGGATCGTAGCGGGCCTCGGCCACGGTCATCTTTTGAAGCGGCTCGCCCATCAGCCACATGACAACTTCGAGGTTGAACAGCTCGTTCTGCTTGCCGTCGCCGGCGACGTAGGCAAAGACGTTGAACGGGTCGTTCGAGTCGCCGTAGAAGAACAACCGCCCCGCCTCCCCCGTCAGGTCATAACCGGCGCCGGCAGCCAGGTACTCGTCCGCCAGATAGATATAGGCGTCGTTAGTTGGATAGCCAGAGCCCTCGGCGTCGGTGTTGTGGGTGCGGTTGGCCTCGCCGTAGGTGCCAAAACCAGGGTCCAAGTCGCCCAAGACCATCATAAAGCCGTTGTCCCCCAGGTCGCTCTCGGTCAGCGCCTGGCCGCTGCGGTCCATCAAGGAGGCGTCGGACCACGACTGCATCTGCACCACATTCATTCCCACGCCGGTGGTGTTGCTGACCGGGAAGTTGTGCCATAGGATGCCCCAGGGGTAGCCGTTGTTGTCGTCGCCGTCGAGCACCTCGTCGTCGTTGAAGCGGATCGGGATCAGCTCGCCGGCCTCAGTCTCGATGGCCGATACGAGAGCGTTCATCCGATCGGCAAGGTCGTAGGCCCACCACACCTTGCCTGTATAGTCGGACATGCTGTTAAGCCACACACTGCCGCCCGCCGCGACGAAATCGGCGACTGCCTGCGTCTCAGCAGCGGTGAGCGGATCGGGACCGTAGGCGTTGAGGATCAGCAGCCTGACCGTCTGGGTACTGAGGTCCGAAGCGGTGAGCTCGTCGAGGTTAAAGAGCACGTTATAGCCGTGCAAGGTCATGTCGTCGACAAACTGGCTGATGCCATGAGGATCGACGCCGATGTTATTGTGACCGGTGTCGATCAGGACGAGCGGGACCCACTCGTCGGTGACGTAGAGGTCCAACTCACGGCTGTTATCATCGAGGTTATCGCCGGCCGGAACCCCTTCCAGGGCGGCAAGTACCGTAACCGAGCCGGTAATGACCGGCTGCCAGGAGATCGTGGCATAAGCATCAGCGCACGGCCCGACTGTGCACGGCTCAACGGTGACCGGCACCTGGCCGATGGGGATGCCGTCTGCCGAAAAGTTGACGGTCAACGTTTGGGCAGTAGCGCCCCGATTGGTGACCCGCGCCGACAGCAGGCTGGGGTTATGGATAGTCGGCAAGGACGGCTGGATGGTGAGGTCGGTCAGCCGGACATCCTCTACACCCTGGGTCCAGATGGGCGACGAGACGATCCGGTCGCCATCGTCCTGGACCACCAGCACAAAGTAATAGTGCACACCGGCAGAGATCGTCTGGTTTAAGCTCCAGTCGAAATCGGCGGTGTTGGGCTGAATCTCGGCGATGAGTTGCTCATTGGCAGTGTATAGTTGGACGAGGGTCGTCAGCTCGCCATCGGGATCGCTGCCCCACACATGGAAGGCGATCTGGCCGGTGTTGGCGATTTCAGAGCCCATCCAGTAGCCGTTGGCTTTGAAGAACAGGTCTGCATTGCTGTCTTCCGCGGCAAAGGTGCGGCGGGCATGCAGCGCGTCCATCAGGTCAGAGCGCGTCAAGGCAGCCATGACGACGCCGGTGCGGTTGGGACCGATGCAGCCCCACTGGTCGGAATGGTTATCGGTGTTATTGGTAGCGCCTACCTGCCAACCATAGTCGAGGGACCTGGTCCACTCGTCCCAGGAAAAGACGTAGGAGCTGCCCCAGCCGTTGCCAACCTCTTCCAACTGGACAGTATCCTCGACCTCAGGGTGATATTTCCAGTCGTTAAAGTTGATCCAACCGGGGTGGTTGAACTGCATGAGGGTGCCGCTGCCATCGA
Organism: Anaerolineae bacterium; assembly: GCA_034429215.1. Classification (GTDB taxonomy): domain Bacteria; phylum Chloroflexota; class Anaerolineae; order JAAYZQ01; family JAAYZQ01; genus JAFGOG01. Next base: position 67 of record DAOUGI010000066.1, on the reverse strand, counting down.
GGGCGACGGTGCCGGTGATCGACAGCCAGTGGTAAAAGCCGTCGACGGTGACGCCCGTTTCAAGGTT